>NZ_CP172568.1:0-410000 GCF_053011625.1 Enterococcus sp. PLH-Efm8
ATGGTATCCCTCGATGCTTTATGGAATGAATTAAAAGCAACATACCAAAAGGATTTATCGCCTGCTAGCTATAATACATGGATCGAAACAGCGAACCCTCGAACCCTTGATCAAAACCAGCTCGTTGTTGAGGTTCCTAGCAAGATTCATAAAGAATATTGGGAAAAAAACCTGGCGACAAAAATCGTTGAAGTCGGTTATATGTTATCAGGAAATGAGATTATCCCTCGCTTTATTACTGGCGAAGAAGCAGAGCAAGAAGAAGTTATAGAAGAAAAAAATCCAAAAGTTGTGGCACCTAGTCCGCTAAAAAAAGCCATGCTGAACCCTAAATATACCTTTGATACGTTTGTCATTGGTAAAGGAAACCAGATGGCTCATGCAGCAGCGCTCGTTGTAGCAGAAGATCCAGGTTCTATTTATAACCCGCTCTTCTTTTATGGAGGCGTGGGACTTGGTAAGACTCACTTGATGCATGCAATTGGTCATCAAATGCTGCAAAGTCAGCCTAATGCCAAAGTAAAATATGTAAGCAGTGAAACTTTTGCTAATGATTTCATCAATTCGATCCAAAACAAAACAGCAGAAGAGTTCCGTCAAGAATATCGAAATGTTGATTTACTGCTAGTGGATGACATTCAATTTTTTGCAGAAAAAGAAGCTACGCAAGAAGAGTTTTTCCATACTTTCAATGCCTTGTACAATGAAGGGAAACAAATCGTACTAACCAGTGATCGGTTGCCAAACGAGATTCCGAAACTGCAAGAACGCCTTGTTTCTCGCTTTGCATGGGGGCTGTCTGTTGATATTACACCGCCGGATCTTGAAACAAGAACAGCGATTTTACGTAAAAAAGCGGCGGCTGAACGTCTAGAGATCCCAGATGACACACTAAGCTACATCGCAGGACAAATTGATTCTAACATTCGTGAATTAGAAGGTGCGCTTGTTCGAGTGCAAGCTTTTGCTGCGATGAATAGTGAAGATATTTCGACTAGTCTAGCTGCAGACGCACTGAAAACGTTAAAATCAGGAAAAGGACATCCTCAATTGTCAATCCTGCAGATCCAAGAAGAAGTGGCAAAGTATTATCACATCCAATTGAAAGATCTCAAAGGAAAGAAACGCGTCAAATCTATTGTTGTTCCTAGACAAATCGCTATGTATTTGGCACGTGAGCTCACAGATAATTCTTTACCGAAAATCGGAGCTGAATTCGGTGGCAAGGATCATACAACGGTTATCCATGCTCATGAAAAAATCCAGCAGCTGATGGATTCTAGTGTCAGTATGCAAAATGAAGTATCAGAAATCAAAAACTTTTTACTAAATTAATTTGTCGATTCTATCAACTGAAAATAGCATGTGGATAAAAGAAAAAAACGTTCAAAAGTTATACACACTTTTTCCACAGCTGTTTTTTCGTTTCTCTCTTACGTTTTTTGAGTTTTCCACAGAATCAACATGCCCTATTACTTTTATTATTCTTTTTAACTAATAATAAATAAACAAACATTCAAAGGAGATACATCATGAAAGTTACTTTAAACCGAGCTAGCTTTATGCAGGAATTGCAAACTGTTCAACGAGCTATTTCAAGCAAAACCACGATCCCTATTTTGACAGGTGTAAAAATCACACTGACACAAGAAGGTTTGACTTTGACGGGGAGCAACGCTGATATATCAATTGAAACTTTTTTGTCTGTTGAAAACGAAAAAGCAAATATGCAAATCGAATCTACTGGTTCCATTGTTTTACAAGCACGTTTCTTTAGCGAAATCATTCGGAGACTTCCTGAAGAAACATTTACTTTAGAAGTTTTAGAAAATAAACAAGTAGCGATCACTTCTGGAAAAGCGAATTTTATCGTAAATGGATTAGATGCAGATAACTATCCTCATCTTCCTGTTGTCGAAAGCCATAACCAGATGAAATTACCTGTACACGTATTGACTAAACTAATCAACGAAACAGTTTTTGCTGTCTCACAACATGAGAGTCGTCCAATCTTGACAGGTGTGCATTTCATTTTATCTGATAATTCTTTATTAGCTGTAGCTACTGATTCTCACCGTCTAAGTCAACGCGTGATTCCAGTAGAACAAGCGGCTGATCATTTTGATATTGTTATTCCTGGAAAAAGTTTGATCGAATTATCTCGCTCATTAACAAATGAAGAAGAAATCGTCGAAATCAGCATTATGGAAAACCAAGTGTTGTTCAAAACAGAAACGATGTATTTCTATTCCCGTTTGCTAGAAGGAAACTATCCAGATACCAATCGTTTGATTCCTTCAAGTTTTAATACAGAGGTTGAATTTTCTGTTCCTAGCTTTTTAGCGGCGATCGAACGGGCTTCTTTACTTTCTCATGAAGGCCGTAACAACATCGTTCGTTTATCTATTCGTCCAGATGCGGTTGTTTTATACGGAAATTCGCCAGAAATCGGGAAAGTAGAAGAAAGCTTGAGTTATACAGCAAGCAGTGGCGATCCATTAGATATTTCTTTCAATCCGGATTATATGAAAGCAGCGTTGCGTGCATTTGGAGATATGAGCATCAAAGTGAAATTTATCTCTGCTATTCGTCCATTTACATTGGAACCAACGGAAGATGGCGTTCAATTTATTCAGCTGATTACTCCTGTACGTACAAATTAACAATGATTTTCAATGTTCTTGAAAATTTAATTGAAAAGAAATAGAAAAAATAAAATTTTAAACAGAAGGCCCTAAAATCTCTTTTAAGGCTTTCTGTTTATTTTTGTTTAAATCACCTTTTTTAGATTAAATCGTCTTATATGGAAAAATATATGGATAAATTTGTTTTATTGCGAAAAAAAAGGTATAATAGAGTATACTTTTAATAATGAAAATGAGGGATGGGCATTGAAACAACAAGTCATTCTAAATACGGAATTCATGACGTTGGGCCAAATGTTGAAAGAAGTCACAGTTATCGGTAGTGGCGGACAAGCAAAATGGTATTTGGCAGAAAACACTGTGTTAGTCGATGGCGAACCAGAAAATCGTCGTGGACGCAAACTTTATCCCGGCATGATGGTTGAAGTTCCAGAAGTAGGAACTTTTTTTATGGTAAAAAAAGGAAACGACGATAATGAGGCTGAATAAGCTGTATTTAAAAAATTATCGAAATTACGAAGAGCTGAACATCGAATTTTCCAAGAACCTCGTCATCTTTTTAGGAGAAAATGCGCAAGGAAAAACGAATCTTTTGGAAAGTATCTACGTATTAGCTATGACGCGAAGTCATCGGACAAGTAGTGAGCAGGAATTGATTGGCTGGACTGACGATCAGGCGATGATTCAAGGAGAGATCACAAAAGGTTCATCCACTCTTCCATTAGAAATCTTATTATCTAAAAAAGGCCGAAAAACCAAGATCAACCATATCGAACAGAAAAAGTTAAGTACTTACGTGGGACAAATGAATGTCATTTTATTTGCACCAGAAGATCTTTCTTTAGTAAAAGGCAGCCCGCAGATCAGGCGGAAGTTTTTAGATATGGAATTAGGCCAGATCAATCCAATCTATCTTTATGATCTTGTCCAATACCAAGCAATTTTGAAACAAAGAAACCAGTACTTGAAGCAATTGAATGAAAAAAAACAAACTGATTTGCTTTATTTGGATATTTTGTCCGAACAACTAGCAGCGTTTGGCAGCAAAGTATTGAAAGCAAGAGCACAGTTCGTCAAGCGATTGGAGTTTTGGGCTAATTCTTTGCATCAGCAAATCACCCATCAAAAAGAGCAGCTGGAAATCGAGTATCTCACCGCAGTCGATTCTTTAGAAACACATACGCAAGAGCAAATCCAAGAACAATTTCTCGCACTTTTGAACCAAAATAAAAAGAAAGACCTTTTTCGGGGAACAACGACAGTTGGTCCTCATCGTGACGATCTTTCCTTTTTTATTAATCAGAAAAATGTGCAGACTTATGGATCGCAAGGACAGCAAAGAACAACTGCACTAAGTGTCAAATTAGCAGAAATCGATTTGATTAAAGAAGAGACAGGGGAATATCCAATCCTTTTGTTAGATGATGTGATGAGCGAGCTGGATGATAATCGTCAACTCCATCTGCTAGAAACAATCGAAGGAAAAGTTCAAACGTTCTTAACAACAACGACACTTGACCATGTAAAAAATAAAATGACTGTTGAACCTGAGATTTTTTATGTTCAACAAGGGAAACTAAAAGGAGAAGAAACTGAATGACAGAAGAAAGAAGTTTAGTAGAACGCGCTAAAGAGTATGATGCCAGTCAGATTCAAGTACTTGAAGGACTTGAAGCCGTTCGTAAACGACCTGGCATGTATATCGGTTCGACTAGTTCTGAGGGTCTGCATCACCTTGTTTGGGAAATTGTCGATAATTCGATCGATGAAGTATTAGCAGGTTTTGCAACGAAAATCCATGTGATTATTGAAAAAGACAACAGTATCACCGTTATTGACGACGGTCGGGGGATACCTGTAGATATCCAGGCAAAAACTGGACGTCCTGCAGTTGAAACGGTCTTTACTGTTTTACATGCTGGAGGAAAATTCGGCGGTGGTGGGTACAAAGTTTCTGGTGGACTTCACGGAGTAGGATCTTCTGTTGTAAACGCGCTTTCTACACAGCTTGATGTCAAAGTATACAAAGAAGGAAATGTGTACTATCAAGAATATCGTCGTGGAGCTGTAGTGGACGACTTAAAGATTATCGAACAAACGGATCGCCATGGAACAACGGTTCACTTTACGCCAGACCCTGAAATTTTTACAGAGACAACTGAGTTTGATTTTTCAAAATTGGCTACCCGGATCCGTGAACTTGCTTTCTTGAACCGCGGGATGCGTATATCGATTGAAGACAAACGAGAAGAAGAACCAGTCATCAATGAATACCATTATGACGGCGGGATCAAAAGTTATGTCGAATACTTGAATGCAAACAAAACCGTGATTTTTCCAGAACCTGTATATTTGGAAGGTGAACAGCAAGATATCGCAGTTGAAGTCTCTATGCAATATACAGACGGCTACCATTCCAATATCATGAGTTTTGCCAACAATATCCATACGTATGAAGGTGGAACACATGAATCAGGATTCAAGACTGCTTTAACTCGTGTGATAAATGATTATGCCCGAAAACAAAAGCTGATGAAAGAAAATGACGACAACTTGACCGGTGAAGACGTGCGAGAAGGATTGACAGCTGTTATTTCTATCAAGCATCCTGACCCTCAATTCGAAGGACAAACAAAAACAAAATTGGGCAATTCCGAAGTACGGACAGTCACTGATCGGTTATTTAGCGAACATTTCATGAAATTCTTGCTGGAAAACCCAAGTGTGGGCCGGCAAATTGTTGAAAAAGGATTACTAGCTTCCAGAGCTCGTCTAGCAGCGAAACGTGCGCGTGAAGTAACGAGACGTAAAGGTGCTTTAGAGATTAGTAATCTGCCAGGAAAATTAGCGGACTGCTCTAGCAACGATCCTGAAAAATGCGAATTGTTCATCGTCGAAGGAGATTCGGCCGGCGGATCAGCTAAGCAAGGTCGTAATCGAGAGTTTCAAGCCATCTTGCCTATTCGTGGGAAAATCTTGAATGTTGAAAAAGCAAGCATGGACAAGATCTTGGCAAATGAAGAGATCCGGTCTTTATTTACTGCTATGGGTACAGGGTTTGGAGAAGATTTTGATGTATCGAAAGCTCGCTACCACAAATTAGTTATCATGACTGATGCCGATGTCGACGGCGCGCATATCCGTACATTGCTGCTGACTCTTTTTTATCGTTACATGCGTCCTATTGTTGAAGCTGGATACGTCTATATTGCTCAGCCACCTTTATACGGGGTAAAACAAGGGAAGAATATTACGTATGTACAACCAGGAAAAAATGCAGAAGAAGAGTTGAAACAAGTCGTTGCTTCACTTCCTGCCTCACCAAAACCAAGCGTTCAGCGTTATAAAGGACTTGGAGAAATGGATGATCATCAACTATGGGAAACAACTATGGACCCAAGCAATCGGATGATGGCCCGCGTCAGTGTGGACGATGCTATTGCAGCAGATCAGATATTTGAAATGTTGATGGGGGATCGAGTAGAACCCCGTCGTGCATTCATCGAGGAAAATGCACACTATGTGAAGAACTTAGATATTTAATCATGAAGGAGGAAAAAGAATGAGTGAAGAAATCAGAGAAAACATCCATGATGTCAATCTAACCAGCGAAATGAAAGACTCCTTCATCGATTATGCGATGAGTGTTATTGTCGCACGTGCACTTCCTGATGTCAGAGATGGTCTGAAACCCGTTCATCGCCGTATTTTATACGGCATGAACGAATTAGGTGTAACACCGGATAAAGCCCATAAAAAATCTGCCAGAATCGTCGGAGATGTCATGGGTAAATACCATCCTCATGGAGACATTGCGATCTATGAGTCAATGGTACGGATGGCACAGCCATTCAGCTACCGTTATATGCTAGTGGATGGTCATGGAAACTTTGGTTCTGTTGACGGTGACGGTGCCGCCGCTATGCGTTATACCGAAGCACGGATGAGCAAAATCGCTACAGAAATGCTGCGTGATATCAATAAGAACACTGTTGATTTCCAAAGCAACTATGATGATACAGAAAAAGAACCAGTTGTACTACCTGCTCGCTTCCCGAATCTTTTAGTGAACGGAACAACGGGGATCGCCGTAGGTATGGCCACGAATATCCCACCTCATAACTTGTCTGAGGTAGTAGCGGCTATCGATTTGCTGATGGATAATCCTGATGTGACGACCAATGAATTGATGGAAGTATTACCTGGACCAGATTTTCCAACAGGTGGTTTGGTTATGGGGAAATCAGGAATCCGAAGAGCGTATGAAACAGGTAAGGGTTCTATTACCGTACGTGCAAAAGTTGAGATTACTGAGATGCCAAATGGTAAAGAACGGATCATCGTGACAGAATTGCCTTATATGGTCAATAAAGCAAAATTGATCGAACGGATTTCTGAACTGCACAGAGACAAGCGTATCGAAGGGATCACAGATTTGCGGGACGAATCTTCCCGTGAAGGTATGCGGATCGTCATTGACATCCGTCGTGACGCCAGCGCATCCGTTATCTTGAATAACTTATATAAATTGACATCCTTGCAAAATTCATTTGGATTCAATATGTTGGCGATCGAAAAAGGTGTGCCGAAAGTTTTGAGCTTGAAACAAATCCTTGAAAACTATATCGAACATCAACGCGAAGTCATCACACGACGGACGGTCTTTGAAAAAGAAAAAGCAGAAGCAAGAGCACACATCTTAGAAGGTTTGCGTATTGCTTTGGATCATATCGATGAAATCATTGCGATTATCCGCGGGTCTAAATCAGATGACGAGGCAAAAGCAACAATGATCGAACGGTTCGATTTATCCGATCGCCAGTCTCAAGCTATTTTAGATATGCGTTTACGCCGATTGACCGGTTTGGAACGGGAAAAAATCGAAAATGAATACCAAGAACTCTTAAAACTGATTGAAGATTTAACTGACATTCTGGCAAGACCAGAACGTGTTACAGAAATCATCAAGAATGAATTAGCAGACTTGAATCAACGATTTGGTGATAAACGACGCACAGAATTACTAGTCGGTGAGGTCTTAAGTCTGGAAGATGAAGATTTAATCGAAGAAGAAGAAATCGTTATTACATTGACAAACAATGGTTACATCAAACGTTTGGCAAATAATGAATTCAGAGCTCAACGAAGGGGTGGACGTGGTGTCCAAGGAATGGGTATCCACAATGACGACTTCGTCAAAAATCTGGTTTCTTGTTCTACCCATGATACATTGTTATTCTTTACGAATAACGGAAAAGTGTATCGGGCAAAAGGATACGAAATTCCAGAATACGGGCGTACAGCCAAAGGAATCCCAATCATCAATTTACTAGGTATCGATTCGAGTGAAAGCATCCAGGCAATCATTGCGGTGACGGGAGAAGCAGAAGAAGGCCACTATCTCTTCTTTACGACGCGTCAAGGTACAGTAAAACGTACTTCTGTCACTGCTTTTGCTAACATCCGAAGTAATGGTCTGATCGCAATTGGTTTGAAAGAAGACGATGAGCTCGTCAATGTGCTACTGACAGATGGTCAATCTAATATCATTATTGGAACACATAACGGCTACTCTGTCACTTTCAAAGAAGAAGCAGTCCGCGATATGGGACGTACAGCTTCCGGGGTCAGAGGGATACGCCTGCGTGAGGAAGATTATGTCGTTGGGGCAGCCTTAATGAAGGAAAATCAAGAAGTATTAGTGATCACAGAAAAAGGTTACGGAAAACGGACAAAAGTATCGGAATATCCAGTGAAAGGCCGCGGAGGTAAAGGGATCAAAACGGCGAACATCACTGAAAAAAATGGTCCACTAGCTGGATTGACCACTGTTTCTGGAGATGAAGACATCATGCTGATTACAGATAAAGGTGTCATTATCCGTTTCAACGTATCGACTGTTTCTCAAACTGGACGTTCAACATTAGGCGTACGTTTGATGAAGATGGAAGCTGATACGAAAGTTGTCACGATGGCAGCAGTCGAACCAGAAGCTGCAGAACAAACAGTTGAAGAACAAGGATCAGAAGAATAACCATCAAGACTAAGTGTGTAAGCTAGCAAGAATAACCGATTAAAAAATCTGGTTATTCCTGCTGGCTTTTTTGATTAGTTGAATTTCTCTTAAAATATTCGAAACTGTTCATTCTGTATTGCTTTTGACCAAAATAGAGTGTATAATTAGAGCTTGTGAGTAGTCTAATTAATTAGATAACTCTCCTTGCTCTTAGGAACCTAAGAGCCGAAAGTCCACAGGGAGGTGAATATCAATGGAAAACACGAAATATGAAATCATGTACATTATTCGTCCAAACATTGATGAAGAAGCAAAAACTGCTTTAATCGAACGTTTCGATGCAATCTTGAAAGATAACGGAGCAGAAGTTATCGAATCAAAAGATTGGGAAAAACGCCGTTTCGCTTATGAAATGAACGGTTACCGTGAAGGTATCTATCACATCGTTAAAGTATCTTCTCCATCATCAGCAAATGCTGTCAATGAATTTGACCGTCTTGCTAAAATCAACGACGATATCATTCGTCACATGATTGTTAAAGAAGAAGCTTAATTGTTGTTTCATGTGAAACAATAGAAAACGATGAGAGGAGATGACTATTTTGATTAATAATGTTGTATTAGTTGGACGTCTGACGAAAGATCCAGATTTGCGTTACACAGCAAGTGGTACGGCAGTCGCAACATTTACTTTGGCTGTGAATCGTAATTTTACAAACCAAAGCGGCAATCGCGAGGCTGATTTTATCAACTGTGTGATTTGGCGCAAATCAGCAGAAACTTTAGCAAACTATGCTCGTAAAGGAACACTTTTAGGTGTTACTGGACGTATCCAAACTCGTTCTTATGATAATCAGCAAGGACAACGTGTATACGTGACAGAAGTAGTAGCTGACAACTTCCAATTGCTGGAAAGTCGTTCTGCATCTGAAAATCGCCAACAAAGCGGCGGATTCCAAAGTTCTGGTCAATCAGCTGGCGGATTTGGCGGAAACAATAACTCTAATCAAACATCTCAATCATCCAACGGTATGCCTGATTTCGACCGTGATACTTCTGACCCATTCGGCTCAAGTTCAACGATCGACATTTCAGACGATGATTTACCATTCTAAACGAATTTGATAGGAGGGAAATAGAATGGCACAACAAAGAAGAGGCGGACGTAAACGTCGTAAAGTAGACTACATTGCTGCTAACCATATTGAATATATCGATTATAAAGATATCGAATTACTAAAAAGATTTATTTCAGAACGCGGTAAAATCTTGCCACGTCGTGTAACTGGTACAGGCGCTAAAAACCAACGTAAAATTACTGTTGCAATCAAACGCGCTCGTATCATGGGCTTGCTACCTTTCGTTAGCGAAGACTAATAAATCCTAGGAATTGAATGACTGATCCTTTTGATCAGCTATTCAATTCCTTTTTTTCTGTAAAAATAACCTCTATTCGTTTAGTCGCTCGAATGACGAAAGTTATGGTAAAATCAAATTAGTCATATATGGGAGGAAAATTATGGAAAATAAAAACAATCATTTATCCCCGAAACCTCTCTTCCTTATCCTGTTTATATTAATCGAAGTATTGGTAGTCTTAATTTTACCATTTCGTTTTGTTAGCGCTTCGGTCATTCTATTGATGAATTTATGGGGTGTTCGCTATTGGTTGAAAATGAAACGTTGGCTTATTTTAAATAAACGTGAAAAAATCCAGCAGGCTTCGACTGTAGCTGAAACCAATCTAGCTTATGTCTCAGAAGTCATGCCTGTAGGAGTGATTGCTTATCAGCCATCAAGCCAAAAAATCGAATGGCTCAATCCATTAGCATTGAAAATCAAAGATCAAAGTGGATTAACAGAGGAAGAATTGCTAGATACTTTTTTTACTGCAAAAGAAAAAAAGAAAAACCAAGTCTATCTAGCAGATAAAACATTTCAGTTTGATATGGATACAGTAAAGGGTGTTGTTTATTTTAATGATATTACCCAAAACCAGTTGTTAAAACTCCATCAGACGAACAGTCAGCCGGTGATTGGTATTTTATCTATTGATAACTATGCAGATGCCATTGATAAATTAGATGACAAAGAGATTTCTTATTTGAACTCTTTCGTCACTACACTAGTTTCTGACTGGATGAATGAATACCATGTCTTTTTCAAAAGAATCAACGCAGAACGGTTTTTCTTCGTAGCACAGATGATCGATCTGAAAAAGATGATGGATAAAAAATTTGATTTGCTGGATCGCTTTCGAGCAGAAGCTGAAAAACAGAGCTCGCCTATCACCCTTAGTATGGGGATTGCTTATGGCTCAAGAACCCTCGATGAAATCGGTGGAGAAGCTCAGAATAATTTAGATGTTGCTTTAGTCCGTGGAGGCGACCAAGTTGTCGTGAAAGAGGTAAAAGAAGGAGCAAAACCTGTTTATTATGGGGGGAAATCTGCTAAGAATGTCAAACGCACGCGTGTTCGTTCTCGAGCGATGAGTACCGCTTTGCGTCGGATTTTTGATGAAACAGGCGATGTGTTTATCATGGGGCACAAGTTTCCGGATATGGATGCTTTAGGCTCTGCTTTTGGTGTCAGTTGTCTGGCACGCTTCAACCAGAAAAAAGCTTACATCGTTATCAATGAGAACGAGATCATTCCAGATGTAGAACGGTGTCTTGAAGAAATCCATAAGCATCCTGAATTAGAAATGCAACTAATCTCTCCAGAACGTGCCATAGAGCTGAAAAAAGAAGAGGACCTCCTCGTGATGGTGGATTACCATAAACCTTCTCTATCGATCTCTCAGGGCCTATATGAGCAATTTGATAAGATTGTGATCATTGATCACCATCGTCGTGGGGAAGAGTTTCCAAGTAAACCTCTGCTGACTTATATTGAATCTTCAGCTTCTTCAGCTTCAGAGCTAGTTTCTGAGCTGATCCAATACCAAAGCAGCAAAACAAATCGCTTAGATCGTTTTGAGGCCACATTATTGCTTGCAGGGATGGTTGTAGATACAAATAGTTTCAATGTCCGTACAACTGCACGAACTTTTGACGTTGCCAGCTATTTAAGGTCTTGTGGAGCAGACGCATCCTTAGTACAATATTTATTGAGCTCGGATTTAGCGACATACTTGGAGATCAGCAATTTGATTGCTGGAAGCGACTATGTGACTTCTGATATTGTTGTGGCGGCAGGGACAGACGAAAAAGAGTATAATAGTGTTATAGCAGCAAAAACAGCAGATACATTGCTTTCGATGATCAATATCAATGCAGCTTTCGTCATTACAAAGCGGACAGACGGCTTGATTGGGATCAGTGCCAGAAGTACCGGCACGATCAACGTCCAAATCATCATGGAATCCTTAGGTGGCGGAGGACACTTCACAAACGCAGCTACTCAACTGGAAAATACGACAGTTGAGGAAACAAAACAGAAGCTATTTGCTGCAATCAAAGAAAATATGAATCAAATATATGATAAGGAGTAATCCAAATGAAAGTAATTTTTTTACAAGATGTAAAAGGAAAAGGTAAAAAAGGGGACATCAAAGAAGTTCCAGCAGGTTATGCACAAAATTATCTAATCAAAAATAACTTGGCAAAAGAAGCAACGAAAAGCAGTATCAGTCAGTTAGCAGGACAAAAGAAAGCACAAGAAAAACACGAAGCTGAAATCTTGGAAGAAGCTAAAAAGTTAAAAGAATTCTTGGAAAAAGAAGATACTGTAGTCGAATTGAAGGCGAAAGCAGGGGAAGACAGCCGTTTGTTTGGTTCGATCCCTTCAAAACAAATTGCTGAAGGGTTAAACAAACAATACAAAATCAAATTAGATAAACGAAAAATCGAATTAGAAAATCCGATCCGTTCACTAGGCTACACAAACGTACCTGTTAAGCTTCATCATGAGGTGACGGCTACGATCAAAGTTCATGTCGTACAAGAATAACAAATCTTGATAGCGATGTTCAGCTGGTAAGTATAACCAGAAGGAAAAAAGACAAACCGAAATTTATCTGAGAAAACAGCTGCAGCAATGAAAGCAAAAGCTGCAAATCGATTTCAGATTGATTTCGGTTTCTTTTTTGGGAACAGCAAAATAGCATAAAGAAAACGAGTATAATAAAAGAGAACTATTTTTTTATTACACTTTCGGTACGAATGATGACTTTTCTCTCATTTTCTTGTAAAATGAAGCAATTGAAGACAAGGAGCGATACGTATGAATGAAGTGTGGCAGGATCGAATCCCACCGCAAAATATTGAAGCTGAACAAGCGGTTTTAGGCTCTGTTTTTCTTGACGCAGAAACGATCATTGATGCCATGGAGTACATAGAGCCAAAAGACTTTTATCGTCGTGGCCATCAAATTATTTTTGAGACAATGATCGAGTTAAATGATCGTAATGAAGCGATTGACGTGGTTACTGTCAAAGACCGGCTGGAACAAGCCAATTTGTTAGAAGATGCCGGTGGTTTAAGTTATCTCTCAGACTTGGCATTAGCAGTTCCGACAGCAGCAAATATCGTCTACTATGCGAAAATCGTTGAAGAAAAATCATTGCTGCGTACATTGATCCAGACAGCAACAGGAATCGTTACGAAAGGATTCGAGCAAGGAGAAGAAGTTCAAACAATTTTAGATGATGCCGAACGCAGTATCTTGGAGGTTTCGGAAAAAAGAAATCGAAGCGGCTTTTTATCTATTGCTGAAGTACTGAACTCCACGATTGAAAATATCGATCGACTAGCTCAAAACAATGAAGAAATCACAGGTCTACCAACTGGCTATCAAGGTCTGGATAAAATGACAGCAGGTTTCCAGCCCGAAGAACTAATCATTCTTGCTGCACGTCCAGCGGTAGGTAAAACAGCGTTTGCATTGAATATTGCTCAAAATGTAGGAACAAAAACAGATCGTTCTGTTGCGATATTTAGTTTGGAAATGGGGGCAGAATCTCTTGTAAATCGGATGCTTTGTGCAGAAGGTTCGATTGAGGCCAGCCATTTACGTACAGGTCAGCTTTCGGAAGAAGAATGGTCGAATCTGATCGTTGCGATGGGGAGTCTTTCTCGAGCAAATATTTTTATCGATGATACACCAGGGATCAAAATCTCTGAAATCCGTGCGAAATGTCGGAAACTAGCGCAAGAAAAAGGCAATCTAGGCTTGATATTGATCGATTATTTGCAGTTGATTGAAGGTAACGGTAAAGAGAACCGTCAACAAGAAGTATCAGATATCTCTCGCCAACTGAAAAAACTGGCGAAAGAGCTGAAAGTACCTGTCATTGCTCTTTCACAGTTATCTCGTGGAGTAGAACAGCGACAAGACAAACGACCAGTGCTAAGTGATATTCGTGAATCCGGATCAATTGAACAAGATGCGGACATCGTAGCCTTCTTGTATCGAGATGATTATTATGAAAGAGAAGGCGGAGATGACGATGATGGAAACGAGCCAAAAAATGACAACGTCATCGAAGTCATCATCGAGAAGAACCGAAGCGGTGCACGAGGAACAGTTGAACTACTGTTTATCAAAGAATACAATAAGTTTTCGTCGCTTTCGCCAAGAGAAGAATTTTAAAGAAGAGGTTGTGAGCCTTGAGCAATCCCGAGAGCTCTCGTAAGAAGATGCAAGGAGTAACCGCAGGAACGACTAGAGTACTTAATTTAAACAGATCTCCAAAGGGATTGTGACAAAAGTCTTGTCACAGTCCCTTTTTCCGAATAAACGGTGTTCAATCAGCTGACCCTTGGTATTAGCTCAGCAAACGTCAAAATATGAGGAACTATTTTGACGTTTGTTTCTCTAATACTCAGGTCAAAACGCTGATCTTACGACCTCTTTTCCTTAAACGGTGTTCTCCTGCCAACTCCTCGGTCACAAGTCACAATATCATCAAACATGAGAAGCAGTTTTTTGAAATTGCTCCTTGTGACTCAGAGTTAAACGGCAGGCTCACAACCTCTTTCTTAAACGGTGTTCAAAAGCTTGCATCTGCGGTAATACGCCCAATCAAACGAAAAATATGAGAAGCTATTTTTGTTTGGCTGTTCTTATTACTTGATGCAGGACAGCTTTTTCACAACCTCTGATTCACGGTGTTCCAAAAGTAGCTTCTTCGAAAAATAAGTCGAAATTTCACAAAAATTTGAGAAGCAATTTTCGTACATTCCTTCTTATTTCTTGAAGCTGACCACTTCTGTTACAACCTCTTTTTTAATAACCATTCTAAAAAGATAAAGTTCGTTTTTTAAGCGTTTTTATAAAATAAAAATAAAAATCATTCGATTTTATTTGAAATATGTATCTATTATTGATACAATGGTTCAGGATTAAATAATATAGAACGAGGTGTTCACATGTCATCTGTAGTAGTAGTAGGTACGCAATGGGGCGATGAAGGGAAAGGAAAAATCACAGACTTTCTCAGTGAAAATGCTGAAGTGATTGCACGGTACCAAGGTGGCGACAATGCAGGGCACACAATTAAGTTTAACGGTGTGACTTATAAACTGCATTTGATTCCTTCTGGGATTTTTTATAAAGACAAGATCAGTGTGATCGGAAACGGCGTTGTAGTCAATCCTAAATCATTGGTTAAAGAATTAGCTTATTTACATGAAAAAGGTGTAGAAACAAGTAATTTGCGTATTTCTGACCGCGCGCACGTAATCTTGCCTTATCATATCAAATTGGACCAATTACAAGAAGATGCTAAGGGCGAAAATAAGATTGGTACAACGATTAAAGGAATCGGACCTGCCTATATGGATAAAGCAGCTCGTGTAGGTATCCGTATTGCAGACTTATTAGATAAAGAAATTTTTGAAGAACGTCTTCGTTTGAATCTAGATGACAAAAACCGTCAATTTGTAAAAATGTTTGATTCAGAACCACTTGATTTTGACGATATTTTTGAAGAATATTATGAATACGGACAACAAATCAAACAATACGTCACAGATACTTCCGTTATCTTGAATGATGCTTTGGATGCAGGCAAACGCGTGTTGTTTGAAGGCGCACAAGGTGTAATGCTGGATATCGACCAGGGAACTTATCCTTTTGTTACTTCTTCTAACCCAGTAGCCGGTGGGGTAACAATCGGAAGCGGTGTAGGGCCTTCAAAAATCAATAAAGTTGTCGGCGTCTGCAAAGCCTATACGTCACGTGTCGGTGATGGACCATTTCCAACTGAATTATTTGATGAAACAGGAGAACAAATCCGCGAAGTAGGACGAGAATACGGTACGACAACTGGTCGTCCGCGTCGTGTAGGCTGGTTTGATTCTGTAGTTATGCGCCATTCTAAACGAGTTTCAGGTATTACCAACCTATCTTTAAACTCGATCGATGTATTAAGTGGATTGGAAACAGTAAAAATTTGTACGGCTTATGAATTAGATGGCGAACTAATCTACCACTATCCAGCAAGCTTGAAAGAGTTGAACCGCTGCAAACCAATCTATGAAGAATTGCCAGGCTGGTCAGAAGACATTACAGGATGCAAAACACTTGCAGAACTGCCAGAAAACGCACGTAACTATGTACGTCGTATCTCAGAGCTTGTTGGTGTACGTATCTCAACATTTTCTGTCGGACCTGATAGAACACAAACAAACATCTTAGAAAGCGTCTGGGCGCAAATCTAAGGATAAAAACGACGACTGAATCAGGACGTTCTTACCAGAGCGAGTCGAAGTGTTTATCTATACGATAATAATAACTTGAAGAGGTAGTGAAAGAGACGTTTAGCCTTATTGCCGATAGGCTGTCTCTTGAACACTGTTTATTCAGAATAAGGGACTGTGACAAAAACCGTGTCACAGTCCCTTTTTCCGAACAAACGGTGTTCAAAAGCTTGCATCTACGGCACTAAGCCCAATCAGATGAAAAATATGGAGTGCTATTTTTATCTGATTGTTCTTACTGCTTGATGCAGAGCAGCTTTTTCACAACCTCTCCACTAAACGGTGTTCTCCTGCCAACTCCTCGGTCACAAGTCACAATATTCAACAAACATGAGAAGCTGTTTTTTGAAATTGTTCCTTGTGACTCGGAGCTAAACGGCAGGCTCACAACCTCTTGGTAAACGGTGTTCAATCAGCTGACCCTCGGTATTAGCTCAAAAAACGGCAAAATATGAGGAACTATTTTTTCCGTTTTTTTCTCTAATACTCAGGTCAAAACGCTGATTTCACAACCTCTGATTCACGGTGTTCCAGAAGTAGCTTCTACGGAAATAAGCCGAAATTTCACAAAAATTTGAGAAGCAATTTTCGTAAATTCCTTCTTATTTCTTGAAGCTGACCACTTCTGTCACAACCTCTTATTTTGATTAGAACTTGCGAAAATAAACCGGTTAAAGTGTGTCTAGCGCAAGAGATTTGCTATAATAGACGATAAGGGTAAAATGTAACGAGAAGGGGTTGAAAAATGTGTATCAAATTGTAACAGATTCTTGTTGTGATCTGCCATACCATGTATTAGCAAAAGAAAAAGTTGATTTTTTATCAATGAATCTCCAATTGAATGATCAAGAGTTAGTAGATGACCTCGGAAAGACATTCAATTATGACCGCTACATGAATCAGCTGAAAAATGGTGCGATGCCTACGACATCACAAATCAATGTTGGCCGATATTTAGAATTTTTCCGTTCTTATGCGGAAAAACAGATTCCTGTTTTATATGTGGCTTTTTCCAGTGGATTAAGCGGCTCTTACAGTAGTGCGCTTCAAGCGGTTGAATTGCTGAAGGAAGAATATGAAGACCCTGAGATCTATGTTTTTGATACAAAAGCTGCAAGTATTGGGGAAGGGCTTTTAGTATTGGAAGCTGTAAGATTGAAAAAAGAAGGTAAAAGCATCGAAGAAACCCTAGAGTGGCTGGAAAGTAATTATTTGAAAGTCCATTCATGGGTAACAGTAGACGATCTGAAATATCTAGAACGAGGCGGTAGGATTTCCAAAGCAAGTGCTACTCTTGGCAGTCTATTGAGTGTAAAGCCTATTATTACGGTGGATAAAGAAGGAAGGCTGACGAATGTTGACAAAGTTCGAGGAAGAAACAAGTCGATCCAGACAATCGTCAATGAGACGGTAAAAACAATCGTTGCACCACTTGATCAAATCGTTTATGTGGCTTACGCTGGGGATCTAGAGAGCGCGGAGAAGGCAAAACGGCTTTTGGAAGAGCAGATAAAGATGAAAGATGTGAAGCTTTATCCCTTAGGACCAACGATCGCCAGTCACACAGGCTATGGCTGTATCGCGATTTTTTCGATGGGAATCAGTCGATAAAAGCAGTAACTCATTCTGTAAAAAAGCCCAGAAATTGATTGTAACAAAAACAGCGACTCTTAAAAGATAGATGAGCATCCTATCTCTTAGAGGTCGCTGTTTTTTTATTTTTTAAGCTAAATAGGCCATTATGCCCATAACTCGTTCAATTGTTTTTGAATATCTGCATTTTCCAAAAATTCATCATATGTCGTATCAGCTCGATCGATCACACCTTTATCCGAAACGGCAATGATGCGGTTTGCCAATGTTTGGATAAATTGATGGTCATGTGACGCAAATAAGATTGAGCCAGTAAATGCCATCAAGCCGTCATTCAATGCTGTGATTGATTCTAAGTCTAAATGGTTCGTTGGATCATCTAATACAAGTACGTTAGCTTTCGAAAGCATCATTTTTGAAAGCATGCAACGGACTTTCTCTCCACCAGATAAAACATTCACTGGTTTCAATACTTCTTCACCAGAAAACAACATTCTTCCTAAGAAGCTTCTTAAGAAGGTGTTATCATCTTCTTCTTTACTTGCATATTGACGCAACCAGTCTAAAATCGTTAGATCAGTATCGAATTCTTTCGTTGTATCCTTTGGTAAATAAGAATTACTTGTTGTCACACCCCAACGTACTGTTCCAGTATCTGGCGTAATTTCACCCATGATAACTTTGAATAGCGTTGTTGTTGTTATATCATTTTCTGCGACGAAAGCGACCTTGTCTTCTTTGCTCAAATTAAAAGATATATCATCTAAAATTTTCTTTCCATCAATCGTTACACTTACATTTTCTACCTGCAATAAGTCGTTTCCAATCTCACGTTCAGGTTTGAATCCAACGAATGGATAACGTCTAGAAGAAGGTTGGATATCGTCTAAAGTAATTTTTTCAAGCATTTTTTTACGTGAAGTTGCTTGTTTTGATTTTGATGCATTCGCACTAAAGCGGGCAATAAATTCTTGGAGTTCTTTGATTTGTTCTTCTTTTTTGGCATTTGCGTTTGCTTGAAGTTTAGCCGCTAGTTGACTAGATTCCAACCAAAAATCATAATTTCCTACATAAAGTTTGATTTTACCAAAATCTAGATCCGCCATATGTGTACATACTTTGTTCAAAAAGTGACGGTCATGGGATACAACGATCACAGTATTTTCAAAATTGATCAAAAATTCTTCCAGCCAATTGATCGATTGGATATCCAGACCGTTTGTTGGTTCGTCTAGCAAAAGAACATCAGGTTTACCAAATAGTGTTTGTGCTAATAACACTTTTACCTTTTGTCCACCAGTTAATTCACTCATTTGCTGATGGTGCAATTCTTCAGGGATGTTCAGACCTTGCAGTAAAACAGCTGCTTCTGGTTCAGCTTCCCATCCATTAAGCTCAGCAAATTCTCCTTCTAATTCAGCTGCTCGAATACCATCTTCGTCAGTGAAATCCTCTTTCATGTAAATCGCATCTTTTTCTTTCAGCACTTCATACAGACGCTTGTGTCCCATGATGACTGTTTCAAGTACAGTATAGTCTTCATAGTCGTAATGGTTCTGTTTCAATACGGCCATCCGTTCATCTGGTCCCATAGTAACGGAACCTGTGGAAGGCTGCAGATCCCCTGATAACACTTTAAGGAACGTTGATTTACCTGCACCATTTGCACCAATCAAGCCATAGCAGTTTCCGGGGGTAAATTTAATATTCACATCATCAAATAGTTTGCGGTCTGAAAAGTGCAAACTCACATCATTTACAGTAATCAATTTTTTTCCTCACTTTTATCATTATTAGTTTTGACAAGTCTTATAGAATTATATAGGGGAAAGGTAAAAGATTCAAGGCAATCGAACATTCTTTGTGTTTCACGTGAAACAGAATGAAAAAAATAAAAATAAAAGCGGAGCGAAAATAGCTACTATAGGATTTATTAGTTTGCAACAGCATAATTTTTGACGTTATTTATAAGAGGGAGTACTATAAAACTGTAAAAGAAATGAAAGAAGGATTGAAAATGGATGAAAAAAGAACCATCGACTGGGGCTCATTGATTTTGGGAATTTTATTTGTACTTGTCTCATTGTTATCATTTCAAGACCCTGTCGGAAATTTAGTTGCAATTGTAGTAGTCTTTGCGATTTTTGCCTTTATTAAAGGGATATTTGAACTGTTTGTACGGAACAGATTAAAAGAGCTAACAGGATATAAAGGAAAGATGCCCTTAATAATCGGGATCATCGATATTCTAGTTGGCGTCTTTTTCTTATTCAATATTGGTGCAGGAGTCGCAGCATTGCCTTTTGTTTTTGCAGTATGGTTTATTGCTGATTCAGTTTTAGCGTTATTTACTGCTGACTTGGCAAGAGGAGTAAGTGAAGGATATTATTGGTTTACGATCATCGTCAATATTTTAGGAATTTTATTAGGAATTTTCTTATTGTTTAATCCAATTTCTTCTGTGTTGACATTAAGCTTTTTAGTTGGATTCTATTTTATGTTATTTGGTATCACACATATCGTCTATGCATTTAGATAAGTAAAATCAAACAAATAAAAAAGCCGGCTTCCGATTACAGTTTTACTGTTGTAATTGGAAGCCGGCTTTTTTATCATGGACAAATATGCACGAGGTGATTTTTAGGTGTCGAGACAAATTTATGCAAAAATGTGAGAAGCTATATACACAAATTTTATCTTAATACTCGAAGCATAGCGCAGTTGTCACAACCTCTTTTCATATAATTCATTCAATACTGGCAAATCATGGACTTCATATTTTTCTTTGAATGCTTGGATTTCTTCTTCAGAATATTTTCTTGGATCTAAATGCAGATCTTCTACTGGCAATGGGCGCTTGTTATTGATCTTCACATCGATTACTACAGGACGATCTGATTTTGCAGCTGCATCAAAGGCAAATCGAAGTTGCGAGTATTCTGTGACTGTAAAGCTATTTGCCCCGAGCGCTTCTCCAACTTTACCGAAATCTGCATCTTCTAAAAATACACCAAATTTCTTTTGTTCCGTATCTTCTTGTTCTGCTTCGATGAAACCAAAAGAATCATTCGAAAAGACAACATTAATAATTGGAAGCTGATATTTGACTTGTGTAATGATATCTTGCATGACCATAGCAAACCCGCCATCACCACTTAAGGTAAATACTTGTTTTTCTGGGTAGCTTAGTTGTGCGGCAATTCCTCCTGGCACACCATTACCCATAGTTGCGAACCATCCAGATGTCGTATGTTTTTGTTTACCGTTCATATTCAATAAACGAATAGAATGGATAGTCGTGTTACCGACATCTGTGACGAAAATCGCATCGTCTTCAGCAATACGATTGATTTCTTTATAGACAGCCTCTGGACGAATCGGTTCTTCCTCTCGATCTTCAAAAGATTTCAACCAATTTACCCATTTTTCTTTATTTTCTTGATTTGCTAGGTACCAGCTATCAGCAGGGCGAGCATCCCCTAACTCGACAAGTCTTTGCAAAGCTGTGTTTGCATCACCGAGGATCGACAAAGATGTTTCATGGCGTCGTCCAAATTTTGACGCATCGATATCGATTTGGATAAATTCAGCAGTTGGATTAAAAAATGCACGTCCAAATGGGAAGTCGCTACCGACAAATAAGATCAGATCGGCTTCTGCCAATGCTTCATTTCCGGGTTTAGTAGCGACACGTCCAGCAAAACCAAGAAAGTTTTCATAATCATCAGGAATAATTCCTTTTGCTAGAACGGAAGCGACAACAGGAACTGAAAAATGTTCTGAGAATTCTTTGATTTGCGGAAATCCGTTTCGCGTTCCTTGACCAACATAAAGAACTGGTTTTTTTGCTTTTTCAAGATAAGGCAAAGCAGCTAGCAAATCTTTTTCTTCTGGTAATATCACACTTGTTTTGTGAGTGTGAGCGGTGGAGAAAGGTTGTTCGTCAATTTCTTCAAAACCAAGATCAACAGGGATAGTCACGATAGCCACGCCTTTATGCTCATAGGCGGCTTTAATGGCTTCATCTACTACATGCGGAAGACTTTGTGGTGTCATGACTGTACGATTGTATACGCTAACATCTGCGAAAATAGGATTTTCATTTAGTTCCTGGAAAGAGTTATAGTTCATGGATGTAGAAGCAACTTGTCCTAAGAACGCTACTAGAGGCACATGGTCCATCTGTGCATCATACAAACCATTGATCAAATGTGTCGCACCAGGTCCTGCAGAGCCGAAGACAGCGCCGACTTTCCCCGTTAATTTTGCATCTGCAGCGGCTGCGAGTGCGCCGACTTCTTCATGACGAACTTGAATGTAGTTGATTTCGGTTTTTTCTTGATATAGCGCATCCATAATTGAATTGAAAGATCCTCCGGGAATGCCGTAAATATGGTCGATACCCCAGCTTTCAAGAACTTTTACCATTGCGATTCCTGCATTGATTTTTGACATGGTGTTTCACTCCTTTAGCAATGATGATACATAAATTTTTTGTATCTAGAGTATAGAACTTTTTATCGAAAATCCCAACTAATTCGTCTTTTCACAAAAATGTAGTCATGTTTTTGGGAATATGCTAGAGTAGTACATAGATAGATTCAAGAGAGGGGAATGGCATGGTTGAATGGCTATTGAGACTTGAACCTTGGCAGCAAGCACTTGCTGGGACAGCTTTTACTTATTTTATGACAGCTCTTGGTGCCGGGTTGGTTTTTTTCTTTAAAGAAATCAAAAAAGAAGTGCTAAACTTGATGTTAGGATTTGCTTCTGGTGTCATGATTGCTGCAAGTTTTTGGTCTTTGTTAGATCCGGCTATTACAAAAGCAGAAGAAAATGGAGATATTGCTTGGCTAGTTGTAAGTATTGGGTTTGGTTTAGGCGGTGTGTTTTTATATATGGCAGATAAAACACTGCCCCATATGCATTTTGGACCACAACATGAAGCAGAAGGATTGCCTACCCATTTAAAACGGACGATCTTGCTTGTTTTTTCTATTACATTGCATAACATTCCTGAAGGTTTAGCCGTGGGGGTAGCATTCGGTGCAGCAGCAACTGCGGATAATCCGACAGCCGCTATATTAGCCGCTGTTTCGGTGGCGCTAGGTATTGGTATCCAAAACTTCCCAGAAGGAGCAGCTGTATCAATCCCGTTGCGACAAGAAGGTCTGAGTCGTAAAAAGGCCTTTGTTTACGGACAAGCTTCTGGAATCGTTGAACCAATTGCTGGAGTGATTGGAGCGCTACTAGTAACGAAAGTGGAGCTGCTGCTTCCTTATGCACTTGCTTTTGCCGCAGGAGCAATGATTTATGTCGTGGTGGAAGAATTGATCCCTGAAGCACAGCAGACATTGTCCAGCAAACGTCATTTTGCAGTTTTTGGCGTCATGAGTGGATTTATCATTATGATGATTTTGGATGTGGCATTAGGATAAATAAAAAAAATATATATGATATATCAAATAGGGCCGCGAACTTATATCGCGACCCTATTTTTTTAGTAAGTTATATCATAATGAAGTGAATGGTATCATACATTAATAATAGTTTTTTCTATGTGTATTTCCTTTGATCCAGCGAACAAGCCAGATGATAAGTGCGATTGGGATTAGAACTTTGACCGCAAACCATAAAAGCCCGCTTAGGACACTGACAAAAAGACTGATGACGAAGCTAGCTGCAATTAGCACTAAAAGAACCATGAAGATATTTAAGAACATATTTTTTTGACGCATACAAAACCCTCCTCTTGTTCATTCTTTACTATAGAAAAAGTATAACAGGGATTGTTTAAAAACACCTCCAACTGAAGACTGATTTTTACTTCATCTACTTAAATGATCAAACAATTGCTTTTTCTCTGGTTTATCATCTAAAATAGAGCGGAAAAGGAGGAGAATATCATGCCTAAAAATCGTCTTGAAGCATTTACAGATGCTGTAATCGCGATTATCATGACTATTTTAGTTTTAGAACTTCATGAACCTAACGGAGACACGTGGGAGGCGCTCGCTGCATTAGGTTACCGATTTTTTATCTATATTGTCAGTTTTATCATTTTAGCGATTTATTGGAACAATCATCATCATTTATTTCAAGTTGTACATAAGATAAATGGACGGGTCTTATGGGCGAACAGTTTCTTTGTTTTTGCGCTTTCGCTTTTTCCGTTTGCAACTTCATGGATCAGTGAGTACATCAATAGCCTGGCTCCAGAAATGACTTATGGTTTTGTTACCTTGACCGCTAATATTGCGTATTATATCTTGGCAAAAGAACTTGTCAAAGCAAATAAAGGCCACGAGAAAGCATTGAAGGCGATGTTGAATAATTACAAGAAATCGTATCTATCGATTGGTTTGAATGTGTTAGGAATTGTCTTAGGGTATTTAGTAGCGCCAGTAGCCGTGCTGATCGCAAACATCGTGATTCTAGCTGCTTGGATCATCCCAAGTCGTACCATCGAATCACAATATCGGTAAAATGATCCGTGTTTAAAATTTAAGAGAAAAATATAGAAAAAATAAATAAACGATCAAATATCCGAGTGATACTAGTATTCAAAGAGGGATGCAGATGGATCAAAAAAGAATTCATGTAGGACTGATTACTAGTTTTGTCACGATGCTTATTTATTTGGATCAAGGTCATTTGACTTGGACAGTAGTTGGTGTCGTAGGATTTTTGACATTATTCACAGCAATAAAAAAATAAACATCTTTATGTAATCTGATGTTCTATCTATTTAAGAAAAGCATGTTTACAGCAGTATGATTCTGTTGTAAACGTGTTTTTATTTGTGGAAAATTTAATTTTTAGAAAAGTGTATCGAAAAATAGATAGTTAGTTTTTCCACAGTGGATAACTTCGTAAGAGATAAAAATAAAAAATTAGTCAAAGAAGGGCGTATAGATTTCTTTTGATAGGAGATATACAACAGAAATGAATAAATATTAACGTGTTTTCAAACAGTATAAAACGGTGTGGTTTTTGGAATAAAAAAATAACATATCTCATTTTACACTTTTGTTATTTTATACTTAAAAAATAACGACACAGAAAATACCGTGTCTCAGATTTCTCTACTACTTCTAAAAACTACTGTTTTTTTCCTTTGAAATGCCTTCAAAAAGTAGGATCAGGCAGAATATACTGGCAGAATCAAGGAGAAGGGAGCCTAAATAAGGAGAAAAACCATAGAAAATATAAAGTAATTACTTATAAAACAAGCTTTTTATAGAAAAATAATATACCTGAGTAGGGTATAAATTAAGACGGAATTCCTTTCTAGATTGAGATATTGACTAGGAAGAATGTTAAGATTTTAAGCCTTTAAGCTAAAAAAAACCCTTTTTGTTAAATAAGGGGAATATAGCCTGTCAGTTTCAAACTGCAAGTCGTCCTGCTGCAATAATATAGTAGATTAGAGATGAAAATAGATTTTTTTAAACCAATGACTGAATAAAAAGACCGTCATAGATACACATTGGAATGTGTCTATTACGGTCTTTTTTTACGAACGATTTTATTGAAGACGGACAGTTCGGGTCAAAAATAAAAAAGCTACGATCAGAAATAAGAATAAAATGTATCCCAAAATAATGGCTAGACGGTCTAACTTATTTGTCGATAGATGTTTGTTTAGAAGTTGATAGGCCCATAAACCTATCAGTCCTCCTGTTGTATTAGTTATCAAATCAGTGATGTCCGCTACGCCAATACCGAATAGGAATTGAATCAATTCTGCCAAGAAGCTTACAAGGAAAATAATCCCTAATTTTTTAGAAAAAGAAAGTCTCTTGAAATTGACATTCAAAAGCACCCCAAAAGGAAAAAAGACAATCAAGTTATAAGTGGTCTCACGTAATACCGTCGTATTTTCAAAAGAAAAAGTAGAAAAAGGGACGAGATTGACATTGCTGTAAGAATAAGTGAGAAATTGTGGAAGATTAAATGATAGCTTGAATAAAATCAACCATAATAGAAAGAATAAATAAATCCCTAATAAAAATTTTGATACATACCGCATAGACATCTCCTCCATTTAAAAAGTATACCATCGAAAACCGCTGAAAAATCATAAAAAAGTATGAAGTTTAAGGACCAACGTAGTTATCGTACGAAAATTAGAAGCTTTTTTTTGTTGGGAATCCGGTTTCTTTAACAAAGCTAAGATAGCGAGTTGCTTGGAAAAGTTGCTATCTTTTTTCTGTCAAAACGACTCGGAATGTTCGTTTTTTGTTCTAATTTCTCCAAGTTGTTTACTTTTTGATACTAAGTTTATGAAAAATCAAGAAATAGTTGTTATACTAGGTAATGCTGACAAACGGGATTGGCATTTCATCTTGGTTCAGCTTTTTTTCCAATTACTAGGAAGGAGGGATAGATTGTTCAAGACTTATTTTCGTTTCAATAAAATACAAGATAATCCTTTTCGTATCATGAATCTGATGCTACTTATCTTTATTGTATTATGGTTAGGTTACATAAATCATGATTTTTTGATTTCAAGTTTTTCATCATTAGGGATCTTTACTTTTTTCTATTATCAAAACATACCGATGAAATATTTGCTGAAACGTATGTTTCTGATCGGTTGCGGACTGTTGGTTGCTTTCGTTTTGGGGATCTTATCGACTTATGTTTTATGGCTTGAACCATTTGCCGTAGCTTTGGTTGCTTTTTCCAGCAGATTCGTGTTGCGATTATTCCATATTTCTAAACCAGGTGGCTTGTTTTTTGCGATGCTTTCTGCCATGGGAACGAGCATGCAGCTGCCAATCGCTCAATTACCGATCGTCTCACTTTATTTTTTTATGGGTGTCGTTTTTGCCCTGATTGCGGCAGTGATTACAAAATTACTGGATTCACGGCCTGAGCAGACAATTGAAAAAGCAACTTTAAAAGAAAGATTTCACGAAGAGCCTTTAGTGATCATTGATTCTGTTTTCTACAGCGCTGCCTTATTTCTTTCCGTTTATGTCAGTCACGGCTTGAATCTGCATAATCCTTATTGGTTGACCTTGTCATGTGCATCGATTTTGCTAGCAGAAAACTTGGATGCGATGAAGCATCGACAAGTCCAATATCTGATTGGATCGATGGGTGGGTTATGTGTGTCGGCATTCTTGTCATTTGTGCCGTTTACGCAGTTGCAGACCATTTTTCTGATCACTTTTCTATATGGAATCGCACAATTTCTAGTTGCTAGAAATTATGCAGTTGCTAATATTTTTCTTAATCCGATGGCGTTGATGCTATCTACACTTATTCGTGGAGCATACTTGATTTCTTTGATCGAATATCGTTTTTTAGGGATCGTCATAGGAAGTTTCATCGGTTTAGGTGTTGCGTGGGTAATGACGGTTGGTTTGCAACATTATTTAACGGTTGTTCGTCAAAAATTAGAATAGAAGGACAAATATATGTGCCAAAAGAGGTTATGACAAGATTTTTGTCACAACCTCTAATTCAAGGTGTTCAAAAGCCAGATTCTCAGCATTAAGTCAAATTCACACAAAAATGTGGAAAGGAACTTTCAAAAAAATTTTATATTTATTCTATCAAAAAATTTTGTTTATGATGGTAACTGAATAAACTTTCCTGAGATGGTCAATGCTTTCCTTGAAAGTCTTACAGATATTCTTTCTTCATAGAAAGTTTAAGTTTTATAGTTAGTGTACAATAAAAGTATGTTTATACCATATGGTGTCCGGATAATCAGTCATTTAAACAATGAGGTTCAAAGATATGAAAAGGGGAAATTTGATGAAGAAAATAAGCAATGAAATCCAAATTCTGGCAGAAACTTTAACTCTTCCCAAAGTCGTTATAGAGCAAATGATTGTACAAGCAAAAAACATCCTTGATGAGGTGTTTGAGCAATATAGTCATGAACTAATGGATCCTAATAAAGCAAAGGCGACTGCAAAGAAAATAGACAAAGTCTATGAAGAGGAACCTTTTGCAGCATTAGCTATTTATCTATATGCAGCTTCTCAAAGTTGGAAAAAAATTTATCAACCATTGAAGATTCCAAGAACTATCTATTTGGCAACAATGAATGCTTTTACTAGATTTATTCATGAACATTTCCAAGTAACAGGAAGCTATCGCTTTGACCGTGGTTTTTGGATTTGGCATTACACTAGTGGCTTGATCTTTCGGATTGGTGAATTGGAGTACGAAATGACATATTTTCCGAAAGGGTACACGGATCTAAGATTAGAAGGAAAGCAGTGCCTTTCTCTTCATATTCCTTCCGATGCAGATTTATCTCAGAATAAGATAAGAGATAGTTACGAAAGTGCCATTCGTTTTTTTGAACTTTATTTTCCTGATTACCATTACCAAGTGATGTACACAGATACTTGGTTACTATCACCCAATCTTACTAAATGGTTGAAAAAAGAGTCAAAAATCTGTCTTTTTGCAGCCGATTATCGATTATTATCAGTTGATGAACAGGACGATAGTGGAGTCCCTTGGATCTTTGGACGAGTAGATGCCCAAATACATGATTATCCAGAAAGTACGAGTTTACAGCGACAAGCAAAAGAGCAATTGCTTGCAGGCGAGCACATTGGCTCTGGCTTAGGTATTCTTACTTCATAAGTTTAGTACTTCGAAATAGTTTAAAAGAGCGTGAGACAAAAGTAAAGAACACTTTTGTCTCACGCTCTAAACACGTATAAACGGCGGAAGCAGAAGCAACTCCTTCGGAAATAAGCTGAAATTCACAAAAATTTGAAAAGCAATTTTCGTGAATTTCTTCTTGTTTCTTGGAGTTAAACGCTTCTGTCCCAGCCTCTTTTTTAGTGTTCTATCGAACACACAGTACGTTCAATAGGTAAACTAGCTATAACAATAGATATTAAAGTTAACGGACAAGAGGGCCTTTTTTAGGTAGCTAAAACGTAATAATGAAAATTTATTTCCAGAGATAGGAGTCAATCAGCTAGTCTGATCGACTGTTTTAACAAGTTGACTTTCATTTTAACTTTTGATACCATTTAAAACACAAATCGTAATTGTTTCGATTTGTGTTTTTTAGCATGACTACAATCAAAGAAGAAAGTGGGTCGTCCATATGGAAAAAACAGATATCTCAAGTGCATACCGCCGCTTGAAAAGCCCAAATATCAAAACACGAAAACGTGCGCTGAAGATCATCAAAGATGTGAAACGGAATAGTGGGAAAAGGTAAGAAGAAGGAAACTTAATTAAAAAAATAGCCGAAAAACGTTTTTCGGCTATTTTCAATAATCGGTTTTTGTGTAAGGTTTCCGAAAGAACTGCTGTTGATTTTCCATTTTTAACATATGATAAATTGGTAGAATCTTTCTTTTCAAATTGATACCATTCCCTAATTCCAGTTATATAGTTAACTACAGAACCACAAAGCACGTACGTTTATAAAAGTATTATCTGTAGTTATTTTTCAATTCCCTTTCAACCTCTTATTTTGACCAGTAGTATTGATCACTTTACCTTTTAACACCTTTGTTCGTTTTTGAAACATTTTTAGTCAAGAATGGAAACGTAACTACATAATCAAAGGTTTTGCGAAATATTTCATGAAATATTTCATGTAGAAGCGAGCAATACGGTTGCAAATAACCATTATCGTTTAATAAGCAGTTACGAAAGCTCCCAATATCTCTAACGTTCAGCTCACTCCATTTCTTTTCTTCAAAAAAATCAGTGATTCGTATCTCTTTCTATTTGTCGAAAAAGTTAACTTTAAAAAGTAACGCCGAAAAAATATGCAAAAAAATAAAAAAGCAGTTACTATTGCTAGAATAACATCAAGGAATAATAAGTTTTGGTTTTCAGATAATAGTCGATAAGTTGTGTATTGGAATTTTAGATACAGTAATAAAGTATTTTTCATGAAATTTTGTGAGAATCACTATTACAAGTATCTTTAATAAAATTAATGGTTAAGGAGGAACTTAAAGTAGAATGTAAATGAATAGTTGTAGTCAGTCGATTGTGATACTAGACTCAAAGTTGCAGGAATAAGTTTTTCAATTTGTGATTGGAAGATAAAAAATGAAAAAGAAGGGCTTTTTTTTATACTTTGTTGATTGTAGTGTTTATTTTCCCTCTGTTTAGCCAAGTAACATTTTCTATGACTCAACCAGTTTCAAGTGAGGAACATGATAACCTTTTTCGTGCTACAGAAGAGTTTAAGAAATATCAGGAAAATATTGTTCCGGAGACTCCATTAGCTAGTGAGCCAATTACTGATATTGATGGAAACCAAATAGGATGGTATATACAGTACGAAGTTATGGTGGTAAATAATGACTCAATAGTAAAAAATACAGTAGGCTTAGAGCTAACACCGATTGAAAAGGTGAGTTCATTGTTAACGTATATTTATACTGATGAAAGTGACGAGACTGAGATCATTTTAACGGATTACTCAAAAATTGCTACTGATAAAAAGTATATATTGTGGATGTAGACACTAGTGAAATACTTTATGATATAGAAATTGATGAAAATTTACTAGATGTAGCACAAGAAATCGATCATCAAAAGCAGGAAGCTATTCGATATGCTGGTAGAAAAGGGAAAAGAAAATATTTATTACGTGAATGTAGCAAAAGTTAGAGAAGATGAAAATGAGTGGAAAGAATTCAAGAGTCGCTACTCAATTAACTCGACTCCGACATTTACAGTTTACAGAGAAGGATCGATAGAAAAAACTGTTTTTTGGACTAAAGAAAGTGGAATGTCTTTAGCTGAAGTAGAAGAGTTTTTGGATTATGTTAGTATGCAACAGTAAGGGAGTTCTTATTATGAAAAATTTTGACACATATTATGTTATTGTTTTTTCGATATCTTTGCTGTTAATATTACTAACTTTAATGCAGTATAAAGAGTATCCAGAGTATTTTATTTTAACTTTTGTATATTTAGTAAGTAGCTACACACTTCTATATAAATTCAGAAGTTCTTCTAGAGTTTCTAAAGTTTGTTTCTTAATTAGCTTATTGATTCTATAATATTTTTGATTTATATAGGAAATTAAAAATATTATAGAATCAACACTCAGAGAACGGGTTGGTTTTTAATAGATTTAATAAGTACTGATAATGAAATTTCTCCTGGTTGGGAAAACGAAGTTGGTTACCCTGTAGAAGAATTTTTTCAAGATTACTTTGCGGAGTATGCCGATAGGATAATGAGAGATTACGTAACAGATAAAACTCAAGAAGTCATCAATCAATCCCAGTCATTAAATGAATTATCTGATAAGGCGAAAGAAGAAGCAGTTGCCATTATTTCTTCAGGGATTAGTGACTATATTGATATGAGTGGTGAAATCAATTATGGCGATAAAGACAAAATTGTACGCATGATAAAAGCTTTTATCAAAACTTTTGATGTGAAGGCAGATCTTAAGTTTAATGATACTTACCTAGTAGGAAAATTAATTAATATCCTTGGGACAGAGAAAGATACGGAAACGTTTATTTCCTCTTTGTCTATGTTGTTTACAGATAAGCATTTTTCAACTCAGCTTGGTGGAGAGGAACTAGTGGAAATCTTTTAACCATTACGCCCAGCATTAATAAAAGTATATCAAAAAAGTACTCCTGATGATTTTTAAGATTGGTTTGAGAAATAATGTGAAAACACTATTTTTAATGTTAATTATAGATAGAGATGAACGCGTCATATGGTTAAAAGAATGAAAAAGTCAAAGATACACTGCTATATTTCACTAAGGATATAGCAGTGTATCTTTCATGTCGTTTCACTGGCAGTTTTTTATAAAAGGAGGTGTGCATTTCAGTTGCTTTTCTTTGGTAGTTAGTTGAATCGTTTAAGAATTAACGGATGTGGCAGACAGGTGCTCTGTCCAAAAACCAGTAAAATCTTTGATGGTTCCATCTTTATTTAGCTGTGCCTGTTCAAATACTGTTTTGTTTTTACCGAATGGATCAATTGCAATAATTGTTCCGATCCCCGCACGTTTGGCAGCAAGTAATCCTGAGTAAGCATCTTCGATAACAAGACAATCAGCCGGAGCTAAGCTCAGTTTGTCTGCCGCTTTAAGAAAAATATCCGGTTGCGGTTTCCCAGGGAAAGAGCCGTCGTCATAGACAATCTTGTCCCAGTCAAACCAGCGGGCTAAATCGAAAATATCAAAATAAAAAGCAACATTCTCTTTGACAGTAGCCGTGGCAATCGTTAATGGAATCTGTTGGTCAGTCAGCTGGTCAAGAGTCGCTTCAAGCCCTTTTGTCAACTGAAGCTCGTTTTCATTTTGCAAGCAAAGCATACGATAATAGCTTTCTTTTTCTTCTGACAATACGGCGATCTCAGAGGCGGTCAAATGCTCTGAAATGAAATGTTTCAAAATCTCCGTATTCGTCCGACCATGAATATTTTTTAAAATATCCTCGTCTGATAAACCATCTTTTGTATGATCATGTATCATATGCAGCCAAGCAGCTTCATGCAGATGAGAGTCCAAAAACATTGTTCCGTTGAAATCAAATATAATCCCTTTCATAGTTACGCTCCTATAGTGGTATTTTCGGTTGAATCAGCAATTTGCAGATCGACATATTGTGCATAGTGCTCTTGAACCTCCCGCGAGATCTGGCGATCCGTAATGAGCAGATCGAAATCATGCAAATTATAAAACACATAAAAATCATCTCGATTGAATTTTTTATTATCAACGAGTAGATATTTCTTACGGGAATTATTTAGAGCGATCTGCTGTGCTTCTCCTTCTTCGGTACTGTAAGTAGAGATCGCTTCGTTGTGAACGCCATTTGAACTGATAAATGCTTTTGTAAACTTTAGTCTTCTTAAATTGTCGTTGGTGATCGGTCCGACAAATGCGCCGGTATTTTTCCGGAAATCACCGCCAATCAGTAGAATTTCTGGTCCATCTGCTTGAGCAAGAATATCAAAAACTGGATAATTATTTGTAATGATCCGAATTTTCTTGTTCAGTAAATGCGTCGCCAATAGTTCGATTGTTGTACCTGGTCCTAAGAAAATCGTTTCTCCCTCGTGAATCAAGGAGGCTGCTGTGGCAGCAATTTCTTTTTTTTCTTGAATCTGCAGAGTGGCTTTTTCAGTGTGAGAAAGTTCTTGATCTAAAGTGTAGGAAAGACTTTGAGCCCCTCCATGGACACGCAGCAGCTTGCCCGATTTTTCTAATTCATCTAAATCTCTGCGAACGGTCATATCAGAAACATCTAATTGATTGATGATTTCATTAACGGTAAGGATTCCTTTTTTATTGACCATTTCTACGATAGTAAGCAATCTTTCTTTTTTCAACATTGTCTTCACCTCTAATTTAAGGATAATCTATCATATAAACGGACAACAGTCAATCTAATTCGAACAAAAGTAAACATTTAGGGTGGTTTTTATGTTTGTTACAATAGATTTTATTGCTGTTTTCTGGTTTTTATGATTATTTGTGTTTGTTTTTGTTGACAAATGTTTTGGATGCGTTTACAATGCAATCAGTTAGAAAGAGCGAAAACTGATTATAGATTTGAGGAGAGATGTACATGCTTAAATTACCAGAAGATTTTATTTTTGGCGGAGCCACAGCAGCCTATCAGGTTGAAGGAGCCACTAAGGAAGGTGGCAAAGGCGCTGTTGCTTGGGATGACTTTTTAGAGGAACAAGGGCGATTCAGTCCCGATCCGGCAAGTGATTTTTATCATCAATATGCAAAGGACATTGAATTGTGTGAACGTTTTGGTGTAAATGGTCTAAGATTATCCATTGCTTGGAGCCGCATTTTTCCTGATGGAGCTGGGAAACCAAATCCAGAAGGAATCGCTTTTTATCATCGTGTGTTCGAAGAATGTAAGAAAAGAAACGTAACGCCGTTTGTGACGTTGCATCATTTTGATACCCCTAAACGTTTGTTTGACCATGGAGATTTTTTGAATCGAGAAACAATAGAAGCATTTGTTTCCTATGCCATTTTTTGTTTTCATGAATTCAAAGAAGTCAAGGTGTGGAGTACCTTTAATGAAATCTATCCAGTTGCAACCAATCAATATTTGTTAGGTGTTTTCCCACCAGGAATCAAATATGATTTTACAAAGATCGTCGCCTGTCTTCATAATATGATGGTTGCTCATGCCCGTGTAGTGAACTATTTCAAAGAAAACGAACTTCCGGGTGAAATTGGTGTAGTTCACTCATTAGAGACGAAATATGCGGCAACAGACGCGCCGGAAGATAAGCATGCTGCCTTTTTAGACGATGCATTGTCGATCCGTTTCTTATTAGATGCTACCTATTTAGGCTATTATTCAACTGAAACCTTGACTGCTCTTGATGAGATATGTGAAGCAAATCAGGCCAGCTATCATTTTCCTGAAGAAGATTTCGTTGAATTGAAAAAAGCATCCACGCGTAATGACTACTTAGGGATCAATCACTACCAATGCCATTTTGTCAAAGCTTACGATGGAGAAAATGCAATCCATCATAACGGTACGGGTGAAAAAGGGACCTCTGTTTATAAAGTGAAGGGAATCGGAGAACGTATTTATAAAGAAGGAATTCCTCGAACTGATTGGGACTGGCTGATTTATCCAGAAGGTCTATATGACTTGTTGCTGCGAATTAAAAGCGATTACCCACATTACAACAAAATCTATATCACTGAGAACGGGATGGGGTATAAAGATCAGTTTGAAGATGGCATTATTATGGATCAGCCGAGAATCGACTATTTGAGAGTCTATTTGGAATCCTTAAGCAAGGCGATAACAGCCGGGGTAAATGTGAAGGGGTATTTTTTGTGGTCGCTTATGGATCTTTTCTCATGGACAAATGGGTATAACAAAAGGTATGGCTTGTTTTATGTTGATTTTGAAACCCAGAAGCGTTACCCAAAAGAATCAGCTTACTGGTACAAGTTGGTCAGTGAAACCAAAACGATTATTTAATAAGTGATAATGGAGGAAGAAAAGATGAATAAAGAGGAATTACAAATGCTTGGTTTTGAGATCGTTGCATATTCAGGCGACGCTCGCAGTACATTATTGAAATTATTGAAAGAAGTAAGACAAGGAAACTTTGAACATGTTGATTCGGCGTTGAAAGAAGCCGACGAAAATTTAACCCTTGCACATAATTCGCAAACAAAAATTTTAGCGGAAGAAGCATCTGGGAAAGAGATGGAGATGGGATTCATTTTTATCCATGGGCAGGATCATTTAATGACCACTTTATTGCTGAGAGATCTGATTCAAGACTTTATTGTACTGTACAGACAGAATCAAGGATAGGAGAAGAACGCTATGGATGGAATCATTAAACAAATCGAAAAAGGGAAAGCATTTTTTGAAAAAATCTCACGTAATAGTTATTTAGGAGCCGTTCGTGACGGATTTTTAACAGCGATGCCAGCTATTTTATTTTCAAGCATTTTCATTTTGATTGCTGCGGTTCCTGAGATTTTTGGTTACCAATGGCCTGAATCTGTCTCCACATGGCTATGGAAAGTCTATAATTATTCGATGGGTGTTGTAGGGTTACTCGTTTCAGCAACCACTGCTCGCTGCTTGGCTGATTCGATGAATCGTCGCTTACCGAAAAACAAAGTAATCAACACCACCTCTGTGATGCTGGCCTCTGTGGTAAGTTTCCTGTTGTTAAGCGTCTCTCCGATTGAAGGTGGATTTTCAACGGAATATATGGGGACAAAGGGACTACTGGCTTCCTTTGTCGCTGCATTTTTAACAGTTAATTTATATAAGTTTTGTGTGCTGAAAGATATTACCATTAAAATGCCTAAAGAAGTTCCTGGAACGATTTCGCAAACCTTCCGAGATATTTTTCCTTTCTCTTTTTCAGTATTTGCGGCCGTTTTAATTGATTTAGGCATTCGACAAATCTTCCAAATCTCATTTGCAGAAGCAATCATTACGGTGCTGCAGCCGCTATTTACAGCAGCTGACGGGTACTTAGGAATCGCTATTATCTGGGGAGCGATGGCGCTGTTTTGGTTTGTCGGTGTTCATGGACCGTCGATCGTGGAGCCGGCAATTGCGGCAATTATCTATGCCAATGTGGAAACCAATCTGCAATTGTTCAATTCCGGTGAACAAGCTTCTAAAGTACTGACGGTGGGTTTAGGGAATTTTGTAGGAACTATGGGAGGAACTGGGGCAACATTGGTTGTTCCTTTTATCTTCCTACTCTTTGCTAAGTCTAAGCAGTTGAAGGCAGTTGGGAAAGCTTCCTTTATTCCAGTAAGTTTCGCTGTCAACGAACCATTGCTATTTGCGGCACCCATGATTTTGAACCCTTATTTTTTTATTCCATTTTTGTTAACACCTGTTGTAAACGTTTGCCTGTTCAAGTTTTTTGTCGATGTATTGGGCATGAACAGCTTTATGTACGTTTTGCCTTGGGCAACTCCAGCACCGATCGGTTTGGTTCTAGGAACGGGCATGGGTATCTTAGCTTTTGTTCTAGCAGCGGTTCTAATCGTCGTTGACTTCCTGATCTATCTACCATTTTGCAAAGCATACGATGCTGTCTTAGTAGAGAAAGAAGCACAAAAAGCAGAGGTGATCGCAACCGAGGAAGGTGCTTCTGCCGATGTACGTGAGGAAGTACCTGTGGCAGCGAGTCAAGTTATCAGCGATGCAAATAAAGAAATCAATGTGTTGGTACTTTGTGCTGGCGCAGGGACAAGTGCGATGTTAGCTAATGCTTTAAAAAAAGGTGCATCTGAATCGAAAGCACCGATCAGTGCAATGGCGGGTGCTTATGGTTCTCATTACGAAATGCTGCAGGATTTTGATATGGTGGTCTTAGCACCGCAAGTCAATTCTTACTATGATGATATCAAAGAAGACACCGATCGCTTAGGAATCAAGCTGGTTGCGACAAAAGGAGCAGAATATATCGGATTAACGAGAGATCCTGAAAAAGCTGTTCAGTTTATTCTGAACCAATTTCAATAAAGGAGGAGCCATAATGAAAATGGGAATTTGGTTGCGTAAAGCTGTTTTATTTGCAGCTGTGTTAGGGGCTTTGGGGGCTGTTTCAAAAACTGTTGAAGCATCTGCCAGCGAATTTATTCGCGGAGCAGATATTTCGATCCTGTCAGATATGGAAAAATCTGGTGCAAAATATTATGAAGACGATATTTCAAAAGATGCCTTAGAGATTTTAAAAAATAATGGTGTCAACTATGTTCGACTGCGTTTGTGGCAGGATCCTTATAATAGTAATGGAGAAAGTTATGGAGCAGGGACAAATGATCTGGAAACGACGATTGACCTTGCAAAACGAGCAAAAAATCTGGGACTTAAGGTGCTGCTGGATTTTCACTACAGTGATTTTTGGGTTGATCCTGGGAAACAGAATCTTCCTAAAGCATGGCAAGGTCTGACCTTTGAAGAAATGAATACGGCATTGTACGACTATACAAAGAACGTTCTGTCGGAAATGAAGCAGCTGGACGTTTATCCTGATATGGTTCAGATCGGCAATGAACTGAATAGCGGAATGCTCTGGCCTTATGGCAAGTCTTGGGGAGAAGGCGGGGGAGAATTTGATCGATTGGCTGCTTTTTTGAAGTCTGGTATCCAAGCTGTTCGAGACACTCAACCTAAAACAACTCCAGTAATGCTCCACTTAGCTGATGGTGGCGATACAGGAGCATTTACTTGGTGGTTTGATGAAATCACGAGTCGAGGTGTGTCATTTGATTTAATTGGAGTGTCGTATTATCCGTATTGGCACGGTTCAATGAATGAACTTCAAACCAATATGAATGCGATCAGCCAACGGTATGGTAAAGAAGTGATCGTAGTTGAAACAGCTTATGGGCATACAACAGCGAATGCCGATACTATGCCAAATGCTTTTGGTGAAGCCGAAGCAGCTGCGGGGGGATATGAACCAACACCGACAGGACAAGCAGAGTATTTGCTGGATCTTGCCGATCGGATTCAGGCAGTACCGAATAATCGCGGGGCGGGCTTCTTCTATTGGGAACCTCTTTGGTACAACGGAAATGTGAGTTGGGCAACACAAGCAGGTATGAATTATCTCAGTGTTCAATCCACTATGGGAAACGAATGGGACAACCAAGCGATGTTTGATTTTGCTGGAAACGCCTTGCCAAGCTTGCGTGCGTTTAAACAAGCAGGGGCGCAAATAAATCTAGTTAAAAATGCAAGTTTCGAAAGCGATGGACCAACGACCAGTCCTTCCAATTGGCAAACCTGGTTTCAACAAGGAACCGCTAAGGGTACGATCAAAACGGAAGCGGGCACTTTTTTTGGGGACTACAAACTAACTTTTTGGCAGGATCAAGCATACGAGGCATCAGCTTATCAAAATGTTAGTGGCATAAGCAAAGGAACTTACACATTGAGTGCCTATGTAATGTCTGGGGGAGAGTTTGATACTAATCAGTTATATATCAAAAATTATGGTGGAGCGGAACTAAATACTGCGGTTGTTAAAACAAGTGAATGGACAAAAATTACAATCAAAGACATTCCAATTACAACAGGTGTTTGTGAAATTGGGGTTTATAGCAAGGCTTCAGGAAATGCTTGGACGAACGTTGATTTTGTTTCATTGGTGAAACAATAGACTGCGGATCGTTTCGATTCAAGATCGGAGGTTCCCTTCAGCCACATCGTTAGCGTAGAAGGCAGGAATCGAACCTGCACCTCGCCTTTGCCAAAAATAACCAGAAACGATTTCCAGTCATTTTTACCAAAACGAGTAAAGCACCAGACTTCATCTACACTTTGTATTATGCTAAAGAGAGTTCAACGATTTCGTAAGAAGCAATGAAAAAATTGCAAAAAGTTGTGCAGATAACATAAAGTTTGTTTAAGAAAGGGTAACCTTAGAATTCCGTCGTGAATATGATTTGAGCACTTAGATGGATAGAAAAAAGTTCTCGGAAAACAGTTCGTTTTTCGAGAACTTCTTTTTATGATAAGAATGAAACAAATTAACTTATATTATAGTCTCTTTTGGTAGGGAACCATCTTATTTTTAATGAAAATCAAGCATTTTAGCTATTGAAGAATGTTGATTTATAGGGATTCCCCCTCCATATTATGTTGGCTCTTTATTCCCACTCCACTGTTGCTGGTGGTTTAGAAGTGATGTCATACACGATACGGTTGACGTGGGCTACTTCGTTTACGATACGTACAGAGATTTTTTGCAAGACTTCCCATGGGATACGGGCAAAGTCAGCGGTCATTCCGTCGATTGAAGTTACAGCACGGATACCGACTGTGTAGTCGTAAGTACGTCCGTCACCCATAACACCGACAGAGCGGATCCCTGGAAGAACAGTGAAATATTGCCAGATATCACGGTCAAGTCCAGCAGCTGCGATTTCTTCACGCAAGATAGCATCAGATTCGCGTACGATTTCTAGCTTGTCTTCAGTGATTTCGCCAAGAACACGAATACCAAGACCAGGACCAGGGAATGGCTGACGCCAAACGATTGAATCAGGCATGCCTAACTGAGTCCCTAATTCACGGACTTCGTCTTTGAATAATGTGTTTAATGGTTCGATCAATTCAAATTGCATATCTTCTGGCAGTCCACCTACATTATGGTGAGATTTGATCGTCTGTGCTGTTTCTGTACCAGATTCGATAACGTCAGTATACAACGTTCCTTGTGCTAGGAAAGAGACGCCTTCTTCACCAGCAAGTTTTGTTGCTTCGTCATCAAAAACATATACGAATTCATTCCCAATGATTTTACGTTTTTGTTCTGGGTCAGATACACCTTTCAACTTGTCTAAGAAGCGATCTCTTGCATTGACTTTGATGATGTTCAAGCCGAATTTTCCGCCTAGACTTTCCATTACTTGTTCCGCTTCGCCTTTGCGTAGCAGACCGTGGTCAACAAAGATAGATGTCAATTGGTCACCGATCGCTTTTTGTAAAAGAACCCCAACGACACTAGAATCAACGCCACCTGAAAGACCAAGCAAGACTTTTTTGTCACCAACTTGTTCACGGATTTTTTCTACTTGCATATCGATAAAGTTATCCATTGTCCAGTTACCTTCACAGTGACAAACATCAAAGGCAAAGTGGCGCAGCAATTCGATTCCGTATTCGGAATGACGTACTTCTGCATGGAATTGGATACCATAAAAATTACGTGTTGTGTCTTGGATAGAAGCAATCGGACAATCTTTGCTTGTTCCGACTGTTTCAAAGCCTTCAGGAACTTTAGTTACCAAGTCACCATGGCTCATCCATACTGTTTGTTGTTTTGGTGTTTCTTTAAACAAGACAGCTTGATCGCTTGTTACTTCTAACAAGGCTTTCCCATATTCGCGGTTTTTAGCAGGCTCTACGGAACCGCCAAGTTTGTACGTGATCAATTGCATACCATAGCAAATCCCTAATACAGGAATACCTAAATTGAAGATCTCAGGATCGATCCCAAATGCATTCTCATCATATACACTGTTTGGTCCGCCAGAAAGAATGATTCCCTTTGGATTCATCGCTTTTACTTCTTCTGCAGTAATGCGGTGGCTCAATAATTCGGAAAAGACTCCAAGATCACGAATACGTCTTGTGATCAATTGGTTATACTGACTACCGTAGTCTAATACGATAATCTTTTCAACGTTCGTCATATCGGCAACGTTTGTCAAATTTATTACCCCTATCCCTTTAAATTTTATCTCAAAATAGTCAAACTATTTTAAAATGCTAATATTTTCGCATGAAAATCGAATCGATGATATGATTTTCAGTTTTATGGAGAATTATATCGGCTCTTCCTCGTGTAGGCAAGATATATTCCTGTAAATTTTTCAAATTCACATTTTTCCATACATCTTTTGCCATTTTAAAGGCTTCTTCACGATCTCCGATAGCAAAACGATAATAATAATTCTCTGGATTTTGGAAAGCCGTATCCAGTAACGCACCAAAACGATCCAAATACCATTTTTCGATCAGCACGGGATCGGCATCGACATAGACAGAAAAATCAAAAAAGTCGCTGACGTAGATTTGCTGATTCGCAGGTAATTGAAGCGTATTGATCCCCTCAACGATCAAGATATCAGGCTGCTGGATCAATTCGTACTTGTCTGGAATGATATCATACACATCATGTGAGTAAACAGGTACTTTTATCTCTTCCTGACCAGATTTTACACGGTTCAAGAAATCGATCAGCATCTCCATATCATAACTTTCAGGAAATCCTTTACGGTCCATGATTCCACGCTCTTTTAATATACGATTTGGATAAAGAAATCCGTCAGTCGTGATCAGCTGAACGTTTCTTCGTTTGAAGGTACGAGACAAAATCGTCTGCAGCAGTCTGGCTGTTGTACTTTTTCCAACGGCTACACTTCCGGCGATCCCGATAATAAAAGGCGGTACTTCTACGTATTTATGAAGAAATAAACCTTTACTCAAGAACAAAGATTCAAATTCTTTCATATAAAGATAAATCAGATGAGCAAGAGGTACATAGATATCTCGAACATCCTGCATGGAAATGCGGTCATTCAAACTTTTGATATTATCTAGTTCATCTTGTGTCAAAGGTGCTTGCCCATTACGATAAAATTCTCGCCATTCTTCTCTTGCCACACGGTAGTAGTTCATTGGATCATTCATATTAGCCTCCTGCGTTCTCCCATCAATGGAACTATTTTAACACAAAATAAACGCAAACCCCACCACTTAAGAGAGATTGCCGATCTTTTTGTATAATCTTTATAATAGAAAGAAACGGAGTCTTATTCTTGACTTGCGCACGGATACATAAAAGGATAGACTGTTGTCATGAAAGAAATGAGAAGGATGGAAGACATGACAAATCATTACTATTCTGAACGCCCAGATACGGCGCACGATTTTGAACAATGGGCTTTTGAGTTAAAAGGCAGAACCTTTCAATTTGTAACAGATTCTGGTGTATTTTCACGTGAAACAGTGGATTATGGTTCACGTGTCCTGATTGATGCTTTCGATTGGGAAGAGTTACCTGATGAAGGAAAGATCTTAGATGTGGGATGCGGGTATGGACCGATTGGGTTAGCTTTGGCATTTGCGACACAGCGGTTTGTTGAAATGGTCGACATTAATGAACGAGCGGTAAGTCTAGCGCAAGGAAACGCAAAGCGTAACCAAATCGAACATGTTGATATCCATCAATCGAATATCTATGAAGCAGTTCATGAAGAAACCTATGCAGCTATCGTAAGCAATCCGCCGATCCGTGCTGGAAAAAAAGTTGTACATGAAATTTTGACAGGCGCATATCCTCGGTTGAAGAAGGGCGGTACACTGACAATTGTGATCCAGAAGAAACAAGGAGCGCCGAGTGCGCAAAAGAAAATGGAAGAAACATTTGGTAATGCAGAAATCGTCACAAAAGATAAAGGATATTATATCATCAAAAGTGTGAAAGAATAACTAGCTGAAAAATAGTGGAGCGACGAAAGAGTGGAACTGGGCGTGCATGTACGGGTACGTATCAGTTCTTTTTTTGTTGAGAAGTTTTTAAAAACAAAGAACTATTTTTTCTTCAAAAAGAAATAGTAGGAACAGAGTCGTTGTTTTTTACGATAAAATAAATAAGATACAGAACTTGTATAGAAGGCTGCCAAGTCGGTAGATAAAGGAGGTTTTTATCAAAAAACATACTTTCCTTTTTTCTCTATTCTTTTCTTGGGGGTTTTGGTACACTGATAGGGAATTTAGATAGAAGGGAGCCAATAGGATGAAGCTGACCATCAGAGATATCGCAGAAATGGCAGGCGTATCAGTAACAACTGTCTCACAGATTTTGAATAACAAAGGAAGCAGATTTAGTGATAAGACAAGAAAAAAAGTGTTGTCGATCGTGAATGAACATCATTATAAGCCCGATTATTTCGCTTCAAATGTGATCAATCGACATTCAAAGACCATCGGAATGATCGTCCCTGATGTCACTGATTTCTTCTTCTCCAAACTGATCGAAGGTGTAGAGAGCTATTTGAATCCTTTGGGCTATGTGATCATGTTATGCAATTCTCGTCATAGCCAAGAAAATGAGATCAAGTATTTACAAGAGCTTTCCCACCGCTCAGTGGACGGAATCTTGCTGGCCACACCAAATATTTTACCTGAGAAATATGCATTAGACAGCGGTTTTTATCAAAAAATGCCAATCATTTTAATCGATCGCGGATTGAATCGTCGGGATAACGGACGGCTTATCGTAAAGGAATATGAGGGCGCCTATCAAGCTGTTTCGCTGTTTATTGAAAATGGCCATACGAAGATCGGCATGCTGAAGGAAACCACTGGATACTATCAATTAGAAGAACGTTTCAACGGATATCGTCATGCGCTGAAAGATCATGGCCTGCCTTTTAATGGGAAATTTGTTGAACATGGAGAGTTGACTGTCCAAGGTGGATATACTGCATCAAAAAAATTACTCAAACATAAAGATATCACGGCTATTTTTTGCGGGAATGATGCCATGGCGATCGGATGCTATCAGGCGATCGATGAATTGGGCAAAAAAATCCCAGAAGATATCTCAGTCATAGGATTCGATGGATTAAAGCTGTCAGAATACATGATTCCGCAATTGACGACAGTGCAGCAGCCAAGTTTTGATATTGGATTTTATGCTGCACGTTTCCTGATCGATACGATCGAATTTCCTCAAAGAAAAGTTCCGAACAAAGTGTTCGAAACAAAATTAATTATTCGTGAGAGCGTAAAAGTATTGACAAAGGGCTAACTCGGCGGTATATTGCTTATGTAAGCATTTACAAAGGCTAGTTAGTGCTTTTTTTATTTTTAGTAAACCAGTTTACTAAAGTGGTTTACCTTTCCTAAAAATAATGTATAATACCGAATGAAGACAAGGAGGATCAGGCAATGCGAATGGTGGATCTGATTGAAAAAAAGAGGGATGGAAACGAGCTGTCGAAAGAGGAAATCGAGTACATCGTCACGAACTATACGAATGGAAAGATTCCAGATTATCAAGTCAGTGCATTATTGATGGCAATTTTTTATCAAGACATGACAAATGAAGAAATCACGAACTTAACATTGGCGATTGCTAATTCTGGTGATGTCATCGATTTGAGTTCTCTTGAAGGAATAAAGGTAGATAAGCATTCGACAGGTGGCGTTGGTGACACGACCACATTGATTTTAGCCCCCCTAGTAGCTAGTGTCGGAGTGACAGTGGCTAAAATGTCTGGACGCGGTCTAGGTTACACAGGTGGTACACTAGACAAGCTAGAAGCAATTCCCGGATTTCAGATCGAGCTTTCGGATGAAGAATTTGTACGCATTGTTAATGAAAGTAAAGTAGCGGTAATTGGTCAATCAGGAAACTTGGCACCGGCGGACAAAAAATTGTATGCCTTGCGTGACGTCACAGCGACCGTTGATTCTCTTCCGCTGATTGCCAGTTCGATTATGAGTAAAAAAATCGCGGCAGGAGCAGATGCAATCGTTTTGGATGTGACCACTGGAGACGGTGCTTTCATGAAGAACATCGAAGATGCAAGACGTCTGGCAAAGACCATGACGAGCATTGGGAAACTGGCTAACCGAGAAACAGTGGCGGTTATCTCAGATATGTCAGAACCTCTTGGCGAAGCTATCGGAAATAGTCTAGAAGTTGTCGAGGCAATCGAAACATTACAAGGAAATGGTCCAGAAGATCTAGTAGAAATGTGCTACGCCTTAGGAAGCCAAATGGTTGTTCTTGCTGGCAAAGCTAAGACAACCGATGAAGCAAGAACGTTGCTTCAAGAAGCTCTGGAATCAGGTAAAGCGTTAGCAAAATTCAAAGAAATGATCCAAAATCAAGGGGGAGACCCAGCGATCGTGGAACATCCAGAACGAATTTTGACTGCACGCTACACAATGGAGCTTCCTGCTAAACAAAGCGGAGTTGTGTCAAAAATCGTGGCAAATGAATTAGGAATTGCTGCAATGATGCTAGGTGCTGGGCGTAAAACCAAAGAAGAAGATATTGATCACGCTGTTGGATTGAAACTGCATAAAAAAATTGGTGACACTGTGACAAAAGGTGAGTCACTATTGACGATCTATAGTAACGACGAAGAAATCACTTCTGTCATTGAATTATTATATAAAAATATTGAAATTGGTGAATCGGCAATGAAGCCAACGTTGATTCATGACATCATCACAGAATAAAGGAAAAAAGCGGACTTTACCGTTTTAAAGAAAAGGGGAAAAGAAATGGAACTAAACCGAATGATCGACCATACTATTTTGAAAGCAGACGCATCTAAAGAAGCTGTGATGCAAATTATCGAAGAAGCAAAAAAATACCATTTTTATTCTGTCTGCATCAATCCAGCATGGGTTGCGCTAGCGAAAGAACAATTACAAGGTGAGCCAGTAGCCGTATGTACAGTAATCGGGTTTCCTCTAGGAGCAAACACACCCGAGACAAAAGCATTTGAAACAACAGATGCCATCAATAACGGTGCAGATGAAGTCGATATGGTCATCAATATCGGTGCTTTGAAATCAAAGGATGATCAACAAGTCCAAAAAGATATCGAAGCAGTTGTTGAAGCAGCAAAAGATCGTGCGCTTGTCAAAGTTATTATTGAAACATCGTTATTAGATAGAGAAGAAATCATCCGAGCTTGCGAAATAGCAAAAGCTGCAGGCGCTGATTTTGTCAAAACATCAACTGGTTTCTCAACAGGCGGAGCAAAGGTAGAGGATGTCCGTTTGATGCGTGAAACTGTAGGACCAGAAATGGGTGTCAAAGCTTCCGGCGGTATCCATAACGAAGAAGAAGCAATGGCAATGATCGAAGCTGGTGCTACAAGAATCGGAACAAGCGCAGGAGTAGCAATCGTATCTGGTTCAACTGGTGAAGGCTATTAATTTTTTCAAAGGAGAAGCTCATGGCAGAACTCAAACAAGAATGGATCAACACAGCTATTGAAGCGTTAGATAAAGCCTATGTTCCTTATTCCCATTTTCCGGTAGGCGCTTGTCTCGTAACGGAATCAGGCAAGATTTATCAAGGCATCAACATTGAGAATGCATCATTTGGATTAACGAATTGTGCCGAGCGCACAGCTTTTTTCAAAGCAGTATCTGAAGGAGAAAAAACATTTACGCATCTAGTCGTAGCGGGGCACACCCCCGATCCTATCTCTCCTTGTGGTGCATGTCGACAAGTAATGGCAGAATTCTGTTCCCCTGATATGCCGGTTACGCTAGTAGGAGACAATGGTGTGACGAAGGCAACGACCGTTCGTGCACTGCTGCCTTATGCATTTACTGAAAAAGATCTATAACTCATGTTCATTCAGTCAGCTGACTGTTGAAAAATAAAACAATTATTTTAGGAGGCTTTACAGAAATGAAAAAAGCAAAATTATTTGGTTTAGGTGCTGTCGCACTAGCAGCAGGGTTATTTTTAGGTGCATGCGGCAACAACGGCTCTACTGATTCATCCGGTGGCAAAAGCTCATCAGACACAACAACTGCAGCATTGATCACAGACACAGGTGGTGTAGACGACCGTTCATTCAACCAGTCAGCTTGGGAAGGACTAGAAAAATGGGGGAAAGATCAAGGACTTTCACGAGGAAATGATGGCTTCCAATATTTCCAATCTTCAAATGAATCAGATTACATCCCAAATATTGACCAAGCATTGAATGCTGGATTCAAAACGATTTTTGGTATTGGTTATAAACTAAAACCAGCGATCCAAGAACAAGCAACAAACAATACAGGTACGAACTTTGTTATTATCGATGATGTCATCGATGGATTAGATAACGTTGTATCTGCAACTTTCAAAGACAACGAAGCTTCTTATCTTGCAGGTGTTGCAGCAGCTTATACGACTGAAACAAACGTAGTCGGCTTTATCGGCGGTGTAAAAGGTGAAGTAATCGATCGTTTTGATGCTGGATTCAAAGCCGGTGTTGATGCAGGTGCGAAAGAATTAGGAAAAGAAATCAAAGTATTGAATCAATATGCTGGTGACTTCTCTGCTCCAGATAAAGGACGTTCAATTGCTCAAGGTATGTATGCACAAAACGCAGATATCATCTTCCATGCTTCAGGCGGTACAGGTAACGGTGTATTCCAAGAAGCAAAATCATTGAACGAATCAGGCGACAAAAAAGTTTGGGTTATCGGTGTTGACCGCGACCAATCAGACGAAGGCGAATACACATTAAACGGCGAAAAGAAAAACTTCACATTGACATCTACACTGAAAGCAGTTGGAACAGTAGTAGAAGATTTGGCACAAAAATCAGCGGACGGTAAATTCCCTGGCGGCGAACACACTGTTTATGGATTGAAAGAAGACGGTGTTGGTCTAACAGAAGGACAACTTTCTGACGAAGCGAAAAAAGCAGTTGATGAAGCAAAAGAAAAAATCATTTCAGGTGACGTAAAAGTTCCAGAAACTCCTGAAGAAAACTAAAACCATTTCTATAGCCTTGTTAGACACATGTTTGACAAGGCTATGGTTTGATTAGAACAAGAATTGTTCATTTATCCAAGCTGCCTTGTGACAGTTTGGATAAGGGAACAACTCCCTGAAGTAATGTTTGTTTCAAAAGAAGAACGCTCACTAAGCGTGAATCTTAGTCAATCGTTGCCCTAGATAGAAATCGTTAGGATGTGAAAAAAAGGTGGTTCAAGAAAATATTGTCATAGAAATGCAGAATATTACCAAAGAATTTGGAACATTCAAGGCAAATGACAACATCAATTTACAAGTAAAGGCAGGAGAAATTCATGCGTTGCTTGGAGAAAACGGTGCTGGCAAATCTACATTGATGAACGTGCTTTCCGGATTATTAGAGCCGACATCAGGGAAAATTTTGATGCGTGGGAAAGAAGTAAAGATCACAAGTCCGACCAAAGCCAACCAATTAGGGATTGGGATGGTCCATCAGCACTTTATGCTTGTTGATGCCTTTACTGTAACAGAAAACATCGTGTTGGGAAGCGAGCCTAGTCGCGCAGGGATGCTTGACCATAAAAAAGCACGAAAAGAGATCCAAAAAGTTTCTGAACAGTATGGATTGTCAGTCAACCCAGATGCTTACGTTCGTGATATTTCAGTTGGAATGGAACAACGGGTAGAAATTTTAAAAACACTTTACCGAGGAGCAGATGTACTGATTTTTGATGAGCCGACAGCTGTATTGACCCCTCAAGAAATTGATGAATTAATCGTGATCATGAAGGAATTAGTCAAAGAAGGCAAGTCGATCATTTTGATTACGCATAAGTTAGATGAAATCAAAGCAGTAGCTGACCGCTGTACAGTTATCCGCCGTGGAAAAGGAATCGGTACAGTCAACGTTAAAGACGTAACCTCACAACAATTAGCCGATATGATGGTTGGAAGAACGGTTTCATTCAAAACGATGAAAAAAGAAGCGAAGCCTCAAGAAGTCGTTTTGTCTATTGAAAATCTAGTGGTGAAAGAAAATCGTGGATTAGAAGCCGTGAAAAACTTGAACTTAGAGGTTCGTGCTGGCGAAGTACTTGGTATCGCTGGAATCGATGGAAACGGGCAGTCGGAGTTGATCCAAGCTTTGACTGGTTTGCGAAAGGCAGAAAGCGGACATATCAAGCTAAAAGGGGAAGACATCACTAATAAAAAACCCCGAAAAATCACTGAACATGGTGTAGGACACGTGCCAGAAGACCGTCATAAATACGGGTTAGTCCTAGATATGACATTATCTGAAAATATCGCACTACAAACCTATCATCAAAAACCTTACAGTAAAAACGGCATGCTGAATTATTCAGTAATGAATGAACATGCCAGAGAATTGATCGAAGAATATGATGTTCGAACAACGAATGAACTTGTTCCCGCAAAAGCTTTATCAGGCGGAAATCAGCAAAAAGCAATTATCGCTCGTGAAGTCGACCGAGATCCTGATCTGTTGATTGTTGCAAATCCAACTCGTGGACTGGATGTAGGTGCGATCGAATTTATTCATAAACGTCTGATCGAACAAAGGGACAAATACAAAGCAGTGTTACTGATCAGTTTCGAATTAGAAGAAATTTTAAATGTTTCGGATCGTATTGCTGTTATCCATGAAGGAGAAATTGTCGGTATCGTTGATCCGAAAGAAACATCTGAAAATGAATTAGGTCTATTGATGGCGGGCTATACCTTAGAAGAAGCACGAAAAGAGTTAGAAAAGGGGGCTGGCGCACATGAATGATCGCAGCGAAAAATTCCGTAATTTATTAGTGCCTGTACTTTCAGTTGTTTTAGGATTGATCTTAGGCGCGATATTGATGGCTGCTTTTGGTTTTCAGCCCATCCAAGGTTATTCTTCTATGCTAGATGCAGCCCTTGGTTCGCAAAGAGGGATAGGTGAAACGTTAAGGCAAGCAACGCCGTTGATTTTTACAGCATTAGGTTTTTCTGTAGCTAACTCAGCTGGGTTTTTCAATATTGGGCTTTCTGGACAAGCACTTTGCGGGTGGATCGTCAGTGTCTGGGTGGCACTTGCGTTTCCAGATCTGCCAAAAGTTGTTTTGCTTCCGTTATGCGTGATCTTAGGTGCCTTAGCTGGTGCGATGGCAGCGGCTGTTCCAGGTTTACTTCGAGCATTTTTTGGAACAAGTGAAGTGATCGTAACAATCATGATGAACTATATCTTATTATACGTAAGCACATTTGCTTTACATGAAGTGATGCCTGAAAGCTATCGCTCAAGTTTGGACTCTTCCAATATGATCAGTCAAAATGCCTCACTGCGGTTACCATGGTTAACACAAGCTTTTGGCGGCTCTCGCGTAAACTCAGGATTATTTTTAGCAATCATCGCGCTTATTTTCGTTTGGCTGCTGATGAAGAAAACGACTTTAGGATTTGAAATCCGTTCTGTTGGATTGAATCCTTTTGCTTCTGAGTATGCAGGAATGAGTAGTAAACGTACGATCGTTTTGTCGATGGTCATTTCTGGCGCTTTGGCAGGGCTTGGCGGTGTGGTTGAAGGATTAGGAACGTATCAAAACTTCTTTGTTCAAACGACTTCGCTATCTATTGGATTTGACGGAATGGCTGTTTCCTTGCTTGGTTCTGGATCAGCAATCGGTATTCTTTTATCAGCGATCTTGTTCAGTATTTTGAAGATCGGTGGACTTGGCATGCAGACAGGAGCAGGTGTTCCGTTTGAGATCGTCAATGTATCGATTGCTTTGATTATCTTCTTTGTCGGGATCAACTTCCTGATTCGTTTCGTCATGGCTAAAGTCTTCCAAGGGAAAAAACAAGAAGAGATCGTTGCGACAATAGAATCGAAACCAACGAATCAAAACCATGAAGGGGGCGAACTATAATGTCGACTATCGAATTAATTGCCTTGATCCTTACTTCTACACTGGTTTATTCAACACCGCTAATTCTAACGTCACTAGGCGGAACTTTTTCTGAACGAAGCGGGATCGTAAACGTAGGGCTAGAGGGAATCATGGTCATGGGTGCTTTTAGTTCCATCGTTTTCAACTTGACGATGAGTCCATCACTTGGTTCTATGACACCATGGATCGCTATTTTAGTGGGTGGCGTCGTAGGTATCCTATTTTCTCTGATTCACGCAGTAGCAACAGTCAGTTTGCGTGCTGACCATATTATCAGCGGGACAGTAATTAATCTGATGGCACCTGCTTTAGGTGTTTTCTTGATCAAAGCATGGTATGGTAAAGGTCAAACTGATAACATCACGCAGAATCTGGGGTATTTTTCTTTCCCAGGATTAGCAGATATTCCGGTCATTGGACCAATTTTCTTTAAAAATACATTCTTACCTGCTTATTGTGCTATTTTGATTGCTGTCCTAGCTTGGGTGATCATCTTCAAGACGAAATTCGGCTTGCGCCTCCGTTCAGTTGGTGAAAATCCTCAAGCTGCCGACACATTAGGTATCAATGTATATGCTATGCGTTATTCAGGCGTACTGATTTCTGGCTTGTTAGGCGGTATGGGCGGTGCTGTTTTTGCTCAGTCGATTTCCGGTAACTTTTCAGCTGGTACGATCGTTGGACAAGGGTTCATCTCCATGGCTGCTATGATCTTTGGTAAGTGGAATCCTTTAGGGGCAATGGGTGCCTCATTGTTCTTTGGTTTTGCTCAAAGCTTGAGTATCATTGGCGCACAATTACCAGTTATTTCTTCGATTCCGCCAGTATTGCTGCAAATTGCTCCATATTTGCTGACAATCATTGTGCTGGTTGTTTTCTTAGGGAAAGCTTCTGGTCCAAAAGCAAACGGGAAGAACTATATCAAATCAAAATAATCTTTTAGCGAATAAAAAGGGTGGGTTACGGGAAGTGTTTTTCGTCTCGCCCTTTTTGTTTTAAAGGCAATAAAAATAAAAAGAAAGAAGGAATAATCATGTTTAAACGCGTACATCTGATCGTCATGGATTCAGTAGGAATTGGAGAAGCACCAGATGCCGATAAGTTCGGTGATGTTGGTTCTGATACATTAGGACACATTGCGAAAGAAGCAGGATTGAACGTTCCACATTTAGAGCAGCTTGGTTTAGGAACGATCCGTCCTCTTGAAGGTGTGGAATCAGTGAAAGATCATCAAGGCTATGCGACGAAATTAGAAGAAGTTTCTGTAGGGAAAGATACGATGACAGGCCACTGGGAAATCATGGGATTGAATATCAAAACTCCATTTCGTGTGTTTCCTAATGGATTCCCTGATGATCTGATCAAACAAATCGAAGAATTTTCTGGCCGTAAAGTCGTATGTAACAAACCTTATAGCGGAACAGCTGTTATTGACGATTACGGTGAACACCAAATGAAAACAGGCGATTTAATTGTATATACTTCTGCCGATCCTGTCCTTCAGATCGCGGCACATGAAGAAATCATTCCTTTAGAAGAATTATATCGGATTTGCCAATTCGTTCGTGATATAACAAAAGATGATCCGTATATGATTGGCCGAATCATTGCACGTCCGTACGTGGGTGAACCAGGAGACTTCACACGAACAAGCAATCGCCATGATTATGCGTTGAATCCATTCGGACACACAGTCCTTGATTCTTTGAAAGAAGCAGGAAAGGACGTGATTGCTGTTGGAAAGATCAACGATATTTTCAACGGACAAGGAATCACTGAATCTGTCCGCACGAAAAGCAATATGGATGGCGTTGACCAGCTGCTGAAAGTTATGAAAAACGATTTTTCAGGAATCAGCTTTACCAATTTAGTAGATTTTGATGCATTATACGGTCATCGTCGGGATGTAGTCGGCTATGCGCATGCGATTGAAGAATTTGACTTACGAATTCCAGAATTGCTTGAAGCGATGGAAGAAGACGACTTGCTAATGATTACAGCCGATCACGGAAACGATCCGACGTTTACTGGTACCGATCATACGCGAGAATATGTACCGTTATTGGTTTACAGTAAAAAAATGAAAGAACAAGGGGCATTGCCTCAAGGATATTATTCAGATATTTCAGCAACGATTGCTGAGAACTTTAGTGTTTCTTCGACTGAAAATGGCGAAAGCTTCTTGAAATTATTAAAATAATCTTTTTAAATAGGAGAAAGCAAATGACCAAGTTAAGCGAGATGTTACAAGAAACGACCCAGTTTATCCTTGATAAAGGAGTAAAAGAAATTGATTTTGGTTTGATTCTAGGTTCAGGATTAGGTGAATTAGCAGATGAAATCGAAGATGCTGTAATGATTTCTTATGATGAGATCCCGTTCTTTCCTGTTTCGACAGTAGTTGGGCATGCAGGAAAGCTAGTTTATGGGTCTCTGGCAGGCAAGAAAGTGTTAGCCATGCAAGGGAGATTCCACTACTATGAAGGTCATTCCATGCAAACAGTGACCTATCCAGTACGTGTGATGGCCGGACTAGGGGCCCATTCAGTCATTGTGACTAATGCATGTGGTGGTGTCAACGAATCATTTGTACCAGGAGATTTGATGCTGATTACCGATCATATCAATTTTACTGGTGAAAATCCTTTGATCGGTCCGAATGAAGATGCAATGGGCCCTAGATTTCCAGATATGAGTCAAGCTTATACGCCTGACTATCAAGCAACAGCAAAAGCAGCAGCAGAAAAACTAGGTTTGGATCTTAAAGAAGGCGTATATATGGGCTATTCTGGACCAACTTATGAAACGCCTGCGGAGATCCGAATGTCTCGGACAATAGGAGCCGATGCAGTAGGGATGTCGACTGTTCCAGAAGTCATCGTAGCAGCTCACAGCGGATTAAAAGTGTTAGGAATCTCTTGTATTACCAACTTAGCAGCAGGTATGCAAGCGAATCTGAGCCATGAAGAAGTTGTAGAAACAACTCAGAGAGTCAAACAATCTTTTAAAGCATTGGTTAAAGAAACATTGACATTATTGTAATAGGAGGAACAATAAAATGAGTGTGCATATTGAAGCGAAAGAAGGCGAGATCGCCGATAAGATTTTACTTCCGGGAGATCCTTTGCGAGCTAAATATATTGCGGAGACTTTTTTGGAAGATCCAGTTTGTTACAATCAGGTACGCGGTATGTTAGGCTTTACCGGCAAATATAAAGGAGAACGTATTTCTGTTCAAGGAACAGGAATGGGAATGCCATCAGCCACCATCTATGCCCATGAATTGATCCAGTCGTATGGTGTAAAGAAATTGATTCGAGTAGGTACATGCGGTGCATTGTCAAAAGACGTCCATGTTCGTGATTTAGTACTAGCACAAGGTGCAGCGACCAGTTCTTCGATGATCGAAAAAAATTTCCAAGCCTTTCATTTTCCTCCAATCAGTGATTTCAATCTATTACTGAAAGCATATGAGATAGCTAAAGAAAAGGGCTATACGGTTCATGTAGGAAATGTTCTTTCGGAAGATTCTTTCTACAAAGATGATTTGACAGAGACGTTCCAATTAGCTGAACTTGGCGTTTTAGGAGTGGAAATGGAAGCAGCGGCTCTTTATTACTTAGGCGCGAAATACCATGTGCAGACATTAAGTTTGATGACCGTTAGCGACCATTTGATCACCGGTGAAGAAACAACAGCTGCAGAACGTCAATCTACGTTCAATGAAATGATCGAAGTAGGATTGGAAACAGCGATAGCAGAATAAGAAGGAAATGAAAAAGCTGCCCTGCATTAAGTAATAAGAACATCCAAGCAAAAATAGCTCCTCATGTTTTTGACTTGGCTGGACTTATTATTGCAAATGTAAGCTTTTGAACACCGTTTACCAAGAGGTTGTGAATCTGCCGTTTAACTCTGAGTCACAAGGAACAATTTCAAAAAACAGCTTTTCATGTTTGATGAATATTGTGACTTGTGACCGAGAAGTTGGCAGGAGAAAACCGTTTATACGAAAAAAGGGACTGTGACAAATCGTGTCACAGTCCCTTTTTTATAGTGTTTTTTATAGGTAGTATTTTTTAGCAACTGTTAAGTCATCATTTAATTCATAAACAAGTGGTTGACCTGTTGGAATTTCAAGATCCATGATGTCTTCGTCAGAGATACCTTCGATATGTTTAGCTAGGGCGCGTAATGAGTTACCATGTGCAGCTACTAAAACAGTTTTGTTGTCTAGTAATGCTGGAGCAATTTCATCTTGCCAGAATGGCAAAGCGCGTTCTAATGTCACTTTCAAGTTTTCTCCACCAGGAATATCGCGTTTGTCTAACATTGCGTAACGACGGTCATTTGCTGCAGAACCTTCGTCAGTTTCTTCCATTAATGGAGGAAGAGTATCGTAAGAACGACGCCAGATGTGCACTTGTTCGTCGCCGTATTTTTCAGCTGTTTCTTTTTTGTTCAAACCTTGTAATTTACCATAGTGACGTTCGTTTAAGCGCCATGATTTGATTTGTGGTACCCAAAGTTGATCTGAATATTCTAAGATCAAGTTACATGTTTTGATTGCACGAGTTAAAACAGAAGTGTAAGCAACATCAAATTCGATTCCAGCTTCTTTGATTTTGCGTCCGCCTTCTTTTGCTTCTTCGATTCCTTCTGGTGCTAGATTTACATCAGCCCAACCAGTAAATTGGTTCAATGCATTCCATTCACTAAGACCGTGACGAGAAAAAACTAATTTTGGCATGTTTAGCTCTCCTTTTAAGATAGGTTTATATTTCTGAAATTTTCAGTTCTGTTTTATTGTACAATTTTTTGGAAGAGATTTCCATCGAAAAATTAGATAAGATTCTATGAGAAAACAAGTAGAGAATATAAAAAAACGAACAGTGCCCACGCAACTGTTCGTTTTTAGGTATTAGATGCATAATTGCTCGATTTCTTTTTCAGGTAAATTGATATATTTATAACATGTTCCAACTGAAACACCGCATTTTGAAGAAATAAATTGGATCGTTTCTTTTTTTTCATAATAGAGACGTCGGATTTTTTTGATCGTTTTTGCATCGATTTTTGGTCTTCCGCCGATTTTTCCTTTTTTACGAGCTTCATCTAATCCAACTAATGTACGTTCTTTGATCAATGCGCACTCCATGTTTGCTAGGTTTTCCATTAATTGGAAATAGATTTTTCCCATTTCGCGCGTATCGATTCCTTCATCAAGACTAATCAAGTGCAGCCCGCGATCTTTGAATAATTGCGTGAGTTCTGTTAATTGCCGCGTAGATTTGCCTAATCGATGAAGTTGGCAAATGACTAGTGCATCGCCTTGTTGCATGTCAGCGATCACTGACTCCAAATGAACAGCAGTAGAATCATTTTGTTCCACTTCATATGTCTCATGGAAAATTTCTTGACAACCAAAGTCAGATAATTGATCAACCTGAGTTGTTAAATCAACGTCATTTATGGTTGTGCGTGCATAACCAATAATTTTCATGGTGATTCCTTTCTAGCAGTGATTTTCTAACTGGATATAACAGTAAAAATGTAGCATAAAGTACGTCAAAAAGATAGTTTTTTCGCAAATTTTCCGCTGTCTTTTTTTATTGGATGATCAAGCAGTTTTTCTTTATTTACGACGGATTGCGTCAAGAATCTCAACGCCTTTTTCTGAGCCGACAACTACTTTAGAAACCATGTTTAGGAAAAGCCCATGTTCTACTACCCCAACAAGTTCATCTAAATAGGTAGCTAAGCTTTCTGGCTGTTCGATGACTTCTAGATGCAGATCAATGATGTAATGACCACCATCTGTGGTTAAGACTTCTCCGTTTTCGTCTGTACGCAAGACGGGTTGGAATCTTTTTTCTTCAAAAATATGAAGTAGCTGTTGGGAGCCATAAGGGATCACTTCAACTGGGAGTGGGAACTTCCCAAGTTTATCGACTAATTTAGAAGAATCAACGATCCAAATCGTTTCTTTTGAGTACGTAGCGACTATTTTCTCGAAAAGCAAAGCAGCGCCGCCGCCTTTGATCCCTTGAAAATCAGCACTGATTTCATCAGCACCGTCTATTGTCAAATCGACTACGGGGACTTCATCAATACTCTTTAACGGTATTCCTAATTTTTCCGCTTGTTCTTTTGTCGCATTTGAAGTAGTAACTCCTGTGATACGTAAACCTTCTTCACGCATACGGCGACCAATCTCTTCTACCATATAATAGGCGGTTGAACCGGTCCCGAGACCTACGATCATCCCGTCCTTTACGAATTTCGCGGCTTCAATGCCAGCTAATTGTTTTAAATTCATCTTTGCGTCCACCTTTTTTTAGTTTGAGCATCGTGCTTTCCTCACTATTTTAGCGTGATTTACGGTAAAAAGATACCATTCTTTTTTATTCCAATAAAGCTTTTTCAAAAAAAATTGCATCTCTTGTTGACATGTTTTTTCATTCGTGATATTCTAACAAAGGTGCTTTATCTACAGGTTTCTGTGAAGAAACGTGCTGACTGTTTATCAAAGCATATTTGATAAGGATGCAGACATTGCATTTATTTTTTATCACAAAAAAAGAACCACCTGGATGTGTGGAACTAGACGCAAATCGTGGGAAGGAGGAAACAAGGAATGCCTACAATTAACCAATTAGTACGTAAACCTCGTAAATCAAAGGTGGAAAAATCTAATTCACCTGCTTTGAACAAAGGATATAACAGCTTTAAGAAAACTCAAACTAACGTAAACTCACCTCAAAAACGTGGGGTAGCAACTCGTGTGGGTACAATGACACCTAAAAAACCGAACTCAGCTTTACGTAAATATGCACGTGTTCGTTTGTCAAACTTAATTGAAGTTACTGCTTATATCCCAGGGATTGGTCATAACTTACAAGAACACAGTGTTGTATTATTACGCGGTGGTCGTGTAAAAGACTTACCAGGGGTACGTTACCATATCGTTCGCGGTGCTTTAGATACTGCTGGTGTTAACGACCGTAAACAAAGCCGTTCTAAATACGGAACTAAAAAACCTAAAGCTTAATTTTAATTATTAAACAAATGAAACTTGCTTCTACTATATAGAAGTAATTACTATGAACAATATTTCGGAAGGAGGAGTTACGGATGCCACGTAAAGGTCCTGTTGCAAAACGTGATGTTTTACCAGATCCTATTTATAACTCAAAATTAGTAACTCGCTTGATCAACCGTGTAATGGTTGACGGAAAACGCGGGATTGCAGCTAACATTATCTATAATGCCTTTGACTTGATCAAAGAATCTACAGGTAACGATCCATTAGAAGTGTTTGAACAAGCAATGAAAAACGTTCAACCTGTTCTTGAAGTTAAAGCACGTCGTGTTGGGGGTTCAAACTACCAAGTACCAGTTGAAGTTCGCCCTGAACGCCGCGTTACTCTAGGTCTTCGTTGGGTAGTAAACTACGCTCGCTTGCGCGGTGAACACACAATGGAAGAACGCTTAGCAAAAGAAATCATGGATGCTGCAAACAACACAGGTGCTTCTGTTAAAAAACGTGAAGACACTCATAAAATGGCTGATGCCAACCGTGCGTTTGCTCACTATCGCTGGTAAGATTCTCTCTGTTTGGTCGGCTTTTATAAGTCGACCTCAGATAGTGTCCTTATTTTTAGCAACTAGATAGTAAAGAGAGGAGAAACAAGGAGAATGACCAGAGAATTTTCTTTACAAAACACTCGTAATATCGGTATCATGGCCCACATCGATGCTGGTAAAACGACTGCTACTGAACGTATCTTGTACTATACTGGTAAAATCCATAAAATTGGTGAAACTCATGAAGGAGCTTCACAAATGGACTGGATGGAACAAGAACAAGAACGTGGTATTACGATCACTTCTGCTGCTACTACAGCACAATGGAAGGGTCACCGAATCAACATCATCGACACACCAGGACACGTAGACTTCACAGTTGAAGTTGAACGTTCATTGCGTGTACTTGATGGTGCTGTAACTGTTCTTGATGCACAATCAGGTGTTGAACCTCAAACTGAAACAGTTTGGCGTCAAGCAACAACTTATGGTGTACCTCGTATCGTATTTGCAAACAAAATGGACAAGATCGGTGCTGACTTCTTATATTCAGTATCAACTTTACATGACCGTTTGCAAGCAAACGCTCACCCAATCCAATTACCAATTGGTGCGGAAGACGACTTCACAGGAATTATCGACCTTGTAACAATGAAGGCTGAAATGTATACAAACGATCTTGGAACAGAGATCGAAGAAACAGAAATTCCTGAAGAATACCGCGAATTAGCTGAAGAATGGCGCGAAAAATTGGTTGAAGCTGTAGCTGAAACTGATGAAGAACTTACTTTGAAATACTTAGAAGGTGAAGAAATCACTGAAGCTGAGTTAAAAGAAGGTATCCGCCGCGCAACAGTTAACGTAGAATTCTACCCAGTACTATGTGGTTCAGCATTTAAGAACAAAGGGGTTCAATTACTATTGGACGCTGTTCTTGATTACTTGCCATCACCGTTAGATATCCCAGCTATCAAAGGGATTGACCCTAAAACTGATGAAGAAGTAGAACGTCCTGCAGACGACAGCGCTCCTTTCTCAGCTTTAGCATTTAAAGTTATGACTGACCCATTCGTAGGTCGTTTAACTTTCTTCCGTGTGTACTCTGGTGTTTTACAATCAGGTTCATACGTACAAAACGCAACAAAAGGCAAACGTGAACGTGTTGGTCGTATCCTACAGATGCATGCCAACTCTCGTTCAGAAATCTCTGAAGTTTACGCTGGAGATATCGCTGCTGCTGTTGGTTTGAAAGACACAACTACTGGGGACACACTATGTGATGAAAAGAGTCTAGTTATTCTTGAATCCATGGAATTCCCAGAACCAGTTATCCAAGTCGCTATTGAACCTAAATCAAAAGCTGACCAAGATAAAATGGGTGTGGCTTTACAAAAACTATCTGAAGAAGATCCTACTTTCCGTGCTGAAACAAACGTGGAAACAGGCGAAACAATCATCGCTGGTATGGGTGAACTTCACTTAGATATCATCGTTGACCGTATGCGTCGTGAATTCAAAGTTGAAGCTAACGTAGGTGCGCCTCAAGTATCTTACCGTGAAACTTTCCGTGCTGGCACTCAAGCCGAAGGTAAGTTTGTACGTCAGTCTGGTGGTAAAGGTCAATACGGTCACGTATGGATTGAATTTACACCAAATGAAGAAGGTGCTGGTTTCGAATTTGAAAATGCGATCGTCGGTGGGGTTGTTCCTCGTGAATACATTCCAGCTGTTGAAACTGGTTTGAAAGATGCTATGGAAAATGGTGTCTTAGCTGGCTATCCATTAGTAGATATCAAAGCTAAACTTTACGATGGTTCATACCATGATGTCGATTCAAATGAAACTGCCTTCCGTGTTGCTGCTTCTATGGCATTACGTGCAGCAGCTAAGAAAGCTAATCCAGTAATCCTTGAACCAATCATGGCTGTAGAAGTTGTTATCCCTGAAGATTATTTAGGTGATGTTATGGGTCACGTAACTGCTCGTCGTGGACGTGTTGAAGGTATGGAAGCTCGCGCTGGCGGCCAACAAGTTGTTCGTGCGATGGTTCCACTTGCTGAAATGTTTGGTTATGCTACAACTCTTCGTTCTGCTACTCAAGGTCGTGGTACATTTACAATGACATTTGACCACTACGAAGATGTACCAAAATCAGTACAAGAAGAAATCATTAAGAAAAACGGCGGAAAAGCTGAATAATTTCTTGAAACCGGATAGTCCTGCAAAGAGATTATCCAAAGAGACTATATTTTTAATATAGTTTCGTGTAAAATAATTATCGATGATATGGGCATGTGGTGTACCTTGTGTACATCATATACCTATCAGACAAATAAAAAATATATTGTATTTTTAGGAGGACATTTTAAAATGGCAAAAGAAAAATTTGACCGTTCTAAACCACACGTTAACATTGGTACTATCGGACACGTTGACCATGGTAAAACTACATTAACAGCTGCAATCACAACTGTACTATCTAAGAAAAACGGCGGCCAAGCTATGGCTTACGATCAAATCGATGGTGCTCCAGAAGAACGCGAACGCGGAATCACAATCTCAACAGCTCACGTTGAGTATGAAACAGATACACGCCACTACGCTCACGTTGACTGCCCAGGACACGCGGATTACGTTAAAAACATGATCACTGGTGCTGCTCAAATGGACGGAGCTATCTTGGTAGTTTCTGCTGCTGACGGCCCAATGCCTCAAACTCGTGAACACATCCTATTGTCTCGTCAAGTTGGTGTTCCTTACATCGTTGTATTCTTGAACAAAGTAGACATGGTTGATGACGAAGAATTACTAGAATTAGTTGAAATGGAAGTTCGTGACCTATTAACAGAATACGAATTCCCTGGTGACGATGTTCCTGTAGTTGCTGGATCAGCTTTGAAAGCTCTAGAAGGCGACGCTTCATACGAAGAAAAAATTCTTGAATTAATGGCTGCAGTTGACGAATACATCCCAACTCCAGAACGTGACAACGACAAACCATTCATGATGCCAGTTGAAGACGTGTTCTCAATTACTGGACGTGGTACTGTTGCTACAGGTCGTGTTGAACGTGGACAAGTTCGCGTTGGTGACGAAGTTGAAGTTGTTGGTATTGCTGAAGAAACTTCAAAAACAACAGTTACTGGTGTTGAAATGTTCCGTAAATTGTTAGACTACGCTGAAGCTGGAGACAACATTGGTGCTTTACTACGTGGTGTTGCACGTGAAGACATCCAACGTGGACAAGTTTTAGCTAAACCAGGTACAATCACACCTCATACAAAATTCTCTGCAGAAGTATACGTGTTGACAAAAGAAGAAGGTGGACGTCATACTCCATTCTTCACTAACTACCGTCCACAATTCTACTTCCGTACAACTGACGTAACAGGTGTTGTTGAATTACCAGAAGGAACTGAAATGGTTATGCCTGGCGACAACGTAACAATGGAAGTTGAATTAATCCACCCAATCGCTATCGAAAACGGTACTAAATTCTCAATCCGTGAAGGCGGACGTACAGTTGGTGCCGGTGTCGTTACAGAAATCAAAGCTTAATTCACTTAAGTTTTAAAGTAAAGCAACATTTATTCGGACGTAATCGCTCGGAACGAAGGTCTTAGGATCTTTGTTCCGAGCTTTTTTATTTATTGCAGGATCAGGAAAAAAGACAGGAGTATTATAAATAGAAGAAACACGAAATAAAAGAGTCAGTATTTTCTAAATGAAACTTTATGAAAACAAAATGTTTTTTACAAGAAAAAGCCTTGCTTTGTGAGTTTATATATATTATAATGACAAAGGTGCGTTTACTTTAGTGAATTGCACAGACGTAATCAGAATGATTTCGTCGGCTAAGAAACGAGAGGTTGCGACACGCCCGGACGCTTTGCCACGAACGAGCGTGACGGAAATTTTCGTGGAGCTATGTCTACTTTTCAAAATAGGCGAAGGAGGGAACAAGATGGCAAAACAAAAAATTCGTATCCGTTTAAAAGCGTATGAACACCGTATTTTAGATCAATCAGCGGATAAAATCGTGGAAACTGCAAAAAGAACTGGAGCTAGCGTGTCTGGTCCAATTCCATTACCAACTGAACGCAGTCTTTACACAATCATCCGTGCGACTCATAAATACAAAGATTCACGCGAACAATTCGAAATGCGTACACACAAACGTCTTATCGACATTGTGAACCCAACACCAAAAACTGTTGATGCTTTGATGAAGCTAGACTTACCATCTGGTGTAAACATCGAAATCAAATTATAAAACTAAAACAAAAATAATGGAGGTGTACTCATGACCAAAGGAATCTTAGGGAAAAAAGTGGGAATGACACAAATCTTCACTGAATCTGGTGAATTAATTCCAGTAACTGTTGTAGAAGCTACTCCAAACGTAGTACTACAAGTGAAAACAATGGAAACGGATGGCTACGAAGCTATTCAAGTTGGTTACCAAGATATGCGTGAAGTTTTATCAAACAAACCTGCGAAAGGTCATGTTGCAAAAGCAAACACGGCTCCTAAGCGCTTCATTCGTGAATTCAAAAATGTTGAGCTAGGAGAATATGAAGTAGGAAAAGAAATTACAGTAGATGTTTTCCAAGCAGGAGACATTATTGATGTAACAGGTACTACGAAAGGTAAAGGATTCCAAGGGGTTATCAAACGCCACGGACAAAGCCGCGGACCAATGGCTCACGGTTCTCGTTACCATCGTCGTCCTGGGTCAATGGGTCCAGTTGCACCTAACCGTGTATTTAAAAACAAACGTCTTGCTGGCCGTATGGGTGGCAACCGCGTAACTATCCAAAACTTGGAAGTTGTACGTGTCGATGCAGAAAGAAATGTTATCTTGATCAAAGGTAATGTTCCTGGAGCTAAAAAATCTTTAATTACTATCAAATCAGCTGTGAAAGCTAAATAATTGTAGGAAGAAAGGAGGAACTAAGGAATGCCGAATGTAGCATTATTCAAACAAGATGGAAGCCAAAACGGTGAAATCACACTTAACGAAGAAATCTTCGGAATTGAACCTAATGAAAGTGTTGTTTACGATGCAATCGTAATGCAACGTGCGTCATTAAGACAAGGAACACACGCGGTTAAAAACCGTAGCGCTGTTCGCGGCGGCGGACGTAAACCATGGCGTCAAAAAGGAACAGGTCGTGCACGTCAAGGATCTATCCGCTCACCACAATGGCGTGGAGGTGGCGTAGTCTTTGGACCAACACCACGTTCTTACAGCTACAAACTTCCTAAAAAAGTTCGTCGTTTAGCAATGAAATCTGTATTGTCAGAAAAAGTTGCTGAAAACAACTTGGTAGCAATCGAAGGCTTGAACTTCGACGCACCAAAAACAAAAGAATTCAAACAAGTTCTTGCTAACTTATCTATCGACTCTAAAGTATTGGTTGTTCTAGAAAAAGGTAACGACTTTGCTGCTTTATCAGCACGTAACTTACCAAACGTTTCTGTAGTAACTTCTGATAATGTGAGTGTGCTAGACGTTGTATCAAATACAAAAGTGTTAGCAACACAAACTGCTCTTACTCAAATTGAGGAGGTGCTTGCATAATGAACTTACTAGACGTAATCAAACGCCCAGTGATCACTGAAAAATCAATGCTTGCCATGGATGACAAGAAATACACTTTTGAAGTGGACACTCGCGCAAACAAAACTTTAGTAAAACAAGCGGTAGAAGCTGCTTTTGACGTTAAAGTCAAAAACGTGAACATCGTGAACGTACGTGCGAAATTCAAACGTATGGGCAAATATGCAGGATATACAAAAAAACGTCGCAAAGCGATCGTTACATTGACTGAAGATTCAAAAGAAATCCAATTATTCGAAGCTGCTGAATAAGCACTAATAGATAACTCATTAAATTAGGAGGGAAAAACGTGGCGATTAAAAAGTACAAACCTACCTCAAATGGTCGTCGTAACATGACAGGTTCTGATTTTGCTGAAATCACAACATCAACACCTGAAAAATCATTGTTACAACCATTGAAAAACCATGCTGGACGTAACAACAACGGCCGCATCACTGTACGTCATCAAGGTGGCGGACACAAACGCCAATATCGCGTGATCGACTTCAAACGTAACAAAGATAACGTTGTTGCAACTGTTCAAACGATCGAATATGATCCAAACCGTTCAGCTAACATCGCGTTAGTACACTATGAAGATGGAGTGAAAGCTTACATCTTAGCACCTAAAGGACTAGAAGTGGGTATGAAACTTGTTTCAGGTCCAGAAGCAGATATCAAAGTCGGAAATGCTCTTCCATTAGAAAACATTCCAGTTGGTACTGTTATCCACAACATTGAAATGAAACCTGGTAAAGGTGGACAATTGATCCGTTCTGCTGGTACAAGTGCTCAAGTACTTGGTAAAGAAGGCAAATACGTATTGATCCGCTTGAACTCTGGTGAAGTTCGTATGATCTTAGCTGCATGCCGTGCTACAATCGGTTCTGTAGGTAACGAACAACACGAATTAATCAACATCGGTAAAGCTGGACGCTCTCGTTGGATGCGTAAACGCCCAACTGTACGTGGTAGCGTAATGAACCCTAATGATCACCCACACGGTGGTGGTGAAGGTAAAGCTCCTATCGGACGTAAAGCACCAGTTTCTCCTTGGGGTCAACCAGCTCTTGGTTACAAAACTCGTAACAAAAAAGCTAAATCAGACAAACTTATTGTTCGTCGTCGCAAAAATAAATAATTACTTTGACCATGTGTCGCACATTTTGAGAGGAGGTTCACCATGGGTCGTAGTTTAAAGAAAGGACCTTTTGTCGATGAGCATTTAATGAAAAAAGTTGAAGCTCAAGCAGGGGTTGAAAAGAAAAAAGTTATCAAAACTTGGTCACGCCGTTCAACAGTTTTCCCAAGTTTTGTTGGATATACCATCGCAGTTTATGATGGACGTAAACATGTACCAGTTTACATCCAAGAAGACATGGTAGGACACAAATTAGGTGAATTTGCACCTACAAGAACTTATCGTGGACATGCTGCTGACGATAAGAAAACGAAACGCTAATTTGAGGGGAGGATAAATCCAAATGGCAGAACAAATCACATCAGCTAAAGCAACTGCAAAAACAGTTCGCACTTCACCTCGAAAAGCCCGTTTAGTAATTGACCTTATCAGAGGTAAAAGTGTCGCAGATGCAATTTCAATCTTGAAATTCACACCAAACAAATCTGCTGGAATCATTGAAAAAGTATTGATGTCAGCAGTTGCGAATGCAGAAAATAACTTTGACTTAGATGTTGAAAACTTGGTAGTAAGCGAAGCTTTTGTTAACGAAGGACCTACAATGAAACGTTTCCGTCCTCGTGCAAAAGGATCAGCTTCTCCAATCAACAAACGTACAAGTCATATCACGGTAGTCGTATCAGAAAAATAAGGAGGGATAATCAGTGGGTCAAAAAGTACATCCAATTGGAATGCGTGTAGGCATCATCCGCGACTGGGATGCTAAATGGTATGCTGAAAAAGAGTATGCTGAGTTCTTACACGAAGATTTAAGAATCCGTAAATTTATTTCAACTAAACTTGCTGATGCTGCTGTATCAACAGTTGAAATCGAACGCGCAACAGGTCGCGTAAACATTTCAATTCACACAGCTAAACCAGGTATGGTTATTGGTAAAGGCGGTTCTGAAGTCGAAAGCCTAAGAAAAGAATTAAACAAATTAACTGGTAAAAGAATCCATATCAATATCGTGGAAATCAAAAAACCAGATCTAGATGCAAAATTAGTAGGTGAAGGAATCGCACGTCAATTAGAAAACCGTGTTGCTTTCCGTCGCGCTCAAAAACAAGCCATCCAACGCTCAATGCGTGCTGGCGCTCAAGGGATCAAAACTCAAGTATCTGGTCGTCTAAACGGAGCAGATATCGCTCGTTCAGAAGGATACTCAGAAGGAACTGTTCCTCTTCATACTTTACGTGCGGACATTGATTACGCATGGGAAGAAGCAGATACAACATACGGAAAACTAGGAGTTAAAGTGTGGATCTATCGTGGAGAAATTCTTCCAACTAAAAAAAACACTGAGAAAGGAGGGAAATAATCATGTTAGTACCTAAACGTGTAAAACACCGTCGTGAATTCCGCGGAAAAATGCGCGGGGAAGCTAAAGGCGGAAAAGAAGTAGCATTCGGTGAATACGGTTTGCAAGCTGTTGATTCACATTGGATCACAAACCGCCAAATCGAAGCTGCTCGTATCGCAATGACTCGTTACATGAAACGTGGTGGGAAAGTATGGATTAAAATTTTCCCTCACAAATCTTATACTGCCAAAGCAATTGGGGTACGTATGGGTTCTGGTAAAGGGGCACCTGAAGGATGGGTTGCACCAGTAAAACGTGGTAAAATCATGTTTGAAATCGCAGGCGTTCCTGAAGAAGTAGCTCGTGAAGCGTTACGTCTAGCTTCTCACAAATTACCAATGAAAACTAAGATCGTAAAACGTGAGGAAATGGGTGGTGAATCGAATGAAGGTTAAAGAAATCAGAGAATTAACCACTGCCGAAATGCTTGATCAAGAAAAACAATTAAAAGAAGAATTGTTTAATCTTAGATTCCAATTAGCAACAGGTCAATTAGAAAACACTGCACGTATTAAAGAAGTACGTAAATCGATTGCACGCATCAAAACTGTGTTGCGTGAACAAGCTAAGTAATTATGGAAGGAGGCCATTAAGCGTATGACTGAAGGAAGAAATCAACGCAAAGTTTATCAAGGTCGCGTGGTTTCAGACAAAATGGATAAAACAATTACCGTTGCTGTCGAAACAAAGAAAAACCACCCTATCTATGGCAAACGCATGAACTATTCTAAGAAATACAAAGTGCATGATGAAAACAACACAGCAAAAGTTGGCGACATCGTGAGAATTATGGAAACTCGTCCATTATCAGCTACAAAACGTTTCCGTTTGTTGGAAGTAGTCGAAGAAGCAGTTATTATCTAATAACACGAGATTTTCCTATATAGATTGAATGCAAAATCTGAAAGGAGGATACACAACGTGATCCAAGCAGAAAGTCGTTTAAAAGTCGCTGATAACTCAGGCGCACGTGAAATTTTGACGATCAAAGTCCTTGGTGGATCTGGTCGTAAAACTGCTAACATCGGTGATGTGATCGTTGCTACGGTTAAACAAGCAACGCCAGGTGGGGTTGTCAAAAAAGGTGACGTCGTTAAAGCCGTTATCGTTCGAACAAAATCAGGAGCTCGTCGTACAGACGGTTCATATATTAAATTTGATGAAAATGCTGCAGTGATTATTCGTGATGATAAAAGCCCTCGTGGAACACGTATCTTTGGGCCAGTTGCACGTGAACTACGTGAAAACAACTTCATGAAGATCGTTTCACTAGCACCAGAAGTTTTATAATCTTGAGACACTTATCAAAGGAGGTGCGAAACAGTTATGTTTGTTAAAAAAGGCGATAAAGTTAAAGTTATCACTGGAAAAGACAAAAACAAAGAAGGCGTTGTACTAGCAGCGTTCCCGAAAAAAGATAAAGTTATTGTCGAAGGTGTAAATGTCGTTAAAAAACACCAAAAACCTTCTCAAGCTGCTCCTCAAGGTGGAATTGTTGAGATGGAAGCGCCAATTCATGTTTCTAACGTGATGGTGGTTGACTCTACTGGTGTAGCTGGCCGAGTTGGCTACAAAGAAGTAGACGGCAAAAAAGTCCGTGTTTCTAAAAAAACCGGTGAAGTTTTAGATAAATAAAAGTTTAAGGAAGGAGGGTCTTACTGAATGAACCGCCTAAAAGAAAAATATCTTAAAGAAGTAACTCCATCATTGATGGAAAAATTTAACTATAGCTCTGTTATGCAAACACCTAAAGTTGAAAAAATCGTCATCAACATGGGTGTTGGTGATGCGGTATCAAACGCTAAAAACTTAGATAAAGCAGTTGAAGAATTAACTTTGATCACTGGTCAAAAACCAATGATTACAAAAGCTAAAAAATCAATCGCTGGATTCCGTTTACGTGAAGGAATGCCAATTGGTGCAAAAGTTACATTGCGCGGAGAAAGAATGTACGAATTCTTAGACAAATTGGTTTCTGTTTCACTACCACGTGTACGTGACTTCCATGGTGTAAGTAAAAAAGCCTTTGACGGTCGTGGAAACTATACTTTAGGTATTAAAGAACAATTGATCTTCCCAGAAGTAGATTATGATTTAGTAGATAAAGTACGTGGTATGGACATCGTTATTGTAACAACAGCAAACTCTGATGAAGAATCTCGTGAGTTGTTGACACAATTAGGCATGCCATTCCAAAAATAATTAAAGGAGGCGAACTACGTGGCTAAAAAATCAATGATTGCTAAAAACAAACGTCCTGCAAAATTTTCAACACAAGCTTATACTCGTTGCGAACGTTGCGGACGTCCACATTCAGTTTATCGTAAGTTCCATCTTTGCCGTATTTGCTTCCGCGAACTTGCCTATAAAGGTCAAATTCCCGGCGTGAAGAAAGCTAGCTGGTAAAAAGTAAATTCGCATAAGAAGGAGGTAAAAGATCAATGGTCATGACAGATCCAATTGCAGATTTTCTAACTCGTATCCGTAACGCAAACATGGTTAAACATGAGTCTTTAGAAGTACCTGCATCAAAAATTAAACGTGACATCGCTGAAATCTTGAAACGTGAAGGTTTCGTTCGTGATGTTGAATACATCGAAGATGACAAACAAGGCGTGATCCGTGTTTTCCTAAAATTTGGTAAAAACGGCGAACGTGTTATCACAAACTTAAAACGTATCTCTAAACCAGGTTTGCGTGCTTATGTCAAAGCTGACGAAGTACCAAAAGTATTGAACGGTTTAGGTATCGCAATCATTTCGACTTCTGAAGGTGTTGTCACTGATAAAGAAGCTCGTGAAAAAAATATCGGCGGCGAAGTTATCGCTTACGTATGGTAATCAAGTAGAATCTACAAGGAGGTGTCTTTAAGTGAGCCGTATCGGAAATAAAGTCGTTGTTATCCCTGAAGGAGTAACAGTTACTCAAGACGGAAACAACGTTACAGTTAAAGGACCAAAAGGTGAATTGACTCGTACTTTTTCAGCAGATATCAAAATGAATATCGAAGGAAACGAAGTAACTTTCACTCGTCCAAACGACAGTAAAGAAATGAAAACAATTCATGGAACAACTCGTGCGAACTTCAACAACATGGTTGTAGGTGTCAGCGAAGGTTTCCAAAAAGCGTTAGAACTAATCGGGGTTGGGTACCGTGCACAATTACAAGGATCAAAACTTGTATTGAACGTTGGTTACTCACATCCAGTAGAAATCACACCACCAGCTGGAGTAACTGTTGAAGTACCAGCTAACACACAAGTAATTGTTAAAGGTGCGAACAAAGAAGAAGTTGGCGAATTAGCTGCAAACATTCGTGGAACTCGTCCTCCAGAACCTTATAAAGGTAAAGGTATTCGTTATGTTGGCGAATATGTACGCCGTAAAGAAGGTAAAACTGGTAAATAATCGTTTAGAAAAATTGCATAGAAGCCAGCAGCAGGAAAAAGGCATTTGGCTGAAGTTTACCTTCAAAAAAATACATTTTTACTTGTGCCGCAGCTTCTATTTTTCGAAACGTATTTACTGCTTGAAATAGTAGTACAATAAAAATAAAGAGGTGACAATTGTGATTACAAAACCAGATAAGAACAAAACACGTCAAAAGAGACATCGTCGTGTACGTAACAATATCTCTGGTACTGCTGAGCGCCCACGCTTGAACGTTTTTCGTTCTAACAAAAACATCTACGCTCAAATTATTGATGACGTAGCGGGTGTAACGCTAGCAAGTGCCTCTACCTTGGATAAAGAAATTTCAGGTGGAACAAAAACAGAAGCAGCACAAGCTGTCGGTAAACTAGTTGCTGAACGTGCAGCTGAAAAAGGCATTAAAGTAGTAGTCTTTGACCGTGGTGGATACCTTTACCATGGCCGTGTGCAAGCTTTAGCTGAAGCTGCTCGCGAAAATGGACTAGAATTTTAGAAGAAGGAGGAATACCATTCATGGTTTATATCGATCCAAAACATTTGGAATTAGAAGACCGCGTTGTTGCAATTAACCGTGTAACAAAAGTTGTTAAAGGTGGACGTCGTCTACGTTTTGCTGCTTTAGTTGTTGTCGGTGACAAAAACGGACACGTAGGATTTGGTACAGGTAAAGCTCAAGAAGTTCCTGAAGCAATCCGTAAAGCAATTGAAGATGCGAAGAAAAACTTAGTTGAAGTACCTATGGTTGGTTCAACAATCCCACACGAAGTAATCGGTGCTTTTAGTGGTGGTAGAATCCTAATGAAACCTGCTGTAGAAGGTTCTGGGGTTGCTGCTGGTGGACCAGTTCGTGCCGTATTAGAATTAGCTGGGGTAGCAGATATCACTTCTAAATCTTTAGGCTCAAATACACCAATCAACGTTGTTCGCGCAACAGTTGAAGGTTTGAAACAATTGAAACGTGCAGAAGAAGTTGCAGAACTTCGCGGCAAATCAGTTGAAGAATTAATCGGATAAGGAGGACAACAATAATGGCTGAATTAAAAGTTACTTTAAAACGCAGTATTATCGGACGTCCTCAAAACCAACGCGATACAGTTAAAGCGTTAGGTCTTACAAAGATTAACAGTTCAGTGGTTAAGCCTTCTAATGAAGCAATTAAAGGCATGATCAATACTGTTTCTCACCTAGTGGACGTTGAAGAAATTTAATTTAGAAAAATCATAACTAGAACATTAAGGAGGTGCCAAACCTATGAAACTTCATGAATTAAAACCTGCTGAAGGTTCACGCCAAGTACGTAACCGTGTTGGTCGTGGTACTTCATCTGGTAACGGAAAAACTGCCGGACGCGGACAAAAAGGACAAAAAGCTCGTTCAGGCGGCGGTGTGCGTTTAGGATTTGAAGGGGGACAAACACCATTGTTCCGTCGTTTACCAAAACGAGGATTCACAAACGTGAACCGTAAAGACTATGCAGTCATTAATCTTGATGTATTGAACCGCTTTGAAGACGGAGCTGAAGTAACTCCTGTTGCTTTAGTTGAAGCTGGAATCGTGAAAAACGAAAAAGCTGGAATCAAAGTATTAGCTAATGGGGAACTAAACAAGAAATTAACTGTGAAAGCAGCAAAATTCTCTAAAGCAGCTCAAGAAGCAATTGAAGCGGCTGGTGGATCAATCGAGGTGATCTAATGTTTAGACTATTAAAAGATGCTTTTAAAGTAAAAGACATTAGATCGAAAATCCTATTTACTGTATTTGTGTTGTTTGTATTTCGCCTAGGTGCACATATTACTGTACCAGGCGTAAATGCTGCTTCATTGCAAAACCTTTCTTCTTTGCCATTTTTCAACATGTTGAACTTGGTAAGTGGTAGTGCGATGCAAAACTTTTCCATTTTCTCAATGGGGGTTTCACCATACATTACTGCTTCTATCGTCATTCAGCTTCTTCAAATGGACATCGTGCCTCGATTTGTTGAATGGTCGAAACAAGGGGAAGTTGGTCGTAAAAAACTGAATCAAGCGACTCGATATCTGACATTAGTATTGGCATTTATCCAATCTGTCGGTATCACTGCTGGATTCAATCAATACGCTCAATTAGGTTTCGTGAATAATCCTAACGTAGCAACTTACGTAACGATCGGTTTGATTCTAACAGCCGGTACGATGTTTGTTACTTGGCTAGGAGAACAGATCACAGAAAAAGGTATCGGAAATGGCGTATCAATGATCATTTTTGCAGGTATCATTTCTAGATTGCCTGAAAGTATCAGAGAAATTTATGAAGATTACTTTATAAATATTGATCCTTCAGACATATGGAAATCTGCTATTTTTGTGGCCATTTTACTAGTAGCGGTCTTGTTGATCGTGACATTCGTAACATTTTTCCAACAAGCTGAACGCAAGATCCCGATCCAATATACGAAACGCGTAGCTGGCGCGCCTACAAGCAGCTATCTGCCGTTGAAAGTAAATGCAGCTGGAGTTATTCCAGTTATCTTTGCTAGTTCGTTTATTGCTACGCCAAATGCTGTTTTACAAGCATTGAGCGGTAGATTCGGTTCTGAAAACTGGTACAAAGTGATGATGGAGATCTTTAACTATAATACAGCACCTGGTGCTACGATTTATACGATTCTGATCGTTGCCTTCACTTTCTTCTACGCCTTTGTTCAAGTAAACCCTGAGAAATTAGCGGAAAACTTGCAAAAGCAAGGAAGTTATATACCAAGCGTACGCCCTGGTAAGGGGACTGAAGAGTATGTCTCAAGATTACTGATGCGTTTAAGTACAGTTGGTGCAGTCTTCCTTGGTTTAGTGGCATTGCTTCCAATCATTGCTCAAATGGTTTGGGATCTTCCACAATCAATCGGATTAGGCGGTACAAGCTTACTGATCGTTATCGGTGTAGCTTTAGAAACTGCGAAACAGTTAGAAGGCTTAATGCTGAAACGTAAATATGTTGGATTCATTGAGTAAGAAAGCGTGTTGAGGTTTCCCCTCAACACACGTTCTCACACATTTATTAGGAGGGAAAACAATGAACCTCATTTTAATGGGGCTGCCAGGCGCAGGTAAAGGAACACAAGCTGAAAAAATCATTGATGCTTATGGTATTCCGCACATCTCAACAGGAGATATGTTCCGCGCAGCGATGCAAAACGAAACAGCTCTTGGCCTGGAAGCAAAGTCTTATATGGATAAAGGTGCATTAGTTCCTGATGAAGTAACAAATGGAATCGTGAAAGAGCGACTAGCTGAACCAGATACAGAGAAAGGCTTCTTATTAGATGGCTTTCCACGTACGCTAGATCAAGCAAAAGCTCTGGACGCAATGCTAAAAGATTTGAATAAAAAAATTGATGCTGTCATCGATATCCATGTTGGTGAAGAAATCTTGGTCGAACGTCTAGCCGGCCGATTTATCTGCAGCAATTGTGGAGCAACTTACCATAAAATTTTCAACCCTACAAAAGTTGAAGACACATGTGATCGTTGCGGTGGGCATGAATTCTATCAAAGAGAAGATGATAAACCTGAGACGGTTAAAAATCGTCTGGCTATCAACATCAAAAATAGTGAACCAATCTTGGCTTATTATAAAGAACAAGGTTTGCTAAACACTATTGATGGTGCTCGTGAAATCGATGCTGTATTTGCAGATGTACAAAAAATCATTGAAAAATAGCACGATTGCCCGTAGCCGACTTGCATTATGCAGTTACTCTTGTCAAGTTCAATAAATTATGATAGAATATGTCAGTCCGACTTCTAGAGAATCCTCTAGATGATCCATTTTGAGAATTTTGAGGTGGGAACTGCAGTTTCCGCCATTTTATCGTGTGAAAATGCGAAACAAGTACAAGGAGGTACTGTGCGTGGCAAAAGAAGATATGATTGAAGTCGAAGGTACAGTCGTCGAAACTTTGCCGAATGCAATGTTTAAAGTTGAACTAGAAAACGGACACCAAGTTCTTGCTACTGTTTCAGGTAAAATTCGTATGCATTACATCCGTATCTTACCTGGTGACAAAGTAACGGTTGAATTGTCTCCATACGATCTTAACCGTGGCCGTATTACTTATCGCTTTAAATAATTGTACTCCGTAAAACTACAGGAGGTATTATCATGAAAGTAAGACCATCAGTAAAACCAATGTGCGAACATTGTAAAGTAATTCGTCGTAAAGGACGCGTTATGGTGATTTGCCCAGCAAATCCAAAACATAAACAACGTCAAGGATAATTGGAGGTGCTATAAATATGGCTCGTATTGCAGGAGTAGATATTCCTCGTGATAAACGTGTAGTAGTTTCACTTACTTATATCTATGGTATTGGTAACACTACTGCTAAAAAGATCTTAGCTGATGCTGGTGTATCTGAAGATGTTCGCGTTCGTGAATTAACGAATGAACAAACAGATGCTATCCGTGCAGAAGTAGATAAATTAAAAGTTGAAGGGGATCTTCGTCGTGAAGTGAACTTGAACATCAAACGTTTGATGGAAATCGGTTCTTACCGTGGAATCCGTCATCGCCGTGGATTGCCTGTTCGTGGACAAAACACGAAAAACAATGCACGTACTCGTAAAGGCCCAGCTCGCGCTATCGCTGGCAAGAAAAAATAATTCTTAAGTGAAGGAGGTTAAAACTTCATGGCAGCAAAAAAAGTGAATCGTAAACGCCGTGTGAAGAAGAATATAGAAGCAGGTATTGCACATATCCATTCTACATTCAATAACACTATCATCATGATCACTGATACTCACGGAAATGCATTAGCGTGGTCATCAGCTGGTTCATTAGGTTTCAAAGGAAGCAAAAAATCAACTCCTTTTGCCGCTCAAATGGCAGCAGAAACTGCTACAAAAGCAGCAATGGAACACGGATTAAAGACTGTTGAAGTAACAGTTAAAGGACCTGGTTCTGGACGTGAAGCAGCAATTCGTTCATTACAAGCTACAGGTTTAGAAGTGACTGCAATTCGTGACGTGACTCCAGTTCCTCATAATGGTGCCCGCCCTCCAAAACGCCGTCGTGTTTAATGAGTGCCGCTCATTTTGAGTTTTATCAGTAACGTCATTGAACAAGACACTTTTCGTTTTGAAAGGGGTAAAGATAAGAATGATTGAGTTCGAAAAACCAAGAATCGCAAAAATTGATGAAGAAAAAGATTATGGCAAGTTCATCGTTGAACCTCTTGAAAGAGGGTATGGGACTACTTTAGGGAATTCCCTACGTCGTATTTTATTATCTTCTTTGCCAGGTGCTGCCATCACTAATATTCAAATCGATGGTGTACTGCATGAATTCTCTACCATCAAAGGTGTTAGAGAAGACGTCACTCAAATCATCTTGAACATTAAAGGCTTAGCGCTGAAAATGTATGGCCAAGAAGAAAAAACCCTTGAAATCGATATTACCGGACCTGCTACAGTAACTGCTGGCGATATTATCGTTGATAGTGATGTAGAAATTCTTAACAAAGATATGTACATCTGTAGTGTCTCTGAAGGAGCTACGTTCCATGCTCGCTTAACAGTGAAACCTGGACGTGGTTATGTTCAAGCAGATGAAAATAAAAAAGAAGATATGCCAATTGGCGTTCTTCCAGTCGATTCAATCTACACACCTGTTCGTCGTGTGAACTATCAAGTTGAGAACACACGTGTTGGACACCGTGAAGATTTTGATAAATTGACGATGGAGATTTGGACAGATGGTTCAATTGAACCGTTGGAAGCAATGAGTTTGTCTGCGAAAATCATGACTGAACATTTGGATATTTTTGTGAACTTAACTGATGAAGCAAAAAATGCTGAAATCATGGTCGAAAAAGAAGAAACACAAAAAGAAAAAATGTTGGAAATGACGATCGAAGAGTTAGACTTGTCTGTTCGCTCTTACAATTGTTTGAAACGTGCAGGAATCAATACTGTACAAGAACTTACAAATAAATCTGAGCCTGAAATGATCAAAGTCCGTAACTTAGGACGTAAATCATTAGAAGAAGTTAAAGCAAAATTGCACGACTTAGGTTTAGGTTTACGTAAAGAAGATTAAAACCTTTTACGAAGGAGGGAAACCAACGTGAGTTATCGTAAACTAGGACGCACATCTAGCCAACGTAAAGCGATGTTGCGTGATTTAACAACTGATTTATTAATCAACGAACGTATTGTGACTACTGAAGCTCGTGCGAAAGAAGTTCGCTCAACTGCAGAAAAAATGATCACTTTAGGTAAACGCGGAGATTTGCATGCACGTCGTCAAGCTGCGGCTTTCGTACGTAATGAAGTTGCCAGCGTGCGTGAAGAAAATGAGGACATCGTCATTGAATCAGCTTTACAAAAACTGTTCAACGATATTGCACCTCGTTACGCAGAACGTCAAGGCGGATACACACGCATTTTGAAGACAGAACCAAGACGCGGTGATGGTGCACCAATGGTTGTCTTAGAACTTGTCTAAAATCACACTAATAACATCACTTTATAGATGATTCTTTTAGAGTGTTATGATGTTGGAAGATATTTTTCCGAGTCTAGCTCAGCGCTGCTCCTCAAGCGAATATCGCTTGGGGAGTAAGCACTCATCATAAAGTGTTTTTTTATACCTTCAATTACCTGTCATGACAGATATGTTTGAAGGCATAAAAAAACATTTTAAGCGAGAAATAATTGAAAATTTTGTCTTTTTTTGATAGTGTTAGTAGGAACTTTAGGATGAAGAAGGAGTAATCATGGAGCCAATTATTGAATTAGAAAAGATAAATTATAAATACCAGCCAGATGATCTTCGCCCCGCATTGAAAGATGTCTCCTTTACAATTGATAAAGGTGAGTGGATCGCTATTATTGGACACAATGGTTCAGGAAAATCGACACTTGCCAAAACGATCAATGGATTGCTTCTGCCAGAATCAGGGATCGTGAAAGTGGGAAATCAAATATTGGATGAAGAAAATATTTGGACGATCCGACAGATGGTTGGAATGGTTTTTCAAAATCCAGACAATCAGTTTGTTGGTTCGACAGTAGAAGATGACGTTGCTTTTGGTCTTGAAAATCAAGGGATTCCCAGAGAAGAAATGCTAGTGCGTGTGAAAGATGCACTTGAGAAAGTTAGAATGGCTGAGTTTGCTTCACGCGAGCCTGCTCGTTTATCAGGAGGGCAAAAACAACGTGTTGCCATTGCCGGCGTGGTTGCCTTACGACCTGATATCATTATTTTAGATGAAGCAACCAGTATGCTAGATCCAGAAGGTCGTGAAGAAGTGATCTCTACGATCAAGAAGATCAAAGAAGAAAGTCAATTGACCGTTATATCTATCACTCATGATATTGATGAAGCAGCTAATGCCAATCGGATACTAGTGATGAGACAAGGCGAACTTGTCCGTGAAGGTACACCAAAAGAAATTTTTTCTGCTGGTCCTGAACTGATCGACTTAGGTCTAGATCTACCATTTCCTGAAAAACTGAAGAGCGCACTGAAAGAACGTGGGGTTGATGTGCCCAGTGAATATATGACAGAAGAAAGGATGGTGGATTGGTTATGGACATCCGTTTTGAACAAGTAGACTTCACTTATCAGCCGAATACACCATTTGAACAAAGAGCCTTATTTGACATCAATATGACGATCAAAGAAAACAGTTATACTGCATTAGTAGGGCATACCGGAAGCGGGAAATCAACCTTACTTCAGCATTTGAATGCGCTTGTTAAGCCAACAAGCGGTACAGTCCATATTGGAGAACGAGATATTCAGCCGGATACGGATAATAAGAATTTAAAGCCCATCCGAAAAAAAGTTGGCATCGTCTTTCAGTTTCCAGAAGCACAGCTATTCGAAGAAACGGTAGCAAAAGACATTGCTTTCGGTCCTAAAAACTTTGGTGTCAGCGAAGAAGAAGCACTAGTCCTAGCAAAAGAAACATTAGAACAAGTTGGGCTGGATGAAAGCTATTTGGAACGTTCGCCATTTGAACTTTCAGGAGGGCAAATGCGTAGAGTAGCAATCGCTGGTGTGCTTGCCATGAGGCCGGAAGTACTTGTATTGGATGAACCAACGGCAGGACTTGATCCCCAGGGCAGAAAAGAAATGATGGAGATGTTTTGGCGTCTTCATAAGGAACAGCAGATCACTATTGTATTAGTTACGCATTTAATGGATGATGTAGCCAATTTTGCAGATTATGTCTATGTGTTGGAAAAGGGACGAATCGTTAATAGCGGGGAGCCGCAAGAGGTCTTTCAAAACATTGAATGGCTAAAAGAAAAACAACTAGGCGTACCTACTGCCACCGAGTTTGCAGAAGAATTAATGGCTAAAGGGATGAACTTTGCTACCTTGCCTTTGACAGCTGAAGAATTAGCAGACGCTATCGTCCATTATGCTGGAGGAAATGCCCATGATGAATAAATTGATATTTGGTCGTTATATGCCTGGAGATTCCTTGATCCATCGATTGGATCCCCGAGCTAAATTATTAGCCAGTTTTTATTTTATCGGAATCATTTTTTTAGCAAATAATTGGGAAACGTACCTTTTGTTGGCATTTTTCACATTACTTTCTGTCTTCTTGTCAAAAGTAGATTTGAAATTTTTTATCCGAGGCATTCGCCCATTGATCTGGCTAATCCTCTTCACTGTAGCTTTGCAGGTCTTGTTTACAAGTGGCGGAGAAACTTATTGGAGTTGGGGTGTTTTCCATATCACTGAATTTGGTGTGATGAACGGCCTCTTTATTTTCTGTCGATTCGTGTTGATCATTTTTATGTCGACTCTACTCACGCTTACTACACCGCCTTTGGAATTATCGGATGCGATTGAGTACTTGCTTCGTCCATTGAAAGCCGTACGGTTCCCAGTCCACGAAATTTCATTGATGCTGTCGATTGCTCTTCGTTTTGTGCCTACATTGATGGACGAAACAGAAAAGATCATGAACGCTCAGCGCGCTCGCGGTGTTGATTTTGGTGAAGGAAACCTAGTTCAGAAAATGAAAGCAGTCATTCCTTTGCTGATTCCTTTATTTGTCAGCAGCTTCAACCGTGCGGAAGATCTTGCGACTGCTATGGAAGCAAGAGGCTACAAAGGTGGGGAAGGAAGAACGAAATATCGTGTATTGCATTGGCATAATAGAGACACGATGGTTATCATTGCTTTTGTATTATTAACTGTGCTACTGATCTTTTTAAGAGGATAAACGTTCAGTGGGCCGCTATCTATTCTTTTCTTGCTGATCTGTTTGCAAGAAAGGATGCAAGCAGTGTATGACAAGAAATATTAGGGTCTGTGGCAGACTAAGGTCACAGGCCTCTTTCTTTTATCTGAAAAGAAAGAACGAAAAAATTTTATAGAAAAATCATTATTCCAGATAACCTTTTAGGAACAAAGGAGAGAAAAACATGGTACGTTACAAAGCAATCATTGCGTACGACGGAACAAATTTTAATGGATTCCAAAAACAGCCAAATGGGCGTACTGTTCAAGAAGAAGTAGAAAAAACATTACAAAAAATGGCAAATGGAAAAGAAATCACGGTCTTTGGTTCGGGAAGGACAGATGCCGGAGTACATGCGATCGGGCAAGTAATCCATTTTGATTATCCAGAGGAGCGTCCGTTAGAACGAATGCGTTTCGCGCTAGATACCCAGTCACCAGAGGATATTGCTGTAAGACAAGTAGAAATTGTTTCAGAAGACTTCCACGCAAGATATTTGGTCAAAGAAAAGACGTATCAATTTCGAGTGGATATAGGGAAACCACGCAGTCCTTTTCGACGCCATTATGCAAGTTATTTTCCTTACCCACTTGATTTGGAAAAAATTCAGCGGGCGCTTCCTGATTTATTAGGGACTCACGATTTCACCTCTTTTTGTGCATCAGGAAGCTCGATAGAGGATAAAATACGTACGATCTACGAGGCTAAGATGGAGGTAAATGAAACAAAAGACGAATTGTTGTTTACATTTAGGGGAAATGGCTTCTTGTATAAGATGATACGGATCTTAGTAGGAACGCTTTTGAAAATTGGCAATGGCCGATTGCCTGAAGATAGTATCCCAGATATTATTGCGAAAAAAGATCGTAATGCAGCAGGACCTACAGCACACCCTGAAGGACTTTATTTGTATGAAGTGAAATATGAATAAGAGGTTATGATAGAAGTGGTCAGCTTCAAGAAATAAGAAGGTATTTACGAAAATTACTTCTCAAAATTTTGCAAAATTTCGGCTTATTTTCGAAGAAGCTACTTCTGGAACACCGTTTAAGGAAGAGGTCGTGAAATCAGCGTTTTGACCTGAGTATTAGAGAAACAAACGGGAAAATAGCTCCTCATATTTTGCCGTTTGTTGAGCTAATACCGAAGGTCAGCTGATTGAACACCGTTTAAGAAAGAGGTCGTGAGCCTGTCATTTAACTCTGAGTCACAAAGAGCAATTTCAAAAAACAGCTTCTCATCTTTGATGAATATCGTGACTTGTGGACGAGGCGTTGATAAGTGAATCATCTTTTTGTTACCTATTTTTTCTGTAACCAAAAAACGATGGAACGTTGTTTTGATTGCCCTTGGTGCGGACAGTCTGAACAGGTTCCATCGTTTCTTTATTTTCTACGTCTTCTTCTGTGTGTGTTTCGTGGTTGTTCTTCTATTGCTGGATCAATCGTGCCATAAAAGGGGCGATTGCGGTCAAGGTACCAGACATAAAGAATAAACAATGCAATACATAGGACAAAAAGGATTGCACCTATCGTAAATCCTTCAGGCAAGTAACTGAAAGTGACAGTATGTTTACCTGCTGGAACTTTTATCATCAAGAATGCGTCTTTGAAATTGCTGACCTTGACTGGTTTCCCATCAATTTTAGCTTTCCATCCTTTGTCATAAGGAATAGTTGTCACCAACATGGAATCTTCAGCGGTATTTACAGTCCCAGAAGCTTTTCTGCCAGTGGCTTCCATTTCGACACCTTTTTCTTTGATCTGATTCATTGCGGCTTGATAGGCTACAACATCTAGACCAACGACTTTAGGCTCCATGAAACTTATTTCTTTCGTCCCATAAAAACTTGCAGTAAATGTCACTGTTGTCTCTTGAGGATAATAGCCAAGATCATAGTATTGACCAGAAATGTTGATTTGCGTTTTTCGCGATGTACCATTGACAGTGATCGTCGCACTAGAACTTTCTAATTGCGCAAAATTGGTTGGGAACAAACTTAAGTAAGCTTGTGTATTTGCAGGCACATGGACTTCCCAAGTGAGCTCTTTTGGCTGGTTATCTGCTGTTTCTGAGTAAGTGACGCCAGTCGTTGTCTTTGTGATCGTCGTATTCAACTGATTCTTCAAAGTAGGTGTATAGAATGTAAAATACTGTTCATTTAGACCAGACAATGTATTGATCAAGTTTGTCTGACTGGTCAAATTATCTGTCACTGGCTGCTCAACATCATTAACGGACAACGGTGCAGTAAATGCTAGTGGCAATGCATTGACATTCTGATACAGTGTATAGTCGCCGCTTTGACCAGCTTGGCGGAAGCCATATTTACTGAACGTGCTTTCGTTTTTAGAAATGTTATATTTGATTCCTGTAAACCCATCCATCAGCAAAGTATTATTGTTATAACGGATATTCAAATTTGTCCCTCTTGAACGGAAACCTAATTTATCCAGGTAAGAGGAAGAATTACGATTTCTTATAGAAGAAAACAAACTGATACCACTGTAACCATAGTTGATCGAATCGTTTGCAGATACTGGATCCAGATTTTCCAAGCGGTAAAACGAGTCGGAATCTTTTTTTGTTTCATTTACAAGAGCTTTCAAGTCAGGATAAGGATCAGTATATAAACTGCGGGAAGCATAATTCCAATCATCAAGAATGCCATGGATCATACTGTTCGTATTGACCAGTGCTTCAGCAGACATGATCAATAATAACAATATACTCAGATGATTGAATGAAAGTTTTTTATGCTGATAAAATCCCACAGCAAAAGCATAAATCCCTAAGAAAACCACTGTCAATACAAAGGAAGTCATCGTCACATAGGTGTAGCTTCCTTCAGGTTTGATGCCCCATGCCACCGCAAAGAGAGCAGCTACGACCAAAATGATTCCTAACAACAGCCCACGATCGTCTTGTTCTATCTTTTCCCATCCTTTTCCTGCAAGCAGGAGCACTAAGAAAGAGAACAGATAGGCATAACGGAATAAAAACATATTCGGTGCATGCATACCATGCCAGAACAAATTCAATGGAACAAGATAAAAACTTGCGATAAGTATGGCGAAAAGACTGCCGTACAAAAATTTATTTTTCAACGGTACTTTCCGACTGGCAAAATAAAACAGACAGAGGACTAATGGTAGCAGACCTGCGTAAACGAACGGAATCGATCCGTATTTTGTCGTGTCATAAACACCAATCATATTTTTCATGATTAGATCCAGATAAGAAGTCGCTTCTGTTTTCAACGTAGTGATCTGACTCAGTGCCTCGCCATTTGACCGAAGATCCAGCACTGCTGGCAATACAATGATCATTGAAGCGCCGCCTGCCAGTAAAGAAGTGATACCATAAGGAACAATCGTTTTTTTATATTCTGACCAGTTTGTCAATAGACGGGCGATAAAATATAAGAAAGAAAATACGCCAATCATAAAACCCATATAAAAACTGGATAAAAACAAGAGTAAATAACTGATAAATAAAAGTTTCGGCCGTTTAAGATCCATAACACGATGAATCCCCAAAATCACTAATGGAAGATAAAAAAATGCATCCAGCCACATGATGATCTCCGAATGTGCAGTGATAAATGAGATCAATGCGTAACTGACGCTAAGTGCAACATGCCCCCAGCGAGGAATCTTGAACGTACGTGCAAGAAACCAAAAAGCCAATCCGGCACAGCCGACCTTAAGCAAAGTCAGAACATACAGTGCATCTGGCATCATCTGGTTTGGAAAAAAGAACACCAGTGGCGTGAAGATCCCGCCTAGATAGTAAGAAATTAAAGATAAATAATTCAATCCTAGAGAAGCATTCCATGTATAAAAAATACTTTGCTTTCCAAGAAGAACATTTCGGAAGCTGGCATGAAAATTAGAAAACTGTGAAAAGGCATCACTTGCCAAAATACTTCTGCTGCTTCCAGGATAGATTCCGATACTTAGATAAACAAGTGCTAAAATCAAAAACGGAATCAGGAAACTAGCTGCTGCGTAGCGTCCGTTTTCTCTAAAGAATGACTTTAAATTTTTTTTCATATTTATTTTCCACCAAATTTCTATGAAGTTGTATTCAGTTTATCATATCCTTGTTTTTCTCTGCTTAAAAAGAGTCTAGTTTTCACAAAAAAATAAAATTTAGAATAAATAACTTCATAATTTGTTCGTATAACAAAAATAAACGCAAAAAAAGGGTAGGAATCAAAAGTCCCACCCTTAAAAATTTTTATTAAATAAAAAACCGTTCACTATCTGAACGGTCCAAGTATCATTCAATTAAACGCGTTCAACTTTTCCTGATTTCAAAGCACGAGTTGACACCCAAACTTTTTTAGGTTTTCCGTCGACCATAACGCGAACTTTTTGTAAGTTAGGTTTAACAGTACGTTTTGTTGAGTTCATAGCGTGTGAACGGTTGTTTCCACTTTTTGTCTTGCGACCTGTAAAGTAACAAACTTTTGCCATGGTAATTTCCTCCTTTGCCTTGATTTGGAGCAATAGAATAATTCAGCTCATACCAGACTAACATATCATATAGAATGGGAATTTGCAAGTACATTTTCATAGATACAATTGACAATTGAGAAGAATAATTGTAAATTAAACAAGGTTATACCTGAAATTTTGCAAGGTTTTTGAGTACTTTGGGTAACTGCCTTTTATTTCAAGTTGCGCTATGATAAAATATGATAGAAGAAAAATGGGAGTTTTTTACCCGTTAAGGAGGCTCATTCATGGCTGTAAAAATTCAAACGTCAGCTGGAACCATTGAAATTACCAATGATGTAATTGCAACAGTTGTTGGTGGCGCCGCGACAGATGTGTTCGGTGTTGTAGGAATGGCCAGCAAAAATCAAATTAAAGATAATATTACTGAGATTTTGCGTAAAGAAAATTACTCAAGAGGAGTAGTTGTCCGCCAAGAAGATAATGGTATTGCTGTAGATGTTTATACGATTATCAGCTATGGTACGAAAATCTCTGAAGTTTCCCGCAACGTCCAAGAAAAAGTGAAATACAATCTAGAGGCATTATTAGGCGTAACTGCCAATTCAGTTAATGTCTTTGTACAAGGTGTTCGTGTACTGCCAGACTAGGCAGGAGACTGGCTGGTAACTCAGCAGTCGATCTGAAGGAGGATTATCTAGGTGAGTGTAACAGAAATAAGTGCAAGCCAGTTCCAGGAAATGGTCCAGGCAGGTGCGAATCGTCTGCAAGTAAATGCAGAATACGTCAATTCATTAAATGTATTCCCTGTGCCAGATGGCGATACGGGAACAAATATGAATCTATCTATGACTAGTGGAGCTAAGGCAGTAGTAGATTCAACCTCAGAAAAAGTAGGAGAATTAGCAGCAATGCTTTCAAAAGGATTGCTGATGGGTGCGCGCGGAAATTCCGGCGTTATTTTGTCTCAATTGTTTCGTGGATTTTCTAAGCAAATTCCAGATGTTGTCTCATTAAATGCTTCTGATCTTGCTGCAGCCTTCACTCATGGAGTTGAAACTGCGTATAAAGCAGTAATGAAACCAGTAGAAGGAACGATTTTGACAGTAGCTAGAGAAGCAGCGAAAGCTGGAGAAAAGAAAGCAAAAAGTACTGATGATGTCGTTGAAGTAATGACAGCTGTTGTAAAAGGAGCAAAGCGTGCTTTAGCTAAAACTCCAGACTTGCTTCCAGTCCTAAAAGAAGTCGGTGTCGTAGACAGTGGAGGGCAAGGACTGCTGTTTGTTTATGAGGGCTTTTTAAGTGCATTGAATGGAGAATTCCAAGCGGATGAAACATATGAACCTTCTCCAGCAGAAATGGATGATATGGTCAATGCAGAACATCATCGCAGTGTCCAAGGTCAAATGGCGACAGAAGATATCCATTTTGGTTACTGTACAGAAATCATGGTAAAAATCGGAGAAGGACCTACAGTCGATAGTACATTCGATTACGAAGAATTCCGTAACTATTTAGATGGTATAGGAGATTCTTTACTTGTGGTCAATGATGACGAGATCATCAAAGTCCACGTGCATACAGAAAACCCAGGAGAAGTCTTGAATTATGGACAAAAATTCGGTTCATTAGTCAAAATCAAAGTCGACAACATGCGCTTGCAGCATGAGACGATTTTGGAACACGATGAAGAAGTGAACGAGTTTGCGAAAAAAGAAATACCACGTATCCCGTATGGTATCGTAGCGATCGCTGCTGGTAAAGGCGTCCAAGAGCTGTTTGAAAGTTTAGGCGCTAATTATGTTATCAGTGGTGGACAAACAATGAATCCAAGTACGGAAGACATTGTTAAAGCGATTCAAGAAGTAAACGCAGATAAAGTGATTGTCTTGCCAAACAATAAGAACATCTTCATGGCAGCTGATCAAGCAGCAGAAGTAGCAGATATCCCAGTAGCAGTTGTTCCTTCAAGAACGATTTCCCAAGGATTGACAGCTATGCTTTCATTCAATGATCAAGCTTCTTTAGAAGAAAACAAAGAAACGATGACAGAAATGTTGTCTAGCGTTGTGAGCGGTCAAGTCACTCACGCGATCAGAGATACCTCAATTGACGGTGTAGAGATCAAAGAAGGAGACTTTTTGGGCATGATCGATGGAAAAATCCTGATCTCTAACCCAGATATCACAGCAACAGCGTTAAGTACACTAGAACAAATGATCAATGAGGACACAGAGATCGTAACGATCTTGGCAGGTGATGAAGGAACAGTTGAACAAGCAAATGAATTTGCTGAGAAACTAACAGAAAAACATCCTGATTTGGAAATCGAGATCCACCAAGGAGATCAGCCTGTCTATCCTTATCTATTTTCTGCTGAATAATTTCTGTGTCAGAATATCTTTCTAACACAGTATTCATTCATAAAAGGCCTTCGGTTAGTGATCAGGTATGATCGCTGACCAAGTCCTTTTTTTGTTAAAGGAGGGAGGAAAAATTTATGCGTTCTTTAGATGATCCAATCACTATGCTGGCAGGAGTCGGAGAAAAAAGAGCAGCTAGTCTTGCCAGCTTGGGCATCCAAACGATTGAAGACTTACTGACTTATTATCCTTTTCGCTACGAAGATATTCAGGAAAGAAATCTAAACGAGATCCAGGATCAAGAAAAGGTTACTTTGAAAGGAATCGTAGTCTCGCCTCCTGTGATGAATCGATTTGGTTATAAAAAAAGCCGATTGCAATTTCGTATGATGCAAGAACATGATGTGTTCAACGTTTCTTTTTTTAATCAACCTTATCTAAAAGAAAAAGTCATTTTATCGGAGGAAATCGCCGTATACGGTAAATGGGATGCAAAGCGTAAAGCCTTGAACGGGATGAAGATTTTAGGTTCTCAAACAATGGATGACTTTTCGCCGATATATCACGTCAACAAATCAATTCGTCAAACGACATTAGTTGATCTAATCAAAAAAGGGTTTCAAGAATACGGCACATTGATTGAAGAAAATCTGCCAAACAACCTTGTGGAGAAATATCGACTGCTTGACCGAGCTTCTGCTGTAAGAAGTATGCATTTTCCAAAAGACCACGAAGAAAACCATCAAGCCAAACGACGTGTCGTTTTTGAAGAGTTCTTTTTATTTCAAATGCGTCTTCAAGGATTGAAAAAAGCAGAAAAAGCAGAAACGAATGGTTTGGAGATCCTTTATGATGTCCAAAAATTGAAACAATTTACTCAAAAGCTACCTTTTGAACTGACAAATGCACAAAAACGTGTAACGAATGAAATCTGTCGGGATCTTCGCAGTCCGCAGCATATGCAGCGACTTTTGCAGGGAGATGTAGGTAGCGGAAAAACAGTGGTTGCCGCGATTGCGTTATACGCTACCGTTACAGCAGGTTTCCAAGGTGCGTTGATGGTGCCTACAGAAATCTTGGCACAACAACATATGGAAAGCTTGCAACAGCTGTTTGATCCCAATGAAGTAACCATCGCATTGATTACGGGGTCAACGAAAGCAAAAGAACGACGTGAGCTCCTTGAAAAACTAGAGCAAGGGGAAATTAACGTCGTGATCGGCACACATGCATTGATCCAAGATGGAGTCGAATTTCAGAATTTAGGTCTAGTTATTACGGATGAGCAGCACCGTTTTGGCGTGAACCAGCGGAAAGTACTTCGTGAAAAAGGCTGGCGACCAGATGTCTTATTTATGACAGCGACTCCGATTCCTAGAACATTAGCTATTACAGCATATGGTGAGATGGATGTATCTATCATTGATGAACTTCCAGCTGGACGTATCCCGATCGAAACACGCTGGGTAAGAACACCTCAATTGGACAGTGTACTGGATTGGACGAAAAAAGAACTGGCAAGAGGACATCAAATGTATGTCATCTGTCCGCTGATTGAAGAATCAGAAGCATTAGATGTAAAAAATGCAGTGGAAATCTATGAAAAACTTCGTGAACTATTTGCACCAAAATATGAAGTTGGCTTGTTACATGGTAAAATGAAGAATCAGGAAAAAGAAGTAATCATGGAAGCCTTCAAAGACAACCAGATGCAGATATTAGTTTCGACTACTGTAATTGAAGTAGGGGTAAACGTGCCGAACGCGACCGTCATGCTGATCATGGATGCGGATCGATTTGGATTGGCACAGCTGCACCAACTTCGTGGACGTGTTGGACGCGGAAGTGATGCTTCCTACTGTATCTTAGTTGCTAATCCTAAAAATGAACTAGGTGTGGAACGGATGAAAATCATGACAGAGACCACCAATGGTTTTGTACTAAGCGAAAAAGATCTGGAATTACGTGGTCCTGGTGAAGTATTTGGCTTCCGTCAATCTGGTCTGCCTCAATTTGCGATTGCTGACTTGGTGACGGATGGAAATGTTTTGGAGGTAGCCAGAGAAGAGGCTGCAGCCCTTTGGCAAATAAAGGATTGGCAGATGCTTCCTGAGTATCAGCCTTTAGCGCAAAGCCTCCAAATAGAAAATCAGGATAATCGTTATTTCGATTAGCAGACTGTGCTATACTTTATACTGATGACGGAAAAAGGAGTGGAAACAATGAAAATTGCCGTAGATGCAATGGGCGGAGATCACGCACCTCAAGCAATTGTAGAAGGCGTGGCTTTAGCGCAGCAAGATTTTCCAGAAGTAGAATTCTTACTTTACGGAAAAGAAGCAGAAATCAAGAAATACTTAACAAATGAAAAAAACATCACGATTATCCATACAGACGAAAAAATCAATAGTGATGATGAGCCAGTAAAAGCAATTCGACGAAAAAAGACTGCATCAATGGTCCTTGCTGCACAAGCAGTGAAAAACGGTGAAGCAGATGCTGTATTTTCAGCAGGGAATACAGGCGCGCTACTAGCAGCAGGGTTGTTCATCGTAGGACGTATCAAAAATATCGAACGCCCTGGCTTGATGTCTACCTTGCCAGTAGTAGGGAAAGAAGGTGCCGGTTTCGATATGCTGGATCTTGGCGCTAACGCAGAAAACAAACCAGAACATTTGTTGCAATACGGTATTTTAGGTTCTTTTTATGCACGTAAAGTCCGAGGTATCGGACGTCCTCGTGTCGCACTCTTAAACAACGGAACAGAAGCAACAAAAGGTAGTGAAGTGACGAAAAAAGCCTATGAACTCCTTCAGAATGAAACAAGCTTGAATTTTATTGGAAACGTAGAAGCTCGTGAGCTACTCAATGGTGTGGCTGATGTAGTGGTCACAGATGGATTTACAGGCAACGCTGTTTTGAAATCTATTGAAGGAACAGCAATGAATATGATGAATCTATTAAAATCTGCTATTCTAAATGAAGGGATCAAAGGAAAAATGGGCGCTATGCTTTTAAAAGACGGCTTACGTTCTTTGAAAGCAGAAATGGATTATTCCAAACATGGCGGTGCCGTTTTGTTTGGCTTGAAAGCACCAGTCATTAAAACTCATGGAGCAACAGGCCCCGATGCTGTTCGCTATACGATCCGCCAAATCCACACAATGCTTGAGACAGATGTAGTTGGACAATTAGTCGAACAATTTGAAAAAAGCGAAGAATAGTATTTGGATATCTGAAGCGATCCGTTCCATTGAAAAAAAGGTGGACATTCCTGAAAAATGCCAGTAAAATTAGCCATGGTGTAGGTAATTGACAAGTGTATGATTCTTGGAGGTGAAAAAGTTGACTCGCGAAGAAGTATTTAACAAAGTAGCGAAAATTATTTCAAATCATTTTGAGATAGATACCGATAAAGTGACGGATGAATTGAACATCAAAGATGATTTAAAAGCTGATTCAATTAGTATTATGGAATTCGTTTTAGAGCTTGAAGATGAATTCGGTACGGAAATTTCAGATGAAGACGCTGAACAAATTGAAACAGTCGGTGGCGCAGTAGATTATATCAGCAGCCATCTTAAATAATTTCAAATAAAAGCAAAGAAGGATAAAAAGCTGCATGCAGCTTTTTATCCTTCTTTTTTTAATCTTTTTGACACGTAAAAGTCATTTTTCTGATAATTCTGGCGATAAACAGAAATTATGTTGCAAAGTAAAGCGGTTTTCTATATAATTATTAATAATTCATTACACAAAGATAAGAATAACCTTTGTTATAAAACGATTTATTCTGTGTAATGTCCTTTTTTATTAAGAAAAACTTCCATTTAGGAAGCAGAGAGGGGTATTCGATTGTCCGATAACCAATTATTAGAAGTTCAGAACCTACATACAGGATTCCGACTCAAAGATGACTATTACGATGCAGTAGATGACGTTTCATTTACTTTAGACAAAAACGAGATTTTAGCAATCGTTGGGGAATCTGGGTGCGGGAAAAGTACCTTGGCTACTACGATTATGGGATTACTTGATCCTAATAACACAAAAATTACAGGTGAGATTTTATATAACGATCTGAATTTAATCGACCTGAACGAAACGCTCTATAATAAAATCCGCGGAAATGATATCGGAATGATTTTCCAAGATCCGTTGTCTGCATTAAATCCTCTCATGAGAATCGAAGACCAGATCAAAGAAGGACTTTCCTATCACACAAAGATGAATGCAGAACAGCGTCAAGCTCGTGCACTAGAATTGCTAGAACAAGTAGGGATTCCTAATCCTGCGAGAGTTGGACGCCAATATCCCCATGAACTATCAGGCGGTATGAGACAACGTGTCATCATCGCAATCGCAATCGCCTGCAAACCTCCAATCGTCATTGCAGATGAACCGACGACAGCCCTAGATGTAACCATCCAAGCACAGATTCTTGATTTACTGAAAGACCTTCAGGAAGAAACAAAAACAGGGATCATCTTGATCACTCATGACTTAGGAGTCGTAGCAGAAATGGCTGATCGAGTGGCAGTGATGTATGGCGGACAGTTCGTTGAAGTAGCAGGTGTAAAAGAACTGTTTGATCATCCTAAGCATCCTTATACACGCTCTTTACTGAACTCTATACCACAAGAAGGAAATCATGATGCAGAACTCCATGTGATCGAAGGTGTCGTTCCTTCTCTGAAAAACATGCCTCGTAAAGGTTGTCGGTTTGCACCACGTATTCCATGGATACCAGCAAGCGATCATGAAGAAGAGCCTATCCTTCATGAAGTCGCACCGAACCACTTGGTACGTTGCTCCTGCTATAAGCATTTCCACTTTAGAGACGAAAAAGGAGAGGTGTAGATGACAGAATTAATCACAATCAAAGACCTGAAAGTTCATTACCCTATTCGCAGTGGATTCTTCAATCGAGTAACGGATCATGTATATGCTGTAGATGGTGTGGATTTTATTATCGAAAAAGGAAAGACATATGGTTTAGTGGGAGAGTCTGGCTCTGGAAAATCTACTACGGGAAAAGCCGTTGTGGGATTAGAAAAGGTAACAGCCGGACAAATCATGTATGAAGGAAAAGATGTAACGAAGCGAAGCAACCGCAAAAAAATGGGTTATAACAAGGATGTGCAGATGATCTTCCAAGATTCAATGTCCAGTTTGAATCCTAAAAAGCGAGTGTTGGATATCATTGCTGAACCCATCCGAAATTTTGAACGGTTAAGCGATCAAGAAGAAAAGAAAAAGGTAAAAGGACTGCTAGATATCGTTGGGATGCCGGAAGATGCGCTATATAAATATCCTCATGAATTTTCAGGCGGACAACGTCAACGTCTAGGAGTAGCCCGTGCTGTTGCTACCAATCCAAAACTGATCGTAGCCGATGAACCTGTATCTGCTCTGGATCTATCTGTTCAAGCGCAAGTATTGAATTTCATGAAACGAATCCAGCAAGAATACGGCCTCAGCTATTTATTCATTTCACATGATTTAGGTGTAGTAAAACACATGTGCGACAATATCGCAATTATGTACAAAGGTCGATTTGTAGAAATCGGTACAAGAGAAGACATTTATAATGACCCGCGACATATCTATACGAAACGTCTGCTTTCAGCTATTCCGCAAATCGATGTAGAAAATAGGGAAAGCCACAAAGAAAATCGACGAAGAGTAGAACAAGAGTATATCCAAAACCAAAAAGAATACTATGATGCGACTGGTCGAGTCTACGATTTGCGTACGATCACAACTACACACAAAGTGGCGTTGAAAGATGGAGGTGCAAGCTAATGTGGAAAACGATTCTGCGACGTGTTTTATTGATGATCCCGCAAGTTATTATTTTAAGTGTTCTGATCTTCTTATTAGCCCAAGCGATGCCGGGGGATCCATTTACCGGTTTGATCAATCCAAATCAGGATCCGGCAGTGATCGAACAGATGCGACAAGCAGCTGGCTTGAATGACCCATGGTATGTCCAGTACTTCCGTTGGATCGGAAATGCTTTGCAAGGCGATTTTGGTCAAAGTTTCTTATACAAACGCTCTGTTGCTGACTTGATCGGCGAACGGATCATCAACACTTTATATCTATCGATCTTGACAGTTGTCCTTACTTATTTGATTGCTGTGCCTCTGGGGATGCTTGCTGGCCGGTATCAAAATTCAATCTTGGATAAGATTGTCGTAATCTACAACTTCTTTAGTTTTGCTGTTCCTTTATTTATCTTCGGCTTGATCATGCTATTTGTTTTTGGTTATCGTTTAGGCTGGTTCCCAACAAGTGGATCACAAACACTAGGTTTGCAAGGTGGATTTATCACTCAATGGATAGACCGTTTGAAATATATTCTGTTACCATCAATTACCCAAGCATTTTTGGCGACTGCCGTCACAATCCAATATCTGCGAAGTGAAGTAATCGATTCGAAATCGCTCGATTTTGTCAGAACAGCCCGTTCCAAAGGGGTACCGACGAATAAAGTATTCAGTCGACATATTTTCCGAAATGCAGCGTTGCCGATGGCTTCTCAAATGGGGTATGAAATCACTTCGTTGATTGCTGGTTCTGTAGTTATCGAAAAGATTTTTGGTTATCCGGGAGTCGGAAAACTATTTATTGATTCCATCGGCCAACGGGACTATACCGTGATCACATCCTTAGTATTGATTTTAGGAATCGCGACGCTAGTGGGGACATTACTTTCAGATATCATCATGAGTATCGTTGACCCGCGTATTCGGATTCAATAAAACCAATCAGAAAGGAGAATGGATCGATGAGTGAAAAAAACAATACAGCAGTTCAAGAAAGTATTCCTCCTATGGGGATACGAATGATTGCTCGAGAATTTAAAAAAGATAAAATTGCTATTTTTTCATTAGGTTTGCTAGTGGTTTTATTATTAGTGATCTTTATCGGTGCGATGCTGACCGATCAAGACAAAGTGATGTATGTTAGTATCTTCGACAAATACGCTGCACCAGGAACAGTTTCGACACAAGGACAAAAGTTCATTCTGGGAGCAGATGAAGGCGGACGTGATGTATTAGGACAATTGATCATAGGTGCTAGAAACTCTGTTACGATCGGATTTGCGATCACGATCCTTACTTCGATCATCGGGGTTGGATTAGGGATCATCTCTGGCTACTACGGAGGGATCATTGACAACATCTTGATGCGGATCGTTGATTTTATCATGATTCTACCGATCATGCTGATCATTATCGTCTTCGTATCGATTATTTCCAGATACAATGTCTGGTCCTTTATATTCATCATGAGTGCATTTTATTGGGTAGCTAAAGCCCGATTATTCCGAAGCAAGACATTATCTGAAGCAAGAAGAGATTATGTCAGTGCCTCAAAAACAATGGGAACCAATGATTTTAAAATCATGTTCCGCGAAATCATGCCGAATCTAAGTTCATTAATCATTACTAATTTGACGATGAACTTTGCGGCAAACATCGGTATCGAGACAACTTTGACTTTCTTAGGTTTCGGCTTGCCGGCAAATGTACCTAGTTTAGGTACATTGATCGGTTATGCAAGTAACGGAGAAGTCTTAGTGAATCGGCAATGGATCTGGTTACCCGCATCAATCCTTATTTTAGTTTTGATGTTGAGTATCAATTATGTTGGACAAGCATTCAAGCGTTCTGCAGATGCGCGCCAACGGTTAGGCTAGTATAGAAGCGAAGGGGGAAATAGGAATGAAGAAAACGATTTTTGGATTTGCAGCGCTGATGTCTGCTGTCGTTCTTGCAGCATGCGGGGGCGGAGGTACAGATACCTCTGGAAACAACTCTGGAGGCAACGGCAATAACAAAGAGGAATTAACTTTTCCAATTGCAACAAAAAATAATGATGATGCAATCGAAGACGGCGAATTAGAAGCTGCGGTCGCAACGGACAGTCAGTTTAAAGGATTGTTCCAGTGGGAGTTTTACCAAGATTCATATGATGCAGCTTTTATGGCTCCTTCTCATGAACCGCTATTTGCAAACGATGACGATTTCAGAATCACAGACGACGGAGCTGCAACGCTTGATCTAGATGAAGATACGAAAAAAGCGACAATCAAAGTAAAAGACAACGTCAAATGGTCAGATGGTGAAGATGTAACGGCGGACGATGTGATTTTCCCTTACGAAATCATTGGGAATAAAGATTACACTGGTATCCGTTATGACGACACTTTCCGTAACATCGTAGGTATGGAAGAATATCATGATGGAAGTGCCGACACAATCTCCGGAATCAAAAAAATAGACGACAAAACAGTTGAAATCGAATATAAAGAAGTAAACCCAAGCATGCTTCAATCGGGTGGTGGTATCTGGTCATATGCAGCACCAAAACATACGTTAGAAGGTGTAGCAATCAAAGATATGGAATCAAGCGATCAAGTACGTAAAAATCCAGTGACTTTTGGCCCTTATTACATGAGTAATATCGTTGCAGGAGAATCAGTAGAATACTTGCCAAACGAGCACTACTGGAATGGTACGCCTAAATTGAAAAAGATCACGATGAAATCTGTACCGATGGCAAGTGCAACTGAAGCATTGAACTCTAAATTATATGATATGATTTTCCAAATGCCAACAGATACTTACGATACCTATAAAGAAATTGCTGGCTATACAAACTTAGGCCGTGAACAAACTTCTTATACTTATCTAGGATTCAAGTTAGGTAAATGGAATGCAGATACAAAGAGTGTGGAATACAATCCAGATTCAAAAATGGCTGATAAATCATTACGTCAAGCAATGGGCTATGCATTAGATAATAATGCAGTAGGTGAACGTTTCTATGCAGGTTTGAGAAGCAATGCGACTTCATTGATTCCTCCAGTATTCCAGTCATACCATGATGATGAGATGAAAGGATTCACACAAGATCTAGACAAAGCGAAAAAACTATTAGATGATGCTGGCTACAAAGATGTGGATGACGATGGTTTAAGAGAAGACAAAGATGGAAATAAACTAACAATCAACTTTGCTTCGATGTCCGGTGGGGAAACAGCGCAACCATTGGCAGATTACTATATCCAACAATGGAAAGAAATTGGTTTGGATGTCCAATACACAACAGGTCGTCTGATCGAATTCAATTCTTTCTATGATAAATTAGAAAACGATGATCCTGAAATTGATGTTTACCAAGCTGCTTGGAATACAGGAACTGATCCAAATCCAAGTGGACTATGGGGACCAAATGCTGCGTTCAACTACACTCGTTATGAATCAGAAGAAAATACAAAATTGATCAACGATATCAGTTCAAGCAAAGCATTTGATGAAGAGTACCAAAAAGAAGCATATCAAAAATGGCAACAATATGCATTTGAAGAAGCATTTGCGATTCCAACGTTGTTCCGTAATGAAGTATTGCCAGTCAACGACCGTGTCAAAGACTGGGATTGGTCTTATGATGTACCAAACCCATGGGCAAATGTTTCTGTTACAGCAGATTCACGTTCATAATCACTAAAAATGACCGAAAAAGGGCGATGTCCTTTTTCGGTTTTTTGATATTTTTCTGTTTATTTCTCTAATATTCAGGTCAAGGCGCTGATTTCATGACTTCTCCAATAAACGGTGTTCAAAGTCCAGTTTCTCGGTATTAAGTCAAATTTATGCAAAAATATGGAAAGCCATTTTCACAAAATTTTTTCTTCATACTCGAAACTAAACGAATTTTTCACAACTTCTCGTCAATCACTAGGATTATTAAAGCTTTACTTACCTTTTGACCGAACCATTTCAAATTTGACAAAAAACCAGTATAATAAGGAAGTATCGAAAAAATATCCATAAAAGGAATGTGGAAAATGGACAACCAGCTGACAAAAGAACTAAAAGAAAACTATAACATCGTTTTTCACGATCTAAATTTGCTTGAACAAGCTTTTACCCATTCATCCTATGTGAATGAGCATCGCAATCTGCAATTATCGGATAATGAGCGACTTGAATTTTTAGGAGATGCCGTTTTAGAACTGATGGTTTCTCAGTATTTATTCCGTTTATATCCTCATTTGCCAGAAGGAAAATTGACAAAAACACGAGCTGCGATCGTTCGCGAAGACAGCTTGTCGAAATTTGCCAAAGAATGTCACTTTGATCAATATGTTTTGTTGGGCAAGGGAGAAGAGAATTCAGGAGGACGTACGCGACCAGCATTGCTTTGCGACCTATTCGAAGCTTTTTTAGGCGCGTTATATCTTGACCAGGGATTCGACACGACCCATGCATTCATCGAAAAAGTGATTTTTCCTAAAGTCAAAGCAGGTGCTTTTTCACATGAGATGGATCATAAAACAAAACTACAAGAAGTCTTGCAAAAATCAGGTGATGTATCAATCGAATACCGATTGATCAATGAAGAAGGTCCAGCTCATGAACGAGTATTTTGGATCGAAGTTTATGTAGATGATCAATTGATTGGCACTGGACAAGGGAAATCGAAAAAATTAGCAGAACAAGCTGCGGCGGAAAATGCATTGGCAGCACTGTAAAAGTAAGTGAGGGAAAGCTTTGTATTTGAAACGAATTGAAATAGCCGGTTTTAAATCATTTGCAGACAAGACAGTCATTGATTTTGAAAATAGCGTCACAGCAGTGGTTGGACCAAATGGCAGCGGAAAAAGCAATATTACAGAGGCTATCCGCTGGGTATTAGGAGAACAATCTGCTAAAAGTCTGCGAGGCGGAAAAATGCCGGATATCATCTTTGCCGGTTCCGATACCCGTAAGCAGCTGAATATTGCAGAAGTCACAGTGATTTTAGACAATAGTGATCATTATCTGCCATTGGAGTACAATGAGATCAGTGTAACCCGCCGTTATCGACGGACTGGGGAAAGCGAGTTTTTCATCAATAAACAAAGCTGCAGATTAAAAGATATCCAAGAATTGTTCTTAGATTCTGGATTAGGAAAAGAATCGTTCTCAATCATTTCTCAAGGAAAAGTAGAAGCGATTTTCAGTAGTAAACCGGAAGACCGTCGTGGGATCTTTGAAGAAGCAGCTGGTGTCTTGAAATACAAGCAGCGGAAAAAGAAAGCAGAACAGAAGCTTTTTGAAACAGAAGACAACCTCAGCCGCGTCCAAGACATCATCCACGAATTGGAAGAACAGTTAACTCCTTTGGCCGCCCAGAGTGAGGCAGCAAAGGAGTTTTTACGGCTAAAAGAAACACTGACTCAAACCGATGTCTCTTTGATGGTTGCTGAAATCAAGACAGCAAAAAAAGATTGGGACAACAAACAAGCACAGCTTGCGAAATTCAATCTAGAATTAGGCAAACTATCTGAGTCGATCCAAGAACAAGAATCCATTTTGGCGAAGCAGCGTAAAGAAAATGCGCAAGCCGATCGTCTGATCGAAAAAAATCAGCAAGTATTATTAGATCTTTCGGAAAAACTGAAGCAGACAGAAGGACAAAAAGATGTTTTGCAGGAGCGGACAAAGCATACACAAAAAAGCTCGCAAGAATATCAAACTTCATTAGCAGAAGCACAAAAAAAGGTTAAACATTTTGAAAAGCTTCAAGAAAGCTTGATGAAAGCAGCAGCAGAAAAAGAAACAGAGATCCAAAAAGCTGAAGCAAATCTCATAAAAACACAGCAAGAATTAGAAAAATACCAAAAATCAACGAAAGAATTATTGGCAGAATTAAGAGATCAATATGTTGATTTGATGCAAGAACAAGCAGCTGTAGGAAACGAACTGAAGTATCTAGAACGTCAATATATACAAGAAACAGCAAAAAGCAAGCAGACGTTAGCCAAGCAATCGGAAGTAGAAGCATCAGTAGACCGATTGATCTTACAAAAAGAAGAATTGACACAAAAGCAGGCGCAGCTAAAATCATCTTTAACTGAAACAAAAGAGAAGTTAGAAATGATCCAACAAAACGGGAAAAAGTTCCAAGAAGCATTAGCAAAAGAACAGCCTAAAATGTATCAATTAATGAATCAAGTCCAGCAGCTACGTGCTCGTAAGAAAAGCCTTCAAGAAATCCAAGAAAACTATTTTGGTTTTTACCAAGGGGTTCGATTGGTCTTGCAGCATAAACAGCAGCTTTCGGGTATTGTCGGAGCAGTGGCTGAACTGATCGATGTTCCTGCAGATTTCACGTTAGCTATCGAAGCAGCTTTAGGTGGGGCAGCCCAGCATGTCATCGTTGAAAATGAAAAAGATGCTCGGCAAGCCATCACGTATTTGAAACAGCAAAGAGGAGGAAGAGCAACATTCCTTCCACTGACGACAATCAAACCAAGACAATTACCGGCTCATATATTGACACAAGCAGCAGCTGTAGAAGGGTTTATAGGGATTGCCAGTGAACAAGTCAGTTATCCCGATCAAATCCAAACTGTGGTTCAAAACCTGCTAGGAACGATCCTTTTAGCCAAAGACTTAACTAGTGCCAATGCAATCGCGCAAACGATCCGCTATCAATATCGAGTGGTTTCCTTAGAAGGTGATGTGATGAATGCCGGAGGATCCATGACAGGTGGAGCGAATAAACGAGGAAACCAAGGCAGTTTGTTTGTACAAAATCAAGAATTGAAACAGTTGACTAGTGAATTTGAAGAAGCAGATAAACAACTCCAAGCACAAGAAAAAAAAGTTCAGGAGCTGCAACAAGAAACAGCTCGTTTAGCCGAAGAACAAGAAGTTTTGCGTACACGAGGCGAACAATTACGTTTTGAAGAACAAGAAGCGACAAATCAGCTACAAAACATCATAAATGAACTTGAACGTTTTGAAAAAGAAAAGCAAATCTCAACTTTTGAGACACGTGAACTGCAGCAGTTTATCGAAGATTACGAAAAGCAAACGAACGAATTGAAAGACAAACAAACAGATCTTGAATCGCAACGACAAAAAATCGACGAAGAAATCAAATCGTTAAGTCAAGAAAGCGACCAGATGGAAGCCAGAAGAGCACAAGTACAAAGTCAAAAAGCACAAGAACAAGCAGATCTTGCTGTCTTGAAAGAGCAGTTTAATCATCTGCAGATCCAGCTCCGCGGTGCCCGAGTCCAAAAAGCAGAGGCAACCGAACGTCAAGAAGCGATAGAAAAGCAGTTGGCGACATTGACAGCAGACTTTTCTGATCATGAAGTCACAGAAGAAAGTTTGGAAAAACAAATTAACGAATTATCTGCTCAGCGAGAAACATTAAAAGCCGAGTTGGCAAAAGCCAAAGAGCAGCGAGATAGAAGGCAAAAGGAGATCGATAAGCTTGAAGCAGTCTTGGCAGAGCGTAATCGTGAGCAAAAAGCACGACTGTCGGAACAATCCAAATTAGAAGTCCAAAAAGACCGAGCTGAAATGATTTTAGATAATCATTTGACCTATCTGCAGTCAGAATATCAGCTGACATTTGAGAAAGCTTCCCAAGACTATCAAGAAACAACCGATATCGAAGACAGTAGAACAAAGGTTTCATCCTTAAAAGAACAGATTGAAAAACTGGGACCAGTAAACTTAAATTCAATCGAACAATACGAACAAGTCAGTGAAAGACATACATTCTTAGCAACACAGCGAGATGATCTGTTAGCAGCGAAAAACCAATTGTTTGAAACGATGGATGAGATGGATGATGAAGTGCGGACAAGATTCAAAGAAGTATTTGAAGCTATCCGTCAAGAATTCAAAATTGTCTTTCCAAATATGTTTGGCGGCGGTAAAGCTGAATTAGTACTGACGGAACCAACTGATTTGCTGAAAACAGGTATTGAGATTGAAGTACAACCTCCTGGCAAAAAACTGCAAAGTCTAAGTTTGCTTTCTGGAGGAGAACGAGCACTTACAGCCATCGCGTTGCTCTTTTCCATTATCCGTGTCTGTCCTGTTCCGTTTTGTATCTTAGATGAGGTAGAAGCAGCGTTAGATGAAGCCAACGTGAAACGTTTTGGTCGTTACTTGAGCGATTTCCAAGATGACACACAATTTATCGTAGTCACACACCGCAAAGGAACGATGGTCGCAGCAGATGTACTGTACGGAGTGACGATGCAGGAATCCGGTGTATCAAAAATCGTTTCTGTACGGATGGAAGATATCAATGAAGAGGCGAAAATCAACGAAACGAAAGTGTAGGAACGAAAATGATCAAATTAGTAGCAATCGATTTGGACGGTACATTATTAAATGAACAAAAGCTGATTTCAGATGAGAATAAACAAGCATTAGCACAAGCAAAACAGCAAGGGGTCAAGATCGTTCTATGTACAGGACGCCCCTTAGCTGCGATGGCGCATTATCTGCAAGAATTAGGACTGGTAGATGAAGGTGACTACAGCATCACTTTCAACGGCGGTTTGGTACAAAAAAATGATACTGGTGAAATCATGGAAAAGAAAGTGATGGAAGTATCAGATATCCAACGCTTATACAAACTGGCTCAGCAATTGGATCTGCCACTAGATGTTTTGTCTGACAATGTGGTTTTACAGCTGCCTAGTGCCCCAAGGAAGCAATCCTTGTACAATGTGTTGAATAAGCTGCTGCAATTCCAACCAGCGGATATAAGCGATATTACAGATGAATTTGTGCTTAATAAGGCAGTAATCGCTTATGACCAAGAAGAATTAGATCCTAAAATCAAAGAAATACCAGCAGAATTCCATGAAATGTATGAGATCATCAAAACAAGAAGTATGCTTTTGGAATTTATGCCAAAAGGTGTTACAAAAGCTTATGGTATTTCTTTATTGGCAAAAGATCTTGGTTTGAAACAAGAAGAAATCATGGCGATCGGTGATGAGGAAAATGATTTACCGATGATCCAATATGCTGGACTAGGCGTAGCGATGGAGAATGCTGTGCCTTTCGTCAAAGAAGCAGCAGATTTCGTGACAGCCAGCAATGAAGAAAATGGCGTAGCCAAAGTGATCCAAAAATTTGTATTAGAGTAGGGGGAGTCAAATGGGATTTTTTGATAAAATCAAGCGTGCTTTTACTGGCGAAGAGAAAACAGAAGAAGTTGAAGTACAGGAGAAGTACGACAAGGGTTTAGAAAAGACGCGTAAAACATTTGGTGAACGGATGAATGAGTTGTTTGCCAATTTTCGAACAGTCGATGAAGACTTTTTTGAAGAATTAGAAGAAACACTTATCGGTGCAGATGTAGGTTTTGAAACAGCGATACGAATCACCGAAGCATTACGTCAAGAAGTGAAACTCAGAAATGCGAAAAAATCGGCAGAAGTCCAAAATGCGATCATCGAGAAACTTGTGGATCTCTATGAAGCGGAAGGAATCAATGAAGTAAATGAACTAAATATCCAAGAAGACGGACTAACAGTTATTTTGTTTGTCGGTGTTAATGGTGTAGGGAAAACAACAAGTATTGGTAAACTTGCCCATCAGTTCAAAAACGAAGGTAAAAAAGTATTGATGGCAGCAGCAGATACCTTCCGCGCTGGAGCAATCGACCAGTTAGTTGTCTGGGGCGAACGCGCTGGTGTTGAAGTTGTTCGTGGCAATGCAGGAGGCGATCCAGCAGCTGTCGTATTCGATGCTTTGGAAAGAGCAAAGACAGAGCAGGCAGATGTTTTACTAGTTGATACTGCAGGCCGACTGCAAAATAAAGTGAACTTGATGAACGAATTAGAAAAAATAAAACGAGTAATCCAGCGGGAATTACCAGAAGCACCCCAAGAAACACTTCTTGTATTAGATGCAACCACTGGTCAAAACGCGATGGTTCAAGCAAAACAATTCAAAGAAACAACAGATGTGACCGGTCTTGTTTTGACAAAATTAGATGGTACAGCAAAGGGCGGTATCGTACTTGCTATCCGTAATGAATTGCATTTACCAGTGAAATTGGTCGGTCTTGGTGAAGGAATCGATGACTTGGAGCCGTTTGATCCAAATGATTTTGTCGTTGGATTGTTCAAAGGATTACTAAAAGAAGAATAACCCATGTCTAAAAAGCAGGAGCTGTGACAAAAGTTGCAGCTCCTTGTTTGAATGATTGTTTTTAACATAGCTGTGTTTTTGATGCCTTCATTTTTATACTTATTTGTAAGCGGTTCTCAAACAATTTCGTTCTTTTTCTTAGACTTTTTGATTATAATTAGATTCATATGAATTGGAGGTCACTTAATGATGAATTTTAAGCAATTATTATTGCATGTCAATGCGCGCCCTTTTATCGACCAAGCTCGATTTGGTATAGAACGGGAAGGACAGCGGGTTGATCTTGCAGGAAATCTAGCAAAAACCGATCATCCAGCAATCTTTGGCGATCGATCCTATCACCCCTATATCCAAACAGATTTTAGCGAAACACAAACAGAGATGATCACCCCTGTTACCGATTCTATTCCCGAATTATTTCAGTATCTCGCTGCTGTTTATGATGTGACTGCTCGTTCTATACCGAAAGAAGAGATGATCTGGCCATTAAGTATGCCACCTGCCTTACCGGAAAAAGACGAAGAGATCATTATTGCAAAATTAAAAAATTTCGAAGATGTCTTGTATCGACGTTATTTAGCAAAAGAATACGGGAAGCGAAAACAGATGGTAAGCGGTATTCATTTCAATTTTGAATTTGGCGATGAGTTGCTAAGAACATTGTTCAGCCATCAGGAAGAATTTCAAGATTTTTCCGAATTCAAAACAGAACTTTATTTGAAAACAGCGAGAAACTTTATGCGCTATCGCTGGATGATCACTTATTTATTCGGTGCTTCACCAATGAGTGAGAAGAACTACTTTTTAGATGAATCACATCCGCAAGAACCTGTTCGCAGTATTCGCAACAGTGCGCTGGGCTATACGAATCATCCAAATGTGAAAGTTTCCTATGCTTCTATGAAACAGTATTTAGCAGATATCGAGCGAATGATCGAAGAAGGGAAACTTTCGGAGGAGAAAGAATTTTATACACCGCTTCGTTTCCGAGGCGGAAAGAAAGTCGCAGATTTAGCAACAACAGGTGTTCGTTATATTGAATTGCGGAATATCGATTTGAATCCTTATGCAAGATTGGGTATCAATCCAGAGCAAGTTCGGTTCTTACAATTATTCCTGATGTACATGTTATGGACAGAAGAAAAAGAAGACTGTGACCAATGGGTAGCAGAAGGTACGACTCGAAATAACAAAGTAGCACTAGAACAACCATCAGATCAAACAGAATTTCATCAAGAAGGTAGAGAAATTCTTGAAGGAATGAAGCAAATGCTGGTTGAATTGGATTGGTTGGATTCTCTTTATTTAGTAGAGGAAGCATTGACTCAAATGGATCATCCTGAACAAACGTTAGCAGCGAAACTCTATCAAGAAGCACAGCTATCGAGTCAGCAAGAAGTTGCTGTGGCATTGGGACATCAATATTATAAAGAAAGCCATGAACGTCCCTATCAGTTGGCCGGTTTTCGCGAAATGGAACTTTCTACTCAGATATTTATGTTCGATGCCATCCAAAAAGGTGTCCAAGTCAAAGTATTAGATGAGTCGGATCAATTTTTGCGTCTGCAATTCCAAGACCATGTAGAATATGTGAAAAATGCAAACATGACAAGTAAGGACAGCTATATCGTCCCACTTATCATGGAAAACAAAACAGTAACGAAAAAAGTCTTAAAAGAAGCTGGGTTCCGGGTACCAGGAGGCGCAGAATTTTCATCCATGGAAGAAGCGGTAAAAGCTTATCCGAGATTTGCCGAGCAGGCATTTGTGATCAAACCTAAATCAACCAATTACGGGTTAGGTATCACGATTTTCAAGGAAGGAGCTAGTCTGGAAGATTATCAAGCAGGTTTAGCCATTGCTTTTCGTGAAGACAGTTCGGTTTTAGTAGAAGAATTTATGCCGGGAACGGAATATCGTTTCTTTGTGATCGACGGAGAAGTCCAAGCCATCATGTTGCGAGTCCCTGCTAATGTTATTGGTGACAGTATCCGAACAGTGAAAGAACTTGTTGAAGAAAAAAATAGTGACCCTTTGCGTGGAACGAATCATCGTGCACCTTTAGAATTGATCCAATTAGGTGAATTAGAACAATTGATGTTGAAAGAACAAGGGTTGACGATCGAATCAGTTCCCCAAGCCAATCAAATTGTTTATCTAAGGGAGAACTCAAATATCAGTACAGGTGGTGATTCGATCGATATGACTGATGAATTTTCTGAAGCTTACAAAAAAATCGCCGTTTCTGCGGTAGAAGCACTAGGAGCTAAGATTAGTGGTATCGATTTGATTATACCAGATAAAGAAATCGATCCTACAACTGATAAAAAAGCATATGGGATCATCGAAGCAAATTTCAATCCAGCCATGCATATGCATGTTTATCCTTTTGCAGGAAAAGGCAGAAGATTGACGATGAATGTATTGAAATTGTTATATCCTGAAGTATTTTAAAAGAAAAAGCTTTTGACAGATTGTCCTATTTGATGTCAATCTGATCAAAAGCTTTTTTTGCATGTAAAAATTTATGTGTTTTTTCGTTTTAAAATAAACGATCCCAGAAGCTTTTTTTCTTTTTTGGTTTTTCTTTTTCAGCTGGCGAAGAGTTTTCTTCTGGGTATTTTTTTTCGATATCAATCACAGGTTCATTTACTGCTTCTTTTGCTGTTAAGAGCAATCCGAATTCCTCAGGATTTGCAGTGACGTAATCGTTGACTACAGTGAAACGGCTATTGTTTTTCGTTGCTAGCTGGATATATTGGTTTTGGACAGAAAGGGGTAGAGCCCCATTCAAGAGTATGGAAGCATCTGGATGTTTTTTGAGTTCTTTTAAAAAGTTTTCTTTGTTTTTTGGTTGGATCATTTCAGCAACAGTCATACTAAGATAGCAGCGTTCCCTGAATGTCCCTAAATATTTATGCTGTTCTTCAGGGTTCACTAAAGGTGTACCATAAAGTCCCTTATCCAAATGGCTTTTTACATCATCTTGTGCCATAAAAAATACCCTCCTTCTTCTCTTTGTCTTTCTTACGATTATAGCATATTCCCAATAATACCTAAAACATATGAAAAAGCGGTTGCTTTTGTTCAACGATTCACTTAAAATAAGAATGAAAATCATTCTCAATTAGAAAGGTGGATTGGATGCGCTACGGACGACTAGTAGCATTATTAGTTATTTTAAGTAGTATTTCATTGTTCATCGGAGTATCGAATGTACAATTGTCAGAACTGCTCCAGTTAGATGGGCAAAGCTTACAAATCTTGCTAGTGACTCGTTTGCCACGAACGATTTGTTTGATCCTTGTGGGAGCGACCAGTAGTATTTGTGGGTTGATCATGCAACATTTGACCCAAAATAAATTTGTTTCACCAACGACTGCGGGCACGATGGATAGTGCGCGTTTAGGTATTTTAGTGGCTATGATTTTCCTACCTGGTGCATCCTTGATTGTCCGATCCTTGACAGCATTTTGCTTTGCTTTTGCAGGAACATTGCTTTTTTTATCCCTTACGCGATTGTTCCTCCAGAAAAATCAATTGATGCTTCCGTTGATTGGAGTCATGTTAGGGAATATCATTGGTTCAGTTGCTACTTTTTTTGCTTATCAATTCCAGTTGGTACAAAATATGACTTCATGGCTTCAAGGGAATTTTGCGACTGTGATACGAGGAAATTATGAGTTATTGTATGCTGTTGTTCCATTGTTGCTCTTGGTTTGGCTATTTGCTTACCGATTTACGATCATTGGTCTGGGCGAATCGTTTGCAGTAAATCTGGGAATAGATTACCAGAAGATGCAGTTTTTAGGCATTGGCTTAGTATCATTGGCTAGTGCAGTCATGTTGATCATGGTAGGAAGCATTCCTTTTATCGGAGTGATCATTCCGAATCTTGTCTCTAGAATATATGGAGATCAAGTGCACAAAACAATTGGCGTAACTGCTTTAGCAGGTAGTTTGTTCTTAGTATTTTGCGATCTTGTCGCTCGCGTGTTGATTTTTCCTTATGAAATACCAGTCAGTGTGATCGTTGGAATCATCGGTGGGGCTATCTTCCTTTATCTTCTGATAAGGGGACGACGATATGCTTAAAAAAAAGCCATCTATTTTTATTGGTATGCTTGTTCTTGTTTTATTTGTTACAGGAATGTACTTGACGATCCATACATATGGAAACTGGCATTTTGCATGTGCATTGAGGAGTAAGAAAATTTTTGCATTTATCCTTGTCTCGCTAGCTGTCAGCAGTGCCACAATCAGCTTTCAGACAATTACGCATAACCAGTTTTTGACTCCTTCAGTATTGGGACTTGAGTCGTTATATGTCCTTGTCCAAACGGTCCTTTTCTTCTTTATCGGAGGAGTGACGATGCTTCAGCAGACAGGTACAGTTTTTTTCTTATTGAACGTTGGGCTGATGGTCGGGCTGAGTCTATTGTTATTTTTCTTTCTTTTGAAAAAAATGAGAGCGAATCTTTTTTTATTACTGATGTCAGGGATGATTTTAGGTACGCTTTTTGGTAGTGTCAGTACCTTTTTACAAGTCATCATGGATCCGAATGAATATGATTTGCTTCAAGGCAGATTATTTGCAAGCTTTGGCAATATCCAGAGTCAGTATCTTTTGCCTGCTTCTTTGATCATTATCGGCTGCTGGTACCTGTTATTTCGATATCGACATGTGCTAGACGTTTTCCATCTCGGAAATGAACAAGCAGTAAACCTCGGGATAGACACAGATCGTTTTGAATTTTTGATTTTATGTTGTGTCAGTCTTTTGACAGGGACATCAACGGCTCTTGTGGGTCCAGTTACTTTTTTAGGGTTTATTGTCGCAAATATCAGTTATCGTGTCTTTTCTACTTATCGTCATGGTCAGCTATTTATCGGAAGCTTTCTGGTAGCTATGCTGTTTCTGACAGGAGGACAGCTCGCAGTAGAGCAGATTTTCGGCTGGAATACAACAGTGAGTGTCGTCGTTGAATTTGTCGGAGGAATTTATTTTGTCACAAAATTGATTCGCGAAAGGAAGAGTATCCTATGATTGATTTACAAAAGGTCAATAAACTGTACCATGGAAAATCAGTGGTTAAAGATGTACAGTTAACGATTCCTGAAAAGAAGTTGACTGCTTTTATCGGTCCAAATGGTGCTGGAAAGTCAACGGTGTTGTCGATGATCAGTCGTTTGATACCAAAAGATACAGGTGAAATCTATTTAGACCATAACGAAGTAAAGGCTTGGAAATCCAATGAATTAGCCAAAAAATTATCGATCCTACGACAATCGAATGAAATAAATGTCCAAATCACCGTGAAAGAATTAGTAGAATTTGGACGATTTCCTTATACGAAAGGAAAATTGACGACAAAAGACGAGGAAATCGTTCAGGAATCACTGGAACACATTGGGTTAGAAGAAATAGCGGATCAATCGATTGACACTCTTTCAGGCGGTCAACTCCAACGTGCGTATATTGCAATGGTGCTAGCGCAAGACACGGATTATATTTTACTGGATGAACCTTTGAACAATCTAGATATGAATTTTGCGGTTCAAATCATGCAGATTTTAAAAAATTTAGTACAAGAAATCGGGAAAACAATTGTTATTGTTCTTCATGATATCAACTTTGCTGCAAGTTATGCAGACGAAATTGTTGCAATGAAAGATGGACAGTTATTTACGCAAGGAACGACCCAAGAAATGATAAAAAAAGATGTATTGGATGAATTATACGAAATGGACATACGGATTTGTGAGATTGAAGGCCGCAGATTCTGTCTTTATTTCTAAAACTAACATTAGGAGAGAAGAGATGAAAAAATTAGTAGTAGGTATCTTGATTCTAGCATCATTTGGTTTAGCAGCATGTGGAAATAGCAACAACACCAGTCAGGCAGACACAAAAAAAAGCAGCACACAAACTGAAACTACATTGACGATAACAGATAGTAATGGAGACCAAATCGAGGTGCCAAATAATCCAGAAAAAGTCGTCGTATTCGACAATGGTTCTTTAGATACGATGGATGCTCTTGGTGTTGGAGATAAGGTAGTTGGAGCAGCTACAAGCAGCCTTCCTGAGTATCTTTCATCCTATAAAAAAGTAGAATCAGCAGGTGGAATAAAAGAACCAGACTTAGAAAAAATTAATCAGCTTCAGCCAGATCTAATCATCATTTCTGGCCGACAAAGAGATTTTCAAAAAGATCTAAGTCAAATTGCTCCGACCATTTTCCTTTCTTTAGATGCGAAAAATCCATGGGAATCTTTCCAGCAAAATGTCACTGCTTTAGGGGAGATCTTTGGTAAGCAAGAAGAAGCTAAAACTCAATTAGAGGAATTATCTAGTGCAATCGATCAGACGAAAAAGAAAGCAGAAGCTACTGACAAAAAAGCACTAGTCACACTTGTGAATGAAGGGCAATTATCAGCCTACGGATCTGGTTCTAGATTCGGTTTCATCCATGATTTATTTGGCTTTGAACAAGCAGATGATCAAATCGAAGCATCCACTCACGGTCAAAGTGTTTCTTATGAATATGTGCTGGAAAAAAATCCGGATATCTTATTTGTAGTAGACAGAACAAAAGCTATTGGTGGAGACGACAGCAAAGATGATATTTCTGCCAATGAACTGGTAGCACAAACGAATGCTGGTAAAAATCAGCAGATCATCTCCCTTGAACCAGATGTCTGGTATTTAAGCGGGGGCGGTTTAGAATCAATGAAACTGATGATCGAAGATGTGAATCAAGCATTTAAATAGCATAAATAACAGAGGATTAAACTCTCATACTATGTAACAATAATGTTTCTTACATTCTTAAATAGCAAGAGCCTATCCTCAAAGAAGTTATCAAAAACCATCCGTAAAATCGTATTGATGATTTTACGGATGGTTTTTATTTATTTGAGAAATCTTTTTTCAACGTGAATTCATTATCTACATCATACGGGTTGATTCTAGAATGGGGAGTGGCAAAAAATAGTGTGATCCATTTTTTCAGCATCAAGATCGCCTCCTTTGATTTGAATCAAAGGTACAAAGCGAAACTTAGATAAAACTTAAATTTAGATATTTTTATTTTGTACCGATCTCTTCTTTAAACGATGTTCCATCTGCTGCTTCTCGGCAATAAGTCCACTAGACTAGAAAATATGAGAAGCTATTTTCTGTCCAGCGTTCTTATTACTCAAAACAAATCGCAGTTGTCACAATCTCTTCTAAACGATGTTCCATCTGCTGCTTCTCGGCAATAAGCCCACTAGACTAGAAAATATGAGAAGCTATTTTCTGTCCAGCGTTCTTATTACTCAAAGCAAATCGCAGTTGTCACAATCTCTTCTAAACAATGTTCAATCAGCTGACCTTCGGTATTAGCTCAAAGCACTGATTTCACAACCTCTATTTAGGCATGTGTCTCAGCAAGCGGTTGATAGTTGATGATCTGCATTTTTCGATAAAAATCGGCGGGAAGCTTACTCCACCGTTTTAGTAATTGATAGAAATAACTCTCTTCTGCTTTGATTTTATACTCGCTTAATATCAATCCAAAACTATTCGTTTTTTTTGAAGCTAATTTTTTATAAATATCCAATGCTTTGGTTTTATCTTCATTGACAAAGAGTGTTTTTACTTCAATATAAGAACCCTCGATATTTTGTGTTTCTTCGATAAAATAGATGTTTTTTATATATTCCTTCATAGTGATTCCTCCAAAGAAGTCTTTTATTTGATAAGTTTACTCTACCGAAGAGTTGTTAATAATCCGTGAACAAAAAGTAATTCTTTTTCCAATAGTTGTTAAAGGTTTTTTATTTTTTATAGTATTTTTTGTTATTTAAGAAAGGAATAAGGTTAAACAAATAACAGGTTGCTTTTTGGGTCTTTTTCCGTTCAAGAAACTGAACGAAGAAAAGGGAAAGTTGTCTCTTTTGTGATAAGAGAAATCATAATAAACGAATGACTTACTTTCCAATAAATTGAGAACAGTCAGAACCAGACAAATTAGTTGCATCTGATGAATAAAGTGATTATTCTATGACATGAGGTGATACAGATGAAATTAGAAGTGACAAAAGAAGCACAAGAAGTATTGAAGAATAAATTAGAAGCAGACGATCAACTTTTATTAGATATCGAAAACGGTGACGGTCCATTTGCAGAAAGCCAAGTCAGTTGCCAATTGGATACGGCATTTCGATTGATCATTGTCAAAAAAGATACACAAACAGATCTAAGTCTTTATTCTGTAGTGGCTGATACACCAGTTGGACCAATCAAAATCAAAGACAGTGCAATACTTTACATGGATGATCCATCCACACTTGCTTTAGAACCAACTTATAATAGTTTACAATTAAAAGGACCAAGCGGCTTGAGAAAAGGCAACTTGCAAGTTGTTCGAAAAGACTAGAGGGATAAAATGGGAAAATTGGCGATCATCAGCGACCTACATGTGGACATCAATAAATTCGGCGAATCAGAGCTGATGCAGCTTTGGCAAGTTTTGCAAAAGCACAAGATCACTCGGCTTCATCTAGCCGGAGATACGGCTAATAAAGTAGACCGTTGCCTAGCTGTTGTCGAATTTTTCGTCAATAAAGGATTATCTACGACATTTCATTTCGGCAATCACGAGTTGGCAGATGTGCCCAATGAACAGATGATGGACCATTTTCCAGACCCACATTTTTTAAATGAACGGTATATTGCTTTAAATGAGCAGACCGTTCTTTTAGGGATGAATGGCTGGTACGACTATCAGTTTTCCGAATTGAAAGATTACGAGGCAATCGTACGAATGAAGCGTTTGTATTGGTATGATCGGTTCATCCAGCGTGGGAAAACAGATCTCGAGGTCAATGCAGAAATGCTTGCAGCTGCAAAAAATTTGCTAGACCAGCTGGAAGCAAAAAAACTTGAGGTGATTTTATCCACTCATTTCGTTCCTAAACGGGCATTTATCATGTATCAATCTGCTCCTTATGAGCGTTGGAACAAATTAAATGCATTTTTAGGATCAGAATCATTCGGAGAATTACTTGACCGTTATTCAAATATCAAACAAGTAGTTTTTGGCCATACGCATCGTCGCTTTGAAGATAAATCCATCGGTCACACGATTTACAGCTGCAGACCTTTTGGTTATTATTATGAATGGCAGCTGACCCGAGATTTTGTCTTGAAAGAACAGTTGCTAGACAGCTATGATCCTATGAAATTACGTGTCCTCTTGCGTGCCCATCACCCAGCTTTTCAGGCCTATCAAACACAACATTTGCAAGAGGAATTTGAACAAGCGATGACAATCGTTCCGTATTGAGACAGCATTAGTAATGTGTAAAAGAAAATACCTTGTAAAACATAAGGATAAGTAAGAGCAGTAGATCCATTTATCGTGGATATGCTGCTTTTTTTGCGGAAAATAATCAGCGAATGTTTATTTGATCGGATGATTTGTAACTCGCAGAGTACTAGATGCAAGCGTGTATTCTTTTTTTGAACGATAATCACAAAAAAAATATAATATACATTTTTTATTTAATTATAATTAATATTGATTGAAGTCTAGGCAGTCAAGTCGAGAGTGTAAAATATTTTGTGTAAATGAAAAAATCCATACAAAAAAGGAAGTCGCTTCTGTAGAATAAAGTTAACGACAACCAATTCACAGAAAAGAGGACTTCCCTATGAATGATTTTACTACAGAAATTGTGCAAACTCTAGTCACTAAAGGCGATTTAAATGAATTATTCCGTTCGCACTTAGAAAAAGCGATAAACACACTCCTACGGACTGAATTAACGGCTTTTTTAGATTACGAAAAATATGATCGCACTGGTTTTAATTCAGGTAATTCGAGAAACGGTTCTTACTTTCGATCAATCAAAACCGAATATGGTGAATTAACATTGGAAATACCTAGAGATCGTAATGGTGAGTTTAAACAACAAACTTTACCAGCCTACAAAAGAACAAACGATACATTGGAAACCACTATTATCCATTTATTCGAAAAAGGTGTTACGATGTCTGAAATTGCTGATTTGATCGAAAAAATGTACGGTCATCACTATACTCCACAAACCATGTCCAACATGACTAAAGTTCTGACTGAAGAAGTAAATGCCTTTAAATCCAGAGCCTTAAATGATAAGTATGTCGCTATTTTTATGGACGCTACTTACATTCCACTAAAACGTCAAACCGTATCCAAAGAAGCGATTTATATTGCCATTGGTATACGAGAAGACGGCACTAAAGAAGTACTGAGTTATGCGATTGCTCCAACTGAATCAACATACGTTTGGAATGAGCTGCTACAGGATATTAACTCCAGAGGAGTTCAAGAAGTCTTGCTTTTTATTACGGACGGCTTAAAAGGCATGAAAGATACTATCCATCAAATTTATCCTAAAGCAAAATATCAGCATTGTTGTATCCATGTATCTCGTAATATCGCTCATAAAGTACGTGTCAAAGACCGAAAAGAAATCTGTGATGACTTTAAGGCTGTTTATCAAGCTAACTCAAAAGAAGAAGCGAATACCTTCTTATCCGGCATGATTGAGAAATGGAAGAAAAACTATCCTAAAGTGACGCAGTCACTCATAGAAAACCAAGACTTATTAACTTTTTATGATTTTCCACCTAGCATTCGTAGAACCATTTACTCAACCAATCTAATCGAGTCTTTCAATAAGCAAATTAAAAGATACAGCCGTAGAAAAGAGCAGTTTCAAAATGAAGAATCACTAGAACGCTTTCTAGTCAGCATTTTTGATACATACAATCAAAAATTTCTAAACAGAAGCCATAAAGGTTTTCAACAGGTAACCGATACATTAGTTTCAATGTTTACTGAGTAACTAATTATTTTGCAGGAGGACAATTTATTTACACAAAATTATTGACGCTCCCAAGTTGACAGGGAATCCTAAAAACATTCGGCTTTTTTTATATAATCTTTTTAACTCAACAGAGATAAGTTTTGTGGAATTGTATACGCTACCTATAATTATAAAAACAGAAAAAATGTTAAAAGATTTAAAACAGTATTATCCTCTGTCTGCTTATGAAAAAAAGAAATTATTCCACTTTTTAGCAATCAACCTGTTGGCTGAACAAGCTGATTCTTTAGATATTGCTAGCAATCAGTCGCTATTTTTTTCGGATATAGGATTTTACCACTTAAAAGGAGTATTAGGAGAAAAATCCGTTATTTTTATCAATAAGACACTCTCTTGGCTTTATCTTCATGATAAATTGGATCAAAAATACTTGAGAAAAAATGAAGATGAAACAATCGAATGGTTGAATGAACGATTCATTGAAAGTTTTGAAAATCAGTTTAATCTGTTGCGAGAAGAGACGAGCCAATTGATCCGAAGAGAGTTAACCAAAATACATTTTAAACTTTTGCATTACACTATTAATAAAGCTGATGAATTTCCACTTGATGTTTCTTTTTTTAGAGAAAACTATCCAGCATTTTATTGCTATTTGATAGAGTATATAAATGATCTAACGTCAAAACGCAAAGAGTTGCTTCAAGATAAATTTTTTCTTTTTTTCAGTTATTTATTATTATTGATCAATCACATACCCATTCAACTGATTTCTGAACCAGTAAAGATCATCATCGATTTTTCTTATGGTGCTGCCTATAATCAATTTATCAAGAAAAATTTAAGCTTGTACATTAATCTGAACACGGAAGTGATAGAGGCAGGAAAGCCTGAGTTCCCGGATGTTATAATCACGAATAGGAATAATCTATATGAAGAAAGTGCATCTCAAGTAGTGGTTTGGCTCGATCCGCCAAGAGCAGTAGACTGGGGGAATCTTACAAAGATTTTGTTGACTATCCAAGAAGAGAAATACAAAGACAGCAAAATTGACAAGCAAATAGACGATTTTCCTGAAGAAATCATCGACAGGATCGAATAGTGAACTTCTTTTAGAAAGTCCGACTGCTTTTTCTAAAAATATTATTTGTCAAATTAAGCGAGACAAAACTTTCCATTTACGTAACTCAAAAAAACTTCTAATGGTGTTTGGTAATTTAGTGATTTTCTAGGGATATGGTTTCTTTTGGACGCAACGGATGAGATGAATCCTTGATTGACTTGGTTGAATTCCATTTCTTTTGGTAGTCCATCTTTTCGGAGGAGTCCGTTTGAATGTTCATTTAATCCCCGTTGGGAAGGCGTTCCTGGGTCTGCGAAATAAATATCAATATCATTCGTATTACTAATACTTTTCCAATTAGAGAATTCTTTTCCACAATCAAAGGTAATTGATTTGAAAAGATTTTTGGGTACGGATTGAAGCCATTCATTAATCGAATTTTCAATATCAACTGCCTTACGGCCTTCTGGTTTCAAGGCGATAATGGCTTTTGAAAGTCGCTCAACGAGTGTGATGACGGCACTTTTATGGTGGATGCCGACAATCGTATCACCCTCTAAATGTCCAAATTCTTCTTCGAAAACGACATAATCTTTTTTACGTTCAGAAATATTTCTTTTGAATGCCTGTTTTCCACGTTTTTCCTTATAACCATTTGGTTTTCGTTTTCCTTGCATCGGTAAATGTAAAACATTGAATTCTCCCGTCTTAAACCGGCGATAGAGGGTACTTACTGAACAAGAGAAGGTTCGCTCTGCACGGCCAATAATGACGTCTGGGGTCCAACCTTCAGTTGATCTTTTTTCAATGTATTCTTTTTCCTCAGCAGGAAAAATGATTTCGGTTCTCCCACAACGTCGCTTATTTTCTTTGTATTGTTCAAAGTATTCAAGTGCTGTTCCACCACATTTGAGAAAGTTATAGACATTGTAAATTGTTTGGCGTCCACGTTTAAGCTGCTTCGCAACGATAGCAACCGGAGTTTCTTGATGAAAATATGCTTCTATCATTACAAGCTCGTTTGGTGTAAGATGGGTATAAGTCATTTATGTTCACTCTCCTTGTATGCTTTAGCGGGTATTACAATTTGAGTGTAACATAAATGGCTTTTTTATTTGTCTCGCTTAATTATACAAACGGCGAAATAAAAAAACTTGGTACGCAATCGCTGTACCAAGTTTTTTTATTTAGCTTTTGATTAAGCCATAAATAATAATTTATATAAGAATACTGCTACGACACCAGCACAGATAGGTGCTACAACTGGTACCCATGCATATCCCCATTGAGAAGAACCTTTATGTTTCAATGGAAGAAGTGCGTGTACAAGACGTGGAGCAAAGTCGCGGGCTGGGTTTAGTCCAGGACCTGTAGGACCACCAAGTGAAGCAACTAATGTCCATACAAGGAAACCAAGTGCTAAGTGAGCTGTACCAAGATTATCTTGGAAGAATGGTGCTTTTGTAATACCTAGGGCACCAAAGAATAAAACGAATGAACCAAAGAATTCATTGACGAAACCATTGAATTTAGAACCAACGCTGTTGATTGTTGAGAATGTACCTAACACATGGTTTACGTCTTCTGTTTGGTCGTAGTAAGGTTTGTAACAAGCTACTACGATCAATTGTCCAATCGCTGCACCAATCAATTGTGCAATGATATAAGGAACAACTTCAGCCCAAGGGAATAGACCATTAGATGCTAAAGCAATTGTAAATGCTGGGTTGATGTGGTTACCGCTGATTCCACCAAAAATCATTGCTGGCATCATAACCCCGAATCCATACCCGACAGCAATCAGCATCCAGTCACTGCCATATCCTTTTGTACCTTTTAAATCTACGTTTGCTACAGCACCGTTACCTAGAACGATTAGTAATGCTGTACCAATCATTTCCGCCGCAAGACGGGTCATTAGTGAGTAATCCATAAATACCTCCAAAAGTTATAAAAATGCAAAAAAAAAAGAAACATCAACACGAAAAGCATCGGTGCAGTGTTTCGTGTCGGAAGGATTTCTGCAGTCTTAACAAATGTGAATAAAAAAATGAATTCCATTACTTATAAGAAACCAGACCAACAGTAAAACTCCAACTCTTTTTAAAAGTTCTCCACAAATCACCAAGCTTAACTATAAATATACCAAAAAAAAAACATTTTTTTTCTCAAAAATTGTATCTTAGAAACAGCATGTTTTGAAACTTTCAGAAAAGGTTTGTTAGTAAAATGAAAGCTATACGTAAGGAGTGTTGTTTGATGAAATTTTTTCAAGAGTTTTTCATTATTATTTTCTTTTCTGTATTAGGAGAAGGCATACGGATTTTTGCTCATTTACCTATTCCTGGAAGTATCTTAGGTATTCTTTTTTTATTTTTAGCATTTGAAATGCATCTTGTTGATCCTGAAAAAATCGGAGCAACTGGTGATTTTTTATTGAATAATCTAGCCATTTTATTTGTTCCTGCTGGTGTAGGTTTATTGGAATATTTTGATGATATTGCTTCGATATGGCCTGTTTTACTGGGAGCAGTCGTCGTGTGTTCCATCGTCACGATGGTTGCAGCGGGAAAAACGGCAGAAGGTGTAGAAGCTTTGCTGGGCTATGTCCGTAAGAAAAAAGCAGAAAGGGTATCTGTAAACGAAATGGAGGAGAATCAAATTGACTGAGTTTTTTGTGAATCCATTATTTGGCTTAAGTTTGACTTTAGGAGTGTACGTATTATCTGACAAATTTTTGCGGAAATATAAACTGCCTGTTTTGAATCCTCTCGTATTATCGATTGTTGTTATTATCTTATTTTTGCATTTTTCTGGGATCAGCTATAAAGACTATAATATCGGGGGCAATTTTTTGACTATGCTGATTACTCCTGCGACAGTGGCACTTGCCATCCCTCTTTATAAAAACTTCCGTTTACTGAAAGAGAATTTTTATCCTGTAATGGCTGCGATTTTAGCAGGAATAGTCGCAAATTGCTTGGTTAGTGTAGGGTTCGGTTACTTCTTCTCTCTTCATAAAGAGATGGTGATCTCATTACTACCTAAATCTGTAACGACGGCTATTTCTGTCGATTTATCTCATACGATGGGCGGGGTGAATGCCGTGACACTTGCTATTGTTGTCTCTACAGGTATTTTTGGTTCGCTGATCGCCACTCATATTTTCCGCCTATTCAAGATCGAAAGTCCAGTTGCTCGCGGTGTGGCGTTAGGAAGTACTTCTCATGCTATTGGTACAGCAAAAGCAATCGAGATTGGTGAAATAGAAGGAATCATTTCCGGACTTGCGATATGCGTCAACGGAATATTGACCGTTTTATTGCTACCGTTATTCTTTCAGCCTTTTGCTGGCTTGTTTTGATGCGAAAACCACTATTTTATGCTACAATAACCAAAACGTTCGAGCATAAAAAAGGAGGGAAAGACGTGTATTTGTCTTCCGAGTATCTTAAACAATTTGATAAAGATCTATATTATAAGATTCTCCTCCTAGAAAGTTTTGAGGATCAAGCTTGGCATACCGCTGCACAATTAGCGCAAGTTGTTCAGCTGGATGCCCGCAGCGTGTCGAAATACCTGAACGAGCTGTCTAAAAACTATCAGCAGTTTAGCGGTAAGACACACCCTTTGTTTACAAAAAATCACCGTTCTGGTTATAACTTTTATGATACGCTCGATTCAATTGAACATGAGCGTTTTTTGATCTATCTCGTGCAAAGTACGCTGAAATTCCAGTTGCTGCACGACATTTTTTTTGAAGAATTCCATACAATGTACCAATTTGCGCAAAAGCATTACATTAGTGAATCTACTGCTCATCGAAAAATCAATGAATGGAAACAGCAACTGCAAACTTACGGAATTCGGCTGCAACGAGGTACATATATCGCTCAAGGCGAAGAAGAAATCATTCGACTTTACTTGCATATGACATTCTGGCAGTTGTTTCGAGGGAAAATCTGGCCATTTGAAACGATTTCTCAAATGGACGTAAAGAATATGGCAGAACATATCATGGCTTTTTTTAATGTTCGTCTGAACGAGATCAAAAAAAGACGATTGGAATATATGCTAGGTGCCTTTTTTTTAAGAAAATCACAGAAGCATTATGTTGTATTGAATGAGAAAAAAAGACGGCTGATTTCTGACAATCTGTTGTTCCAGCGATTTTGCCAGGTCATGGAGCCGGTATTTCCTAATTATTTTCAAGTAGAAGACGAGTTAGGCGCATTATTTCTTGTACTGATGACTCGTGAAGAATATTATAGTGATCCTAAGATACGGAAGAAAATTTTTGATTTTCATCAACAAGCAAAAACACCGCCCTTTACAGCCCTTTCAGAAGCAAAAGCCGCTCTTTCTCTTTATCAGGAAGAGCAGGGGCTGCCAGCAGAAAATCTAACCTTCGAGGCAGAAAACTATTTATTCAGCAGTCATTTTTTCGCCTATCTTTTTCCTAATGCGAAAGAAACGATTGATGGCAATAGTAGTGATTTTATTAATCATTTAGTTATTGAAAACAAGGAATTGAAACAATGGCTCGTACATTTTTTTGAAAGTAGACACAAACATCCCAATCATCTGGCATTTAAAAATCATGCGTTTTTGATGGGGCGGTATCTGACTGTGTTTAAAACATTAGGAGCCTTTACTCCACAGCTTCCAAAGATCACGATCCTTTTAATGACAGATTTCCCATTATTTGAAGAGCAACTGTTAGAGGAGGGATTACGGACATTTTTCCGTAATGAGTATCAGCTGATTTTTCTGCCAACAGATTATCGGGGGAGAGAAGTTGATCTTCTGATTTCGACAAGTAAAGTCCACCGCAAACCATGGGCGGATCTTGACTATTTTATTGTGACTGAAGAACTAAAATTAATTGATTACATCCAACTATCTCAAAAATTTGAAATGATTCAAAAACAAAAACTATTAAAACAATAACAAAGAAGGAGAAAAAAGATGACATTTGAAGAAATTTTACCAGAATTGAAAAAAGGTGCAAAGATTATTCGTAAAGGATGGAGTGGATTTGAACTTTATGTTGTTCTCGTATCCGATGATGAATTTGATGGCTGTCCGGTGACGCCGTACTTATTGATCAAAACAAGTGACGAAGGTTTTTCCAGCTTCGCTCCTACAGTTTGTGATATTTTAGCAGATGATTGGGCGATCGTAGAATGAAAAACCAGTATCCAGATCTAGCTAAACAGGTTGTATTTATCACAGGAGCTGCTTCTGGAATTGGTGCTGCGCAAGCCCGAGCGTTTCTTGAACAAGATGCTTTTGTATTTGGATTAGATCAAAAGTTCGGTAAAATGGAAGAAATTTCTTTGCGATTTCCTGAAACTTTTGCCTACGCACTAGGTGATGTTCGACAAATGAAAGAACTCCAACAAGCGGTATCGAAATGCCAAAATCATTTTGGTGAAGTTACGATTTTACTGAATACAGCGGGGATATTGGATGCCTACAAACCCTTGATGGAAACTGACGAATCGCTGTGGGATCTGATTTATGAGACGAATGTGAAAAGCATGTATCAGCTGACAAAAATCATCCTTCCTGATATGATCCGCCAAAAAAGCGGAACGATCATCAATATGGCTTCGATTGCTGGCTTGATTGCTGGTGGAGGTGGGATCGCTTATACAAGCGCGAAACATGCGATTGTCGGATTTACCAAACAACTCGCTCTGGATTACGCAGGACAGGGTATCCGAGTAAAAGGAATTGCTCCAGGAGCCATCCAAACACCAATGAATGCGGCTGATTTTGAAGGGAAAGGTGAGATGGCAGAGTGGGTGGCAAATGAAACACCAGTCAAGCGATGGGCACAGCCGGAAGAAGTAGCTGAGCTGACGTTATTTCTTGCCTCTCCTCAAGCAAGCTACATACAAGGAACGATCATCCCAATCGACGGCGGATGGTTGTTAAAATAACCTTGTGTTTTTTTCAAGCTTCTGTATGATAAAACTAAAGAGAGAAACAACGGTTGATGATAAAAAAAGTCGATGACTGTTCCCGACATTCGATGCCGAACAGCCAGTTCAAAAAATTCTTTTTAATAATCGTTAATATTCGAAACTAAGCGGCTTTTCACGACCTCTTGATATAAACGATATTCAAAAGCTTGCAACTGCGGTAACAAGTCCAGCCAAATGAAAAATATAAGGAGCTATTTTTATTTGACCATTCTTATTACTTGTTGCAGGGCAGCTTTTTCACTACCTTCTGCGACACTTCAGTTGGAATTTTCTTCCCATCCTTTGGTCGCGGTCATTACCAAGATAAAATTATCTTGCAAAGGAGAAATAGAACATGGAAAAAAATAATACCCGTTCAGCCAAACGCTGGACAACGACAGATGTGACTCGGATGGCGCTAGTCACTGGTTTATATGTGGCAGTGACGCTGGTTTTGTCTGTCTTTAGCTTTGGAGTGATTCAGATTCGTCTCTCGGAGATGTTCAACTATCTGTCCTTGTATAACAAAAGATACATCGTCGCGGTAACAGCGGGAGTAGCTTTGGCTAATATTGCTTCTCCTCTTGGACTGATAGATGTTGCAGTAGGAAGCGTCAGCACGCTGCTTGTATTGCTTATCAACTATAAAATCACTAGTCGCATCAAAAACATGAAAATCAAAATGGCCGTGACAGCATGCGTATTTGCTTTTTCCATGTTTACAGTAGCTGGTCAGCTAACGATTTTATATCAACTACCTTTTTTCTTGAATTGGTGGGTGATTGCTTTAGGAGAATTGGCATCAATGATTGTCGGTGGGATAATTATTTATTGGATCGGTAAAAAAGTGGATTTGTCAAAATAAAGATCTGTTTAATTTAAAATAGGGCAGCATGGAAGAGACTGAATGTTGAGTCTTCTTCCATGCTGCTTTTTTGATTAATTTGTATGAAGAAATCGATTTAGCCGTTTTTTCATCAAGATACCGATATAAGCTGCTCCAGTTGCCTTGATTGCTTCCGGCAGTAAAAACGGCAGTAGTCCACTGGCAAATGCAGTTGTAAAAGTAAGATCACCACTTATTTTCAGCCAGATCGTTCCGCAGATCAATGCAGCAAGAGAGCCCATTAGATTGGCAAAGATTGCATATAAGTAATGAGCATCCGTTCTTTCGATCATCCAACCAGTTATCCACGTTTGTAAGAGAAATCCAATCAAATATCCGCCAGTTGGCCCAAATAAAACAGCTATACCTCCAGTCATCCCTGAAAATACAGGAAGACCAATCAAGCCAAGTAAAAGATAAACTCCAACAGATATCAATCCTAGTTTTCTTCCGAGAAAAGTTGCTGTTAATCCAATAGCAAATGTTTGCCCTGTCAAAGGAACCAAACCAAAAGGAATGGTCATCTGAGAAAGGACAGAAATAATCGCGGCAAATTCCGCAGCAAGTATCAATTCTTTCAATGTTCGGTTCATAACGCCCTCTTTTCGTTAACTTAATATTTTTATTTGGTTAACGAAATTGTAAAACAAAGTGATTACTTTGTAAATAGAAAATATAAAAAAAGACCAGCTATCCAATAGATAGCGGTCTTTTTCAAGAAAGCTTTTGAAATTATAAGCTTTGGTTGTAGTATTCAACGACAAGAGCTTCGTCGATTTCTGGATATAGTTCGTCACGTTCTGGTAAACGAGTCAATGAACCTTCCAATTTTTCAGCGTCAAAGCTTACGAATGCTGGGCGTCCAACAGTTGCTTCTACAGCTTCTTTTACTGTTACGATGTTTTGTGATTTTTCACGAACTGAGATCACTTGACCCACTTCTACGTGGTATGAAGGGATATCAACGCGTTTGCCATCAACTAAAATGTGACCATGGTTAACTAATTGACGTGCTTGACGACGAGTCGTTGCAAGTCCTAAACGGTAAACAACATTGTCTAAACGTTGTTCTAGTAAGATCATGAAGTTAACACCATGTTTACCTTCTTTGATTTTGCTAGCTTTTACGAACAAGTTACGGAATTGACGTTCGTTCATTCCGTACATGTGACGAAGTTTTTGTTTTTCAGTTAATTGCATGCCGTATTCTGATTGTTTGCCACGGCTATTAGGTCCATGTTGACCTGGTGCGTAAGGGCGACGTGCTAATTCTTTTCCTGTGCCTGACAATGAGATGCCTAAGCGACGAGAAATTTTCCATGATGGTCCTGTATAACGAGACATTAAAATTTCCTCCAATGAATATAAGTTTTTGGAGTAAAATAATCCGTTGAAAAATTCATAATCATATAGTTTGTTCTTCAATCTTCACCTTTGCAGCCGCGGTTACACAATCGAACCCGAGACGGGGCAACAAACTAGGGATGAGTTATTATTTTTCTGCTGCATTATTTTACACAAATTACAGTATATGATAGATCATCCACGAATGTCAAGATAATTAGTACATAAAAACGCTTTACAAACCTAGGCTGTCTTTATAAAATGAGAGGGTATGTGCAAATGGAAAAAAGCGAAGGAAGTTTAAGGAGAAAATCAATGAATCCGGTATCACCATTATTTGAGAAAATCGATGCTTCAATTGAAAAGAAGGCGAATCTTTTTGAAAACAGCTTTTCACGTTACGCTGTTCGAGCGGTTCTCGCCTGTTTGTTTTTGACTTTAGGAACGGCTGTGGCATTTGCGATCGCGATGAAGGGGGAAGATATCGCGCATGGTCTAGGAAAGATTTTATACACCCGTGGTGCTAGTTAATTTTTTCCTAGAGGAAAATGTCTAAACATGTTGGTAAATCAACAAAAAAACGCATATAGTAGTCTCAAAACTCCCAAGAAATGAGGACTACATATGCGTTCATCAAAATATACTGAACATTATACAGATACTTTTATAACATTCAAGGAAATTATGAGAACTGTTTCTAACATATACCACAATTGTGTACCAGATAAGATTAAAAACCGAAGAAATACTGATCAACTGAAGCAACGCGATACAGTGATTATTGCTTGTGTTATATGGGGCATAATTAATGGCTATACTAGCCAAAGAGCCACGTATAGAGCGGTTTGTTCCGTCTTATTTCCTAATGGTGACTTTCCTAGTAGGAGTCGATTCACTCGCTTAAGTTCAAACTTAGCTTACACTATCAAGATTATTCGATACTTTTTCATCAAGAAGCTCACCAAAGGTGAACTAGTCGGAATTATAGATAGTTTTCCTAGTCCATTATGTAAACCAGTTAGAAATAGACAAGCAAAACTATTGAATCAAATAGCCAAAGTTGGCTATAACTCAACAAAAAAATCTTATTTTTATGGTCTTAAAATTCATATGATCGTTACTAAGACTGGCTTTCCGATTACTTACTCAATCACGAATCCAGGTGTCCATGACGTGAAAGTGTTAGAGACTTTATCGGAAGAAGCGAATCTTCCCAATATCCTAGGGGACAAAGGATATATTAGCCATAAAATCCATGAAAAGCTTGCCCTTAAGGGCATTACTATATCCGTTCCGCCACGTAAAAACATGGATAAATCAGAAAAACTAGACCACAGCTTACTTGGAAAACAAAGAAAAACAGTTGAGACTGTTTTTTCTTCCTTAGAAAAATTAGGTTGTCAAAATTTCAACTCACGTTCTGTTAAAGGGCTAGAGAGTAGATTTGAAAGCATATTACTGGCTTACAGTGTTCTATTAAGTCGAGCACAACGACGTTTTGAAGGAACTTTGAGATATTCTTTAGGATATTAAAATTAACTAGCACCACGGGTTTTATACGCATTTATGTTCAGCTGGGGTCTGGTCATGATTCTATACATGAACGCCGAATTAGGAACATCGAATATGCTTTATATGACCGTGGGTGTTTTTCGGCAGAGACTTGCTTTAAGTAAGGCAGCCAAGATTCTATTTGCCTGTATTTTTTTCAATATGATTGGCGGTATATTATGTGGATTTCTAATTTCTATGACTACGCCATTTCAAGATTTAACGTTGGACAACTTTATGTTAGAATCAATAGCAGTAAAACTAGCAAAACCTTCAGCAACGATTTTGGTGGAAGGGATGTTTGCGAATATCGTTGTCAATACCGCTGTACTGATCAGCATGCGGATGAAAGAGGATGTCGGAAAAGTGATCACAGTCGTATTCATCATTTTCATTTTTGCTTTTTTAGGATATGAACACGTGATAGCGAATTTTCCTGCCTTTACGCTTACTTACTTTGCTTCTCACGGACAGATGGATGGAATGACAGTCAGCAATGTGTTACATAATTTGTTTTTTGCTTTGGCAGGAAATTATATTGGTGGCGGTTTAGTAATGGGACTGGGATATGCTTGGCTGAATCAGTCAAAATCATCCTATGTGGACTAAAAAGTCGTTCATTAAAGGGGAAGTGCCATGGAAGTTTTAGTTTTTCCAAAAAATGAGGAAAAAGCGTTACAAATGGAAAAGTACATGAAAAATCTTTTTTCCTTTGCTGGAGTACCTAAGCCGGAACGCGCTCTTTTACAACAACCGTTACTGGATGAGAGCAAAAATTTATCTATTTCTGAAGTTTTAGCTTTTGTTCATTATTATTATGAACAAATCGAAAGAGAGTATCAGTATGTAGCGATCGATTTAGTCCAGAAAAACATCAAACGGCTTACATTTGAAGACTTAGTCGTATTGTTGCCACTAGTTCAGAAAAAAGAATGGTGGGACAGCATCGACTCTTGGAGAAAAGTATACAGCACATGGTGTAAAGCCTACCCAGAGCAGCGTGAAGAAGTCTTTCAATTGTTTGAAAAAAAGGAAGATTTTTGGCTACGTCGAATAGCAATCACGTTGCAATTAGGTTATAAACAGCAAACAGACACAGGACTATTGATCCGAGCAATAGACGAAGATCGTCAAACAAAGGAATTCTTTATCCAAAAAGCAATTGGTTGGGCATTACGCGATTATAGTAAGACCGATGCCGATTGGGTAAAAAGACAGCTGACAACAGATTTGAGTAAGTTAGCTGTTCGAGAGGCAAGTAAGTATTTATAAGAAAGCGAGACGACAAGAGATGAGACGCAAATTATTTGCTTTTGATATTGATGGAACGTTGTTAGATTCAAACAAACAAGCTTTAGATAGCACAAGAGAAGCATTGGAAAAATTACGCAAAGCCGGTCATCTGGTCACGATTGCTACAGGGCGGAGCCGATTTCATGCGCAAGAGATCATTCGCGATCTTGATTTTACGAACTACATTTTATGTAATGGAGCGGCCGGTTTTTTAGACCATGAACAAGTATATAAGAATTTACTAGATCGCGACCAGTTGGATGCGTTCGTTCAAGAAGCGCATCATGAGCAGATCGATACAGCTTTTGTCAGCTTAGACAATATCAAGCGTTCTTCTTCCAATGATGTAACGGTGATGGAAGAAGCGATGCATTCTTTCGGTGCTGTCTTGCCTGAATTAGATCAGTTTTTTGCAGAGGAACAAGAAATATACCAAGCGTTAGCATTTTTCGATCAAACATATGATGGGAAGTTCTCTTCATATGATAAAATTCGATTTGTCCGCTGGCATGAGAACAGTGTAGATGTCGTACCTAAAAATGGTTCTAAAGCAGCGACAATTCTGCACTTAGCAGAACAAGTAGGCATCCCTCATGAAGACATCATCAGCTTTGGCGATGGACAAAACGACCGTGAAATGTTGCGCATGTCAGGAATTGGGATAGCTATGGGGAATGCTGTGCCAGAAGTACAAGCAGAAGCTAAGATGGTCACTGATACAAACGATCAGGATGGAATTTGGAAGGCATTGAAAGAGTTAAGCGTGATTTAAAAGAGGTTGTGAAAAAGCTGTTCTGCATCAAGTAATAAGCCCAGCCAAACAAAAATAGCTCCTCCTATTTTTCGTTTTTCTGGGCTTATTACCGCAGATGCAAGCTTTCGAACACCGTTTAAGGAAGAGGTCGTGACAGAAGTGGTCAGTTTCAAGAAATAAGAAGGGATTTACGAAAATTGCTTCTCAAATTTTTGTAAAATTACGGCTTATTTCTGAAGAAGTAGATGAAACAACGTTTATTCGGGAAATGGGACTGTGACAAGATGTTTGTCATAGTCCCATTTTTTTATTTTATTTTTCAAAACTAAGAAATACCAGGAAAGAGTTCCTTTTGTTTGACCTTTTCTTTCTTATTGAAAACAACTATAATATAGAGTGATGTTAAAAGAGAAGAGGAATTTAGTGTGCGGGTATTGTTTATTGGTGATGTAGTAGGTTCAATGGGACGAGAGATGATTACTGAATATCTTCCTAGATTGAAGAAGAAGTACCGTCCGCAAGTAACGATTGTAAATGGTGAGAATGCCGCTTCTGGACGTGGAATCACAGAAAAAATCTATAAAAAATTTTTGCAAGACGGCGTAGATGTCGTGACGATGGGGAATCATACGTGGGACAACCGCGGAATCTTTGAGTTTGTAAATGAAGCTAAAAAGATGGTTCGTCCGGCAAATTTTCCGGAAGGGACGCCTGGACAAGGGATGGTCTTTGTCAAAGTGAACCAAGTCGAACTGGCAGTGATCAACATGCAGGCTCGTTCTTTTATGGTGGACTTGGATGATCCTTTTCGTAAAATGAATGAGCTGGTAGAAGAAGCCAGAAAACGTACGCCGATCATTTTTGTAGATTTTCATGGAGAAACAACAAGTGAAAAACAAGCAATGGGCTGGTTTTTAGATGGGAAAGTTTCAGCAGTGGTCGGTACACATACACACGTTCAGACAAATGATGCGCGAATTTTGCCAAGAGGAACAGCGTATCTGACAGACGTTGGGATGACAGGTCCCTATGATGGTATTTTGGGTATGCGCAGAGAACCTGTAATCGAAAAGTTTCTGACTGCATTACCAAAACGTTTTGAAGTTGTGGAACAAGGCCGATCGATTTTAAGCGGCTGTATCTTGGAATTGGATGATACGACAGGTCATGCAAAAGAAATCCAGCTGATTCAGATCAACGATGATCGACCGTTCATGGAGTAGAAAGAGAGGCAGTTTTTTGCAGCAGGAGCCGGAAATTCAAAAAGAAGTAAGGAAACTGACAAAACTTTTAAGAGAGAATGAAACGATCATTCGCTACAAAGAACTTGAAGAAAAGATCCAGCAAAACCAGTATTTAGCTGAGTTGAGAGAAAAAATCAAACAAGCGCAAAAAGATGCTGTTCATTTTGCCCACTATGACAAACCAGCAGCAGAAAAAGAAGCAATCAAACAAGCGGATCAATTCATGCAAGAATTTGATCAGCATCCGCTTGTTGTAGCTTATAGAAAACAGCTGTTGGAAGCAGATGATCTGCTTCATCATTTAACAACTATGATACAAGAAGAAATCAATGGACAAATAGAGGAGGAAAAACATGCCTCAAAAAACTAAAAATACTCCTATGATGGAACAATATCTAAGCATCAAGGCCCAATACCAAGATGCTTTTTTGTTCTATCGTTTAGGAGACTTTTATGAACTATTTTACGAAGATGCGATCAAAGCGTCACAGCTTTTGGAATTAACGTTGACGAGCAGAAATCGAAATGCAGAAGAACCTATTCCTATGTGCGGTGTACCTCACCATGCAGCACAAGGATATATCGATGCCTTGATTGAAAAAGGCTATAAAGTAGCGATTTGCGAGCAGGTAGAAGATCCAAAGACGACTAAAGGGATGGTCAAGCGCGAAGTGATCCAGCTAGTCACTCCTGGTACAGTCATGGACAGCAAAGGATTGTCGGCAAAAGACAACAATTTTTTAACAGCTGTAGTTAGTCAAGGAAATGAATTTGGCTTTGCTTATGCCGATTTAAGTACGGGAGAATTGAAGACGGCTCGGTTGCATGATGAAGAAGCTGTTTTAAATGAAGCCTCTGCATTGCAGACAAAAGAACTCGTATTAGGCAGTGAGATCACTGATACCCTTCGTGAACAGCTAAGCGGGCGTTTAGGGCTAGTCTTTTCTCAACAAAATGAGATGGAAGAAAACGCGGAATTTAGCTTTTTGACAAGCGAACTAGTCGATCCGCTGGAAAAAGAAGCAACCGGCAAACTATTGACTTATTTATCGGTGACACAAAAGCGGAGTTTAGCTCATATCCAAAAAGCAGTAGAATACCAACCAGATCATTTTTTGAAAATGGATTATTATTCAAAATTCAACCTAGAATTAAGCCAATCTATTCGGACTGGGAAAAAGCACGGCACTCTTCTATGGTTGTTAGATGAAACAAAAACAGCAATGGGTGGCCGTTTACTAAAACAATGGCTAGACCGTCCGCTTATCCAGGCAAAACAAATTAAAGCAAGACAAGAAATGGTCGCTTCTTTGCTAGACAGCTATTTTGAACGTATCGATTTGCAGTCAGCATTAACGAAAGTCTATGATCTGGAACGCCTAGCAGGTCGAGTAGCTTTCGGTAATGTCAATGGGCGAGACTTGATCCAGCTGAAAACTTCTTTAGAACAAGTGCCAATGATCAGAGGGTTGATTGAAGGAATCGATCAAGGTCAATGGCAAAGTCTGCTTTCAGAAATGCAGCCGATGGACCATCTCGTCCAATTGATCGACCAAGCTATCCAAGATGATCCGCCGTTACAAATAACGGAAGGAAACATCATCAAAGATGGATTCAATGAGCAGCTCGATATGTACCGTTCTGCTATGAGAAACGGAAAGAAATGGTTGGCAGAACTTGAAGCAAAAGAGCGTCAAGAAACAGGAATCAAGAACTTAAAAATCGGATTTAACCGCGTTTTCGGTTATTATATAGAAATTACAAAAGCAAATCTTGGAAATGCAGAACTGGAGAAGTATGAACGAAAACAAACTTTAGCAAATGCAGAGCGTTTCATCACACCAGAACTAAAAGAATTGGAGACACAAATCCTCGAAGCAGAAGAAAAATCTGTTGATTTAGAATATCAGTTGTTTTTAGCTGTGAGAGAAGAAGTCAAAAAGGCTATCCAGCCGCTACAAGTACTTGCAAAAGCAATCAGTGCAGTAGATGTGCTACAAAGTTTTGCAACGATCAGCGAACGCTATCAGTATGTTCGGCCAGAACTTGTCAGTGACAAGCATCAGCTTCTGATCAAAGACGGACGACATCCTGTAGTAGAAAAAGTATTAGGACATCAGGAATATATCCCTAACAGCGTAGAAATGGCAGAAGACGAAATGATCTTGCTGATTACAGGACCGAATATGTCTGGTAAAAGTACGTATATGCGACAGTTGGCATTAACTGTTCTGATGGCGCAAATGGGCTGTTTCGTTCCGGCAAAACAAGCAGTTTTACCTATTTTTGATCGGATTTTTACCCGAATTGGTGCAAGTGACGACTTAATTGCTGGACAAAGTACTTTTATGGTAGAGATGATGGAAGCCAATCAAGCCCTGCGTTATGCTACGCCAAACAGTTTGATTTTGTTTGACGAACTAGGGCGAGGAACAGCAACCTATGACGGAATGGCGTTGGCCCAAGCAATCATCGAATATATCCATCGTCATGTACAAGCAAAAACACTCTTTTCTACTCATTATCATGAACTGACGGTACTTGAGAAAGAACTTCCGCAGCTTAAAAATGTCCATGTTGGAGCCGTTGAAAAAGACGGAGAAGTTGTCTTCTTGCATAAAATGATGGATGGACCTGCGGATAAAAGCTACGGCATACATGTGGCAAAGATCGCAGGATTGCCTTCCAATCTACTAGAACGAGCAGCAGATATCCTGCATACGCTAGAAAATGGCGATAACGGACACCATACTGTTCCAGCTGAAGTAGAAGAGAAAACTAAAACAGCCAAACAGGAGCAAATAAAACCACCTGCAGAAAAAGTAAATCAAGACCATATACAAGACCGTGTAAAAGAAGAAAACCAACAGCTTTCTTTATTCAGTGAATTATCCGAAAATGAAACAGAAGTCATTGAATCACTGAAGCAAATAAATTTACTAGAAATGACGCCAATGGATGCACTAAACACATTATATGAATTACAAAAACAACTGTAGGAAGAAGGCGGATATCGATGGCCAAAATCCAAGAATTATCTGAACGTTTAGCTAATCAGATCGCTGCGGGAGAAGTAGTGGAGCGACCAGCTTCCGTTGTGAAAGAATTAGTGGAAAATGCAATTGACGCCGGCAGTACTCAGATTGATATCTTAGTTGAAGAAGCGGGACTGCGGACGATCCAAGTGATTGATAACGGAGAAGGCATTTTGGCAGACGACGTAGAGAATGCCTTCAAGCGGCATGCGACAAGTAAGATCCATAATCGCGACGATCTTTTTCGCATACGAACGCTGGGCTTTCGAGGGGAAGCTTTGCCAAGTATTGCCTCTGTTTCTGAAATGACTCTGGAAACGGCGAATCAGGAAGAAAAACAAGGCACCTATCTGTCGCTGAAAGGCGGAGAAGTTATTGAGCATCGACCAGCACCACTGCGTCAAGGAACGAAGATTACCGTCAGCAATCTGTTTTTCAATACGCCAGCCCGCTTGAAATACGTGAAAACACTGCACACAGAATTAGCGAACATCGGGGACATCGTCAATCGACTGGCATTGAGTCATCCATCGATTGCTTTTCGTTTAGTACATGATGGAAACAAAATGCTGGCAACTGCTGGAAATGGCGATCTGAAACAAACAATTGCGGGAATCTACGGATTATCTACCGCAAAAAAAATGCTGAAAATCGAAGGAAAAGATCTAGATTTTGAGTTATTTGGCTATGTTTCATTGCCTGAGGTGACTCGTGCCAGTAGGAATTACTTATCGACGATCATCAATGGACGTTTTATCAAGAACTTTTCCTTGAATAAAGCAATCGTTGCAGGTTATGGGTCAAAATTAATGGTCGGTCGTTTCCCTATTGCTGTATTGGAAATCAAAATGGACCCGCTTTTAGTAGATGTAAATGTTCATCCGACGAAGCAGGAAGTCCGGCTGTCGAAGGAAAAAGAACTAACAGAGCTAATTAGTAACGCCATTCAAAAAGCATTGTCTCAAGAAAATCTGATTCCAAGTGCAGCGGATAATCTACGGTTTAAGAAAAAAGTACCTGATCAGCCTAAAACAGAACAAATCGAAATCGATTTGTCCTACGCTTTTGAAGAAGAAAAACCTAAAAAGCCAAGTAGTTTGAATTTTGATCGAGAGACAGGTACCTTTTTCGTAGAAGAACTAAAGAACACATTTGTTGACAGAATTGTTGATAAGTCTGTGGAAAATGTTGAAAACTATTCTGGTTTTTCTGAAGAAAACACCACTTATCCAGAAAAAACAGCGAAAACGGTGGATAAGTTTGGTGAAAATGTTGATAACTTTGTAGAAAAAACAGTGGAAAAATCTGAAAAGAAAGAATTTCCCATTGTGGATAACATGGAGAAAACAAATGAAGAACAAGCAGATAAATCCGTAGAAGAGGATGAAAAGATTTACGAGGAAGAATTGACACTCCATCCTGAATTTGATTTCACTCAAGGAAACGACAAAACATTAGAACAAGCCATCAAGAAATTAGAAACGGAAAAACCAGTACAACGTTTTCCTCAGTTGGAATATTTTGGACAGATGCACGGAACGTATCTTTTTGCCCAAAGTAGCGATGGGTTGTACATCATTGATCAGCATGCTGCCCAAGAGCGCATTAAGTATGAATATTTCCGGGAAAAAATTGGGGAAGTATCTGATGATCTGCAAGAATTGCTTGTTCCATTTGTGTTAGACTATCCAAACAGTGATGCTTTGAAATTAAAAGAGCAAAAACACTTGCTAGAAGATGCAGGGATTTATTTAGAAGAATTTGGTCAAAACAGCTTTATTGTACGGGCCCATCCTACTTGGTATCCCAATGGAGAAGAAGAATCGATTATTCGGGAGATGATCGATATGCTGCTGACAACTGGAAGTGTGAGTGTAAAAAAATTCCGTGAAGCAACAGCAATCATGATGAGTTGCAAACGATCGATTAAAGCCAACCATTATTTGAATGAAGCACAAGCACGTGTGCTGCTGAAGGATCTGGCACGATGCGAAAATCCTTTCAATTGTCCCCATGGCCGTCCAGTATTGATTCACTTTACCAATTCGGATATGGAAAGGATGTTCAAACGAATCCAAGACCCGCATTAAGTCAAAGAGAAGAGGGAAAACATGAAGATTGTATTAGCATCCCAATCACCAAGAAGAAAAGAGTTATTGGCTCATATCGTTTCAGAATTCGAGATTGAACCTGCTGATATCGATGAAACGCCATTTCCAGACGAACAGCCCGTCGATTATGTTCGTAGAATGGCTGAAGAAAAAGCACGAACTGTCTGGGAACAAGATGAAAAAGAAGACCATTTAGTGATTGCCAGTGACACGACTGTTGTTCTCAATCAAGAGATCATGGGTAAACCAGAAGATCTGGCTGAGGCTGAATTCATGCTGAAAAAACTAAGCGGGGAAACACATACTGTATATACAGCTGTTGTTTTAAAAACAAAGGAACGAGAAGAACGGATACTAGCAGAAGCACATGTCACTTTTTATCCTTTGACAGACGAAGAGATCAAACGCTACTTGGAGACGGGGGATTATGCGGATAAGGCAGGGGCATACGGCATCCAAAATGCTGCGAGTGTATTCGTCAAAGAAATTTCTGGAGATTATTACAGTATCGTAGGATTTCCGATTGGTGCTGTCAATCAGGCACTGAAAACATTCATTTAAACAAAAAAGCGGACTATCTGATTTTCGATTGAAAATCCATGATAGCCCGTTTTTTTTATTGAAAAGATTACTTATCTACTCTGACTAAGATTTTACTTCAGCTTTACCGACTGCTTCGCCCGGGCGAACAAGTCCTGATTGGTCAAGAGAAAGTCCTGCAACTTTTTCATTATTGGTCAAAGCAACAATAATGTCAGTTTTCTTGCCAGCTTGTTCTATTTCTGGCAAATCCATTTCAGCAATCAGGGTCTCTGGTGTGACAAGGTATCCTTCTTTCACGAATACATTGAAAGGAACACCCTTTAGTTCAACAGTATCTAATCCCATGTGAACAAGTACTTCCAGCCCCTCATTAGAAAGAATACCAATGGCATGTTTTGTTTCAAAGACACTCGTCACTTTACCGTTTACTGGTGCATAGACTTTGCCGTTTGACGGTTCGACAGCATAACCGTCACCCATCATTTTTTGTGAGAAAACTGGGTCATTTACTTCAGTTATTTCCTTGATGGTCCCTGCAGCGACTGCGAATAATGTTTCTTTTGTTGCAACTGCCGTACCAGTTGCTGAAACAGGTTCGAAAGACTGTGGCGTTGCTGTTGCGCCATTTGCTGTTTGAAGTTGTACATCAGCAGCATTTTCAGGAACAGCAGGATCAATCTTATTCAAAATTCCCTGACGTCTAAAGATGATCGTCAAGCCAAATGGAATGATGACAGCAATGATCATTGCGATGATGAAAGGTACCCATGTTTCTGCTTGGATAGCTAGTATTCCTGGCAAACCGCCTACTCCGATCGCGTTAGCTCGAACACCCATCAAGTTAGCAAACATGCCAGCTAATCCAGAGCCGACCATTGCAGCGACGAAAGGATAGACGTATTTCAAATTGATTCCGAACATAGCAGGTTCAGTTACGCCTAAGTAACAAGAAATCATTGCTGGAATCGAGATTTGTTCTTCTTTTTTATTCCCACGATGTAAGAAGATGATGGCTAAGACTGCAGAGCCTTGGGCGATATTTGATAAAGCAATCATCGGCCATAAATTCGTTGATCCGAAATCTGCAATCAGCTGCATATCGATGGCATTGGTCATATGGTGGAGACCAGTAATCACTAAAGGAGCATACAGGAATCCGAATACGGCACTAAACAACCAGCTGATAGAAGACGTCAATCCAGTATTTACGATATTTGAGATCCAGCTTCCGACTGTCCAGCCGATAGGACCTAAAATAACGTGTGCAGCTAAAACAGTTGGTAACAATGAAAACAATGGAACAAAAATCATCGAGATCGACTGAGGGATATATTTGCGGAAGAAGATTTCTAGATACGCTAACATAAACCCTGCCAGCATGGCTGGAATAACTTGCGCTTGATAACCAATCATCTGGACTTGAGCAAAACCAAAATCCCAAAATGGAATATCTGCTGCGGCTGTGGAAGCTACACTATAAGCATTTAATAATTGCGGAGAAACTAACGTAATTCCTAAAACGATTCCTAATATTTGTGTAGTACCCATCTTTTTTGCAATACTCCAAGTGATACCTACTGGAAGAAAATGGAAAATTGCTTCACCGGGTAACCACAAAAAGGCATTGACACCATTCCAAAACTTCGAGTGTTCAACGATTGTTCCACCAAGACTTTCAAACTGGATACCTTCAAGTACATTTCTGAATCCAAGGATCAATCCACCGACAATGATTGCAGGAATCAGTGGTGTAAAGATTTCTGCTAAAACGGCAATAGCACGTTGAACGGGATGAAGGTTTTGTTTTGCAGCTGCTTTTCCTTGTTCTTTGGAAACCCCTTCAACTCCAGATACTGCAACGAAGTCGTTATAAAAAGTAGAAACATCGTTTCCTATGATGACTTGGAACTGTCCTGCATTCGTGAACATCCCTTTTACGCTAGGTATATCTTCGATCGCTTTTTCGTCCGCTTTTCCTGGATCATTCAGGACAAAACGCATACGAGTCGCACAATGACTAACTGCAGCAATATTTTCTTTTCCGCCGATATCATGTAACAGCTTCTCGGCATCTGCTTGATATTTTGCCATATCAATAAACCCCTTTCTCTTAACTTGTCTATGCAAGTTGTTTCTTCATTTACTATACTTTTTTTCGGAGAGAATTGCAAGCGTTTTATTAAAAAGTACGAGAGAAAATGATATCGTTTTAAAAAGCTTAAAATAAGCTTTTCTTAAAAATAGGAACATTGAAATACAAAAAGAGCTGTAGTATAGTGAAGAAATGATGGAAGAACGAGTGAGGGAAAAAACATGAATAAGTTCAATGAAATTTTTTTAGATTTGGAACAGAAAATTTTAGCGAAAGAATATCCTCCGCATTCGCTTTTACCCAGTGAGAACCAATTGATCAAAATTTATGGTGTTTCACGAGAAACAATTAGAAAAGCGCTGAATCTTTTGACTACGGAAGGTTATATTCAAAAAAAACAAGGAAAAGGTTCGATCGTACTGGATCGGAATCGCTTCGACTTTCCTATTTCTGGATTGACTAGCTATAAAGAGCTACAGGAGACCCAACGTATTCCAAGTGAAACGATCATCCATACGTTAGAAGAAACAGAAGTGACAAAAGCATTGAACGAGATCACTGGCTGGGAGATCGGTGCGCCTGTTTGGCATTTGATACGCGAAAGAAAAATCAATGGCGAAGTAGTTATATTAGACACCGATTATCTATTAAAGGAAATCGTTCCTATTTTAACTCCAGCACAAGCACAAGGATCGATCTATGAATATTTTGAAAATGAGCTTTCTTTGACGATTGCTTACGCGCAAAAGGAGATCACAGTAGAAGAAGTAACGGAAATCATGAAAACAGCGATGGATCTTCACGATGACACTTATGCAGTAGTAGTCAGAAGCCTCGTTCATCTGGAAGATACCCGCTGTTTCGAGTATTCTGAGTCGGTTCACCGATTAGATAAATTCCGTTTCGTTGAGTTTGCCCGACGCCGAAAAGTGTAAATAGTTCAAAAGAAAGCAAATTGTTGGCATCTGTCCACTTTGGCGCTATGATAGGATCACAAAGGGGGCATTTTTAATGGATAAACCAATAAGACCAGAAAAAGAAGAACTGAAAGAAAAGTTATCACCCATGGCTTATGCAGTCACACAAGAAAATGCAACAGAACGACCATTTAGCGGGAAATATGATGATTTTTACGAAAAGGGGATCTATGTAGATATCGTCAGCGGTGAACCGTTATTCAGCTCTGCAGAAAAATATGATGCAGGTTGTGGCTGGCCATCATTCAGCAAACCAATAACGAAAAGACAAGTGCGCGAAAAAGCCGATTTTTCTCATGGCATGCATCGAATAGAAGTTCGAAGCAAAGAAGCAGATTCTCATCTCGGACATGTGTTTACCGATGGACCAGTAGATCAAGGTGGTCTACGTTACTGCATCAATTCTGCCTCACTGAAATTCATTCCATATGAAAAGATGGATGAATTAGGTTATGGGGAATTCAAATCACTTGTAGAATAATGGAAATACACAAAGAGCGGTACAATACGGGGATTTACTCGATCGTCCGCTCTTTTTTTATTCAAGCGATTGCTATTTGAAAGAAACGCTCCCTAGACTCCTTTTTTCACAAGGTGAAATGTGCTACAATAAAGGGAACGTATGTGTGCAAAAGAAAGAGGACTAGAATATGTATGAATATCTGACAGGTGTGGTTACCTTTATCAACCCCTATTACATAGTAGTAGAAACCAATGGTATCGGCTACCAGATCGCACTAGGAAATCCTTACCGCTACAGTAGCAAACTAAATCAAAAAATAAAAATTTATGTCCATCAGGTAATACGTGAAGATGCGCATCTTCTGTATGGATTTGATTCGCTAGAAGAAAAGCAACTGTTTTTGCGATTAGTAAGTGTTTCAGGAATCGGTCCGAAAAGTGCCCTTGCAATCATGGCAAGCGAAGACCACTCCGGTTTGATTCAAGCAGTAGAATCCAGTGATGTCACTTATTTGACGAAATTTCCAGGAGTAGGGAAAAAGACAGCACAACAAATGATCTTGGATCTAAAAGGAAAATTCGGTGAGCTGAGTATCGATACACCTTTTAGTCTATTTGATGAAGCAAACACAAAAGACGCTACAGCTCTATCTGAAGCAATGGAAGCTCTCTCGGCTCTTGGTTACAGTGATCGAGAAATCAAACGTGTAGAAAAACAATTAAAAGAAGTAGATAATCAGACAACGGATGAGTATCTACGCCAAGCACTCAAGCTAATGATGAAAAAATAAGGAGGAGACCAAATGACAGATGAATACTTGTTATCACCAGAATCTGGCGAAAATGAACTGAGTTTGGAAAAATCTCTTCGACCACAGCTGCTTTCTCAATATATCGGACAGAGAAAAGTCAAACAAGAACTTCAGATTTACATCGAAGCTGCCAGAAATCGGGAAGAACCTTTAGATCATGTTCTGTTGTACGGGCCTCCTGGATTAGGAAAAACGACGATGGCCATGGTCATTGCTAATGAGATGACCGTAAATATTCGTACGACGAGTGGCCCTGCTATCGAACGTCCGGGTGACTTAGTAGCAATCTTGAATGAACTGGAAGCAGGGGATGTCCTGTTTATCGATGAGATCCATCGATTACCTAGAGTGGTAGAAGAGATGCTTTATTCAGCTATGGAAGATTTCTATGTAGATATCATGGTAGGACAAGGGCCAACCGCACATCCGGTTCATTTCCCTCTTCCTCCCTTTACTTTGATTGGCGCGACGACACGGGCAGGTATGCTTTCTGCACCTTTACGAGATCGATTTGGCATCATTTCTCATATGGAATATTATGACGAACAGGATCTGCAGGAGATCGTTTTACGTTCTTCGGATATTTTTCAAACAGAGATCATTGAAGAAGGGGCATTGGAAATTGCTCGCCGATCACGAGGAACGCCTAGAATCGCTAATCGCTTGCTCAAACGGGTTCGTGATTTTGCGCAAGTCCAAGGAGACGGGAAAATCGATCGTCCTATAGCGGATCAGGCACTTACTTTGCTACAGGTCGATCAGGCTGGATTGGATTATGTTGACCAGAAATTGTTGCGAACAATGATCGAGTTATATGGCGGCGGACCAGTAGGGTTAAGTACGCTTTCAGTAAACATAGGAGAAGAGCGTGAGACGGTAGAAGATATGTATGAACCGTATCTGATCCAAAAAGGATTTTTAAAGCGTACACCTAGAGGGCGAATTGCTACTGCTTATGCCTATGAACATTTTGGTTACGACTATCATATATGATTTTTGCTTTTAGATTGGAGGAAAATGAATGAGTGATACAACACGTACGAAACAATTGATCAAAAACGTATTGATTGATTTGTGCCAAACGCAATCTTTTCGAAAAATCAGCGTCCAAAAAATCGCAAACGAAGCAAAAATCAATCGACAAACATTTTATTATCATTTTACAGATAAATACGATTTGCTTCGTTGGGTCTATTGTGAGGATGCATTGCATTATTTAGATCCACAATGTCTTTCACTTGATAATTGGGAAGAGCAAGCATTGAAAATGCTGAAAGCAATTGCTGAGAAGAAAGAATTTTATGCAAATACTGTGCTTTCTGACCCAGAAATTTTACAAAAAGAGTTTTCTCAACTGATCCAAAAATCATTTATCAAGATTTTTGAACAAATGGATGAAGAAAGACAACTTTCTGCAAGAGACAAACTATTTTATGCTCGTTTTTTTTCTTACGGTTGCAGTGGTGTATTAGTCAATTGGATCACGAATGAATATGAAGAAACACCGATGGAAATCGCTATGCAGCTTTTCCGTTTAGCCAAGGATACGGAATTATATTCTTATCGTCTTTATGCAAAAGAAGAGTTGGAAGAACAGTAATAGAAAAATTTTTTGTTGGAAAAGCAATAATCGCTAAAAGGAGATGGGGAAATGACAAAAATTTTATTTGTTTGTTTGGGAAATATTTGCCGTTCACCGATGGCAGAAGGCTTGCTGAGAAAACGAATAGCATTAGAAGGAAGGGAAGCAGAATTTTTTGTGGATTCTGCTGCTACAAGCACGTATGAAGTTGGAAAGACACCGCACCCTGGAACGAAAAAAATATTAAACCAAGAAAAAGTAGATATGACGAATATGGTTGCTCGGCAAATCACACCCCACGATTTTGAAACTTTTGATTGGATCATTGGCATGGATCAAGAAAATGTAGAAGAACTGAAACGAAGAGCACCACGCTCAGCGCAGGGGAAAATCCATTTGTTTTTAAGTAGCATTCCTGGAAAAGAAAAAGAAAATGTTCCCGACCCATACTATACCAATAACTTTGATGAGACATATCACTTGATCACAGAAGGCCTGAATCATTGGTGGAATATTTGGATTGATGAAAATAAAATAACAAACAATTTGTAAAGTTAACGCTTTCTTTTTAAGGCGATGTTAGAGCATTTCCTTGTTTTTTTGTAAAATGTTAGGTAAAATAAAATTAATTAAGTAACACTTTCTTAGCTAAAGGAGGAGTGCATTCGATGAACGAAGAGACAGTATCGCCAATGAAGAAGCTTACGAAGTTAGTTACTCATACTTCGTATCAACTTTTTGATTCTTTTGTAAATGACACTGAAGAACATGCTAAGAATGTACGATTGCAAGGAAAGTTTATTCTTGAGCTGCAAAAAGCTGCTACTGAACATAGTCTAGTTATCTTACAAGTAAGAGCAAATCGTTTGAGTAGCAAGTATGAAACGATCTCAGGCTGGGTGGCGACAAAAACGGTCGAAAAAGACCGAGTGATGATCCGCCTACAAAACGAAGAGCAGCAGATCCGGATGGTTCCTGTAGAACAAATTGAAAAAATAACAATCCTTTCACCAGCAGGGGAACAGGAACGGTTATCAAAATAATTTATACCAGATAGAAAAGCACGTATGAGCTTGTACCATCAATCATTACTAATCAAAAATAACCGAATGCTTTAAGCTGATATCAGTAAAACGGAACGTTTTAGGATGAGTATCACAGCATGACAGCATTGGGTTGATTAGTTGAATCGATTGGATGGTACAAGTTTTTTTGATAAAAAAAGGTCCTGCTAGCCGGGGAGCTAGCAGGATAAGGAGTTAAAAATGAAAAAGTGTTGTTAGGGTTGTTTGTTGGTATGCTTATATAATAGTCACTAGTTGTGAATATTTTGTGACGAAAGTTTTCGAAAGTTGTTAAGTTTTTTTGCGAAAACTATTTTTATATCATATATATGTCTAAAATCTATATTATAAAAGAAATGTTGTTTGATCAGCTTCTCTTCGGTATTAGTTCAAAACAAAACGGCAAAGTATATGGAGCTACTTTGCCGTTTTGTTTCTCTAATACTCAGGTCAGTTTATAGACGCTCAATAAACGGTGTTCAAAAGCCAGTTTCTCGGTATTAAGTCAAATTTATGCAAAAATGTGAGAAGCCATTTTCAAAAAATATTTCTTAATACTCGAAACTGAGCGGCTTTTTCACGACCTCTCAATAAACAGTGTTCAAGAGACAGCCTATCGGCAATAAGGCTGAACGTCTCTTTCACAACCTCTTTTATCAATCTGCTACTTCTTCTTTCTTAGCGAAACTCCAAATCAGTCCGATAACAAAACCGATAACTGCTGGTACGATCCACCCCATCCCCAATTTGAAAAACGGCAAGTAGCTTTCCGCAACATATAAAAGATTTTGAACAATAGGTGTTTGTTTGATAGTTTCTGGGCAAGCGTTCAACCCATCAAAAATCGAAGCAATCAATGTAAAATAAGTAGTCATTCGATAAACAGCCGTACGCTGCTTAAACAAAGGACCAACTAACACTAGTAAAATCAGTGTCATTGCTAATGGATAGATGAACATCAAAACAGGCAACGAAAATTGAATGATATTCGTCAAGCCTACGTTTGCCGCTAAACAAGGAAGGATACTAGCAAGTGCAACAAAGAATGCGTAATTTCTTTGCGGAAACAAATCTGTGAATGTTTCTGCAAAAGCTGTAATCAAACCAATACCGGTCTTCAAGCAAGCTAATATAACGATAAATGCTAATAAGATACTGCCATAAGTACCTAAATAATGATCAGCAATCTGAGCCAGCGTGATCCCGCCATTTTCACTTAGAGCAAAGCTACCTAAGCTCATAGCACCTAAATAAGCGAGCAAAGTATAAATGATTCCCATCAATATAATGCTGATCGCACCAGATTTGATCGTGTCTTTAGCGATTTCAGCAGGTTTTGTTACACCCATGTTTTGGATTGTTGTGACAATGATGATCCCAAATGCTAAAGCAGCAAGCGCATCTAATGTGTTATATCCTTGAGTAAACCCTGTGAAAAAAGCATGCTCTTGATAATTTGGCTGAATAGGCGCTTGATTTACAGAACCTAGTGGATTCAAAAAAGCAAGGAGAAGCAAAGCACCTAATAAAACCAAAAATGCAGGATTCAGGAACTTTCCAACATAATCTAATATCTTTGTCGGTTTTCTTGAAAACCACCAAGCCAGCACAAAAAATACAATACTGAAAATTGCTAGATATAGCGTCTGTCTGCTAGGATCGATAAATGGTGCTAAACCAATCTCGAAAGATGTGGTTGCAAGGCGAGGTAAAGCAAAAAACGGTCCGATAACTAAGTAAAGCAAGATGGTAAAAACCATCGCATATGTTTGATTTATCCGTTTTGCTAATTCATATACACCTGAGCTTTTCGATACACCAATGGCAATCACCCCTAAGAAGGGAAGACCGATACCGGTAACCAAGAAACCTAGATTCGCCCAAAAGGTAGCAGCGCCTGCTTCTTGACCCAAATGAACGGGAAAGATAAGATTTCCAGCACCAAAAAATAGACCGAAAAGCATGGAGCCTATAAAAAGATAGTCTTTAAATGATAATTTTTTTGTCATACATAACTCCTTTACGGTTTTTTTAAAAGTAACAAAATTTCGAAAAATATGCAACAATTTTCAGAAAATTTCCTATATAAAACGACGGTTATTTAATAACGTAAGTGATAAAATAAAAGCGCTGAATCATCTGAGGAGGAATCATCGTGACAAAGTCGAGATTAGAAGCATTTACTGATGGAGTGGTAGCCATTGTTTTGAGAGTTCTTGTATTAGAGATCAAGATCCCTAATACATCTAGCTTTCATTCTTTATGGGTCATCCGAAATACATTATTAGCTTATACCATCAGCTTTATATTTGTTGCGGTGATCTGGGTGAACCATCATCGTATATTTCAGATGGCAGAACGAATTAATTACCGAGTGGTCTGGTCGAATATCTTTTTGCTCTTTTGGCTGACTTTATGTCCTTCTGTTACTAGTTGGGTCGGGCGTAACCCTGAAGCTTTTTGGCCTGAGATGGCTTATGTCTTAGTATACACGATGTGGAGTTTTTCTTTTGGTATCTTGATGAGGCAAATCATGAAAGCAAATAAACCAGATTCCCATGTCGTGAGAGTTTTGTCAAAGGACCGTCGAAGTCTTATCTCCATGATGATTAACTTATGCTTGATTGCCGGTGTCTTTTTTGTACCGTTGATCGGGTTATTCGGACGTTTTTTTGTATCTGGTATTTGGATTTTTTCCTATAAAAAAGCAGATGCCTATTATCAGCGGTTGTTTCCGGGGAAATAGAAAAGAGGCTGGGACAGAAGCTTTTAACTCCAAGAAATAAGCCGAAATTTCACAAAAATTTAAGAAGCAATTTTCGTAAATTCCTTCTTATTTCTCGAAGCTGACCACTTCTGTCACAACTACTTTCTTACTTCTTACGTTCATATTTCATATGATAGATTAGTAATAGAAGCAAGAACCACACAGGTGTTAGTAATAAAGCGATTCTCGTATCTTTTCCTAGGAACAAGACGACACACACAAAGGCCATGTAAAGAAATACCAGATAATTACTAAATGGGTACAACGGCATTTTAAATGAATGAGCTTTTTTGCCGAGGATACTTTTACGATATTTCATGTGCGTGTAGACAAGCATACTCCAGATAAACAAGAAACAAGTAGTGGCAATACTGCTTACTAGTGTGAATACTTCACTAGGCATCACGTAATTCAAGATAACAGAAATGAAAATGACGATAGTAGAAAATGTCAAAGCATTCCCTGGCACATGATGTGTTGTTAACTTTTTGAATTTTTTAGGGGCACTGCCTTCTTGCGCTAAAGAACGAAGCATACGTCCTGTACTATATATTGCACTGTTGCAGGCAGAAGCTGCTGCACTTAATACGACTAAATTGATCAAGGAAGCAGCAATCGTGATCCCAATTTCCGAAAATACTTCTACAAATGGACTGTTATCTGGATTCAAGCTGTTCCATGGATAGATTGCCATAATGACAAAAAGAGATCCTAAGTAAAATAAGATGATCCTGATAGGAATATTATTGATAGCTTCCGGCAACACTTTTTCAGGATTTTCTGTTTCTCCAGCGACTAATCCAACTAATTCTATCCCAGCAAAAGCAAAGGTTACCATTTGGAAAGCTAAGATAAATCCTTTTGCACCAGTTGGAAAGAATCCGCCATGAGACCATAGATTCGTGATACTGGCTGTGCCAATATCTGTCGTATAGTGGGTGAGGATCATATAAGCTCCTACGAGGATAAAGGCAATGATCGCTACAACTTTGATCAATGCAAACCAAAACTCTAACTCACCAAACAATGAGACAGCCACCATATTCAAGCAAAGAAGAAGACCTAATGCAATCAGTTCAGGAAGCCACTGAGGAACACCAGGCGCCCAGTAGCGTACATACATTCCGATGGCTGTTAAATCGGCCATTGCAATCGATACCCAGCAGAACCAATACGTCCAGCCAGTGATGAAAGCCGCTTTTTTGCCAAGATATTCTGCAACAAAATCCAGAAAAGAATGGTTATTGGTGTTTGATAACAGAAGTTCGCCTAACGCACGCATAATGAAAAAACAGATGCATCCAGTAATAAGATAGGCGAGCAATATCGAAGGGCCAGCTAGCTGGATAGACTTTCCGGAACCTAAAAACAACCCCGTTCCAATCGCTCCGCCAATAGAAATCAGTTGGACATGTCTATTTTTCAGTCCACGCTGCAGTTCTTGCTCTTCATTCATTTTTAAATCATCCTAACTAAAAAAGTTTAATTACTTCCATATTAAAAGAGTTTTCTGAAAAACACAACTAAGATTCCAAAATTTTCAGAAATTTACCTTTTATGAGTAATTCATAAAAAAGAACTGCGGTAAACACCGCAGCTCTTTGTCCCAATCAGCTATTGATCCTAAGCATTTAAAATACGTGAAAGGAATTCTTTTGTACGTTCTTCTTTCGGATGGACAAAGATATCTTCTGGTGTACCTTCTTCTGCAATCACACCTTTATCCATAAAAATGACACGGTCAGATACATCTTTTGCAAATTCCATCTCATGCGTCACGATAAGCATTGTCAAGCCAGTATGTGCTAAGTCTTTGATCGTATTAAGCACTTCGCCAACCATTTCAGGGTCTAACGCCGAAGTAGGTTCGTCGAATAGCAATACATCTGGATTCATTGATAATGCCCGAGCAATTGCGACACGCTGTTTCTGTCCACCAGATAATTGTGCTGGTTTGGCTTCGATATAACGATCCATACCAACTTTTTCCAGATTTTCGATTGCTACTTTTTTGGCAGTTTCTTTATCTCGTTTCAGGACAGTTGTTTGACCAGACATACAGTTTTCCAAGACATTCATATTGTTGAACAGGTTGAAGGATTGGAAAACCATACCTAGATTCGTTCGATATTTAGGTAAATTATATTTAGGAGCTAATACATTTTCTCCATTATAAATGATCTCGCCGCCTGTTGGTTTTTCCAGTAAATTGATACAGCGCAAGAAAGTAGATTTACCAGAACCGGAAGAACCGATGATCGTCACAACTTCACCTTTATTGACTGTTACGCTGATATCTTTCAATACTTCATTTTCACCGAAGCTTTTTCTTAGATGTTTGATTTCAATAATTTTTTCATTCATGATTCTTCCTCCTTATTCCTGCAAATTTGAATTGTCGATTTCTTCAAGCTTGGTATAAGCTGAAGGACCATCGATTTTCTTTTCTACCGCCCGCAGGATTCTGGTGATCGTAAAGGTCATGACTAAGTAGATGATCCCGACGATCGTAAATGTTTGGAAGAATTGGAAATTCGCACCGGAAGCAGAGTTTCCTTGGAAGAACAAATCAGCTACGCCGATTACACTTAAAACTGCTGTATCTTTGATATTGATAACAAACTCATTTCCTGTTGCTGGCAAGATATTCCGTAAAACTTGTGGAATAACAACTTTTCTCATCGTTTGGCCATGGGTCATACCAATGGCTTGCGCAGCTTCGAACTGCCCTTCATCTACTGCAAAAATCCCCCCACGAACGATCTCTGTCATGTAAGCTCCAGTATTGAGAGAGACAATAAACAAAGCGGCAATCGTTCGGTTCAATGAAATGCCAAAAGCGAGTGCCAGACCGTAGAAGATGACCATTGCTTGTACCATCATCGGTGTTCCGCGGAATACTTCGACATAGATAGAAAGAAGTGCATTTCCGATTTTTTGGAAGAAGCGAGTCAGTGCATTTCCTGATTCAGGTACCGAACGGAAGACACCAATCAGTAATCCAAGTGTAGTACCGACAACTGTCCCGATCAATGCGATGAACAAGGTAAGTCCAGCACCTCGTAAGAACATATTGCCGTATTGTTTCCAAATCGTAGTGAAATCAGAAATGATGCCAGGTTTTTCTTCACTATCAGTTGCAGCAGGCTGATCTTTGACTGCTTGGTCCATAATTTTGGTTCGTTCATCGTTAGAGATGCCAGAAAGAATCTGGTTTACTTTTTGGATATCCGGGTCGCCTTTACGCATACCAACAGAAATCTGAACATCTTCCGGGTTTGTCTGGAAGCCATCTGCACCGCTGAATTCAAGCATTTCCAAGTCTTTGTTCACACTAGTTGCCGTTACACCTTCCGGACGTTCGCTGACATAACCATCGATCATTCCAGAAGCTAAAGCTGTTCTCATTGCTGAGAAATTATCCATTGCTTGTTGTTTCTGCACATCTGGTATCTGATCGATCACAGTATAGTGGAATGTATTTAACTGAGCAGTAATCTTTGCTCCAGAAAGATCTGCTAAACTTTTTGCTTTTGCATATTTGCTATCTTTTTGAACTACTACTACTAATTGTGATTCGTAATAAGGATCGGTAAAATCAATTTCTTTTCGTCGTTCAGCAGTAGGGCTCATTCCGGCGATGATCGCGTCGATCTTGCCTGATTGAAGGGCAGGAGCCAGACCATCCCATTTCGTTTGGACGATGACTAATTTTTTCCCTAAACCATCTGCTACTTTTTTAGCGATTTGAACATCATAACCGCCGGCGTAACTATTTTGGCCTTGAATTGGCAAGGCATTATTCTCATCTGTTTGTTGAGACCAGTTGAAGGGTGCATACCCAGCCTCCATACCTACGCGAAACTCATCGCTCGGTGTTTTTTCATCTGCATTTGCCAGAGATCCCACACTGAATAGTGAGAAGACAAAAGCAAATAGTACGGCAACTGAAACCATATTTTTTTTCATTTTTTTCTCCCTTTCTGATTATATGATACACGAGCGGTCTAGATGAAATGCGGTAAAGCTTTATCTGAAAAAATAAAAAGCGACCGATTTATAGATATAAAAAGGCCGCTAAAATTCCATAAGGTGATAAACCTCTCACAAAACATAGCGCAACTTAGCATCACTGCTAAGACAGTCCGCAAGCTCTTAACTTGCGTCCCAACATACACTCCAAGCAAAAAAGTGCACATTTCGGCGATCCTCCCTATTCCTGCTTCTCCATGTTTGCTTCACTCCACAGGGTTAATGATTCTCGCGACCTCTACCTCATTGATTGAGGCATCTCGTATTCAGTTATTTATACAAAAAAAGTTTACGATACTCGAGAGGCTTTGTCAATCTATAACTGCTGTTTTTTGAAAAAATACTGATAAATATAGAAATCTTTACTTTTACCGAAAAAACAATCAAAATGTGAATCATCTATCCATTGCAAACGATAGTATAATTATACACAAAAATGTATGTAATACAATAAAAAAAGAACTAGAACAGAAAATTTCCTGTGTCCAGTTCCATCTCGATCATTTAAGCTGCCGCTTTCTTTGGCTCACGTCCTAGGATCGCTTGCAAAAGAACAACGACGCCATAAATGGCTAATATTAGATAAATCAAACTTGAGTATTGGGTGATTCCCCAGCCCCATGTTCGATATACGGCTAATGTAATGGCTAAAACAATTGCGGCAATCACGTTGAATAAAGCAAAAGCCCAAAGATTTCCATTTTCTTTGCGTACAAGATAAAAAACAGAGAAATAAACGCTTAACGCTAACCAGGCGATACAAGCCAGAATAACGCCCCAATAAATAAAGAATGGTAACATATCGATTCACCTCACTTTTATACAGCAGTATTGTAACACGTTTTCATTCTTTTGTCAGTGAACATTGTGATAAATTGTTCAAATGCCCATAACACTTTTTTATTCCCATTTTTCTGACTTTTCAACAATAAATTTGTTCGAGTATGGGCTATAATGGAAAGTGAGGTGACAAAACATGAAACAATTAACAGTAGACGAAGCAGCAAAAGAGATATTAGCTTATCAGCAAATTACATTTTTGACCGGTGCAGGGGTATCCACACCTTCTGGAGTGCCAGACTATCGATCTTTGTCAGGAATCTACCACGGGATGGAGCAGCCGGAATACTTGCTGAGTCATCAAGCAATGGTGAATGAACCGGATAAATTCTATCAATTTGTCAAAAAGATTTATCATCCTGAAGCAAAACCCAATATCATTCATTTGGAAATGGCACATCTAGCGAAAGAAAAAAATGTTTGGGTTGTTTCCCAAAACATCGACGGTTTGCACGCAAAGGCTAAAAGCCCGCAACTCGTCAATTTTCATGGAAGTTTGTATCAATGTCATTGTCGAAAATGTCAACAAACGGTAGACTGGAAAGAATATCTTCACAGCGACAAACATCAAGCATGCGGAGGACAAATACGCCCAGACATCGTGTTATATGGTGAAGGGTTTCAAGATGGAGTCATGGAGCAGGCGGCTTATGCCGTCAGCCAAGCAGAGCTGATCGTCATTGTTGGAACGAGTTTTCAAGTTCATCCGTTTTGTGATCTGGTACAGTTTCGCCAGCCGTCAGCCAAAATCTTAGTAATCAATCAAACGCCTGTTTATTTAGCGGAGCCTTATACGTTTATTCAAGAAGACGGAGCGGTTGTTTTCAAAAAAATACAAGAATTAGGAGCAGATTATGACTGAATTCAAAACCGAAAAAGAAAAAATGATTGCAGGCGAGCTTTATTTTGCCAATGATCCTGAGCTGGTTGCCGACCGTATGTTTGCAAGAAGTCAAAGCCAAATCATCAACCAAGCAGAATCAGCGGAACTGCGATCCCAATTGTTGAAAGAGACTTTTGGCCGTACAGGGAAAAAAATCTATATGGAGCCAGTTATCAATTTTGATTACGGATATAATATATTTGTTGGGGAGAATTTTTATGCAAATTTCAATTGTACATTTTTAGATGTCAGCACGATTGAAATCGGTGATAACTGCATGTTCGCTCCGAATGTCCAGCTTTACACGGCGACGCATCCACTACATCCAGTGAAACGTAACAGCGGTCTGGAGTACGCAAAACCCATTAAAATCGGTAATAATGTTTGGTTAGGCGGAGGAGTTATCGTCACGCCGGGTGTCACTCTAGGGGACAACGTAGTAGTCGGCGCAGGTTCGGTTGTGACCAAATCTTTTCCCGACAATGTAGTGATTGCAGGAAATCCTGCTCGTATCATCAAGACAGTAGAGGAAGAACTAACAGAAGAGTCTCTTGAAACATTACGTCATAAGATCGATATGATCGATCGAGAGTTGATTGCTTTATTAGAAAAAAGAATGGATACGGTAACTAAAATAGGACAAGTGAAAAAAGAAGAAAACCAAGCAGTTTATGATGCAAAAAGAGAGCAGCAAGTATTGGATAAAGTTGTTAGTCTGCTGAAAAATAAGGGATATAAGGAAACAATAACAGATACGTATGTTGATTTGATGAAACACTCGCGCGAATACCAAAACAAAATGAAGGAGGAATAAGTGTGATCGAAGGAGAGACACGGCGAAAACAAATCATGCAAACCTTGGCAAATACAGAAAAACCAGTGAGTGCTAGCAAGTTTGCGAAAACTTTTGGAGTCAGCCGTCAGATCATTGTAGGCGATATTGCTTTACTACGAGCTGCAGGTAAAAGTATCGTGGCAACAGCAAGAGGTTATATCCTCGAAACAGAAGAAACCAATACTGGGCACATCAGTAAAATCGCTGTCCAGCATGGAAAAGATCAAACAGAAGAAGAACTGAGACTAATCGTTGAAAATGGTGGTGAAATCATTGATGTAATTGTGGAACATCCCCTTTACGGTGAGTTAGCAGGAACTTTGCACATCAAAACGCCACAAGATATCGATTCCTTTATGAGACGTTATCAAAAAAGTAATGCTACTTTGTTATCCGAATTAACAGGCGGCATCCATCTGCATACGATCCGCTACCCAGAAAAGCATATGCTGAAAAACATCAAACAAAAACTAGCTGAAGCAGGAATCCTCTACGAAGGATAACATCGTAGCTGCTACTTTTTATCCTAGAAACTATTCTATCATCTCTGAGATAAACACCCATATGGAAGAAATAAGAAAAAATAAGAAAAGATGCGTATCCAATACACAGAATTTTTTGGAATTGCGATTTCTAGATGTCTATCTAAATTTCGATTAGTGGAGAAACATAAAAAAGGGAAGTGCAGCTTTTGAGCACTCCCCTTTTTTATAAAGCTTTCTTGTAGCATAGTATCGAAGGAACCTGCCAATTCTCTACTCGATCACCAATACGCCTTCTTTTAGTGCAAATGGATTTTGATCGTTGATGTGGTCATAGAACATCACACCGTTGATATGGTCGATTTCATGTTGAACGACGATCGATTCATAATTCTTCAAACGAATCTTGTGTTTTTCACCATTCATATCATAATAAGACACAGTGATTTTGGCATGGCGAACAACATATCCTGGTACTTCTCGATCAACAGATAAACAGCCTTCACCTTCCCCTAAACAAGCATCTTGAACAGAATGGCTCAAAATTTTAGGATTATACATAACAGTACTTAGAGAAGGTCCATCTGCCTCTGGGTCAGGACTTGGTACGTGAACAGCAATGATTCTTTTAGAAATATCTAATTGAGGAGCAGCTAAGCCAACACCGCCTCGTAAGTGTAGTTCTTCAGCTTTGATTGGATCTTGGCTGTTTTTTAAGAACTCAAGCATCTCTTTTCCTAAAGAGATATCTTCTTCGCTTAATGGAAGAGAAACTTCTTTTGCAACTTCGCGTAAGGTCGGATTTCCTTCACGAATGATATCATCCATTGTAATCATGGAATATGTACCCCTTTCTTAAAAGACTGTGTTTCAAGTCTATTTTCGCATTATAGTTTACCACAAAAATGGAAAAGTAGTAGTAAGATTGTTTGAAAACTACCTTTTCTTAATGATTAACTACTTGATTTTCAACCCGGTTTCAGGTAAAGTATAGCTGTGTGCTCTAGGCACATGACCTGCCACTTGGTTAAGCGAATCACCAACGTTTTACTCAGTCGCAGGGGAATAATCGAAAGAGGTGAAAGAAATGGCAATTTCAAAAGAACGCAAGAATGAAATCATCAACGAATACGCTCGCCATGAAGGGGATACTGGTTCTCCAGAAGTACAAATCGCTGTATTAACTGAAGAAATCAACCACTTGAATGAACATGCACGCGTGCACAAAAAAGACCATCATTCATACCGCGGCCTAATGAAAAAAGTTGGTCACCGCCGTAACTTGTTAGCTTACTTACGTAAAACTGACGTTCAACGTTACCGCGAATTGATCAAACGTTTAGGCTTGCGTCGTTAATTTTAGTCAAAAAGAGTGGGATTCACATGAATCTCACTTTTTTTACTCGTATATCAATTAAGTAAAATTCCGTGATCAAGCTAGATGGACTCCTACTAACCAAATGAAAGCTGCTCAAAAGACGGCTTTCGGCAGTTTTCATTTGTTTAGTAGCGTCTTGCTTTCACGAGAAGGAAAAGGAGAAGTTATGTCAGAAAAACAAGTATTCAAAACGACATGGGGCGGCCGTCCCTTACAAATCGAAGTCGGTCAGCTAGCAAAACAAGCAAACGGAGCCGTTTTAGTCCGTTATGGAGATACAGTAGTCTTAAGTGCAGCTGTGGCCTCTAAAGAAGCAAAAGATACAGACTTTTTCCCATTAACGATCAATTATGAAGAAAAAATGTATGCAGCAGGGAAAATCCCTGGAGGTTTCATCAAACGAGAAGGCCGTCCAAGTACGGAAGCAACATTGACTGCCCGTTTGATCGACCGTCCAATTCGCCCGATGTTTGCAGAAGGCTTCCGTAATGAAGTCCAAGTAACGAACATCGTGATGAGTGTAGAAACAGACTGCTCGCCAGCTATGGCAGCAATGCTAGGTTCTTCTTTAGCACTATCAATCTCAGATATCCCATTTGACGGCCCAATCGCAGGCGTAGAAGTTGGTCGTGTAAATGGCGAGTACGTCTTGAATCCAACAGTAGAACAAGCAGAACAAACAGATATCGAATTGACTGTTGCCGGAACGAAACAAGCCATCAATATGGTTGAAAGCGGCGCGAAAGAAGTTTCAGAAGAAGACATGCTTGGTGCATTGCTGTTTGGTTTTGACGCTATCAAAGAGTTAGTTGCTTTCCAAGAAGAAATCGTTCAAGCAGTAGGGAAAGAAAAAATGGAAGTGACTTTACTGCAAGTTGATGAAGTATTGAAAAAAGAAATCTTTGATGCTTCTTACGCTACAATGAAAGCAGCAGTAATGACTGAAGAAAAACTTGCTCGCGAAGATAATATCGAGCAGGTGAAGATCGATATCCGCGAAGCTTATGCTGAGAAATTTGCAGGTCATGAAGATGAAGATCACTTGTTGAAAGAAGTTAAACAAATCACAGAAGATCTTGAAAAAGATGTCGTACGTGAATTGATCACCATCGATAAGATCCGTCCTGACGGGCGTAAATTGGATGAAATCCGTCCATTGTCATCAGAGGTCAGCTTATTGCCACGTGTACATGGATCAGGTTTGTTCACACGAGGACAAACACAAGCTTTATCAGCTTGTACACTCGCACCTCTAGGAGAGCACCAAATCATTGATGGTTTAGGGGTGGAAGTCAGCAAACGATTCATCCACCACTACAATTTCCCTCAATTTTCTGTTGGTTCTACAGGACGTGCAGGCTCTCCAGGGCGTCGGGAAATCGGACATGGCGCATTAGGTGAACGTGCGTTAGCACAAGTAATCCCTTCAGAAGAAGAATTTCCTTATACGATCCGTTTAGTAGCAGAAGTATTGGAATCAAATGGTTCTTCTTCCCAAGCAAGTATCTGTGCTGGCACATTAGCATTGATGGATGCAGGTGTACCAATCAAAGCGCCAGTCGCCGGTATTGCGATGGGACTTGTTTCTGATGGTGAAAACTATACGATCCTAACTGATATCCAAGGGCTGGAAGATCATCTTGGCGATATGGACTTTAAAGTTGCCGGTACAAAAGATGGTATCACTGCTTTACAGATGGATATCAAGATTCAAGGAATCACAGAACAAATCCTAACTGAAGCATTAACTCAAGCAAAACAAGCACGTATGGAAATCTTAGAAGAATTGACTTCAACGATTGCTGCTCCACGTGAAGAATTAAGCCAATATGCACCAAAAATCGAAATGATCCAGATCGAACCTGCTAAAATCAAAGATGTTATCGGTAAAGGCGGCGATACGATCAACGGAATCATCGATGAAACTGGTGTGAAAATCGATATCGATCAAGATGGAAAAGTAAGTATTGCTTCAGCTGATGCAGAAATGATCAAAAAAGCTATCAAGATCATCGAAGATTTGACCAAAGAAGTCAAAGTTGGTGAAGTTTATCTAGGGAAAGTTGTCCGTATCGAAAAATTCGGTGCATTCGTCAACTTGATCAAAGGAAAAGATGGACTTGTCCATATTTCCCAATTAGCAAACGATCGTGTCAATAAAGTCGAAGATGTTGTTAAACTAGGTGATGAGATCCTTGTGAAAGTAACTGAAATCGATAAACAAGGACGCGTAAATCTGTCAAGAAAAGCAATGTTGAACGAAGATGGTTCAACGAAAAATGAAGAAAAATAATTTAATTCATAGGAATAATGTACTTGTGATCGTGAAGGTGACAGGGGGACAATAATTATTCGAAAAAAGGGGACTGTGACAAAAGCCGTGTCACAGTCCTTTTTTTTCGAATAAACGGTGTTCAAAAGCTTGCATCTGCGGTAATAAGTCCAGCCAAGTTAAAAACATTAGGAGCTGTTTTTATTTGGCTGTTCTTATTACTTGATGCAGAACAGCTTTTTTACAACCTCTCCAATAAACGATGTTCAATCAGCTGTCCCTCGATATTAGCTCAAAAAACGGCAAAATATGAGGAACTATTTTTCCGTTTGTTTCTCTAATACTCAGGTCAAACCGCTGATTTCACAACCTCTGATTCACGGTGTTCCAGAAGCAGCTTCTACGGAAATAAGCTGAACACTTTTGTTACAACTTCTTTTTTTCTGGAGTTTCTTGGCGCATATTTTTGGAGTCCTTCTGAATAAAGCGTAAAATAAAAGTGAGAAATATGGATAAAGGAGGGAAAGGAGATGCTGAATTTTTTATGGTCGTTATTTATCGGCGGTATATTAGGTTTGATAGCTGGCGCAATTTTAGGAAAGGAAGTCCCGGGAGGCGTATCTGGAAATATCATTATCGGTTTTTTAGGTAGTTGGCTCGGCGAATTTTTACTAGGACCACTGGGACCGGAACTCGGCGGTTTTTATTTGATACCAGCATTATTGGGTGCAATTTTTTGCCTTGCTCTTTATTCATTTGTGGCAAGACGTATCAGAGAACGTCCAAAGAAAGAATAATTTTATTCAAATAAGTTGACACTTCAGTGTGTTACTTGGATAATTAGAAGCAATTTAGGAAAGCGGGTGTCATGGATAAGAATATCATCTATCATTCAAGCTTACCTAAAGGATATCCATATAACAAGAAATGAGGGAAAAACGTGGCAACAACGCACAATACCAAAAAGATATCAATGACTGGCCTGCTTGTAGCGATGGGAGTCGTCTACGGAGACATCGGGACAAGTCCGCTTTACGTTATGAAATCGATTGTTGAAGATAATGGCGGATTGTCAGGAATCAATCCTGATTTTGTTATCGGATCAGTCTCATTGATTTTTTGGACATTGACTCTACTGACAACAATCAAATATGTCGTGATTGCATTGAATGCAGATAACCATGGTGAAGGTGGAATTTTCTCACTCTACACACTTGTCCGAAAAGGTGGGAAATATTTGATCATTCCTGCAATGATCGGAGGAGCTGCCTTACTAGCAGATGGGGTATTGACCCCTGCTGTGACGGTAACGACTGCGATTGAAGGCTTGCGAGGAATTCCGCAGTTTTTTGACCGGTTCGGTAATAACCAGAACGTGATCGTCATTATCACTTTAGTTATTATTTTTGTTTTATTCATGGTCCAACGCTTTGGTACAGATATTGTCGGAAAAGCATTCGGACCAATCATGTTCGCTTGGTTTACTTTTTTAGGCGTAATGGGATTAATGAACTTCAGTCAAGACTGGACAGTTATCCGTGCACTGAATCCTTATTATGCTATCCAGCTGCTTTTTAGTGCAGATAACAAATTAGGCTTGTTCATTCTTGGAAATATTTTCCTGGCTACGACAGGTGCAGAGGCGCTTTATTCCGATCTTGGACATGTCGGCAAACGAAATATTCGTCTGAGCTGGCCTTACGTCAAAATTTGTTTGGTTATCAATTATTTTGGGCAGGCTGCGTGGTTGTTGAATGTTTATCAAAACCCTGAAGCACAGCAAATCAAGAACCTGAATCCATTCTTCCAAATGATGCCTCAAAGTTGGATCGTGATCGGCGTTGCTTTTGCAACAGTCGCTGCAGTCATTGCTTCGCAAGCATTGATTACAGGTTCGTTTACGCTAGTTTCAGAAGCAATCAAGTTGAAACTGCTGCCTCGGTTAAAGATCATGTATCCTGGGAACAGTATCGGGCAAATGTATATCCCAGCAGTCAATCTGATTTTATGGATCGCCTGTTCTCTAGTGGTTGTCACATTCCGAACGTCTCATCATATGGAAGCTGCTTACGGTCTATCGATCACTGTGACGATGTTGATGACAACAGCACTGCTTTACTTTTATCTTATCCAAAATGGGCATTCTCGTTGGCTTGCATATTTAGTTACCTTTTTCTTCGGTGCGATAGAAGTCGTTTTCTTTATCTCAAGTGTTGTCAAATTCTTCCGAGGCGGTTTTGTAGCCGTTCTGATTGGTTTGATCATCTTAGTCGTGATGTTTATTTGGGAACAAGGGAACATTATTCGCGAATCGTCAACCGAGGATGTGTCTTTGAGAGATTATATCCCGCAGCTTAGAGAATTACGTGATGATACTTCTTTACCAATCTATCAGACAAATGTGGTCTTCTTGGTTCCTGATATGGCTGAAGATAAAGTTGGCCGACAGTTCATCTATTCGATTTTAGATAAACGGCCTAAAAGAGCACGAGTCTATTGGTTTGTTCATGTGGAAGTGACGGATGAGCCATATACGAAAGAATATCAAGTAGATATGATGGACACTGATTTTATTGTCCAAGTGAATCTGTTCTTAGGTTTCAGGGTCCAACAGGAAATCAACGTATATGTTCGCCAAGTCATCCATGATTTGATGAAACAAGGCCGTTTGCCAAAACAGCCACAAAGATACTCTCTGACACCAGGGCGAGAAGTTGGCGATTTCCAATTTGTCCTGATTGATGAAGTAGTTTCCAATGTGACAACTCTAGGAAAATGGCAACGTCAAATCATGCAGGCAAAACTGGCAATCAAAAAAATCGCTACCTCGCCAGAAACATGGTTTGGGCTAGAGTACAGCGAAGTAAAACATGAAACTGTTCCGCTTATCATTGGAAATACTCGGAAAACATGGTTGAAAGAGCGGTTGTGAAAGTAGCGCTTTGACCTGAACTAATGTCGAATGTCAGCTACTTGAACACCGTTTATCAGAGGTCATGAAAAAGCTGTACTGCAACAAGCAGTAAGAACGAGCAGATAAAAACAGCTTCTCATGTTTTTCATCTGTTTGGGCTTAATGCCGTAGATGCAAGCTTTTGAATACCGTTTTTATCAGAGGTCATGAAAAAGCTGTTTAGCAACAAGTAACGCAATGATTTTGAAGTGATAAGGAGATGTGGCTGAAAAATGCCGCATCTCCTTTTTTATTCCTAAATATGAATACGCATTATTTTCAATCTTTTTGTAGAAAAAGGGTACAATAGAAAAAGAGAAAGGCGGGAGAATATGGTTATCAATTTCATTATTTTATTTTTGATGATTGCAATTACTTCATTTTTTGTAGCAAGTGAATTTGCTTTAGTGAAAATCAGACGATCAAGATTGGAACAACTAGAAAAGGAAAATGTAAAGAACGCCAAGCTAGCTCTTCATGTTACACACCATTTAGATAATATTATTTGTCAAATTAAGCGAGACAAAACTTTCCATTTACGTAACTCAAAAAAACTTCTAATGGTGTTTGGTAATTTAGTGATTTTCTAGGGATATGGTTTCTTTTGGACGCAACGGATGAGATGAATCCTTGATTGACTTGGTTGAAGTCCATTTCTTTTGGTAGTCCATCTTTTCGGAGGAGTCCGTTTGAATGTTCATTTAATCCCCGTTGGGAAGGCGTTCCTGGGTCTGCGAAATAAATATCAATATCATTCGTATTACTAATACTTTTCCAATTAGAGAATTCTTTTCCACAATCAAAGGTAATTGATTTGAAAAGATTTTTGGGTACGGATTGAAGCCATTCATTAATCGAATTTTCAATATCAACTGCCTTACGGCCTTCTGGTTTCAAGGCGATAATGGCTTTTGAAAGTCGCTCAACGAGTGTGATGACGGCACTTTTATGGTGGATGCCGACAATCGTATCACCCTCTAAATGTCCAAATTCTTCTTCGAAAACGACATAATCTTTTTTACGTTCAGAAATATTTCTTTTGAATGCCTGTTTTCCACGTTTTTCCTTATAACCATTTGGTTTTCGTTTTCCTTGCATCGGTAAATGTAAAACATTGAATTCTCCCGTCTTAAACCGGCGATAGAGGGTACTTACTGAACAAGAGAAGGTTCGCTCTGCACGGCCAATAATGACGTCTGGGGTCCAACCTTCAGTTGATCTTTTTTCAATGTATTCTTTTTCCTCAGCAGGAAAAATGATTTCGGTTCTCCCACAACGTCGCTTATTTTCTTTGTATTGTTCAAAGTATTCAAGTGCTGTTCCACCACATTTGAGAAAGTTATAGACATTGTAAATTGTTTGGCGTCCACGTTTAAGCTGCTTCGCAACGATAGCAACCGGAGTTTCTTGATGAAAATATGCTTCTATCATTACAAGCTCGTTTGGTGTAAGATGGGTATAAGTCATTTATGTTCACTCTCCTTGTATGCTTTAGCGGGTATTACAATTTGAGTGTAACATAAATGGCTTTTTTATTTGTCTCGCTTAATTATACAAACGGCGTAACTATTTATCAGCTAGTCAATTAGGAATTACGCTAACCGGTTTGATCATCGGGTGGGTCGGTGAAGGATCTGTCGCGGCTTTACTAGAACCAGTGATCGGTAAACTACCTTTTAGTTCGGCTATTAGCAGTACAATCTCTGTGGCGCTGGGATTTATTTTAGTTACGTATATCGATGTGGTTATTGGCGAACTGCTTCCTAAGAGCTATAGTATCGTCAATACGGAGAAGGTCGTCTTGTTCGTAGTTAAACCACTTCATTATTTTTATAAAGTAATGTTTCCTTTTATTTGGGTATTGAATCATTCAGCTGCAGGGCTAGGGAAGCTATTAGGTGTGCGTCTCGTATCTGAAGGAGAAGAGACATTGTCTCAAGAAGAGCTGACATTAGTCGCATTGAATTCTTATGAAAAAGGAGAGTTGACCAAAGAAGAATATTATTATTTGGAAAACGTGTTTGAATTTGATGATACCTTGGCAAAAGATATACAAGTAGACCGTACGTCCATGCAAGTATTCGAAGCTTCAGAAACCGTCAAAGAAGCGATAAAAGCTTCGATTGAACAAGGACATACTCGCTATCCGGTTATCTTAGAATCAAAAGACAATGTTTTAGGTTATGTCACCTTGCCAGATTTGATCAAGCAATCTTATAAAGATGACCAGCTGACAGTAGAACAGTTGATTGAAGAGCCGATCGTAACAACTGAAACGATCCCTATAAAAAAATTATTGACGATCATGCGAAAAAAGGGTAAGCATATTGCTATCTTAAAAGATGAATACGGAGGGACAAGCGGCTTAGTGACGATTGAAGATATTTTAGAAGAAATCGTCGGGGAAATCCGAGATGAGACAGATTTGGACGAAGCATTGATAGCGGAACAGTCAGATGGCTCTTATATCATCTCCGGCAAACTAACATTAGATGATTTCCAGCGTTATTTTCATGTAGAGATTCCAGAGTTTGAAGAAACGAATTTTACTACACTTGCGGGCTTTGCTTCTAGCCGATATAAAGAAATAAAAGCAGGAACAATCATTGAGATTGCATCATTCCGTTTCACGGTATTAGAATACCAGCATGCACATATCGATTATTTCAAAGTAGAGTCCACGGAAAGAAAAACAGAATAAAAGAAAAAAGGCTGTGACATTTTTTGTCACAGCCTTTTTGTTATCTAAAAAACCTGTTTTCGGTAAACGAAGAAGATATTTTCAATAAAAGTTTTCATTTTTAGCCGCAACGATTTCTTTTAATCAAGGCTATCTTGCTTCTGCATGTTCTAATGTGAAATGTTCCTCTTCACCCATGTGTTTCAATTGTTTCATCGAACGCATATAAGAGTAAAGCAACACGGCAACAGAACCGATCCAAGCTAAAGGAGAAGCTGCTGCTGCTCCTGGGTATCCCCACATTCCTGTAAGAACGATAGCTGCAAAAGAACGCATAAGCAATTCCATCATACCGGCGATCGTAGGGATCTTGCTTTGTCCAAGCCCTTGAAGTGTGTAGCGTAAAATGAACAGGACTGCTAAGATCCAGTAAAGAGACCCATTGATATTGAAGTAGGTTTGTGCTAATTCAAATACACGTGTTTCTGATGGGTTAACAAACAATTGAACAAAGAAATGACCGAAGAAAATGACGATAGCACCTGCTAAGAGACTAAATCCGACACTCATCAGTAAAGTTTGACGTACCCCTTGCAAGATTCGGCCATATTCTTTCGCACCATAGTTTTGTGCAGTGAAAGTTGCCATTGCAATACCAAATGACATCATCGGCTGATTTGCAAATTGGTCGATACGACCAGCAGCGGCTTGAGCAGCTACGACATCTGTCCCTAGACTATTTAGTGCTGCTTGTAACACGATAGCACCAACAGCGATGATCGAAGATTGAAACGCCATTGGCAAAGCAGCATTTAGGTGTACAGCAAACTCTTCTTTTTCAAATTTGAAATCTTTTTTGCGTAACTGTAACAAAGGCATTTTTTTCTTGATATACACTAGACACAGTACGCTGGAAGAAACTTGTGCGATTACTGTAGCAATAGCTGCACCTTCCACACCCATGCCAAAATAGATAATAAAGATCAAATCAAGTACGACGTTGATGATGACCGCAATGATCAGAAAGAATAGTGGTGTGCGGCTGTCACCAAGTGCGCGAATGACATTAGAAAGCAAATTGAAACTGACTGATGCAAAGATCCCTAATAAAATAATTGAAATAAATGTTTGTGCTTGATCAAGTATTTCAGGAGGAGTTTGCATCAATTGAAGCATCGGACGAATAAACAGGAGACTTAGGACAGTTAAAATCACAGTGACGACAAGACTAATGACAACACTAGCAGCAAAACTTTTCTTCAGACCCCGATAATCTTTTGCACCGTAACGTTGTGCGGTAATAATGGCTAAACCAGCTGTTAAACCTTGGGCAAAGCCAATGATCAAAAATGTCAGGCTTCCAGTTGCACCAACCGCTGCCAGCGCATTTTTACCTAGCGTCTGACCCACGATGATCATATCGATCATATTGTAGAACTGCTGAAAAACATTTCCGATCAGTAAAGGAACAGTGAACATCAAAATCAGTTTAGCGGGGCTTCCTTTTGTTAAATCGCGCATCTTTTAAACTCCTTATATCTTTAAAATTTAGTTAGTAGTATATAGCGTTTATCCTGAGAATACCAATTAGAAATCAATGATAATTTATGAAACTCCATAAAAAGAAGCCAAGAATTGAGTCAAAGAATCAACAACTTGGCCTGGTCTGTAAAATAAGGGACATCCACGTTTATCTATCACCTTAATATTGTCTAATCTCACTTGGTAAAAGGATCGTTTCTCTCGTACCGTCATCATAGGCGTATACTTGAGCAGGAAATTGGTTCGAATAGGCAAACGGCAAATCAATATCCATTTCCACATTGCTTCCTGCTTGAGAAAAATGCATCGTCACTTTTCCACGATTTTCGATCAAATCAAAGGTTAATATATTTTCTAATGGAATGACTCCCTTAAGATCTAGGTCAATAATAAACCATATACTGTCAATCAATTCATCTGGCAAACTTGATACGACACCAACTGAAGCGTAACGGTTGCGGCTGCTATCAAAACTTTCAAACATCTGTTTAACCTCCTTCGAATCAACGAATGTTTTATTTTTATAATTAATCCTAGGATAAACTAGAAATACTTACTTCAACGAGGGTTCATTCTAATAAAGAATCAGGAAAAATGCAACAATAATTGAATACTTTTTTTCAAAGTATAAATTTTTATAAAGGTACGATAAAAGTATGCGAGGAAAAGCTTGGTAAATTAGGATTTTTCGTTTGTAAAGCCATTTACAAAAGTGGAAGCCCCATATGAAAATAAACGATTAGAAATAAAAAAGGCGTGTTAAAAGCTGCTGACCCGCCGCTTCTAACACCACCTGATTGTTTCAGTATTATTCTTCTGTTGAACCGATCACTTCTGGTTCGCCACCTTCACCTGTGCTTTCTTCTTCTTCACTTTGAGCGACTACAGCAGCGATTTGCTCTTCACTGTCGGTCACGAATTTGTAATCGTCGTTTTTTGGAAGATCGGCTACTGTAATAGAATCACCTAATTCCAAGTTTGTCACGTCAACTTCAATTCGTTCAGGCAATTTGTCTGGTGTAGCAGATACGACTACTGTATACAAGTTTTGAGCTAACACTCCACCAGATTTAGCACCCACTGATTCGCCAACAAGAACGACTTCTGTTTCGACTTCTGTTTCTTCCGACATGTTTACAGATAGAAATTCTGCATGTTCGAAATGATTGGTAAAAGTGTTCGTTTGGATCTTGTGAACCAATGTATTGACTTTTTGTCCATCGATGTCCATCGTGATGACTGTGTTCGCTCCATGTTCACGCAACAATTTGCTTAGTGTCAAACCATCGAATGAGATAGGGGTACTTTCTACTTTATACCCATAAACAACAGCTGGAACTTTCCCTTCGTGACGAAGTTTGTTTCTTAATGAACGGGGACGTACTTCTCTTTTACTTACTTCTAATGATACTGACATAACCAAAATTCCTCCTTAAAATGTGACTGTCTGCTTTGGTAACGGACAGATTTTATTTAAGTGAATTCTAAAGGCTAATCTCGTGCACATCATCGAAGGCAGGGCGCTTAAAAAAGCGCAAAAGGAGAGATGCGCGCATCTCCCCTTAGAAAGTCAGGATTCAACTTTTCTCCACCAGGTCATTACGCTGTGTATGAGAAATCCAATTCACTTTACTATTTAACCGTAACGTGAACTGTTAATTAAGTCAAGGAATAACTATGATGATGTATTTGCAAGCAAGAATATTCAAGGTATAATTAATTAGTAGTAATAAGAAAGGAAACAGCATGCGTTTAGATAAATTAATAGAAGAAAAATTAGAAACGACACGCAAGGAAATGAAGCGGCTGTTTGCTTTGAAGCAAGTGATGATAGATGGCACAGTCGAATTTCGACAAAATCGAAATGTAGATAGTTTACTGCATCAAATCGAAGTAGCAGGTGAACACTTAGAAACAAATGAGTCCTATTATCTTCTCAATAAACCTGAAAAAGCTGTTACAGCTGTATCAGATCCAGAAAAGACGACAGTAATCGATCTGATTGCAAGTGCCGATCGTTTCCAACCATTATATCCAGTGGGAAGACTAGATAGAGATACAACAGGACTATTGCTGATCACTTCGAATGGACAATTGGGATATGAAATGCTACTTCCAGAAAAAAAGGTTTCAAAGACTTATCAAGTAGTTGTGAACGAAAGGGTGACACCGGCAGACGTAACAGCATTTGAAAATGGAATCGTATTCGCTGATGGGTATCAATGTAAGCCGGCTGATTTAAAAATACTCAAAGCAGACAAGCACCAAAGTACGGTTTTATTGACGATCCAAGAAGGAAAATTCCATCAAGTCAAAAAGATGTTCTTAGCCCAAGGAAAGAAAGTGACCGCATTGAAACGGCTAAGCATGGGACCATTGGAATTAGATGAACAGCTAGGAGTAGGCGAGTATCGATCGTTGACATTAGCAGAGATGAAAAAGTTAAGTATTTATTTTAAATAGGAGGTCAAAAAGATGAAATATAAAACTTTATTGTTTGATGTAGATGATACATTGTTAGATTTTCAATTAACTGAAGCCAATGCTTTAAGTGCTTTGTTTGCAGAACAAGGAATCACATTGACACCAGAAATCGAAACCAGCTATAAGGCTTTGAATCATCATTTATGGCAGGAGTTTGAAAAAGGCAGACTATCACGAGAAGAAATAATAGGCAGTCGTTTTGGGTTACTTTTCCAGCAATTTGGGAAAACAGTAGATAGTGATCAAATGGAAAAACGCTACCGCCACTACTTGAACCAAGGTCATGATCTTGTTCCAGGAAGTCTAGAAATCCTGAAAAAGGTCCATCCGCATGCTGATCTTTATATTGTGACGAACGGTGTGTCGCACACGCAACATCGGCGATTAACAGATGCAGGAATGCTTGATTACTTCAAGGATATCTTTGTCTCAGAAGCTGTCGGAGCGCAAAAGCCGATGAAAGAATTTTTTGATCATGTCTTTTCCCACATTCCTAATTTTGATAAAAAGCAAACTGTGATCATTGGTGATTCTTTGACTTCTGATATCAAAGGAGGAAATATGGCAGGGATCGATACGATTTGGTTCAATAGAAATAAATTACCAGAAATCGAAGAAATCCAGCCTACTTATCGAATCGATTCATTAGAGGAACTTTATTCATTATTGGAAATTGAAAAGGATTAATTTTCAGAAAAATATAGCATTTTCGTGTTTTTTCGCTATAATAGATTAGAATGAAAAAACGGATACGAAAGAGGTTTTAGTCAATGACAAAAAGCAAGCCAATTATCATTGGTGTGACGGGTGGATCCGGAAGCGGAAAGACAAGTGTCAGCCGTGCGATTTTCAACAACTTCCCGGACCATTCCATCATGATGCTTGAACAAGATTCTTATTACAAGGATCAGAGCCATTTGAGTTTTGAAGAACGATTGAACACAAATTACGATCACCCATTTGCCTTTGATAATGATCTGCTGATTCAGCATGTAGGCGACTTACTGAACTATAAAGCCATTGAAAAACCCGTGTATGACTATGTAGCGCATACAAGAAGTCAGGCAACGATCATTCAGGAACCAAAAGAAGTGATCATTCTAGAAGGAATCCTGATTTTAGAAGACGAACGTCTGCGTGACTTGATGGATATCAAAGTATACGTAGATACAGATGATGACATTCGTATCATTCGTCGTATCAAACGGGATATGGAAGAACGGGGACGCACATTGGACTCCGTGATCGAACAATATTTGACAGTTGTTAAACCGATGTATCATCAATTTATCGAACCAACGAAGCGCTATGCGGATATCATTGTTCCAGAAGGCGGAGAAAACCACGTTGCTATTGATTTGATTACAACAAAAGTAGCTAGTTTCTTAAACCATAAATAGTGCGCAGCGAAACAGTTGAACGGACTGCGACCGTTTGAAAAGCAAGGATTCTGCTTTTTGAACAGTCACCAGCCAACTGTTTTTTTATTTATAACAAGAGGTTGTGAAAACAGCATCTTGACCTAAGTATTAAAAAGAAGAAACGGAAAATAGCTGTTTATATTTTACCGTTTTTTGAGCTAATACCGAAGGTCAGCTGATTGAGCACCGTGAAGTAGAGGTTGTAAAAAAGCTGTCTTTGCATCAAGCGATAAGAGCATCCAAATAAAACAGCTCCTCACGTTTTTCGTTGGGTTGGGCTTATTATCGTAGATGCAAGCTTTTGAACACCGTTTAACGAGAGGTTGTAACAGAAGTGGTCAGATGCAATAAATAAGAAGAAACTTACGAAAATTATTTCTCGAATTTGTGTGAGATTTCGACTTATTTTTTTGAAGAAGCTCTTTTGTCGCACCCCCTAATGATGTGCACCCCAAAAGTTAGACTAGAAATCTAATTAAAAGGGGTGCTTTTTTTGCGGAAATATACATTTGTTTTTAAGAAAAAAGTAGTTTCAGACTATTTAAATAACGAAGGCGGCTACAAATATCTTGCACATAAATATCAAATAAATCGTACACTGGTTAGACATTGGGTAAGGATTTATAACTATCATGGTTGGGAAGGCTTGGTTGGAGGTGGCAAAAGCTACACTACAAAATTTAAACTTGATGTTATAGAATATATGGAAACAAATGGTCTTTCTATCCAAGAAACTGCTAAAAAATTTAATATCGGTTCAAATAGAACTCTAAGTAAATGGATAGAGCAATATGAAGAAGGCGGTGCTTCTTCACTTGAGAGCCAAAAAAGGGGCAGAAAAATTAGTATGAATTCCAAGCTAAACATTCCTAAAAAACTTAAAGATGAGTCTCTTGAAGAAGAAGTTATTCGTTTAAGAGCAGAGAACGCATATTTAAAAAAGTTAGAAACCTTGATTCAAGAACAAGATTTGAGCAAGAAGAAATCAAGGTTAAAACAATCCTTCAGCTCAAAAAAGAATTTAAATTGAATCTATTACTTTCAATTGCACAATTAGCGAAGTCAACTTATTATTACTGGGTAAAAAAATTAGATAAGCCAGATAAATATAGCAAGATAAAGCAAGAAATTACAGCGATTGTAAAAGAATCAAGAAACTCTTATGGTTATCGTAGAGTCACTTTAGCGTTAAAGATGAAAGGATATACAATCAATCATAAAACAGTTAGAAAATTAATGTCCCAAATGGGACTTACCTGTCAAATCCGAATAAAGCGATATAAATCTTATAAAGGAACAGTAGGAAAAATTGCCAAGAATGTGTTAAAACGAAATTTTTCAGTAGATACACCCAATAAAAAATGGGTGACAGACGTCACTGAATTCAAGATAAAAGGAAGAAAAATCTATCTATCTCCTATACTTGATTTATTTAACGGAGAAATAATTAGTTATAGTATATCAACTAGTCCAACATATAAACTGATTGAAGAAATGCTTCAACAAGCAATTAAAAAAAAGGGAACTGAGGGTTCACTGATTCTACATTCAGATCAAGGATGGCAGTATCAGATGCCACAATATCAAAAAAAATTAAAAGAGAATAACATTATTCAAAGCATGTCTAGAAAAGGAAATTGCTTAGATAATTCTGTAATAGAAAATTTTTTTGGTGTGCTTAAATCAGAGTTTTTTTATCGAGAAAAATTCCGATCAATTGAGATATTTCAAAGTAAATTAAATGAGTATATTAGGTGGTATAATAACAAAAGGATAAAACTAAAGTTAAATGGACTATCTCCAGTAGAATATCGGAAACAGTCCATTAAATAGTTCAACTTTTGGGGTTCAGTTCATAAGGAGGCAGTTTTAATAAATGAAAAAAGATGTGGGGAATATAGATGTCTAAAAAAGGATCAGTTTTACAAAAATGTCTTCAGATCATGCCCATTATTGGTCTGTTTTTTTTCTTTGTGTTGATTCTTTATGCTTATCATCATGGGATTTTTCGATCGAGCACGTCTTTGCAAGCGTTTATCCAGCAATTTGGCAAGTATGCAGTGATGATATTTGTTCTGTTGCAAGTGATCCAAGTGATCATTCCTATTTTGCCGGGAGGGATCTCCTCAGTAGCGGGCATGCTGATGTTTGGCAATGGATTTGGGCTTTTATATAGTTGTATTGGCCTAGTGATTGGGGAAGCAATCGGATTTTTGCTTGTCCGTTACTATGGCGTAGCCTTTGTCCAGCTTATTTTATCGCCAAAAAAGTATCAGAAATTTGATGAATTGCTGACAAGAAAAACGAAAGATATTAAAAAAGTACTAGTTGTTACCTTGCTGCTTCCCTTTGCGCCAGACGACTTGATCTGTCTAGTAGCTGGTTTGACGAAATTATCTTTTAGGGAATTTATGCAGATTGTGATTTTCTTGAAACCGTGGTCGGTGGGTGTGTATAGCATGATCATGCTCTTTTTATTCCATCAAGCGCAAGGTCATTTATAATGTAAAAAAGGACGTGGGTGTATGGAAAAAATAAAAGTAACAGAAAATGAACTGGATGAGCTGATGGCAGTCATACAAGAAGTATGGCCGGAAGTTTTTGTGCCGATCATTGGTCAAAAACAAGTGGATTACATGCTGAAAACTTATCAGTCAAAAAAACAGATTCAAAAAGAACTGACAGAAGGTGTGTCCTACTTTTTATTAAAAAGCGAAGAAAAGACTGTCGGTTACACTGCTTATGAAGAGATAAATGGAAAAATTTATTTAAGTAAATTATATTTGCTAAATAAAGTACGTGGTCAAGGATTGACTTCTTCAGTTTTTCGCTGGTATGAAGAACTTGCTGCGCAAACAAAGGAAAGAGAGATCTTTTTGCGAGTGAATCAGGGGAATCATCAAGCAATCGAGGTTTATAAGCATGAAGGATTTGAGATTACAGAAGAACTTATTTCAGATATCGGTCAAGGATTTCAAATGGTCGATTATAAAATGAAAAAAGCTCTCGCATAAACATAGGAACTGTGTTAAAGTAAATTTATGCGACGGGTCGAGAAGGACTCTGGTTTACAGAGCTCCTAATTGATTTTGGAGGCACAGGATAATTGATTTCTATCTTTATCACCTGCCGGATGCAGGGGTGTCGGGCAAGACTTTTGTGGAGAAGGGCTTGTCTGCTTGAGTAATCAAGTACCGTAAAAATGCAGAAAGAAGCTTATGCTTCTTTCTGTATTTTTTTTTACAAGAATATATTCTGTAAAATTGGTTTATTTCCCCTTTAATGCTAAAATCGAAGAGCAGATTAGTTATAAGACTGTTTAAGGAGCCATTGTCATGTTCGAAAAACTCAAACGATTTGGGCGTAATTTTACACAAACAACGCCCTTTATCTTAAGTAACACGGTTATTTTTATTCCTTATCTTTTATTTTTGGGACTAACAGACTCGCATAATTGGCTGACGATTTTGCCATTTACGCTGTTTTATGCCTTTCGGATGACTGGACTATTTTTAGTCAACAGTCTACGATTTGGTCTAGATAGTTACACGTTGCTGATGATCGCTCTGCTGATTGGTGGTGCTGGTTCATTGCTTGGAATATTAGGCGTATTTTATTTTCCTTTATTTTATTTTTCAAGTGTTTTGCTAGGGCTGAGTGCAGCATGGCTTGTACCTGCTAATACCACGGTCAATTTTCACGAAAAGACGCAAGGTTTTATCAATATGGATGGGAAAAAGTACTTATTTGCAGCTATCTGGCTATTTCTCCTGTATCAAGCGATTGAGTTGCCTGCACCGACTCAGATTGCAGCAAGCTTTACTATTTATACACTTTTTTACGTCATGGCCTACCATACGGTTAGTCATTATCCGCGTTACGAACTGGATTTCAAAGACATCAAAAGAAATCTGGTAGCTACGCGAGAGCTTGTTTTATTTTTGATATTCTTTGGCTTATTGTTTCTTTTGAGAAATGCCCGATTGTTATTCGATGAAAGGCTTTTTGATCTTGCTATTTATGGTTTCTTGCTGCTGTTCATCTTGTTCGTGTTTGTTTTAGGACACCAGAAGAAGGAATGGAAGTTGCCAAGCTGGCTAAATCTGTTTACTTTTCTAAATGGAATGCTAGGGAATTTCCTTTTTTTATTTAGCAGTTTTTATGTTGGCATACTGTACGGATTAGAAAAACTTTCGATTTTTATGTATTTGCCTTATGCAGCAGGCTTGATTGCAGCAAAAATAGTCGGACCATGGATTTTGAAACGTTTAACATGGTCTCCATTGGCTATGCAATTGCTTGGACTGAGTTCTTCTTTATTGGTCCTCTTGATTCCAAATGGTTTTGCGATAGGTGTCTTTCTGCTTAGTTTCTGGCACGTAGTAACAGGCAGCTGGCTAAATAAGGAATATTATCAAACTGATACAGCTATTCCAATGGATCGCCGGATCGTTGTCAAGTATACTACTCAAAATAAAGGGAGTGTGATCCACCAGTTTTTATTGATGACGCTTTTGTTTGTTTTAGCAAAAGAAATGGGAGAGCCAATCCATCTATTATTGATCACGCTGAACCATGAATCAGTGCCGATAGAAAGTGTACAACTGCTTATCTTGGCAAAATGGATCAATGTTGGTCTTTTACTGAGCGGATTAGTAACTGTTTATCATTTATGGAAGAAGGCGAAAAAGAATGAGGCTATTCATTGATGGAGATGGTTCTCCAGTAAAAGAAGATGTCATAAAATTAGGAGAATCCTATGGTCTTGACGTGGTTATCGTGACCAGTGTGGACCATTATACGACCAAAGAATACGCTAATCATGTCCAAATCGTCTACGTAGACCGCGGAGCTGATAGTGCGGATTATAAAATCGTCGGTATGGTTAAGAAGAATGACTTTTTGATCACGCAAGATTATGGTTTAGCTTCACTTGTATTGCCGAAGGGTGTGCGAGTGTTCCATCACTCTGGAAAAGAATTTGACGAAGCGAATATCGGCACGCTTCTAGAACAACGTTATCATAGTGGAAAGTTAAGAAAAGCTGGCATAAGGACAAAGGGTCCAAAACCCTTTACGGAGAAAGATCATATGTCTTTTCGTCAAGCGTTAAAAAAGGCAATTGACTAAGGTTTACCAAGTACAGAAGATAGTAGGTAACGAAGGTATTTTATTTATGCTCGAATACATCAAAAAGGGAACAGGGAAACAGGATAAATGTGTTCCATGTTCCCTTTTTGATTGTTCTTATTACTGGGTGCAGAACAGCTTTTTCACATTTTTTATTCTCGGTGTTTCAGAAGTAGCCTCTTCGAAAAATAAGCCGAATTTTCACAAAAATTTGAGAAACAATTTATGTAAAACCCCTTCTTATTTCTTGAAGCTGATTCTTTCTGTCACAACCTTTTTCTACTTTTTCCTCTTCTTATACATTTGGATCAATGCATCGATTGCCAAAAAAATAATGACGAATGCGGCAATAGCATACGTAAATATCCCTAATAAGGAAACGACCTCTGCGTTTTCTACAGGTGCTGCTTGGACAAGCAGGGAGGACCCTACGATCAATGCAGCTAAAATCATACCGAAAACAAGCCGATTGATCATACTTTCGATCCTGCTCAATAATTTGTCTTGCTTTTTCAATTCCAAATTGACTTTTCCTTGTCCCGAAGTCCACATTTCTAATAGATGGTGGAGCTGTTGAGGGATCTTAGGCGCAGCCTTCATCCCTTCCAATAAGTCTAATCCGCTTTGTTTCAATGTATCTTCTACATCCAGATGAGTGAGAAAATAATGTTGAGCAAAAGGCGAAGCGACTTCCATGAGGGAAACTTCAGGATCGAGGACGCGGATCACCCCTTCTAATGTCCCAAATGCTTTCAGCAAAAGCGTGATATCACGATCGAACTGCAGATTATTTTGATGACAAATCGTCACGACATGTGTGAATACTTCTTGCAAGTTGATTTCATCAATAGGAGAATCATAATACTGTTCAAGAAAACTTGTCAGTTCTTGGTGGAACCGACTTTCATCAAACGAGCCTTCTTGCTGACAAAGTCGAAGGACCGCTTTTTCGATTCGATAAGCATCTTTCGTATACAGCGCTAAAACGGCTTGTGTGAGTTTTTGCCTAAGTCCTGCAGAAAGATGCCCCATCATACCAAAATCGATGTAGTTGATGGTATATGGCGCAACAGGGTCTTCTGCAGAAGTGGAGGCTCGAAAAGCAAAGGAACCGAACTCTTTTTCATGGACTGTTTCAGTTTTTCGGCTAGCTTGTGTCTGTTCTTCTTTTGTTAGTACATGGAATAGCAGATTCCCTGGATGAGGATCAGCATGGAAAAAACCATCATCAAACACCTGTTTCATAAAGTTCTCAACTAAAAGCTTTGCAACTTCTTGTTTCAGCTGCTTGTTTTGAATTCCAGTGATAAAAGTTTCAGTTTTGTTTTCGGCGTTCATTAAATGATTCAAGTTTTTACCAGACATTTCTTCCATCACGATCACTTTTTTCGAACAAAAAGCGTCATAAATCTTGGGGCTGCGGATCTCTTTCCAGCCATTGTTCTTTTGATAGAATTGTTCGCCATTTTGACTTTCTTTTAAGAAGTCCATTTCATTGATCAAGGAACGTTTTACTTCTTGGAGTACCCCTTTTAGATCAACTACGCTAGTTTCAGGAATGTATTTGATCAAAGGGATCGCTCGTTCAAATAGTTGAAGATCAAGTCGGATCTCTTCGGCGATGTTAGGGTGTTGGATCTTAACGACTACCGCGTCACCGTTCTTCAGCTTGGCACGATGAGCCTGCCCCATAGAAGCAGAGGCAAAAGGCGATTTTGAAAAATCATCGAATATATCTGATAATGAAAGAGAAAGTTCTGTTTCGATCGTCTTTTTGACCGTTGAAAATGTGTCGCTAGGTACACTATCTTGTAATGTTTTGAATGTTTGAGTGAAGGCAGAAGAAAGCAAATCTTCTCGAACAGAAAGCATCTGTCCTATCTTGATGAAGGTGGGGCCTAGTTCTTCAAAGGCTTTTTTTACCTGTTCGGGATTTTTTTGCTGTACAAAGTTTGGCACTACATTGTAATTGATGAACACTCGAATGATTTCTGCCAAGCGGCTGCGTGGATTTGTTTGCGCCATCATCATCCCTCCTTTTCTTTATCATAACTTTTTATAAAAAACGGGACAAATAATCTAGCTGACAAAAAATAAATGACGCTCGTTCTTTTAGAAGCTGGCTCGTTTTTTTATAAATAAGTTATTCGTTTATTTTTGTTTTGTGCTAAAATATGAGAGTAAATCACTGAACGATTTAGAATACAGGAGGACAATCTTTTGAAGATTACTTTACTATATGGCGGACGCAGCGCAGAGCATGAAGTGTCCATTCTTTCCGCATTTTCAGTTTTAAATGCCATTTATTATAATTATTACCAAGTTCAACTCGTATTTATTACAAAAGAAGGACAATGGGTCAAAGGTCCATTACTAACAGAAAAACCTGCCAGCAAAGATGTCTTGCATCTTTCATGGGACCCAAGTGGACAGACAGAGGAAGGCTTTACAGGAAAAGTGATCAATCCGGGCGAAATCAAAGAAGAAGGAGCCATCGTTTTTCCAGTTTTACATGGGCCAAACGGGGAAGATGGAACGATCCAAGGCTTCTTAGAGACATTGAATATGCCTTATGTCGGCGCAGGCGTATTGACCAGTGCATGTGCCATGGATAAAATCATGACCAAGTATATTTTACAAGCTGCTGGTGTGCCGCAAGTTCCTTATGTACCAGTACTTAAGAATCAATGGAAAGAAAATCCTAAAAAAGTATTTGATCAATGTGAAGGTTCTTTGCTTTATCCGATGTTTGTCAAACCGGCGAATATGGGTTCTAGTGTCGGCATTACAAAAGCAGAAAACCGAGAAGAGCTGCAAAATGCTTTAGCAACAGCCTATCAGTATGATTCTCGAGCAATCGTTGAACAAGGAATTGAAGCGCGCGAAATCGAAGTTGCTGTATTAGGAAATGAAGACGTTCGGACGACTTTGCCTGGTGAAGTCGTAAAAGACGTAGCATTCTATGATTATGAAGCAAAATATATCAATAATAAAATCGAAATGCAGATTCCAGCCGAAGTGCCAGAAGAAGTTTATCAAAAAGCGCAAGAGTACGCGAAGTTAGCTTACACGATGTTAGGTGGAAGCGGATTGAGCCGGTGCGATTTCTTTTTGACAAATAAAAATGAATTATTCCTGAATGAATTAAACTCTATGCCAGGATTTACGGAGTTCAGTATGTACCCACTCTTATGGGAAAATATGGGCTTGAAATACGGTGATTTGATTGAAGAACTGATCCAGTTAGGAATGAATCGATACCATCAGCGTCAATCTTTTTTTGAAAAAAATGAATAAAGAGAAATAAAGAAGAGGCTGGAGTGATTGCGTAACCGCGTTCATTCTAGCTTCTAAATACGAATAGAGAAATTTACTTGGAAGTGAGAGTCATGCGAACCCGCCGTTTAGGCCAAACGCTTTTTTCACAACCTTTTTTAGGAGAGATCTCAATGAATCTAACAATACAAGAAATTGCACAAGCCGTGGGCAGCGAATGCTCTGCACTGACAAAGATTACCAATGTCGAATTTGACAGCCGGAAGATAACCGAAGGAAGTTTATTCGTTCCTCTTGCTGGTACGCGAGATGGACATGAATTTATCCAGCAAGCGATCACAAACGGAGCATCTGCTTCATTTTGGAGCTTGCCTGTTGAACAAGCTCCAAAAAATTTTCCAGTTATTCCTGTAGCAGATCCTTTGAAAGCCATGCAGCAATTGGCAACCTATTACTTGGAAAAAGTAGGCGCAGAAGTCGTTGCAATTACAGGAAGCAATGGTAAAACCACCACGAAAGATCTAACCGCGTCTGTCTTGTCTGAAAAATACAAAACATATAAGACGCAAGGAAATTACAACAATAATATTGGTCTTCCTTACACGATTTTGCACATGCCCCAAGATACAGAAAAGATCGTTTTGGAAATGGGCATGGATCACGCCAATGAAATCACGGAACTTTCACTTATGGCTCAACCAAAAGCTGCAGCAATCACAATGATCGGTGAAGCACACATAGAAAATCTTGGGTCGCGAGAAGGAATCGCTAAAGCCAAAATGGAAATCACTGACGGACTTGTATCAGACGGATTACTCGTTGTGCCCGCAGATGAACCGTTGCTGACACCTTTAACGGCAACATTAGTACAAACAGTCACAACATTCGGTATTGGAAATGGCGATGTTCATGCGGAAGTGACAGCAAAAGGAAAAGCACAAACCGATTTTGTAGTAGAAGGAGAAACATTTACGATCCCGCTGCCTGGAAGTTATAATGTAACGAATGCTTTGATTGCGTATACGATCGGGCGCTTCTTTGGACTGTCCATACCTGAGATACGCCAAGGGCTCGCCCATGTTTCTATCACTCAAAACAGAACCGAATGGCTAACGGCAGGAAATGGTGCAGCTATTTTGAGCGATGTCTACAATGCAAATCCAACAGCCATGGGACTGGTATTAGATACTTTTAAAAATCTGCCAACAAAAGGACGCAGAATCGCTGTGTTAGCAGATATGCTGGAATTAGGGAAAGAGTCTTTAAATATGCATGCGCAAATGAGTGAACATATCGATCCTGAGAAATTCGCCATGATTTTCCTTTATGGGGAACAAATGCATGCACTAAAAGAAGAATTGAACCAAAAATACCCCCAACTACCTGTGTTCTATTTTGAAAAAGAAAAGAATAAATTGATTGATGCTATCAAACAAAATCTTGAAGCAACAGATAGTATTATGCTAAAAGGCAGCAACAGCATGGGCTTATTTGAAGTGGTAGAACAACTTCAGCAAATGAAATAAAAATCTGTAAACTTGCAGAAAACGAAAAACTATGTTAGAATAACCTATTGCCGAAAGATGAAGAGAAATTGGACTGGTTTTGCCATAGAAACAACTTGTTGAAGCCAGATGTCATAATAATGATAAAGCTGAACGCGACCCGTTTGGCTTTTCTAATGCCTAAACTTCGCAAAGTGATTTTTCGGTGGTGCCACAGGGGCTAAGAATGGATAAAAACGTGCGTGGCCACTGTCAAAAAGAAACAATACACTTTGACCGAACAAATCGACGGGGTAGCAAAAAAGCTACATCCTCAGTTAACAACCATATAGGAGGATTCATTTGAAATTTAAAGAACTAGAATTATCACCAGAATTGTTGAAATCAGTCGAACGCGCTGGTTTTGAAGAAGCAACGCCTATCCAAGCAGAAACGATTCCACTAGCATTAGCTGGAAAAGACGTTATTGGACAAGCACAGACAGGTACAGGGAAAACAGCTGCATTTGGATTACCAATGTTAGAAAAAATCGATCCAGATCGTCACGAATTACAAGGTTTAGTTATCGCACCAACACGTGAATTAGCTATCCAAACACAAGAAGAATTATATCGTTTAGGGCGCGACAAAAAAGTACGTGTACAAGCCGTTTACGGCGGAGCAGATATTGGCCGTCAGATCCGTGGCTTGAAAGATCGTCCACATATCGTTGTGGGTACACCAGGACGTATGCTTGACCACATTAACCGCCACACATTGAAACTTGGAACCGTTCAAACATTAGTTTTGGATGAAGCAGATGAAATGTTGAATATGGGCTTCTTGGAAGATATCGAAAAAATCATTTCACAAGTTCCTGATCAAAGACAAACATTACTTTTCTCAGCAACGATGCCGCCAGCTATCAAGAATATTGGCGTTAAATTCATGAAAAATCCACATCATGTGAAGATCAAAGCGAAAGAAATGACAGCTGACTTGATCGATCAATACTATGTCCGCGCAAAAGAATACGAAAAATTCGATATCATGACTCGCTTGTTTGATGTTCAAACACCTGAATTAACAATCGTCTTCGGACGTACAAAACGCCGTGTAGACGAATTGGCACGCGGATTAGAAGCACGCGGTTACCGTGCAGAAGGAATCCATGGCGATTTGTCTCAACAAAAACGAATGAGCGTATTGCGTTCATTTAAGAGCGGTCATTTAGATATCCTTGTAGCGACAGACGTTGCTGCACGTGGATTAGATATTTCAGGTGTCACTCATGTGTACAACTATGATATCCCTCAAGATCCAGAAAGCTACGTTCACCGTATCGGACGTACAGGCCGTGCCGGAAAAGGCGGTATGTCTGTGACTTTCGTTACACCAAATGAAATGGACTACTTGCATGTGATTGAAAACTTGACGAAAAAACGGATGACGACTTTACGTCCACCAACCGAAAAAGAAGCATTCAAAGGTCAATTAGGTGCTGCAGTTGAACAAATCGAAACAAAACTTGCAGAAAATGGTCTAGATAAATACCTGCAAACAGCAGATAAATTATTAGAAGAATATTCTGCACAAGATTTAGTTGCACTTTTGCTAAAAACGACAGCAAAAGATCCAGCTGATGCAGTGCCAGTGAAGATCACACCAGAACGCCCATTGCCAATGCAGAAAAAAGGATACAATAAAAATGGCAAACGTGGTGGCGGAAACAACCGTAATCGTCGTGACGGCGGTAATTATCGTGGAAACAAATCAAAAGGCGGTTATAGCAAAAATAATAACAGCCAAAAAGATGGCGGTAAACGTCACAATGATAAAAAACGCGGATTTGTAATCCGTTCAAATAACGATTAAACATAAAATGAAAGTTTCTCTTTTTTAAGAGAAACTTTCATTTTTGTTATTTGTGGACTTATTTGTGGCAAAATGGTTATAATTTGGTAGAATGAGAGTGTTCTAAATTTATTGAAAAGAGAAAAGCATATGATAAAAGGAATTGGGATCGATGCAGTCGAACTTCCTAGGATCACTCGGCTGATCGAAGAAAAACCAAAATTCATTGCACGAATCTTGACCTCTGATGAAATGAAACTATTCCAGTCCTTGCCTTTTCATCGCCAAGTAGAATTTTTAGGCGGGCGTTACGCTTGCAAAGAGGCTTTCTCTAAAGCTTGGGGAACTGGGATCGGAAAAGTTACCTTTCAAGATGTCGAGATTTTAAAAAATGAAAATGGTCAGCCTGTTGTGACGCGTTCACCTCATGAAGGCAATGTATGGGTCAGTATTACTCATACAAATGAAACAGCTTTTGCACAAATTATTTTGGAAGACTAGAAAGAAGGAAAAACGATGGTTGTCGCTTGGCACCGCCCAACGAAAGCAGTGATACATAAAAAAGCTATAACTGAAAATGTAGCAAATGAAGTTGCAAGACTTCCGCAAGGAAAAGAATTGTTTGCAGTAGTAAAAGCGAACGGATACGGTCATGGAGCTATTGAAACAGCTGAGGCAGCAGTTGCAGGTGGAGCTTCGGGCTTTTGTGTTTCAAATTTAGATGAAGGAGTCGAGTTGAGAGAAGCTGGATTTACTCAGCCCATCCTTATCTTGAATATGGTTCCTTACGACGCACTGACTGTAGCTGTTGCTCATGATTTATCAGTAACTGCAGGTACACGGGAATGGTTGCAAGCAGCAGCTGCTGTTTTAGAGAAAAGTAAGCTAGAGACGCCTCTTTCGATTCATCTAAAAGCAGACACTGGGATGGGTCGTATCGGATTTTGTACACCTGAAGAAGTAAAAGAGGCAGCTGCATTCATCAAAGAAAGTCGTGTATTAGAATGGGAAGGTTTATTTACCCATTTTTCTACAGCAGATCAGGCAGATGATACATATTGGAATCTGCAAAAAGAACGCTTTATAGAAGTGCTGAAAAAACTTCCCGAACTTCCTCGATATGTACATGTCAGCAATAGTGCAACGGCTTTATGGCATGATGAAACAATCGGCAATATGATTCGTTATGGAGTAGCAATGTACGGACTTAATCCCTCTGGGCACGCACTACCGGAAGTTTATCCATTGCAGCCAGCACTTGAGCTGGTTTCTGAATTGATTCAAGTCAAAAAACTCCCAGCAGGTGAAGGAATCGGCTATGGAGAAACATATATCACTCCTGAAGCAGAGTGGATCGGAACGATACCGATCGGTTATGCAGATGGCTGGCCACGAAAGATGCAGGGTTTTTCTCTATTGGTAGAAGGGAACTACTGTGAAACGATTGGGCGTGTATGTATGGATCAACTGATGATCCGATTGCCTCAAGAATTTCCTGTCGGAACAAAAGTGACGCTTATCGGCAAAAATGCAGACAAAGAAATCACTATGCAGGATATAGCAGATCAATTAGGTACGATCCACTATGAAGTGGCTTGCGGATTAGGACAGCGGATACCAAGAGAATATCAAGAATAAGGAGGATCCTATGGTAAAAAGAGGAGATATTTATTTTGCTGATCTTTCTCCAGTCGTGGGATCGGAGCAAGGCGGAACACGCCCAGTTTTGGTTATTCAAAATAATCTAGGTAACCATTTTAGCCCGACGATCATTGTTGCGGCCATAACGGCAAAAATGGCTAAACCTAAGCTTCCGACTCACATTGGGATCAAAGCTACTGGAACAGGAATAGAAAGAGACTCCGTTATCCTGTTGGAGCAGATCAGAACGATCGATAAATCAAGATTGAAAGAAAAGGTCTGCCATTTGGATCGACCCATTATGGCAGAAGTTGACCGAGCATTGAAAATTAGTGTGGGTATCGAAGCACTGACTCCTGTTACTAAATAAATATAGCGAAGTAACCATGCAGCCTTTACATATAAAAAAGGACCAGCTGTGCGTAAAAAAAGATACGTCTGCTTCTAGTACCAGCATTTCTGCTAGAAGAAGCGAACGTATCTTTTTTGATGATCCAAGGAGTGGTCCATGCGCCCTCCTCCTTTACATTACAGCCAGACTTGGATTACCAGCTGGCTTTTTTTACTCCTGGAATCAAACCTTTATGTGCTAATTCACGGAATTTTATACGGGACATCCCGAATTTACGCATGTATCCGCGAGGGCGTCCATCGATTAAATCACGATTTTTCAATCGTTCTGGACGAGCATCTAAAGGAAGTTTACGCAAGCCTTCGTAATCTTTTTGCGCTTTTAATTCCTGGCGTAAAGCAGCATAGCGTTCAATCGTTTCTTGCTGTTTTTTTGCTTTGGCAATCTTTGATTTTTTAGCCATCAACAAATTCCTCCAATTATTTTTTATTAGCGTAAATCGTAATCTTTACGCTTTTAGATAAATAATTTAACACGTTACGCGAAAAAAGACAACTATTTTGTTTTGAATCATGCGCCAAAACGAAAAGACATTTTTTTTGTCAAAATAAAGGCATAAACGTAAACTTAAAGAAAAAGGGAGATGGTGACCATGCGAAGATTTGCAATTAACGGTTACGGAGAAGCACAAGATGTTTTTGAAGAAATCGATGCTCATCCCAGAGAAGTCGGTTCTGGACATGTTCGTGTAGAAATAAAAGCATTCAGTGTGAATCCTTATGATGTTGCCTTGCGTTTAGGAGAAATGAAAGAGATACGAACATTGAAATTCCCTTATGTACCAGGTAATGATGGCGCTGGTATTGTGACAGAGATTGGTTCAGATGTCACAACTGTTCATGTAGGTGATCGAGTAGCTGTCCATGCAGTCGGCGGGACTTACGGAGAAGAAGTCGTGTTGCCATCAGCAAAAGTAGCAAAAATTCCAGATAAAATGAGTTGGGAAGAAGCAGCCGGAATGGTCACGCCAGGAATTACGGCTTATAATCTAATCAACCATTTGACGGAAATCCAGCCGACAGATACTGTAATGATACTAGGAGCATCAGGTGCGGTCGGGTCAAGTCTGATCCAGCTTCTCCATGAAAAGGGAATCCGAATCTTAACCAGTGCATCCAGTAAAAATGAGGAAAAGGTAAAAAAATTAGGAGCTTCAGCATTTGCTGCTTATGATAAAACAAATCCAGGTCTGCAATTTGCTGATCAGGCAGACCTTGTAATCGATGCGACGAAAGGAAGTATCAAAGGAGAAACCGGCATCCAGATCATGAAACCAGGCGGCAGGTATGTTGCATTAAATGACCTCCCAGATCTAGATTTGCGGCAAAAAAAGGAAGGCTTTTATGAATCGTTTGTTCCAAGAAAGGAATATCTAGATGCAGAAGCCTTTGCTGGCATAATCAAAGCCTACCAAAAAGGAGCCTTTCATGTTTTTATTTCAATGAATCTGTCTGCTTCACTTAAGCATGTCATCCAAGCACATCAGCTAGTTGAAGGACATCCTCCTGCTGGGAAAATCATCCTGTCATTCGAAAAATAAGAAATACAGGAATAAAAAACGAAAAAAGCTGAAACATTTTTGTAGGGGCAAAGACAAAAAATGTTTTAGCTTTTTTGCGTATACGTATAATAGATAAAAACTTTGGCATAAAATTATCTTTCCCTTTTATTTCATGATAAAGTAAAGGCTGTAATCCTTAATTATTTCTCAATATGTAAGAGATTACAATGAGACAATTGCCGTGATATGTCCAAAAATTCGACTTTTTTGAAAAAAGCCGATTGAAAAAAGTATGAAATACATGGTAAAGTAATTCAGCTGAAAAAAGAAGAAGGGGGAGAACTATGCAGTCAATCAAAAATACGCTTCGATTATATTTGCTTGACTGGAAACGGATTTTCAAAAACCCGATTGCAACACTTCTGATCATCGCGATCATGATCATCCCTTCGCTATATGCGTGGTTTAACATCAAAGCATTATGGGATCCATATGGAAATACTGGAGAGCTGCCAATTGCTGTTTACAGTGCAGACAAGCCAGCAGAGTTTCAAGGTAAAGAAGTGGCCATTGGGGAGCAAGTCATCGAATCGCTTCATAAAAATAAACAATTAGGATGGCAATTCGTTGATTCAAAAGAACAATTAGAAGACGGAGTCCGTTCCGGAAAGTATTACGCAGGTATTTACTTGCCAAAGGATTTCTCAGAAGATCTGCTGAGTTTTACTAGTGGTGATATCAAGAAACCAAAAATCGAATATACGGTAAATGAAAAAATCAATGCGATTGCACCGAAAATCACCGATAAAGGAGCAAGTTCGATCCAATCGCAAATCACAAATGAATTTATCAAAACAGCCAGTTCGACTTTATTGAAAGTATTCAATGAGATAGGTTACGACATCGATACGAACCTAGTAAGTATCAATAAAGTTAAAGATATGATTTTATCAACAGATGAAAATTTGGACACGATCGACGGCTACACAAAACAAGTCCTCGAATTACAAAGTCAACTACCTGAAATCAAGGAAAAACTGAATAAAGCAAATGAATTCGTGGATTACATCCCTAAAGTAGATGAGATGGGTGAAAAAGTCGTTGCATTGAATGACAAAATGCCTGAGTTGAAAGATCAAGCAAAAATCATCCTTGATTTGCAAGAAAAAATCCCAGAGATCCAAAATGCCGGTAAGCAACTAGCAGAGATCGACGGCGATTTTGCTTCGATCCAAGAGACAATGAACCAAGGAATCGATGAAGCAAAACAAGGCTTGACGATCATCCAACAAGTACAAGATATCTTGCCAGATGTGAAAAATTTAGAAAATCAGGCAAGTGATCTAGCAAACCAAACAAAATCAGGTGCCTCTCAGCTGAAAGATGCGATACCAAGCATCACAAACAGTGTAGATGTTACATTGAAGTCAATTGGACAAGTGGCAACAACGACAGGTTCGTTAATAGATACTGTAAGAACAGCTATTGAAGATGGTAAGCTGACTGATGATGAAAAGAAAAACATCAGCAATGTATTGAACGGCTTTATTGACGGAATATCTCAACAACAAAATGCAATCGATAAACTGGTCGAGTTCCTGACTAAATTGCAAACAAGTGCTGGAAATACGAAATTACAGCCAATTATTGATCAGCTAAATCAATTAAAACCCTTGCTAAGCAATCTGCAAAACCGCCTATCTGCTTTGAACACAGCTGTTCAAAATGAAGACACGAAGGCTATTGATGAATTGCTAGATCAAATTGATGCCGTTGTTAATAATATCAATGGCATCATTGCTGGTATCAATACAGGTCAAATCAGTTCCACTGTCACTTCTCTACTAGACCAAGTCATCGATACGATTGGGACTGCACAAGGCGCACTGAGCAAAGCGGACCAGATCGACTTTGATTCGCTTCTCAGCTCAACGAAAGCAACTGTAACGAATGCAGTGGCAATTTTAGAAAAATATCAAAAAGAAATGCCTGCAATTGGACAAGAAATCCATGATGCCAATACAATGCTGAATGGAAATATGGATACCATCGTCAATGGCATCAATGAAGGGGCAGACCTATACAACAATGAATTACCGATCATTCAGCAAAAATTAGGATTGGCCGCTGATTTTATCCAAAATGATTGGCCAGCACTAAAAAATGAAATCACCGGTACATTGACAACAGTAAATGAAAAAATGCCAGAAGTCGAAACAGCTGTGAACGCTGCTGCGGACTTGATCAACAATGACTGGCCAAATATCAAAGCTGGTATCCAAAAAGCAGCAGACGCGATCCGAAAAGGCGAACAAGAAGTCGATCTAGGCGAAGTCATCAAATTATTGAAACTAGACGCAACAAAAGAAAGTGACTTCTTTACACAACCTGTTGAGCTACAAACCAATGCGCTTTATCCAATCGCAAATAACGGTTCAGCTAGCACCCCGTTTTATACTGCACTATGTCTGTGGGTCGGCGCTGTTCTTCTTTCAAGTGTTGCTACGACAGAATACTATTTAGGAAAGAAAGACCGAAACAATTTTACGAAACGAGAACAATTCGTTGCTCGTATGCTGACATTTTTGACAATGGCGATTGCGCAAAGCTTGATCGTTACATTAGGGAATATTTTCTTACTAGGAGTAGATGTCCAAAATCCGGTCTACAGCGTGTCATTTGCTGTCTTGATCGCCTTAGCGTTCATGATGATCGTCTATGTCTTGGCTGCATTATTCGATAATGTCGGTAAAGGGATCGCTATTATCATCTTAGTACTGTCGATCTCTGGCGGAGGCGGGAACTATCCGATCCAAGTCTCAGGGAAATTCTTCCAAATGATCAATCCGTTCTTGCCATTTACTCATGCGGTAAACTTGTTACGGGAATCTGCAGGAGGAATTTATTGGCCAAATGCTACGAAAGCAATCTGGATCATGATCGGTTTGTTTGTTGTCTTTGGAATCGTAGGAACGGCAATCTATCCGTTCATCGAAGAAAAAATGACGAAATTCAAAGAAGCGGCGCATGAGAGCCATATTTTTCATTAAAAAAAGAGGTTGTGAAATCAGTGTTTTGACCTGAGTATTAGAGAAAAAAATGGAAAAATAGTTCCTCATATTTTGCCGTTTTTTTGAGCTAATACCGAGGGTCAGCTGATTGAACACCGTGTACCAAGAGGTTGTAAAAAAGCTGCTCTGCATCAAGTAATAAGAACGACCAAATAAAAACAGCTTCTTATGTTTTTAATTTGGTTGGGCTTATTACCGCAGATGCAAGCTTTTAAACACCGTTTATCAAGAGGTTGTGACAACTGCGCTATGCTTCGAGTAGTAAGAATGATGGGTAGAAAGCAGCCTTACATCTCTCTTCCAAAAGTTAAGATATCAAAAAGGATAGAACTTGATTTTCTAAGTCAAGTTCTATCCTTTTATTATAGAATTCAAAGAAAAAGCCCATAAAAAAATGTTAGATTTTTGCTGTATTAAAGCGTTTGAAAAAGCGCTTGATATTTTTCTGTTTTTTTCCAATTATTTTCTTAAAGTTTATTGACTTTTAAGGTCAGTGAGCGTACTATAACATCTTGTTTACTATAAATTTTCGACTATAAAACTTGAAGTAAAATTGTGTGTAAAGGAGTTTAGAAATTGGATTACTTAAAAAGGTTGTTAGTAGGTAAGCCTTTAAAATCTGCTGAAAATGATGAGCACAAATTAACCCGATTTGCTGCTTTGGCATTATTGTCGTCTGATGCGTTATCATCTATTGCATATGGTACGGAACAAATCGTTGTCGTTTTAGTCGCTTTGTCTGCTGCAGCCATCTGGTATTCGCTACCCATTGCCGCTTTTGTTATTATTTTATTGATTTCATTAACGCTATCATATCGTCAAATCATCCATGCTTATCCTCATGGCGGGGGAGCATATGTCGTCAGCAGTGAGAATCTTGGAAAGAATGCTGGCTTGATTTCCGGTGGCTCTTTATTGATCGACTACATGTTGACAGTAGCAGTATCTGTCTCAGCAGGTGCTGAAGCGATCACATCAGCGGTGCCAGCACTCTACGGTCATCAAGTCGCTATTTCTGTGACAATCGTTTTGCTACTGATGATGCTGAATCTTCGTGGGCTGAGGGAATCTGCATCGTTCCTATTATTTCCGGTGTACACATTTATCCTTGTGATCTCGTTACTGATCGTTGTTGGTTTATATAATATCGTGACAGGTGCTGTGCCATTGCAAGCTACTGCACTTCCAGGAGCGGCTGTGCCGGGTGTTTCTATCGCTTTGATTTTACGAGCATTTTCTTCTGGTTCTTCCTCTTTAACTGGGGTGGAGGCGATTAGTAATGCTGTACCATTCTTTAAGAAGCCAAGAGCAAAAAATGCCGCTGCTACATTGACGATGATGGCATTGATCTTAGGTTTCTTCTTCGTGGGGATCACATTTATCAACTATTGGTATGGGATCGTTCCTGAAAAAGAAGTCACTGTTTTGTCTCAAATTGGTAAAGCTGTCTTTGGACATGGTATTTTGTATTACGTCCTTCAATTTGCTACAGCGCTGATTTTAGCAGTTGCTGCTAACACCGGTTTTTCTGCTTTTCCAGTTCTTGCATACAATCTGGCAAAAGATAAATTCATGCCTCACATGTATCAAGATCGTGGGGATCGACTAGGCTATTCCAATGGGATTATCACACTAGCGCTAGGTTCGATCGTATTGCTGTTTATTTTCCATGGCTCAACAGAACGCTTGATTCCGTTATACTCTATCGGCGTGTTCATTCCATTTGCTTTATCTCAAACAGGGATGGTCGTCAAATGGAAAAAAGAAGGAAAAAGATGGTTAAGCAAATCGATTGCCAATATTACGGGTGCGTTCATCTCATATGCAATCATTGCGATTTTGTTTGTCTATCGGTTAGGGGACATTTGGCCTTTCTTCATCATTATGCCAATCGTTATGTTCATTTTTTATAAGATCCATGATCATTATAAAAAAGTAGCAGAACAGCTTCGTTTAGAAAATGATGCAAAACTACATGATTATGACGGGAATACCGTTCTTGTATTAGTCGGGAATGTGACACGGGTAAATATCGGTGCGTTGAATTACGCACGTTCGATCGGTGATTATGTCGTTGCGATGCATGTTTCGCTAGACGAAGATGTCGAAAAAGAAAAAGAAATCGAAGCAGAATTTAAAAAGCATTTCCCAGATGTCCGTTTTTCAATCGTCCACTCTTCTTATCGCTCGATTGAAAATCCAATTATCCGTTATGTAGATATCGTAAGTAAAAATGCAGCGAAACAAAACTATACAACTACTGTGTTGATTCCTCAATTTGTACCAAACAGACGCTGGCAGAATATTCTCCATAACCAAACAAGTTTGCGGTTAAGATTGCGATTGTCTTGGCGTGAAAATATCGTTGTCAGCACCTATAGCTACCATTTGAAGAAATAAACCAAGTTTTAAAATCAAAAACAGACCCTCTAGCTCTTAATTGAAGCTAGAGGGTCTGTTTTGTCTTATTCTCAGCTAAAGGTGCCCTCTATAAGCCATTAAAGATGGGAACAGCGTATGAAATGTTATTATTCTTCCTATTTAGCTGTAAAACATTTTGATTTTGATGTCTTGATCATAATTTCCGAATCCTTTGCCAAATAATGTACAGCCTCCTATATTTTCAGCTTCTTCCTTTACCTCGACTCTTAAGTGCCATGTGTCTTCATAAGTAGGAATCTCAGCCTCGTCAAGTGACCATTTTTTGTTATTTCGTTTGTCAAATTAAGTTAGACAAATCATCTTTTGTGACGTAACTCAAAAATACTTCCATTGGTGTCCGATAGTGTAATGATTTTCTAGGAATATGATTTCGTTTCGATGCCACCGATTGGATAAAGGTTTCAGATACACCATTAAAATCCATAGCTTTATACAAACCATCTTTACGTAATAAGCCATTTGAATGTTCATTCAATCCTCGTTGAGAAGGTGTTCCTGGATCCGCAAAATAAATTGAAATATCGTTGGTATTACTAATCTTTTTCCAATTTGAGAATTCTTTTCCACAATCAAATGTGATGGATTTAAATAAGTTTTTTGGGACACAACGAAACCATTGATTCAGCCTATTTTCAATGTCTTTAGCCTGTCTGCCTTCGGGTTTCAAGGTAATGATGACTTTAGATAGCCGTTCAACTAATGTGATGACCGCGCTTTTATGTTTTCCACCCACGATAGTGTCACCTTCCAGGTGACCAAATTCATGATCAAACTGGGTATAGTCTGTCTTTCTGTCTCGGATTGACCGGCGAAACCCTTGTTTTCCTCTTTTTTCTTTATGACCGTTTGGTTTTCTTTTTCCCTTCATTGGTAAATCGTGAGTGTCAAAGGTTTTATCTTTAAACATTCGATACAGTGTGCGTACCGAACAAGCAATAGGAAACTCTGCTCGACCAATAAGGACATCAGGAGCCCACCCTTGAACAACCTTTTTTTGAATGTATTCCTGTTGCTCATCAGGTAAAACAATCGGATGTCTTCCGCAGTTACGTTTGTTTTTCTTATATTGTTTATAGTAGCTCATTGCGCTTCCACCAGATTTAAGAAAACGATAGACCTTATAAATAGTTTGTCGAGAACGTTGTAACAGATTGGCTACTTTTGAAACAGGTTGTGATTGATTGAAATAAGCTTCTATCATTACGAGTTCAGTTGGTGTAAGATGGTTATAGGTCATTTGTACTCACTCCTTATAATTCTTTCGTCGGAACTATTTTGAGTGTAGCACAAATGACTTTTTTTAGTTGTCTAGCTTAATTTTACAATCGGCGTTACCATAACTCAGTGCCATTTTTAATTGGTGATTCACAAACCCAACGGTCTAAGCAAGTATCAAATCGATAGTGAACATGAATGACAGGAGACGAAAGAGGCAATCATTTTTGAGGCAGTAGAAGACTTGACGGCCAAAATCAGTTTTGAATAACCGTTACAAATCTTTCGTGCGTATCCTCAGGTTATTCAAGATATCAATCAAGTCACACTGCAACGAGGAACCTTCGTGTATTGGTGTTGTTGCATAGACTCACAGGCTTTGGATTCGACCTTTGCTAAAGATGATACGTTGTTACCAATTACTTTACGTTTGGCTACCGCTAGTCGTAAAGGAGTAAGAAGTGAGCGTGGACAAAGATCCTCCCTAAAAAGGGGTCTTTTTCTCTATGTAAAAAAGAGGAAAAGTTTGCTGAATTTAAGTGCTTTATTGTATTTTTTTGACGTACTTAATCAAGTACGCTATAATTATATCAGAAAAAGGAGGAGAGACAATGGCTAATACAACGATGAATCCTAGCACTGCTCGTAAAAATTTTTATCAGTTATTGAAAGAGGTAAATGAAAATCATACTGAAATCGAGATTATTAGTGATCGTAGTGGAAACAATGCTGTATTGATTGGGCTGGAAGACTGGAGAGCGATTCAAGAAACCCTTTTTCTTGAGCAAACAGGTACTTTAGATAAAGTACGAGACCGCGAAAAAGACGACAGTAGCTTTACGAATATCGATGATATTGATTGGGAAGCTCTTTGATGAGTAACTATACAGTCGCAATCAAAAACTCTGCGAAAGTGGATTTAAGAAAAATCAAGCAAACGAATTTAAAGAAACAATTTGAAGAAGTGATTCAGACATTGAAGGAAGATCCATATATGCCCACGCAGTCTTTTGAAAAGCTGAGACCTACACATGAAGGCAGATACTCACGCAGGCTGAATAGACAGCATCGAGTGGTTTACAAAGTTGATGAGGAAAATAAAGTTGTAGAAATTTATTCTGCCTGGACACATTATGAGTGAAGTGAGAAGAGCCAACCTTTTTAGATAGTTAACAAAGAGTCTCCCCAAAAAGGAGACTCTTTTTTTGTTCTAAAACCAACCTTCTTGGATTTATTGCATGATTTCTTTAATTTGTTCCTATATCTCCACCTTTGAAGGGTCATTGTTTGAGTTTAGGAATGGAATGTTGACGGGTTTATGTAAAACAAGGAGGAAGAAGTGTGACAAGGAAAATCAGTAAAATTGGAGCATCGTTGTTAGTGTTGGCAGTGGCAACGACCATCGATTATCGCCAAAGTGAGGCGAAGACAATTGGAAATGTCGTTTATCGAGAAACAGCCAAAAGTATGTTGAAAAAAGCAATGGACAATCAACCGGAGTCGTCTTATTGGTTCCCAGAGGATTCGTTGGCATGGTCTTTTGGAAAAGATACAGATACGAAATACAATACCAGTGTCGTTCCTTTAGCAGAGCGGGTATCCAAAGCGACATTGCCGAACATGAATGTCACTCAAACGGAAGAAGTTAAAGTCGTGGCGCTTTCGGCCATGAATAGCAGTATCAACGGCAATGCATCACGAGGGATCGATATCTTTTACGCCAATGTCTTTTCTTATTGGCAATATATCGATCAATTGGTTTACGGGGGTGCTCTTCTGGTGAAGGATCATCGTATCGCCAAGTCTAGTTGCGACGGATGCAGTCCATAAGAATCGTGTACCGGTTTTAGGAACCGCAAACCTCCCATGGCGAGAAGCTGGAATGGCTAGATATGTTTTTAGCCAAGGATGAGGATGGCAAGTTCCCGATTGTATAAAAGATGATCGAAGTTACCGATACGGCAGTCACCAGTTTTGATGATGCAGCTGAAGGCATCGAACAATCGAGGACTGATGGAAAAGGCTTAAATGAAAGCCACGCCAAAGGATGTAAGAATTGATGCCCAATTCAAAGAACAAGCAGACGAGTATTTAGAGATCATGTGGTATGAATTCCATGACGAGTGATGGGAAAATGGATTGGCAAAATGCCTTAGCGGATAAGAAAAAAACTTAGTCGGTGGATGCAGATATGAACCCGTTGGCAGTATGAAGTTGGAGTATACGGAATGGATAAATAGCTAAGAAAAGCAACTCTTTGCCCATAAGGAGGGAAGAATCAGAGTGGATTATTGCCTTAAAAATGACAGAACTAAAAAAGCCTTTGCGACCAACAAATGGTCGCAGAAGCTTTTGTTTTTTACAATAACATCAGCGTGATGTACGGCTGGCTGGATCTAGCCGTCTTTCCAAAATACCTAAAAGCCAGTCCGTGATGATCGCCATTAATGCAGTTGGCAATGCACCTGCTAAAATAATCGATGTGCCCTCTGTTGCATTGGTTCCTCGGATAATGATATCTCCAAGACCACCAGCACCGACGAATGCACCGATCGCGGTTATCCCGATGGCAACAACTAACGCGTTTCTTATGCCTGCCATGATAACAGAAACAGAGAGTGGTAACTCTACCATGAATAGTCGTTGTCTAGCAGTCATCCCCATGCCTTTGCCGACATCAAGGATGTTTTTGTCTACTTGGATCATCCCGGTATACGTATTCTTGATGATCGGTAAGAGGGAATACAAAAATACAGTAACAATCACGACATTGACTCCCAGGCCTAATCCAATGATTAAAATGGAGATCATGGCTAGAGAAGGGATCGTCTGGATGATATTCGCCAAACGAATCACCCAGTTTGCTAATTTACGTCTCCTAGAAATCATGATCCCAACCGGAATCCCGACAACTGCTGCAAAGAGGACACCATAGATAGAAATCAGGAAGTGACGGATAAATTGTGCAAAGATATAGGAGCCATTTTCCTGGAAATAATAGAAAAATTGTTGAAAGACATTCATTTTATCCAATTGCTTCACTTCCCTTCAAAATAGTGGTTTTCTTGTAAGAAACGTTGTGCTACTACTGATGGTTCCACTAGATTATTATCTGCTTCGTAGTTCAATTCCTGCATTTTTTCCGTACTGATGGTATGACCTAACTTATTTAAGGCTTCTTTTAAATGAGGCGTATCAGCTAATATCTTGTTGTCTACAACTGGAGCAGCATCATATGGTGGGAAGAATTGACGATCATCTTCCAACATGACTAGATCATAACTGGCGATCCGTCCATCCGTAGAGTAGCCAAGAACAATATCCATTTTTCCTGCTTCGACTGCGTCATAAACAAGTCCAATCTGCATAGGTAATATCGAATTGAAGGAGAAGCCATAAGTTTCTTGGAAGCCGTCATAACCGTCTCCTTTACGATTGATCCAAGAAGTATCTACACCAGCTACTAATTCATCCGCTACATTTTTCAGATCGCTGACTTTAGATAGATGGTATTTTTGTGCGGTGTCTTTTCGAACAAGAAAGACATACGTATTTTCAAAACCATAGGACGGGAACCACGTTTGACCGTATCTTTTCTCAAATTCATCTTTCACGGTAGCAAACGCTTTTTTCGGATCTTTTTCAGGAGGAAGGTTCAATGTAGTCGTTAAATCTGTTCCTGTGTAGCGAGCCGCTGAAATTGAAGCATCTCCGTTCATCATCGCTTGATGGTTGATAGTTGTAGTAGCCAGATTGTTGATGATTGCGGTATTTTTATCTGTATAATGTTCAACCATTCCGGCAACTAGACTTGCTAAGATCTGTGCTTCTGAAGTGATTCCACCTGTGATCGAAATGGTGTCTTCATCTGTATTGCTGGCAAGACCAGGGAAGGAACAACTCGCAAGTATAAGAAGAGAGAAAAGAACCATGGTCATTTTTAGTATACGTTTCATTCTTCATTCTCCTCTCTAAGTGCGATCGGTGTCAGCCGGTGTTCCAAGAGACCTAGAAGCCAATCAGCCAATAGTGCTAAAATTGTTACAGGGATCGTACCTGCCAAAATGAGATCTGGTTGGTAATTATTCAGTCCACTAAAAATAAAATCGCCTAAACCACCAGCGCCGATATAAGAGGCAAGTGTAGCCCATGCAATCACGTAAACGGCAGCTAAACGAATACCAGCCATGATCGTTGGCATAGCAATGGGCAATTCAACGGAAAAAATGGATTGGAACTCAGTCATCCCCATGCCTTTTGCCACATCCCGATAATTCCAATCGACATTTTTCATCCCAATGTACGTATTACGTAAAATCGGCAATAATGAATAAATAAAGAGTGCGATAATCGCAGGTAATTTACCTACGCCAAATAGCGGGATCATCAATGCCAATAAAGCAAGAGAAGGGATTGTCTGCAAGGCACTGGTTAAGCCAATCACAATCGTGGCAGCTTTTGGAAAACGTGTCAGTAAGACACCAAGCGGTACAGCAATGATGATACCAATGATCAAAGCAAGTCCTGAAATATAAAGATGTTCAAAACCTTTTGAGAGAATTTCTGAACCGTGCTGATGAAAAAACTGCTGCATAGGTCAGACCTCCTTAGATTCTTCAGGAGTAGCTGACTCTGCAACATCAGTAGTTGCGGGATCTTCTCCCCAAATCACATCGTAGACGATATCCACTAATGATGCACGAGTCAGGATACCTACGACTTTGTTCTGTTCATCAACGACCGGCACGTATTTCAGCCCGCGTTTTAAAATGCGTTGCAAGGTATCACGAAGATAGGCGGATTCTTTTACGTAAAAAACATGTTTATTCAAAATGTCGCCGACACTGGATACTTTTCCTCGTTTTTTATTCAACGTTTCTACATCGATAAATCCTTTTAATACATTCGAATTATCGGTAACTAACAACGTATCTACACGTTTTTCCCTCATCAGTTTGATTGCTTCTTGTAATGATTTTTCCGGTGTAATCGTGATTGCTGTATTTAGCATAACTTCGCCGACTCTTGTCGCATTTGGCTTGGCTTGTAGTAGGCGATCTTCTCCAATCAACTCTTCTACGAAATCGTTTGCAGGATGACGTAAAATATTTTCTGGTGTATCAAATTGGATCACACGGCCTTCACTCATGATGGCGATACGGCTTGCTAGTTTAACAGAATTAGGCAGAAGTCGCCCATCCTCTATAGGTGGGTGATGAATGCCGTTCGGTATGAGGGTTACCGTTGGTAACTCGAAGACCGACAACTAAGGCGTATTGCCTTTTTATTTTGTTCCATGTTACAATCAGTCTATACAAGAAATGAGTTGATATAACATGGAATTAGATACAAATAATCATTCAGTATTTCTTCTTTATTACCACCTTGTTTTAGTAACGAAATATCGTAGACAAGTGATTGATGATGAAATATCTGATTATGCCAAAACTACTTTTGAAAGAATTTCAGAATCGTATCACATTACTTTAGTGGAGTGGAATCATGATAAAGACCACGTTCATATTATGTTCAAAGCTCAACCTAAAACAGAATTGACAAAATTCATCAATGCCTATAAAAGTGCCAGCTCAAGATTGATAAAACGTGACTTTCCAAGAGTCAAACAATTTCTTTGGAAAGAAATGTTCTGGTCTAAAAGTTTTTGTCTTCTGACAACTGGTGGCGCACCAATTGATGTGATTAAGAAGTATATCCAAAATCAAGGAAACAATCATAAATAGAAAGTAGGTGAACTTTATGGAACAACTAAAAGCATACAAATTCAGAATCTATCCAACAGAGGAACAAGAAATCTTCTTTGCCAAATCTTTTGGTTGTGTCCGTAAGGTCTACAATCTAATGCTTGATGACCGAAAAAAGGCGTATGAAGAAGTTAAAAATGATTCTTCTAAAAAAATGACTTTTCCGACACCAGCTAAATACAAGAAAGAATTTCCGTTTTTGAAAGAAATTGATAGCCTTGCTTTAGCCAATGCCCAACTTAATTTAGATAAAGCATACAAGAATTTTTTTCGGGATAAATCCGTTGGATTTCCACGTTTCAAAAGTAAGAAAAATCCTGTTCAGAGTTATACAACGAATAATCAAAATGGTACAGTTGCTTTGATTGATAGTAAATTCATCAAAGTTCCTAAATTGAAGTCATTAGTAAGAATTAAGCTTCATAGACAACCAAAAGGGATTATCAAATCTGCTACAATATCACGTCATTCTAGCGGTAAATACTATATTTCTTTGTTGTGTAAAGAAGAAATTATCGAATTACCTAAAACTAATTCCACAATTGGTATTGACTTAGGTATTATGGACTTTGCGATTCTTTCTGATGGACAAAAAATTGATAATAATAAATTCACGTCCAAAATGGAAAAGAAACTAAAGCGTGAACAACGCAAATTGTCTAGGCGTGCTTTATTGGCTAAAAATAAAGGTACCAATCTATTTGAAGCTAAAAATTATCAAAAACAAAAACGCAAAGTAGCTAGATTGCATGAAAAAGTAATGAATCAACGTACTGATTTTCTGAATAAGTTGAGTACAGAAATGATCAAAAATCACGATATTATCTGTATTGAAGACTTAAACACAAAAGGTATGTTGCGAAATCATAAATTAGCTAAAAGTATTTCTGATGTTTCTTGGTCAAAGTTTGTGACTAAATTACAATACAAGGCTGACTGGTATGGACGAAAAATCATCAAAGTAGATAAATGGTTTCCGTCTAGTCAGATTTGTTCAGAGTGCGGACATAAAGATGGCAAGAAATCTCTTGAAATTCGAGAATGGACTTGTCCTGTTTGTCATACTCATCATGATCGTGATATCAATGCTAGTATCAATATTCTGACCGAAGGTCTAAGACTACATTCTATGGGATTGGCTTAGATCCAATCATCAAGAACCGTAGGAACTACGGGGATAGCTTGGTAAATAAGAGACACCGCTGTTAGTAAAGAAATACGCTATCAAGTATGCTCTATTCCCAAGAAGCTCCCACTTCAAGCGTTAAGAACCGTCAGGTTTAGCTAAGTGGTGAGTAGTTCACTCGCTTCATCCATGTCATGGGTTACAAATACGATCGTTTTTCCCAAACGCTCTTGTAAATCTTTGACAAGGTCTTGCAAGGAATCACGAGTGATTGGATCAAGCGCACCGAATGGCTCGTCCATCAAGATGATATCTTGATTCGCTGCAAGGGCACGAACGACTCCAATACGCTGCTGCTGACCACCAGATAATTCATGTGGGTAGCGATCTAACATCTCACGGGGCAATTCCACAAGATCAATCATTTTTTCAGCTGTTTTATTCCGTTCTTCTTGACTGACTTTCAACAATTTTTGGACAAGAGTGATATTTTCACGGATCGTCATGTGAGGCATCAATCCAATACTTTGGATAACATAGCCGATCTGACGTCGCAATTCCACTGGATCAATTTCTTGGATGGATTTTCCATCAATCAAAATTTTCCCTTGTGTTGGATCAGTCATTCGGTTGATCATCCGCATCGTCGTCGTTTTTCCGCTTCCGCTCGTACCGATAAAACAAATGAACTCACCCTTTTCAAATGAAAGATTGACGTCCTCTACAGCGACTTTTCCACCTTTATAAATTTTTGACACATTTTGAAATTCAATCATGGTGCCACCTCTTTTTCTATTTTCAATGAAGAACTATCTATTACTAGTATGCCTAAAACAATGAAAAAATACAAATAGGGTAGTTTTTTTATTTAGGAAAACAAAAAATAGAAGTGAAAAAGTGCTGATTTTGCCAACAGAACGAAAAACATGATAGAATGATGAAGCACATGATAGAAAGTGAGTGACGATATGTTAACAACAGAAGATTTTGATTTTGACTTGCCGGAAGAATTAATCGCACAAACACCATTAAAAGACCGCGATCATTCTCGTTTACTTGTTTTGGATCGGAAAACTGGAGAGATGGAAGATAAACATTTCCATGAAATCATTGAAGAGTTACAGCCTGGTGATGCGCTAGTTATGAATAATACACGAGTTCTGCCTGCTCGTTTATATGGAGAAAAACCAGATACTGGTGCGCATTTAGAAGTCCTTCTTCTAACGAATACACAAGGAGATACGTGGGAGACATTGATCAAACCTGCGAAACGTGCCAAAGTTGGGACAAGAATCTCTTTTGGTGATGGCAGATTGCAAGCAGTAGTGAAAGAAGAATTGGAACACGGCGGACGGATCATTGACTTTGAGTATGAAGGAATTTTTCTAGAGATTCTTGAATCATTGGGAGAAATGCCATTGCCTCCATATATCAAAGAACGTCTGGAAGACCCAGATCGCTATCAAACTGTCTATGCGAAAGAAAATGGTTCTGCTGCAGCGCCAACAGCTGGATTGCATTTTACGAAAGAATTACTTGATGAGATCGAAGCAAAGGGTGTTGAATTAGTCTATCTGACACTACATGTAGGGTTAGGTACATTCCGACCTGTCAGCGTAGATAAAATTGAAGAACACCATATGCATAGTGAATTCTACCGTTTGACGGAAGAAGCGGCTGAGCGATTGAACCAAGTACGTAAAAATGGCGGGAAAATCGTGGCTGTCGGAACAACTTCAATTCGAACATTAGAAACGATTGGAACGAAATTTAATGGAGAAATCAAAGCAGACAGCGGATGGACTGATATTTTCATTACGCCTGGCTATGAATTCAAAGTGGTAGAAGCTTTCTCAACTAATTTCCATTTGCCAAAATCGACTTTAGTCATGTTAGTTAGTGCCTTTGCAGGAAGAGAATTGACTTTATCTGCTTACCAGCATGCGATTGAAGAGCGCTATCGTTTCTTTAGTTTTGGAGATGCGATGTTCGTGAAATAAGGTTATGAAAAGCCGCTAGTTTTGAATAACAAAAAAGCTTTACAAAGATTTTATGACAAAGAAAAAGCCGAGCTCTCGATAAGCTCGGCTTTCTTGTACCTCGGAAGGATTCAAATAAACAGAAATGATTGTAACTTTCCATCATACATGCAAAGCACGGTGTTGAATTTCTTCATGTTAAACAAAAATTTTGTTTTCGTTACATCTTCAACATTTGAAACATCTCTTGTTCCTATTCAATTTTCAGACGTTTACGTTATTCAATTGTTACGTATCGCATTACTTCTTGTTTCGGATACTTCGTGATCCAAACATCCATACGCATTCACTATTTATAGGTTTGTACTCTACACGCATGTCTGGGTGAAACCTGTACTTCTAACAACTTTGTTTGCTTACACTGTTCTATCGAGAAATTCTTCTGTCTATTTGATGGTATCCTCCTTCCTTACATCTATATAATAGCATCCTTTGGTAGCGTTTGCAAATATAAGCACTTTAAATTTTACGCTTTCTTAACAAATAATCGATAAGCCCTTTATTTGAAGTAAATAAAAAAAGGATGTTATAGTAAAATAAGTACCTTTTTTTGTACGAAGATTTTAAAGGAGGAATAGGATGGAAGAATACAAGCAGACAATAGAAGAAGTAAAGAAGGTAACAGAAGCAGATCCAGATACTGGGTTGTCTTCACAAGAAGTGGATGAACGGCGAAAAAAGCAGGGATTGAATAAATTCGATGAGGCGCCGAAAGAATCGATGATCAAAAAATTCTTTCGAAGCTTGTCCGATTTTACAACGATCATCCTTCTTGTAGCAGCGGTGATTTCCTTTTATACCGCATTTGCTACAGAACATGGGGATTTATTTGAAGGACTGCTGATCATCGCTATCGTTGTGATCAACTCGGTATTGGCGATTGTCCAAGAAGGAAACGCAGAAAAAGCACTGGAATCCTTGCAAGATATGAATAAACAAACGGCAACTGTCATACGAGACGGCAAAGTGACCACTGTTGAGTCAGAGCAACTGGTAGTGGGTGATATTCTTGTTTTAGAGTCCGGTGATGCTATTTCTGCCGATGCCCGTTTGATCGAAGCATCACAATTACGTGTAGAAGAATCGGCGTTGACTGGAGAAAGTGAAGCAGTTGAAAAAGATGCAGCATTTATTGCTGAAGAAGATGAGTCATTAGGTGACCAACTTAATATGGTATTTAAAGGATGTACGGTTGCTGCAGGTCGTGGGAAAGCGATCGTCACTGCCATTGGCATGGCTACAGAAATGGGTAAGATCGCGGATCTTTTGAACGAAAATACTATGCAAAAAACACCTTTACAGGTCCGATTGAATCAGCTAGGCAAACGAATCAGTATGATCGCTTTAGCGGCTGCGGCTTTAGTATTTGTGATTGGTGAACTGCAAGGAGAACCACTCCTTGAGATGTTCATGACTTCGATTTCCTTGGCTGTTGCAGCTGTACCGGAAACCTTGACTGTTATTGTTACGTTGACACTTGCATACGGTGTGCAGAAGATGGCGAGGAAACATGCGATCATCCGACAGTTGCCAGCAGTTGAAACGCTAGGAACCGCTAATGTTATCTGCTCAGACAAAACAGGAACGCTGACACAAAATGAAATGCGCGTCCGCCGGGTATGGAGCAAAGAAGATGAAGTAACGAATATCGAAGATTCAATGACGAACAGCGCGATGGAAATATTGAAAATGGCTGCACTATGTACAGATGTGACGGTCGAGCAAGAAGATGACGACCTTGTTATCAAAGGTAATCCAACAGAAGTAGCCATCGTAAGGGCTGTTGAAGAGAATTATCATACAAAGGCAGAATTAGAAGAAAAATATCCACGAGTAAACGAGCTTCCTTTTGATTCTGAACGAAAAATGATGACAACAGTTCACCAAATGGGCGAAAAATACATCTCAATCACCAAAGGAGCATTCGATGTTCTTGCTCCGCGCTTTAGTTCAGGCGATGTAGAACAAGCGGCGATCGTTAATGATCGCTTTGGTAAACGGGCACTGAGAGTGATTGCTGTTGGTTATGCTACTTATGACGAAGAACCGCAAGATATTTCTTCTGAAGCACTGGAAAAAGACTTACGTTTGATTGGTCTGATCGGAATGATCGATCCACCACGTCCAGAAAGTAAAGGAGCAATCAAGCGAGCGAAAAAGGCTGGCATCAAAACAGTCATGATCACTGGAGATCATGTGGTGACTGCCAGTGCCATAGCGAAAGAATTAGGTATCTTGAATGATCCGTCAGAAGCACTTTCAGGATCAGAACTGCATCAATTATCAGACGAAGAATTAGATGCGCGTGTCAAAGCTCTCTCTGTCTATGCTCGGGTAACGCCAGAAGACAAGATCCGGATCGTCAAATCTTGGCAACGTACGGGTGCAGTCGTAGCGATGACTGGGGATGGTGTGAATGATGCACCAGCGTTGAAAGCAAGTAACGTTGGGTGTGCCATGGGGATCACAGGAACAGATGTGGCGCAAAGTGCCGCAGATATGATTTTGACGGATGACAACTTTGCGACGATCGTAGACGCTGTCAGTCAAGGACGTTCGGTTTATCAGAATATTCGTAAAGCTATCAACTTTTTGCTAAGCTGTAATATTTCGGAGATCTTTATTGTTTTGATTGCGATGCTGTTAGGATGGGGAGCACCATTTACAGCTGTGCAACTACTGTTTGTCAATGTAGTTGCTGATGGACTTCCAGGATTTGCTTTAGGAAGAGAGCCAGCGGAACACGGCATCATGGATCAGCCACCCATTCCGAAAAATGAAGGGATCTTTGCTCGAGGTTTATTGCAAAAAATTGCCATAAATGCAGGGGTCTTCACCATCGTAACCTTGTTTGGTTATTATTTAGGTAGTTATGTCGATACTATCAGCCCATGGGTAGACGCAAGTCAGCATGTCGGTCAAACTGTTGCATTCTTGATCTTAGCTTATTCATCGATTCTGCATGTGTTCAATGTACGCAGCAGCCAATCGATCTTCAAAGTCAATTTAGCGACCAATAAAGCTTTGGTAGAAATGGCGTTACTGGCATTAGCTATTACAACGGCTGTTGCTTTGCTGCCATTTACGCAAGAACTATTCGGCCTAGTACACATCAGTTTGAATCACTGGTTCTTGGTAGGGATTTTATCTATCGTACCAATCGCGGTGAATGAACTGATCAAGTTCCATCGATTACCGGAAGCAGAAGAAGAGGAATGATTAACTGTTTCTAAGTTGATTTTCTTTTTACTGGAACTATACAAAAAGGAGGTGTGACATGAATGTTGTCACACCTCCTTTTTGCTAATGGGCTGAATGTTTCTTTTACTGCCTCTCGATAAACGGTGTTCTCCTGCCACCCCCTCGGTCACAAGTCACACTCTCTTTTAAATATCTTTTGGCAATTGTTCATAAAATGCTGCTTTTGTTGCAGAAATGTATGGGCTGAGCCATAGATAACCAATACCAGCAGTTGCTAATGCTAAGATATGCCAGCCGATAAATGAAAGATCTAACCAGAAAAGTTGTCCTTTATAACCATCCATCAATTTTCGACTTGCAGTGATCGTATCCAGTACTTTAGGTGTTTGTCCTGTTTCTTGGACGATATCGTAGTAAATAAAATAGCTTTGAGAATAAGAATAGCTTTTAATGATTCCAGGAATAACTAATAGCAAACCCCATAATGTTGTAAAGATCGAGATCAGCACAGCTAAGCTGATCACTCCGCCGATAAACAAACCTTTGAATCCACGAAATGCATCTTTGAATGGTTCGATCTGATCTTTTTGTCCACGTAAAATATCAAGATAAGTCCAAGAAATACCGCTCATGAACAAAGCGCTAATGATGCTGGAAATAATTCCGCCACCGCCTCCTGAACTACCGCCTCCTGAAGTTGTCGCTTCTGAGACGCTCGCTGATCCATCATATATGGTGGTGGCAAACAAGATAATAGGAATCATAATAAGAAGAATAGTAGCAATACCAATCAATGTAGGGATTAGATTTAGTAAAACAGCTTGTCCCCAACGTCCTTTTAGACTCTCTTTTGCTTGGCGTTTTAATTCTGCAGAAGATTGCATGATTTTTCCCTCCTTTTCTTTAATAACACCAATATACCATGTATCAAAAAATATTTCTGTCATAATGTTTTTCTTTTTTTTGTTATTCATAAAAAAAGGATAAAAAAAAGAATATTAAATAAAGTAGAAGGAAGCCGAGGGAACTTGCAAAAAGCACTTGAAACGATTATGATGGTGGGAGTTGTCAAGATATTTTATATAGAAAGTAGGGAAATGAATGACGCAACCTGCCATTCGCTATCGTTTAATCAAGAAAGAAAAACATACTGGCGCGCGTTTAGGGGAATTGATCACGCCACACGGAACTTTCCCCACACCAATGTTCATGCCAGTAGGAACATTAGCTACAGTAAAAACAATGTCCCCAGAAGAGTTGAAAGAAATGGGTGCTGGCGTTATTTTAAGTAATACATATCATTTATGGCTACGCCCTGGTGAAGACTTAGTAGAAGAAGCTGGCGGACTGCATAAATTTATGAACTGGGATCAACCGATTTTAACAGATTCAGGCGGCTTTCAAGTTTTTTCATTAAGTGATATGCGGAATATCGAAGAAGAAGGCGTGCATTTCAAAAATCACTTGAACGGTTCGCGTATGTTTTTATCACCAGAAAAAGCAATCAACATCCAAAATAAATTGGGCTCTGATATCATGATGAGTTTTGACGAATGTCCACCATTCGATGAAAGTTACGACTACGTGAAAAAATCAGTAGAACGTACGTCTCGATGGGCAGAACGAGGATTGAAAGCTCATGCTAATCCAGACCGTCAAGGATTATTTGGAATCATCCAAGGAGCAGGGTTTGAAGATCTTCGTCGTCAAAGCGCGAAAGATCTAGTCGGGATGGATTTCCCTGGTTACTCAATCGGCGGGTTATCTGTCGGGGAACCTAAATCAGAAATGAATCGTGTATTAGAATTCACTACACCGTTGATCCCCGAAAACAAACCACGTTACTTGATGGGTGTCGGTGCTGCTGATTCATTGATCGATGGTGTTATCCGTGGAGTAGACATGTTTGACTGTGTCTTGCCTACTCGAATCGCTCGAAATGGCACATGTATGACTTCTCAAGGCCGTCTAGTAGTGAAAAATGCGAAATATGCCCATGATTTCCGTCCAATTGATGAGAAATGTGATTGTTATACATGTAAAAACTATACACGTGCCTATATCCGCCATTTGATCAAATGTGATGAAACATTTGGGATTCGTTTGACTTCTTACCACAATTTATACTTCTTGTTGAATCTAATGAAACAAGTACGTCAAGCAATCATGGATGATAATTTGCTTGAATTTAGAGAAGCCTTTTTTGAAGAATACGGGTTCAATAAAGAAAACGCAAAAAGCTTCTAAAGGAAAATCTTTTAAAAATTAAGTAAAAAACTAGTGTTATCAGCATTTTTCTGCTAAAGTGTTTTTTGTAGATACAGAATTAGTGAGGTGAAAAAAATGGGAACATTACCAATGCTTGTGATGTTTATCGCGCTATTAGCAATGTGGTTTTTTATGTCACGTTCGCAAAAGAAACAACAGCAAGAACGTCAAAACTTGTTAGATAGCATGAAACCAGGTGATTCAGTCGTAACGATCGGCGGATTACATGGAGTTGTTTCAGAAATCGACAATGACAAACGGACAGTTGTTTTAGACTGCGAAGGGATCTTCCTTGAGTACGATCGTGCAGCAATCAAAACGGTCAAACCAGGGACTGTCGTAACAAATGATGCAACGACTACTGTTGAAACAACAGAAGAACCAGCTGAGACAGTTGAAGTAAAAACTGAAACAACAGAAACGCTGGAAGAGACAGAAGAGAAGGAAGAAAAATAAGTATCAAAGCTTATTTAAAGACGAGGTAGGGCAGAAAGATGTCCTACCTCATTTTTTATTCAAAAAAGAAAGAGATAAGAGCATGGGATATATTGCTCAATATTGAATAATCGGGTGTGTCATATAAATAATAATAAATAACTTTATATATTTTTCTATACAAACACCTGTAAATAAAGCAATTTTATATTTAAAAATAACTGTGAAAAAAATCACAAAAAAGTGTTTACATAGAAAAATAAATATTGTATGATATACATGTGAATTATTTAACAAATAACCATGACCCATTAGGAGGATAATGATGGCTAAAGTAATAGAAAAAGAAAAAACGAAGACAATTGACGTACAAGCAATGATTGATGATTTGGCAGAAAAAGCAAATGCAGCATTGAAAGAAATGGAAAGCTTTGATCAAGAAAAAGTAGACCATATCGTGCATGAAATGGCAATGGCAGCTTTGGATCAACATATGCCATTAGCGAAGATGGCTGTAGAGGAAACAGGCCGCGGTGTTTACGAAGATAAAGCAATCAAAAATATGTATGCGTCCGAATATATTTGGCATAATATCAAACATGATAAAACAGTTGGTGTGATCAATGAAGATGTCCAAAAAGGGTTGATTGAAATTGCTGAACCAGTCGGTGTGGTTTGCGGAGTAACTCCAACAACGAATCCGACTTCCACAACGATTTTCAAATCAATGATCGCGTTGAAAACAAGAAATCCAATCGTTTTTGCTTTCCATCCAAGTGCCCAAAAATCTTCTGCAGAAGCAGCACGAGTGGTACGTGATGCTGCTATCGCTGCCGGAGCTCCTGAAAATTGTATCCAATGGATCGAACATCCTTCGATCGAAGCGACTTCTATGCTAATGAACCATCCAGGTATCGCGATCGTCTTAGCGACAGGTGGAGCTGGAATGGTCAAGTCTGCTTACTCTACAGGAAAACCAGCTTTAGGTGTAGGTCCAGGTAACGTACCAGCTTATATTGAAAAAACAGCAAAAATTAAACGTGCAGTGAACGATTTGATCGTTTCGAAAACATTTGATAATGGAATGATTTGTGCTTCTGAACAAGCTGTGATCGTGGATAAAGAAATCTATGCAGCAGTAAAAGCAGAATTCCAAGCACACCAAGTTTATATCGTAAAACCAGATGAATTGCAAAAATTAGAAGATGCAGTGATGAACGAAGGAAAATATGCGGTCAATCCATCAATCGTTGGACATTCTGCGATGGAAATCGCAAAATTGGCAGGAATCAGTGTACCAAAAGGAACGAAAATGCTGATTGCTGAATTGGAAGGCGTAGGCCCAGATTATCCGCTATCAAGAGAAAAACTTTCTCCAGTTCTTGCCATGATCAAAGCTAACAACACGGACCATGCGTTTGATTTGTGTGAAGGTATGTTGAATCTTGGAGGATTAGGACATACAGCAGTTATCCATTCAGAAAACGAAGAGTTGCATGTCAAATTCGGTCTTCGAATGAAAGCTTGTCGTATTTTAGTGAATACACCATCTGCAGAAGGCGGCATCGGTGATATCTATAACGAAATGATTCCGTCATTGACTTTGGGATGCGGTTCTTATGGTAAGAACTCTGTTTCTCGTAACGTCTCTGCTGTAAACTTAATCAATGTCAAAACTGTAGCGAAACGGAGAAATAACATGCAATGGTTCAAATTACCGCCAAAAATCTTCTTTGAAAAGAACTCTCTATTGTACTTAGAGAAAATGGAAAACGTTGAACGTGTCATGATCGTTTGTGACCCTGGTATGGTCCAATTCGGTTACTGCGATACAGTTCGTGAAGTATTGGCACGACGTAAAAATGATGTGAAGATCGAAGTCTTCTCAGATGTTGAACCGAACCCATCGACAAATACCGTATACGCAGGAACGAAACTGATGGCAGACTTCAAGCCAGATACAGTAATCGCTCTTGGAGGCGGTTCTGCAATGGACGCAGCTAAGGGAATGTGGATGTTCTATGAACACCCAGACACATCTTTCTTTGGTGCAAAACAAAAATTCTTGGATATCCGTAAACGGACATATAAGATCGACAAACCAGAAAAAACACAATTCGTATGTATCCCGACAACATCAGGGACTGGTTCTGAAGTAACGCCATTTGCGGTCATCACTGACAGTGAAACACATGTGAAATATCCGTTAGCAGATTATGCATTGACGCCAGATGTCGCAATCGTCGATCCTCAATTCGTCATGTCAGTTCCAGCATCTGTCACAGCAGATACCGGGATGGATGTGTTAACACATGCAATCGAATCCTATGTTTCAGTCATGGCTTCAGATTATACACGTGGATTGAGCCTACAAGCAATCAAGTTAGTCTTTGACTATTTAGAAAAATCAGTAAAAACACCTGATATGGAATCACGTGAAAAAATGCACAACGCTTCTACAATGGCTGGTATGGCGTTTGCTAACGCATTCCTAGGTATTTGTCACTCAGTCGCACATAAAATCGGCGGGGAATACGGGATCCCTCATGGACGGACAAATGCGATTCTTTTACCGCATATTATCCGCTATAATGCAAAAGATCCACAAAAACATGCGATGTTCCCTAAATATGACTATTTCCGTGCAGATACAGATTACGCAGATATCGCAAAATTCTTAGGTCTGAAAGGCGAAACAACAGAGGAATTAGTCGAAGCTTTAGCAACGGCTGTTTATGAATTAGGAAAATCTGTCGGCATCAACATGAGTCTAAAAGCTCAAGGAGTCACACAAGAAACACTAGATACAACCGTAGACCGTATGGCTGAATTAGCTTACGAAGACCAATGTACGACAGCTAATCCGAAAGAACCATTGATCTCTGAATTGAAACAGATCATCATTGATGCTTACAACGGATAAGCAAAAGAAAGCGTAGAAAAAAGATAAGAAAATAGATGAAAAAGAACTTGGAAAACGTTGTTTCTCCAAGTTCTTTTTTTAATTTCCAAGTAACTGAAAGTTACTTTTGTTATTTAACATTTAGGTCAATTTTAGACAGTTTTTGTTCAAAAAGCGATATTTATAGTGGACGGTATTACTGCTATATTAAGGATATAAAATGAAAGCGTTTAAAAAGGTGGCGTAAAGATGATTATTAAAGAAGAGATTTTTGTACCTAAAGAATTAGTGAAAGAAAAAATTGACCTGCTCGTTGAAAACCTGACAACGATCAAAGACGATAATGGTGAATTTTTGTTGGACTTTGATGGACTGAAAGTAGATGACAAAAGCTGGACAGTGTGGAATTGGCCACAAGGTGTCGGTCTATATGGTATTTATAAAAATTACCAGATGACAAAAAATCCTCGCGCTTATCAAGTGGTCAATGAATGGTTTGAGGATCGTATGGAAGAAGGCGCTCCGCCCAAAAACGTCAATACAATGGCACCGCTATTGACTATGGCTTACTTGTATGAAGACACGAAAGATTCACGCTATTTGCCTTATTTAGAACAATGGGCAGAATGGGTCATGAATGACATGCCTCGGACAAATGAAGACGGGTTACAGCATGCCACATATGGACCGGAAAATAAGAATCAGTTGTGGGACGATACATTGATGATGACAGTGCTTCCTTTGGCAAAAATCGGGAAACTGTTGAATCGCCCAGAATATTTAGAAGAAGCTCGTTACCAGTTTATGATCCATATCAAATACTTGATGGATAAACGAACAGGATTGTGGTATCACGGCTGGACGTTTGAAGGAAATCATAACTATGCCGAAGCATTTTGGGCTCGTGGAAACTGCTGGTTGACGATTGCTATTCCAGAGATCATTGAAATCTTAGAATTATCGAAAGAAGATGCATTGCGCAAATTATTGATCGAAACACTTGAAGCACAAGTGCGTGCATTAAAAACTTATCAGTCTGAAAGCGGTTTATGGCATACGTTGTTGGATGATCCTTCTTCTTACGTAGAATCTTCTGCAACTGCAGGATTTGCTTACGGTATTTTGAAAGCGGTCCATAAACGTTATTTACCACAAGAATATAAAGAAGTCGCTTATCGTGCTATCCAAGGATTGCTTGAACAAATCGATGAAAAAGGAGAAGTTCAAAACGTTTCAATCGGGACAGGAATGGGGGACAGTTTAGATTTTTATCGGAATATCGGAATCACAGCAATGCCTTATGGACAGTCGTTAACGGTGCTTTGTTTGACAGAATTGCTCGTCTCTTATTGTTAAAAGAAAGGAAACCCATATGAAAAAAACATCACTGCTGTTTGCAGCAAGTTCGCTTAGCCTAGGTCTGCTAGGTCTAAGCGGCTGCGGAAATAATTCTAGTGTGGCAACTGTCGCAGATGCAGACGTAAATGAGATAGTTACCTTGCGCTTTGCTTATGCAAGCAACAGCCAGTAATTGATGCAATGAATGAATTTGGGCGTTTAGTAAAAGAAAAAACAGATGGTTCCGTACAGATCCAGTATTTCCCAGATGGACAACTGGGTGGAGAACGTGAACTGATCGAATTGACACAGTCAGGAGCAGTAGATTTCACAAAAGTAAGTGCCTCAGCGTTGGAAAGTTTCTCTAAAGATTATTCGATTTTTTCCGTTCCTTATCTATTCAATGATGAAGAACATTTCTTTAAGGTGATGGATAATGAAGAAATAATGGAGCCAATCTACCAATCGACCAAAAATTTAGGATTTACCGGATTGACCTATTATGATTCTGGTCAGCGCAGCTTTTATATGGTAGACGGTCCGATCCATACGCCGGAAGATTTGAAGGGAAAGAAGATCCGTGTGATGCAAAGCGAAACCGCTATCAAAATGGTAGAGCTTTTAGGCGGTTCGCCCGTACCTATGGGAAGTGATGAAGTGTACACGTCTCTTCAATCCAATTTGATCAACGGATCAGAAAACAATGAATTTGTCTTGTATACAGCTGGACATGGCGGGGTAGCTAAATACTATTCCTATGATGAGCATACACGTGTGCCAGATATCATCATCATGAATGATGCCATCAAAGAACAGCTAACTGATGAACAGGAAAAAGCCATTGAAGAAGCAGCGAAAGAATCAACGGTTTTTGAAATTGAAGCTTTTGCAAAAGCAATTGAAGAAGAAAAAGCTTTAGCACAAGAAGAACATGGAGTCCAATTCAATGATGTAGATAATACACCGTTTCGAGAGGCAGTTGCCCCACTTCATGATATATTCAAAAACGATCCTACCTACAAAGACCTTTATCAAAAGATCCAAGAGCAAGGAGCGTAGCTGTAATGAAAATGATTTTAAACAAGGTATTAGAGATCCTGGGAGCTGTTTTGCTTGTTGGGATGGTCGCTGTTGTTTTATGGCAAGTATTTTCCAGAACGGTTTTAGGAAATCCAAATACGGTCACGGAAGAGCTTGTTCGATTCGGTCTTGTCTGGTTTGCCATGTTGTCTTCCGCGTATGTTGTGGGACAAAAAGCACGTTTAGCCGTAACGGTTTTAAGTGAAAAATTAACTGGCAAAAAAAGTAAAATTTTAGAAGTTGTTGTTCAAAGTTTATTTCTGGTATTTGCTGCGATGATCATGGTGTATGGCGGATGGAATGCTGTCACATTGACAATGGGGCAGATCTCGCCTTCTTTAAGTATTCCTATGGGATATGTTTATCTGTCAGTACCTGTATCGGGGGTACTCATCATTATCTATAGCCTGATCAATCTAATCGATACATTAAGCAACAAGCCAGCAATTCAAGAAAAAATATAAAAATGGAGGAATAAAATGGCAATAGAAGCCGGATTAGTGTTATTTTTTGTATTTGTTGTGTTGCTTGTATTAGGGATGCCGATTGCTATAAGTATTGCATTCTCATCGATGATGACTTTATTGTTAGTTATACCGTTTGATGTTTCTGCTTTTAGTTCAGCTCAAAAAATGGTGGGAAGTATCAATAGTTTTTCGCTGATCGCTATTCCGTTTTTCGTTCTCTCGGGCATTATCATGAATAATGGAGGGATAGCTAAGAAACTAGTGGATTTTGCGATGTTGTTCGTCGGGCGCGTGCCGGGGGCTTTGGCTCATACGAATGTGTTAGGGAATGCTTTATTTGGTTCCATCTCTAGCTCGGCCATTGCCGCTTCTACCGCGATTGGTGGAGTGTTGATCCCTCAGCAAGTGGAAGAAGGATATGACCGGAAGTTTGCGACAGCGGTCAATATCGCGTCAGCTCCGACAGGTATGGTCATTCCTCCAAGTACTGCTTTTATCATGTATTCACTTGTTGCTGGTGGTGCTTCGATCTCTGCTTTGTTTATGGGAGGTTATCTCGTAGGCGCTTTTGATGTGCACCCCAAAAGTTAGACTAGAAATCTAATTAAAAGGGGTGCTTTTTTTGCGGAAATATACATTTGTTTTTAAGAAAAAAGTAGTTTCAGACTATTTAAATAACGAAGGCGGCTACAAATATCTTGCACATAAATATCAAATAAATCGTACACTGGTTAGACATTGGGTAAGGATTTATAACTATCATGGTTGGGAAGGCTTGGTTGGAGGTGGCAAAAGCTACACTACAAAATTTAAACTTGATGTTATAGAATATATGGAAACAAATGGTCTTTCTATCCAAGAAACTGCTAAAAAATTTAATATCGGTTCAAATAGAACTCTAAGTAAATGGATAGAGCAATATGAAGAAGGCGGTGCTTCTTCACTTGAGAGCCAAAAAAGGGGCAGAAAAATTAGTATGAATTCCAAGCTAAACATTCCTAAAAAACTTAAAGATGAGTCTCTTGAAGAAGAAGTTATTCGTTTAAGAGCAGAGAACGCATATTTAAAAAAGTTAGAAACCTTGATTCAAGAACAAGATTTGAGCAAGAAGAAATCAAGGTTAAAACAATCCTTCAGCTCAAAAAAGAATTTAAATTGAATCTATTACTTTCAATTGCACAATTAGCGAAGTCAACTTATTATTACTGGGTAAAAAAATTAGATAAGCCAGATAAATATAGCAAGATAAAGCAAGAAATTACAGCGATTGTAAAAGAATCAAGAAACTCTTATGGTTATCGTAGAGTCACTTTAGCGTTAAAGATGAAAGGATATACAATCAATCATAAAACAGTTAGAAAATTAATGTCCCAAATGGGACTTACCTGTCAAATCCGAATAAAGCGATATAAATCTTATAAAGGAACAGTAGGAAAAATTGCCAAGAATGTGTTAAAACGAAATTTTTCAGTAGATACACCCAATAAAAAATGGGTGACAGACGTCACTGAATTCAAGATAAAAGGAAGAAAAATCTATCTATCTCCTATACTTGATTTATTTAACGGAGAAATAATTAGTTATAGTATATCAACTAGTCCAACATATAAACTGATTGAAGAAATGCTTCAACAAGCAATTAAAAAAAAGGGAACTGAGGGTTCACTGATTCTACATTCAGATCAAGGATGGCAGTATCAGATGCCACAATATCAAAAAAAATTAAAAGAGAATAACATTATTCAAAGCATGTCTAGAAAAGGAAATTGCTTAGATAATTCTGTAATAGAAAATTTTTTTGGTGTGCTTAAATCAGAGTTTTTTTATCGAGAAAAATTCCGATCAATTGAGATATTTCAAAGTAAATTAAATGAGTATATTAGGTGGTATAATAACAAAAGGATAAAACTAAAGTTAAATGGACTATCTCCAGTAGAATATCGGAAACAGTCCATTAAATAGTTCAACTTTTGGGGTTCAGTTCACTTTGTGGGCGCTAGGAATCATGCTAGTAGCATTCATCGTTGCTAAAAAGAATAAATACCCTGTTGTCGAAAAAGGACAGATGGCTCATGCTGGAAAAATAATAAAAGAGGCGATTCCTAGCCTTCTATTGATTGTCATCATTATCGGTGGTATCTTGACGGGGATATTTACAGCAGTAGAAGCTTCAGCGATAGCTGTCATTTATAAATGGGTTATACGATTTTAGAACCAGGAAGTGCTTGGAATACGATGCCTTGTCATACACATGAACGTCGTATGGAAGCTTATGTCTATTTTGATTATGCCAATGAAGATACACGTGTGTTCCATATGATGGGCAAACCAGATGAAACAAAACATTTAGTCGTAGACAATGAACAAGCCATTATTTCGCCAAGCTGGTCGATCCATTCAGGTGTAGGTACAAGCAATTACTCATTCATCTGGGCAATGTGCGGAGAAAATATCACCTATACAGACATGGATATGGTGCAAATGGATCAATTAAAATAAGCATAAGGGAGAGAAAATGATGGAATTTAGTATGGATATGTTTCGTTTAGATGGAAAAGTAGCATTAGTCACCGGTGCTGTCTATGGTATTGGATTTGAGATTGCACGCTCTTTAGCTACAGCAGGAGCAAAAATCGTATTTAATAACTTGAATCAAGAATCAGTTGATGAAGGTATAGCGCATTATAAAGAAGCAGGCATCGATGCAAAAGGTTATGTCTGCGATGTGACCGATGAAGAAGCGGTTCAAGCGATGGTTCAACAGATCAAAGAAGATGTAGGTTCAGTTGATATTCTAGTCAACAATGCAGGGATCATCAAACGGACACCGATGATCGAAATGGATGCGGCAGACTTCCGCCAAGTAATCGACGTGGATTTAAATGCCCCATTCATCGTTTCAAAAGCAGTTATTCGGGATATGATCGAAAAAGGCGGCGGTAAAATCATCAATATCTGCTCCATGATGAGTGAATTAGGACGCGAAACGGTCAGTGCTTATGCTGCGGCAAAAGGCGGATTAAAAATGCTGACGAAAAACATCGCTTCTGAATACGGTCAATACAATATCCAATGTAATGGAATTGGACCAGGTTATATTGCTACACCGCAAACTGCTCCATTACGCGAAACACAAGAAAACGGTGAACGTCATCCATTCGATCAATTTATCGTTGGACGTACGCCAGCAGCACGCTGGGGCGAGCCAATCGATTTGGCTGGACCATCTGTCTTCTTGGCTTCTAGCGCATCTGATTTCGTTAACGGCCATGTCTTGTATGTGGACGGAGGCATACTTGCCTATATCGGAAAACAACCTTAAAAGAGCTTTAGTACACCGTTTAGTGGAGAGGTTGTGAAATCAGCGGCTTGAACGAATACCGAAGGACAGCTGATTAAACATCATTTATTCGAAAAAAGAGGCTGGGACAGAAGCGTTTAACTCCAAGAAATAAGAAGGAATTCACGAAAATTGCTTTTCAAATTTTTGTGAATTTCAGCTTATTTCCGAAGGAGTTGCTTTTGCTTCCGCCGTTTATACGTGTTTAGAGCGTGGGATAAAAGTGTTCTTTACTTTTGTCCCACGCTCTTTTCTGTGCGTCTTCCATACTTCACTAAGTCGATCCCTCTTGCTTCGCACCAATCCTTCACTGGTCCGGAAAAGATCAGTGATTGTTGGTGTAGGGCCGCGGTATTCGTTGCGCCGACCATAGTATAAAGCAGACGAAGCTCTTCTTGCCATTGCTTCATCAGTATAATAGTTTCTTCTACGCCGTGATTCATCAGATGCGTCAGTACGGTTCCTGAAGTACCCACTGCATTTGCGCCGAGACAAAGGGCTTTAAATATGTCATAGGCATTGCGGATACCTCCGGAGGCTAGGATTTCCATAGAAGTGTCTGCTTCATTTGCTTCAAGCAATGAAGAGACTGTCGATTGCCCCCAGTCAGCTAAATAACTCAGTTCCCGCTTGGAGCGACGGGCGTTTTCGATCTGGGTGAAGCTTGTTCCGCTTCGACCGCTGATATCAACTGTATGAACTCCTAAAGCAGCTAGATCATTGAGCGTTTCTCTTGTCATGCCAAAACCGACTTCTTTTACGATGAGGGGGACGTCAATGGCTGTTTGAGTCTCTTGAATAAGTACTTTCCAATTGGTAAAATCACGGTCTCCCTCAGGCATAACCAACTCTTGAGGTGCATTCAAATGAATCTGTAAGGCATCTGCGTGAAACAATCGGATAGCTTCTTGGGCTCTTTCGACAGAAGTCCCTGCACCGATGTTGGCAATGATTTTCCCGTGAGGATATTCTTGTCGCATAATCGTATAAGTATCGGCTAAAGAAGGGTCTTTCAAGGCAGCGCTGACTGAACCAGTGGCAATCATCAAATCTGCTTCTCTTGCGACGATTGCAAGATCTTGGTTGATTTTTTTTGTTTTTTCGCTTCCGCCAGTCATCGCATTGATATAAAATGGGCTGCTTAGTGTAAACCCAACTGCCTGTGTACTTAGATCGACATCAGAAACTGCTATTTGCGGCAAAGGGTTATGGATGATCCGTACGAAGTCAAATTCGTTTTTTTGTTTATCATGAAAGGCTTTAGCTAGTGAAACATGTTCGTCTTTTCGATTCATCGGTTTTCCTTTCTTTGATCGCTATAGACATGTAACGGCAGTGGAGTGATTTCTGCTTTTTCCCATGCACTCATTAAAGGAAGGATGCCAGATTTCTGGTCAACAATTACGATTCCGCAATCGCCACCACCTGCACCAGAAGATTTTGCGGCTCCTTCATACTGTTCAGCTAAATTACACAATTTGTTCAAAGCAGGCGTTTCGATGACGACCCCAGTGATTGCAGATAAATCATGCAGTAATTGTCGGTTTTTTCGAATCATCTGTTGGATCAACGTTACATTATTTTCTTTAAACCCTTTGATCATTTCGTTGACACATTCTGTACTGTTTTTTAAGAAAAGCTGATAAGCCACCATTTTGTCTTCTCTCGAACGGTGAACTTGATCGACCAAATCAGAAGTAGAGGCAGGGCTACCCGTCCAACCAATCAATAAACGTAAATCTTCAGGAGCAATCAATGGCTCAATGGATAGACCTGGCCAATCCAGGGCAAGTAACTCACTGATAGAATGCTGAGTTTCTTGTTCTTGGAGCCAAGGATGGTCGAAGGTTGAGAAAGCGATCCAGCCACCATAACAGCTAGCAGCGATGTCGCCGCAGGAACCATTATCTTGAACTGCTAAATTGGCTAGTGCTGCAATCTTGAAAATCTCCAATTGAGATAAATTCAACGCGTAAAAAACATTCAAGGCTTTGACCGTTGCAACGGTCACGGCACCGCTAGAACCCAATCCATATTTCCGGCCATTTGAACTGTCTAACTCACTTGTTACTTTCAGATCATAAAAGGATAAAAGAATGTTTTTTTCTTGTGCATACTTTTCAGTCAAACGAATAGCAGCAAGGATATAATGAAAAGGATTTTCCCGAATATCTAAAACTAATTCTCCGTTGCGTCTTGTCCAACGTACAGGCATCCCACTATATTGTGCAGATTGGATACTTCCGACTTTTCGTGCGGATTCTACAGTGACTGTTACGAATTGATCGACTGCAGCGATAACTGCTGGATGTCCTGTTTCAACAACTGCATATTCTCCGGCAATATAGAGTTTGCCTGGTGCAGATACTTCAATCATAAAAATCTCCCTTTATTCAATAATCGCAATTCCTGGACCAGCATGGGCAGTAATTACTTGTTCTTTGCTAAATAATTTGGTAAATGTTTCTTGTACCTCAGATAAATGGCTGTTTTCCACTAAAACTTTGACATTAGGGCCAGCATCCATCGTAAAGTAGCATGGAATGCCTTTTTTTCTCAATTGCCGCACCGCATCCATCGCTTTTAAGCTGTCAGGAGACCAGTAAGTGAATGGAGGCTGGGCAGCTAAAGTCGTTCCATGCATTTTTAGTCCGTTTCTTTCCATCGTTTCTCCGAGAAGTTGGAAATCTTTTGTTTTGATTGCTTGTTTCAATTGATATAGATCCCCTTCAACGGAATCTAACCAGCCTTGATAAAAACTGGATGTTTCGACTGTTCGACGCATCCCATTTCTGCTGGACACTTCTTTTTTCTGGTCGTTGATCAAAACGAAAACCATTGCTAAATCGTCTTCGAAAGAATCGGAAGGGACTGGCTTAGCGTAAGAACTTAAGTCGTCATGGCCTTTTTCCCATTCAACGAAACCACCGAAAATACTTCGGCAAGCTGAACCAGACCCGCGTCGAGCAAATCTTGAAAGAGAGAGATCGTCTAATCCAAGCTTAAGAGCAGTATTGCAAGCTCCTGCTAAAGCAGCTAGCCCGCTGGCAGAGGAGGCTAATCCAGCTGCGGTAGGAACGAAATTCTGACTGATTACTGAAGCTTTTAGTGAGAGGCCGGCTTCTTTACGAAAAAGGTCAAGAAACTGACTGACTTTTTTTGTTGCTTTTTCGTCTTGTAAGGTGCCATCTAGATAAAATTCATCTACCATATAGCTATCAGAAAAGATGACTTCTGTCTCTGTATAAAATGCATCCAATGTTAACGAAAGGCTGTTGTTCATTGGAAGGATGAGTTCTTCATTTTTCTTACCCCAATATTTGATTAGAGCAATGTTGGTATATGCGCGTGCTTTGCCTTTAAACATAGGTATGTACTCCTAATCCTTGTATCCAAGTTTCAGCAGCACCCGCATCTTCAAGTGCTTGACTGATTTCTTGGGCTTTTGTTTTTGTTTGTGCTAATGCAATCATACAGCCACCGCGTCCACCGCCAGTTAATTTGGCACCCAATGCCCCGGTATCTTTTGCTGTTTGGATCAATAGATTAAGAAAATCATTGCTGATTGTCAGCTTTTCCAGAAGTGACTGTGATTCATCCATTGTCTGTGCCAACGTTTCTGGTGAATTCTCAATGATTGCTTGTTTTGCTTGCTTCGTCAAGTATCCTAATTTTTGGATCATTTGTCCAGTTTCATGAGGCTGGGTTTCAAAGAGGTGAGCGACATCTTTGACGGCTTCTCTTGTTTGTCCTTTGATTCCTGTATCAGCGACAATCAAAAAAGCATCGATGTTCAAAGAAAAGTAGTCAAAAGGATGCCCTTTTGTAAAATAAATCGGCTGCAAGCTGCTAGTAGCGGCTGCATCGATTCCACTAGGATTACCGTGGGCGATTTTTTCCGAAAGCTGGACATTTTCTAATAGTATTTCACGAGACAAAGGAAATGCTAAGTAATCATAAAAAGCACGAGTGACTGCTGTGGCGACTGCAGCGCTTGATCCCATTCCACGTTCAGCAGGAATCGTGCTTTCAATGGTCAGTTGCAAGTTTTTTTGGATGTCATGCTGTTTTTTTAAGTGAATGAATAATTTTTTGATATTTTTTAATGCATGAGGAGCTTCGGCTAAATTTCCTGAATAGTAGGAAGAAACCAGTTGATCGTCCATTGCATCCAGCTCTTCAAGGAATGCGGTGACTTTTGTTGCATAGAAAGGAAAGGCAATCGCTGGTTCTCCATAAACAACCGCGTGCTCGCCCATCAATATGATCTTTCCGCTTGATTCTCCTTGGCCATAGTTTGCCATAATCTAACTCCTTCTCACGTAAAAGTGATTTTTAAGCAAAAAATAAAGCGCCCAAAACGAGTTGCGCTGCTTCACGAATTTTTTTGTCCACTAAGGGTCTCAAAAAACATTCCTCCTTTATTTTACTAAAACCATCTCAGAAGTAAAACTAAGAATACGTTTTCTAAAGAAAAAACACTTTTTTCTTAAGAATTTTTTGACTTTTTTTCTTCTTTGACTAGAAAAAATACAATTGACACTACTAGATATTGGGGGTATATTTAAAAAAGGTTGGAGTTAAACACAATATTTAGTGATGAAGTGAGCTGGAGGTAAATGAGCGTGATCGTTTTAGCAGGTACAATTGGTGCCGGAAAATCAAGTTTAACAGAAATGATGGCTGAACACTTTGATAGTCAGGCATTTTATGAATCGATTGATGATAATGAAGTCTTGCCCTTATTTTATGCAAACCCTGAACAGTATGCTTTTTTGCTGCAAATTTATTTTTTGAATAAACGTTTTGCAAGCATCAAACAAGCAATGAAAGATGACAATAATGTATTGGACCGTTCGATTTATGAAGATTCACTGCTTTTCCATCTAAATGCAGATCTAGGAAGAGCAACAGAAACAGAAGTTTGTGTGTATGATGAACTGCTGGAAAACATGATGGAAGAACTTCCCTATGCTGCCCATAAAAAACATCCGGATTTATTAGTTCATATTCGTGTATCTTTTGATACGATGTTAGAGCGTATCGAAAAACGTGGTCGTTCGTATGAACAATTGTCCTTTGACCCAAGTCTATACGATTATTACAAAGAATTGAACAGACGTTATGATCAATGGTATGAAGAATACAAAGAAAGTCCAAAAATCCAAATCGATGGAGACCGCTATAATTTTGTGGAAGATCCTCAAGCAAAAGAAGAAGTCTTGAAAATGATCGAAGAAAAATTAGCAGAGATTCGCCAAACCAAAGTATCCATTTGATTTACAGTTGCTCAAATAAAGGGTAAACCTTTATTTGAGCGACTTTTTTCTTTATACTGGAAACAAATGTCAGGAGGATAGAGTATGCGGGAAAAACACTATTTTAATCAAGACCGTAATTTTTGGATCAATGTACAGCAAAACGATGTGCTAGCTGTTAAAAACTTAAAAGAAGAATATGGCATTAGTGACGAGATGCTGACTTATTCTCTAGATAAAAATGAACGGGCGCGCGTAGAGTACGATTCTTTTGATGAAGCGTTACTGCTTGTATCAAATGTTCCGCACCAGCAAAAAGTCGATAATCATTATGAAACTAGTCCTATCGCTTTTATTTTAAAAGAAGACGGTTTGTTTACATTTACCACGCCGAATACCGAGTACGTGATTCGACTAATTCGATCGCTTTTGGAACGGATGCCAGACATGAGTGTATACAGTTTATTGTTTCGTACATTGTTTTTGATTTCTGATTCCTTTTTTCCTTTAATCGAGGAAGTGAATAGTGAACGTCAGCGGCTTAATCTGAAATTAAGAGAAAAAACAACGAACAAGAATCTGCTGCAACTTTCAGATTTAGAGATCGGTTTGGTTTACTTAGTTACAGGAACAAAACAAAATGTAGTACTTTTAGAACAAATCAAGGCACTGGCTATTTATCGCAAGTTGTCAGAAAAGGAAAAAGAAGAGTTGGACGATGCACTGATCGAAGCACGACAAGCAGTTGAAATGACGAACTTAGCTTCGCAGATTTTAGACCAGCTCTCTGGCACTTATAATAATTTGCTGAATAACAACTTGAATGACACGATGAAATTTTTGACGGTCTGGTCGCTGATCTTGACCGTTCCAACTATTGTGACAGGATTCTTCGGAATGAATCTCCAGTTACCCTTTACCCATTCCGTTTTCGGATGGGAAATCGCCTTGATCATCAGTTTGGTCTTATCTATTTGGATGCTTATTGCACTGTGGCGGCGGATTCGTTGATCTAGTCTTTGATCTGCAAACCAAGGGCTTGGGCGATCACAAGTGCTTGCTCTTGATTGACGATTAGTCCCGCCAAAGAATCTTGAGATAAAGCGATTGTTGTGAAGAAATTAGTCGTAAAGTCTAATCCCTTCAGAGAAGTTCGAAACCAGTTCGAACCGGTTAACTGATTGTCAGACAAAAAAAGGTTTTTCCAAGTGACCTCATAAAATTCGCTGTCTTCTAATTGACAATGATCGAAGGAGACAGCTTTCAAGTTTGTACTACTAAAGGAAGCCATCGAAGCAATACAATCAGTGAAAGTACAGTCTCGAAGATAACTTTCGGCAAAATTCGTACCTGTTAATTTACATTGATGAAACACGACTTGGTGGAAACTGCCACCAATCCACTCCAGATTGGAAAAATCACATTTTTCAAAAATGACATTACTGCATTCAAAATGACGTAAACCTGTTTTTTGCATCGTAAGTTTTTGGATATGACTCTCTCTTAATACCATATTTTTGGCATCGAGATAGCTTTGGTTACCTCCGTTGATCAGAAGACCAGAGAAGATCTCCTCATCTTCTAAATAAAACTCTCCCTTTGTAAGAAGAGGAAGAGAAGGTGGAATAGGTTCGATTTTTTTCATGTGGGTTCACCTCGTTTTTCTTTAGTATAGCAAAGAAGCGGGAATCACTGCTAGAAAGCCTGCTAATCTAATCATTTTCAGAAAAGGAAGACAAACTGTATGAAAAACATTGACAAAAAGATTAGTTTTTGCTATACTATAATGGTTGAGAAATAAAAGCAGAAGCACCCGCTTCTCGCCTTAGTTGATAATGTCACTGGGCTAGATAGTTTTCACTGGTTCTATTAGGTGAAGTACGCGCGGGTTCTGTAAGAGAACTCGTTTTTTTATTGCCGTTTATTCGGTAAGCTTTTCTTTCTCTCATAATATTTGGAGGTGAATGACCATAGCAAAGGATATGATGGTTAACGACGGCATTCGTGCACGAGAGTTACGATTGATCGGTTCAGATGGTGAGCAATTAGGAGTTAAGACAAAAGCAGAAGCATTGAATATTGCAGAACAAGCAAACTTGGATCTTGTGTTAGTTGCCCCTGGTGCGAAACCACCAGTTGCGCGAATCATGGACTACGGTAAATACCGTTTCGAACAACAAAAGAAAGACCGCGAAGCGCGTAAAAAACAAAAAGTGATCAATGTAAAAGAAGTTCGCTTAAGTCCTACGATCGACTTGAATGACTTCAATACAAAACTTCGTAATGCACGTAAGTTCTTGGAAAAGGGCGATAAAGTGAAAGCTTCTATCCGTTTCAAAGGCCGTGCCATTACCCATAAAGAAATTGGTCAAAAAGTCTTGAATCGCTTAGCTGAAGAAACTGCGGATATTGCAACAGTGGAACAAAAAGCGAAAATGGACGGACGCAGCATGTTCTTGACGCTGGCACCGAAAAACGACAGTAAGTAATTTGAATGACTAACTGGCTGTTGGACAGCCGATAGTCGGATAACGAAAGATTTTGAGGAGGAAATATAGTCATGCCAAAACAAAAAACACACCGCGGATCAGCAAAACGTTTCAAACGTACTGGTAAAGGCGGATTGAAACGCTTCCGCGCGTTTACAAGTCACCGTTTCCACGGCAAAACAAAAAAACAACGCCGTCAATTGCGTAAAGCAAGCATGGTTTCTAGTGGCGACTTCAAACGTATTCGCCAACAACTAGCAAAAATGAAATAAGAAGTACAAATAACAGAATCTGAAGATTTATTTTTATTAGGAGGAATTATACATGGCACGTGTTAAAGGTGGAACAGTAACTCGTAAACGTCGTAAAAGAGTGCTAAAATTAGCAAAAGGTTACTACGGTTCAAAACACACTTTATTTAAAACAGCAAAAGAACAAGTAATGAATTCATACAACTACGCATATCGCGATCGTCGTCAAAAGAAACGCGACTTCCGTAAATTGTGGATTGCTCGTATCAACGCAGCAGCTCGTATGAATGGCTTGAGCTACTCAAAATTAATGCACGGTTTGAAAGTTGCTGAAATCGACATCAACCGTAAAATGTTAGCTGACTTGGCTGTTAACGATGCAGCAGCATTTACTGCATTGGCTGACCAAGCAAAAGAAGCTTTGGCTAAATAAGCTAAACAATTATAAAGAGGAAAGAAGATAACGAAAAGTTATGTTCTTTCCTCTTTTTTTATTTACAATCCTCCATCAAATGAAACAGGACAATAACGTATAAGTCTAAAATAACATAATTAAGGTTTTTTAATTGAAAACTGAACATTTATGGTCATCCTTTAATGAAAGCGCTAACTACATAAGTTAGAATGAGTTTGACTGATATATTAGTTTGCTTATCAGAAAAACAAAATGGACGGAGGAATAACATGAGTGATATTATTATTGGTATTTTGTTAGTTATCTCATTCTTTTTCATGGTCTGGTACTGTGTAAAAGGCTACAACTTGATGGTCGGCTTTTGTCATCATGGCTACTGTATGGATGGGATTAGCGCTAGTCGGAAACACGTTTTCACCAAACTCGGCGATGGAAGGGCAAGGAGTAATTGATGTGTTGACGCATATCTATACGACGGGGCCAGCTGAGTACGCCAAATCGATCTTGGTAAATGTCTTCTTTGGTGCCTTTTTCGGGCGTGTTCTAGTAGATAGCGGAATCGCAGCTACCCTGATTCGAAAGGTAGTTGAACTTGGAGGGGACAAGCCAAGAATCACGATGAGCTTACTATGTATTGTAACCGCTGTTATATTCATGTCGATGACAGGAATCGGACCAGTGATTTCTATTGCAGTTATTGTGTTGCCGATCTTGATGTCATTAGGTATTTCAGTCAAGTCCACAATCTTGTGTAAAAGTTCAACCTCATCAAAAGCACAATGTTTTGCGTTGTGAACCTAACTGCCATGCCTTTCTTTCTGAGGAGAGAGGTCAGGAGCAGTAGCGCAGCGACTCTTGATGTCTCTCCTCAGAAAGAAGAGACTCGCACAGGTTCATGGTGCTAAATGTTATTCGAATTAAATTCTAAATATTTTCGTGGAGAAGCCAGCCACTCAGTGTCTTTTTCCATCAAAAGTGTTCCAATTATCCGAGTGATGGAATTGATATTTGGAAAAATCCGAATCACTCGTTCTCTCCGGCGAATCTCTTCGTTCAACCGTTCCAACACATTGGTTGTACGAATCCTTCGGCGGATATTTTCAGGAAAAGACAAAATTTGAATAGCATCTTCAAAGCCGTTTTCTAAAATGTCGCAAGCAGCACTTAATTTTGAATCACAACCATATTTTTCCAAGAAGTGCTCTTTTCTTTCACGTGTCAATTCAAGTTCAGAGGCTTTAAAGATACTCTTCAACTCGTCTTTTACATCAGAAGAAACTTTCTTTGGCAGCTTATCAAAAATATTTCTCAAAAAGTGGGCAGCTCGCACCTAAAAAGTTCTTGCGAACAGCCTTAACTAACCCTTTGTGTGCATCAGAAATGACCAGTTTTACACCGAACAAACCTCGTTGAACGAACGATTGAAAAACGGTATCCCAATTATCTTCCGATTCGCCGTCTTGAACATCAAAACCAAGAATCGTACGTCGTCCATCAGAATCAATGCCGATACCAATATATACACCTTTTGAGACAATACGATGATTTTCCCTTACTTTCATATACAGGGCATCACACATGAAAAATGGATATTCCGAGCCTTCTAGGCTCCGGTTTCTCCACTCAAAAACAAATGGATCCAACTGTTTCATCAGATTTGAAACGAATGATTTAGAAACAGTCGCACCATCCGTTAGCAGTTCAACTGTTTTAGTTACTTTGCGAGTGGAGACACCAGAAATGACCATTTCAATCATGGCAGCGATCAAAGCTTTTTCGCTTCGCTGATATCTTTCAAAGATAGTAGGACTAAACTTACCGTCTCTGGTTCGTGGAACATGAAGTTCTAACGTACCAATTCGAGTTGTAAACGAACGATCGTAGTAACCATTTCTTTGTGATTGCCGTTCTTCTGAACGTTCATAGGCATTTGCCTGAATATATTGATTTCGTTGTTCTTCCATCAGCTGATTAAACATGATAGTCATAAGTGTTTTTGCGGTATCATTCGCACCGCTTTCGTTTATAATTGCTTGAATTTCTTCGCTTTCAAAAGTAAAATGTACTTGAGTCATTGATATCAGTCCTATTCGAGTATGTTTTCTGCAAAAAACATTGTACTCCTAACTGAGATCAATGGCTTTTTTGATGCTTCACTTTTACACAATTATATGGACGTAATCGGTATTTCAGTACCGGTTGCACTGTTCTCATTTATGGGCTCGATTATGGCTGGAATCTTTGCTAATATCGTCAATTTCAAACAATATCAAACGATTTATGCTGGTTTCAATCCAGCGGCTGAAAGCTATACTTATAATGACTATTTCCAAATTGGTATGATTGGGATGATTGTAAGCTTAGTTGTGGTACTAACGGTCGCTAATATATCAATGAACAAAAAGAAACGCTATGCAATGGCAGCAAACGTACCAGCTGAAGGTGGCGACGCACCAATGATCTCATGGTTAGCCGTATTATTACCAGTTTTAGGGGTCGTTCTTTTAGATCTTCAAATCATCTTAGGTTTTATTCTAGCAGGTATCTGGGCATTGCTGTTTACTGGAAAATTGCGCGGAGGTTATAAAGAAATCTGTCGTCAGTTTGCGAAATTATTTACAGATGGCGCAGTCGATGTTGCACCAATGGTTGGTTTCTTGATGACCTTAGCGATGTTCAATAATTCAGCTGCGTATGCTTCTCCTTATTTTTCAGCTATTTTTGGAGATTGGATACCGCAATCACCATTAGTCTTGGCAATCGTATTTGCTATATTGACACCACTAGGATTTTTCCGCGGTCCAATGAATCTAGTCGGTTCAGGCTCAGCTATTTTAGCTGTCGTGTTAGCTGTTAATCCAACGATGTCGCCAGCCTTTTTGTTCCCGTTATTTGCAATTACAACGATTGCTCCTCAGCATTTAGATATTACACAATCTTGGGTTGCTTGGGGATTAGGTTATACAAAAGTAACTTCTCGAGAATATATGAAGAAATCCATCCCAACTGGTTGGATCATCGGTGCGATCTTATGCCTGATCACGTTCTTATTGTACGGGAACGCCTAGTAAACAAAACGTCGATAAAAACGATTAGATAAATGGAGGAAAAGAAAATGAAACGTTTTGTGCGAATGGGAATTGATGTTGGCGGTACACATACGAAAGCAGTCGCAATCGATAATGCGACGCACGAAATCATCGGAAAATCTTCAGTGAAAACAACCCACGATGATGTCCGTGGAGTAGCTGCAGGTGTCGTTCAGTCTTTTCAAAATTGTTTGCGGGAAAATAATATCAGTCCAGAAGATGTTGTGTTTGTTGCACATTCTACCACACAAGCGACTAATGCACTGATTGAAGGAGACGTAGCAAAAGTCGGCGTAATCGGGATGGCAAAAGGTGGATTAGAAGGTTTTTTAGCAAAACGACAAACTAGATTGAACGATATCGATTTAGGGAATAAGAAAAAAATAGAGATTGTCAATGCATTCTTACCTGTCAAAAACTTAAATGTAGACCGTGTTTCAGAAACGATTTCTTCTTTAGAAAGAGAAAGAGCGGAGGTCTTGGTTTCTTCTATGGCATTTGGAGTAGATAATGGGGAACCAGAACGAGTTGTTTATGAAGCAGCATCTGTGAAAGCGATCCCTACAACGATGGCTTCTGACATCACAAAATTATATGGATTGACAAGAAGAACTCGGACAGCAGCAATCAACGCATCTATTTTACCAAAAATGCTAGATACGGCAACCTCGACAGAAGACTCCGTACGAGAAGCAGGGGTCAATGTTTCTTTGATGATTATGCGCGGAGACGGCGGAGTAATGGAAATCAATGAAATGAAAAAACGACCTGTTTTAACCATGCTTTCCGGTCCTGCTGCATCAGTCATGGGCTCTTTGATGTACTTGAGAGCGTCTAATGGTGTTTATTTTGAAGTAGGCGGAACAACAACCAATATCGGGGTCATTAAAAATGGACGTCCAGCAATCGATTATTCAATTGTAGGTGGCCACCCAACATATATCTCTTCATTAGATGTTCGGGTTCTAGGTGTGGCAGGCGGTTCGATGGTACGGGCTAATCAGTCAGGAATCATCGATGTCGGTCCACGTTCTGCACATATTGCCGGTCTAGATTATGCAGTATTTACGGAGACAGAAAAAATCAAAGGTCCTAAGGTTGAATTTTTCTCTCCTAAAGAAGGAGACCCTGCTGATTACGTCAAGGTAGTGATGGAAGACGGAGAAGAAGTGACTATTACAAATACATGTGCAGCCAATGTTCTTGGATTAGTGCAAGAAGAACATTTTTCTTATGGAAATGTCCCATCTGCACGAAAAGCCATACAGGCATTAGCAGACTATTGTCATACGACGGTTGAAGACATCGCAGAGCAGATCATGGAAAAATCCTATGCTAAGATTGAACCGGTGATTTTAGAATTGGCAGACAAGTATCACTTGGAGAAAGATCAGATTTCTCTTGTAGGTGTAGGGGGCGGCGCTGCCTCATTGATTACTTACTTTAGTAATAAAATGGGTGTGAAATATTCGATTCCTGAAAACGCCGAAGTGATTTCTTCTATTGGTGTAGCACTTGCAATGGTCCGAGATGTTGTAGAACGTATCATCCCTTCGCCAAGTAAAGAAGATATACGATCGTTGAAAAATGAAGCGATGAATAAAGCGATTGAATCAGGCGCTACACCAGAATCGATCGAAGTCCACGTAGAAATCGATCCACATACTTCAAAAGTAACGGCTATCGCTACTGGTTCTACGGAAGTGAAAGCAACCGATCTAACCAAGGAGATCACAACAGAAGAAGCACTAGAGCTTGCTGCAGAGGATATGCGATTAAATAAAAATGAAGTTTGCTTATTGGAAAATACACCTTTCTTTTATGTATGCGGCGAACAGAATCGTTCAAAAAATGCTGGAAGTCTTCGGATCATCGATCAAAAAGGATTTATCAAGGTCCAACGTGGACATGCTTCATGTATGAAAACAACTGCAGCCAATTATATGACAGCTGTCGAACAACTTTGGGAAGATATGGCAGTTTATCAAACTGAATTGATTGCCCGACCAGAATTTTATCTCTGCTTAGGAGCAAGAGTCTCTGATTTTACAGCGACGGATCTGGAACAACTACAGCTTTTGATGGATCTGGAAGTATCTACTATGGAACCGGAGGAAGAAGTGATCGTCGTTGCCGGAAATATCAAACAAACATAAGTTAGAAGAGTTACTAAACGAATTACAACAGATCCCCGAAGAAATTTGGGGATTCTACCAGTTTCGGCGAGATTTATTTTGGAAAAAGATTCCTTTGTCCAAGCAGAAAATTCTTATACAACAATCAATCGATTGTGGTATCGAAACGGCATGTAGCATCAAAAAAAAGTACCCTTTTGCCGATGTAGGAGAAATCTGTGAACAAATGGCTGTTCCAATCGTTTCCTGTGAATCAGAGCAAATAAACGAACGAATCACTTTTGCAACTTATGCAGAAGATGAAGGGATCCGATTGATGACGGAGCCGTTAGAAAAATTAAAATGTTCAGGACTAGCTTCGATCTCTAAAGAAACAGCGCAAGCTTTGATTATTGGACATGAACTATTTCACCACATCGAAGCTTCTGTTAAGGGAATTTATACGCAAAGCGAAAAAATTGTGCTGTGGCGGTTGCCTTTTTATACACATCAATCAAACATTCGTGCATTGAGCGAGATAGCAGCGATGAGTTTTTCAAAAGAGATGAATCAAAGCGATTTTTCGCCTTATGTATTAGAGGCAGTCTTACTTTGGCCATATAATGAAATTCGTAGCCAAGGGATCTTAGAAGAAATAAAAGAAATAGAAAAAAGATGTACGGAGTATGATTTAGATTACAAATAAAGAGACTGTGACAAAAGTCGTGTCACAGTCCTTTTTTTCCGAATAAACGGTGTTCTCCTGTCAACTCCTCGGTCACAAGTCAAAATATTCAACAAACATGAGAAGCTGTTTTTTGAAATTGTTCCTTGTGACTCGGAGATGAACGGCAGGCTCACGACCTCTTGGAAAAAGGTGTTCAAAAGCTTGCATCTGCGGTAATAAGAACAGCCAAGTTAAAAACATAAGAAGCTATTTTTACTTGGCTGTTCTTATTACTTGATGCAGGGCAGCTTTTTCACAACCTCTCAATAAACGGTGTGCAATCAGCTGACCCTCGGTATTAGCTCAAAAAAAACGGCAAAATATGAGGAACTATTTTGCCGTTTATTTCTCTAATACTCAGGTCAAAACGCTGATTCCAAAACCTCTTATTTGATGGGTCTGTCCTGAATATCTTCAAAATAATCGGGGTAATTATGAATCACGTATTCTTGCTCCTCGATAATCATATGTAAATGCATCGTGCAAAGAAATCCGACTTCATCAAAGTTATGATCAATCATTGATTGAAGCATTGTCTGATGTTCATCTAATACTCGACCCCAGTCTAATTCTGAAATCGTCAAACGTAACCATCTGAAACGGTTCAAGTGCGTACTATAACTTTCTAGCCAATCCCAAATTTCTCGTTTTCCAGCAATTTCATAACAAGTTCGGTGAAAATCAGTATCCAAATCAAAAAAAGCTTTTTTATTTTGAGCGATCACTGCCTGATCGGTTTGTTCTAGTATTTTTTCTAGTTTAGCTTGATCTTGCTTGGTCATTTTCGCACTGCATTCTTGCAGGATCGGTTTTTCCAACTTTTCCCGCGTATAACGGGCTAATGAAGCAGATCGGATATCGATTTTTGAAACATAAGTGCCGGACTGTGGAATGGTTTTTACAAGCTCTTGATTGCGCAGTTGGATCAGTGCTTCTCGAATCGGTGTACGCCCGATAGCTAGTTGTTCTTCTAACACTTTATCGGAGATTTTACTTCCAGGTGCTAACTCGGAATAAATGATTTGTTTACGTATAGATTCATAAGCTTGCTGTTGCAAATTATTGATAACCATTTAACCTTCCTTTCTATGCAGATATAATCTATTATAACATAAATCGCTTACAAATCGTGTGGGCATAAAAACACAGTCTGCAAAAAAAGCCCTGATAGGCATGCCTATTAGAGCCTCGAAAAGAAAAATATTGAATCAATCTGGTCGTACCTCTTGGATCGGTTTGACACGACCGCCGATTCTTTTAGCAAAAGCTTCGGATTCTTTTTTGTCTTTGAAAATGAGCAGATTGTCTAAGTTTTTTTCCCGAGTGCGACAGCCAGTTTTATCGATGTAACCGTGCATTACTTTAACGACATACATGGGGATCACCTGCTTTTTTCTTTTCATTATACGAACTACTCGACACAATACAAGAAAAATGCTTAGACGGTCTTTATTAAGAATTTACATCATCCAAAGAAGCGTACGCTTGGAATAACTGTTCTAACTCCGGATTGACTTTGCTCAGCTTCACTAATCGTTGCGAATCAGAAAGTAAAAAACAGTGTTTACTACTGCCAGTAGTTTTTAATTTTTTGTCTTCAGTTCCCACAATTTCGTAGCTAAAATCCAACCGTGTTCCCGTATACTTTTGGATAGTTGGGTGGATGCTCACTTTTTCTCCGTAATGGATCATTTCTTTATAGCTGCAATTTACTTCCAGAACGGGGATGATGATCCCAGATTCTTCGATTTTTTTATAGGGAAACCCTAGATGTACCAATAAGGCTACCCGAGCCTCTTCAAACCAGCGGATATAATTGCTGTGATGAATAATCCCCATTTGATCTGTTTCATAATAAAAAGGTTCTCGCACATAACCTGTAAATTTCTCCATGACTCATGCCTCGTTTTCCATTGATTTTTTACAAAAATAATTCATCCACTTCGGAAGTGCTTCGCTGATTTGTGTCGGCAAAACAATATATTGTTCTTTTGCCAGCTGGTCTCCAATGAAACTATGAAGATAAACAGCTGCTGCAATCGTTTGGTCATTTTGAGGAAACTGGGCTAAAAATCCTGTGATCATCCCAGCTAAAGTGTCACCCATGCCGCCTGTTGCCATAGCAGCAGAACCTAAAGGATTGGTGTAGAAGTGCTGGTGACCATAAATTTTTGTCTCATGACTTTTCAAAACGAGCACAGCACCGATTTCCTGTTGCTTCTTTTTGTTTTCTTTATCCCGTTGTTCTTGTATCGGTAGAGAACTCAACCGTTGCCACTCCATTTGATGAGGTGTAAGTACAGTTTGTTCGGGATAGGGTAGCAAAAGATGATTAGCAACAAGTAAACTTAAAGCAGAGCCATCAATCACCAGCCATTGTTCTTTTGATTGTTTTTCTAGTACTTGTTTGAAACGTTCCAAACTCTTAGAAGAAGTACCCAATCCGGGACCAATCAAGAGTACATCTGCTTGCTTTATTACGGAAAGAAACTGGTCAGTATCCGTCCAATCTACAATCATTGCTTCTGGCAGATGACTGTGAAGAGCACTCCGATTTTTTTCATCAGTTACTACAGTCGTGAGACCCGCTCCACTGTGTACGGCAGCTAAAGCACTCATAATGATTGCTCCGCCATATTGTTCATTGCCGCCAATCAAAACGATACGTCCAAATGTTCCTTTATGTGAAATCTTTGGACGAGGTGTGATGACTCTTTTCACTAGTTGTTCGTTTATCAGCATCGAAAAACCTCCTTTTACTCATTATAGCGTATATTTTTTTTAGAGAAAAACAGATAAGAAAAGGAATTGTCAGATTTTTTGAACTATTTTTTTCTGTAATTTGTGGTATCATGAACACGAAGACTTAAATAAGTGGAGGATTAACTTTATGACAATTGATTGGCAAAAAGAAGTAGAAGCACGTAAAGAAGACTTGCTTGAAGACTTGAAAAATCTTTTACGTGTCAACAGCGAGCGCGATGATTCAAAAGTAACACCAGATGCACCATTTGGACCTGGACCTCGCGACGCATTGAAACATATGTTAGCTTATGGCGAACGTGATGGATTTAAAGTAAAAAATGTCGATAACTATGCAGGGCATATTGATCTTGGCGAAGGAGACGAAACGCTAGGGATATTTGGACACATGGATGTCGTTCCTGCAGGAGATGGCTGGGACACAGATCCTTATGAACCAGTAATCAAGGATGGAAAGATCTTTGCACGCGGATCAAGCGATGACAAAGGTCCAAGTATGGCAGCTTACTATGCGATGAAGATCATTAAAGAACTTGACTTGAAACTATCAAAAAAAGTTCGCTTCGTAGTCGGCAGCGATGAAGAAAGCGGCTGGGGCGATATGGCTTATTATTTCGAACATGAAGAAGAACCAGATTTTGGTTTCTCACCAGATGCTGAATTCCCAATCATCAATGGTGAAAAAGGAAATGTTTCTTTAGCTTTACGCTTCAAAGGCGACAATGCAGGAGATTATGTCTTGAAATCTTTTGTTTCCGGACTTCGCGAAAATATGGTGCCAGGAACAGCAACTGCAGCACTTCAAGTACCAAGTGCAGATGCAGCTATCGCGATGGAAGAAGCATTTTACCAATTCATCGAAGCAAATCCAGTAAGCGGAACGATTGAAGCGGACAATACGTATGTAAAAATCGAATTAGTTGGTAAAGGCGCACATGGTGCAAGCCCACAATCTGGTATCAATGCAGGTTCTTTCTTGGCATTGTTCTTAGATAACTATGAATTCCTAGGATCTGCTAAACAATTTATCCATGTAGCAGCTGCTTATGTCCATGAAGATTTTTATGGAGAAAAACTAGGAGTCGCTTATGAAGATGAAAAAATGGGCAAATTGACAATGAATGCTGGACTATTTGCTTTTGAAGAAAATGGTACAGAGGAAGCGAACTTCATCAATATGAATTTCCGTTTTCCAAAAGGTGTAACAGTAGACGGATTGCAAAGTGACATCGAACAAACAGTGGGGCAAGAAGGCGCAACAGTTACTCGAGGTGCTCGCGTAATGGAACCACATTACGTACCAATGGATGATCCATTGGTGGCTACATTATTGCAAGTCTATGAAGACCACACTGGAGAAAAAGGCTACGAACAAATCATCGGTGGCGGAACTTACGGACGTTTGTTGAAACGTGGCGTTGCTTATGGAGCGATGTTCCCAGGATATACTGATACAATGCATCAAGCAAACGAATTTATGAGTCTTGATGACTTGTTCAGAGCAACAGCAATCTATGCAGATGCCATCTATCGTTTGGCGAAATAAAAATACTAAAAAACTCCGGCTATCTCTGACAGCTGGAGTTTTTATGTTTAAAAATGAATTAGTACATCGGTATTCTTAAAAGTAATTTAGTTCGTCTTTTGATTTCTCAGGAGGGATCAAAAAGGCGAAAGCACTAAGTATAGCAAAACTTGTGATGATTTGCGTACGATACGTAAACCAATAATGAATCTGTGAGTGATTAGCTAAAATATTGTACCAAATATACGGCGTTACAGCAGCTAAAACAAACAAAACTAGAAGTTGGAACGGACGCCAGCTATTTCGTTTACGATAAGCAAAATAGAGAAAAACAAGACAAGTAATCAATAGCAATAATATTGCTACTTTTGGATACATCAATCTAATATTGCTTTTCAGCATCTCTAATCGATGCAACGGGTATTTGTCGTTTCCTTCCGTTCGAAAGAGGATTTGGTTGATTGCATCTTTTACAATGTTTTTGTTCAATATGATCGATGATAGGATCCATTTAGCCACCCATGTCAAACCATAGCCTAATCCCCAAAAGATACCGGTAAAAACAAAACTGCCTACTTGTTTGCTCAATGAACTGCGTTTATCCATTAAATACTTATTTGTTACATAATAAATAATGATCACAGGTATCCCCCAAGAGATGACCGGTGTTGTCAACAAGTCAAAAAAGTTAGCTAAAGAACCAATGACAAAGAAATACAAGAATAATTGTTGGTTGGTGTTGGAGAGTTGTGGTTTTGTTAAAAATAGTAATACAGACAATAAAGTCAAAATCCAAATATTTGAAAATTGCATACTGAAGAAAAAGGTTGCAGCATTTCCTATAGCAAGCGAAATCAACAAGGCTGTCGTTAAATAGATGTCGCTACACTTGGTTAAAAAGTAGCTCGTCAATCCAATCAGCAGAAAAAGAATGGCTGCGTAAATCATTCGAATACTCCCCAAACTCATCCCTAGCAGTAAAGGTCGTAAAAAAAGCTGATAACCATGCCAATAACGGGGATAATCCGCCATAGACATCGCGTTCTCCAAGGAGTTCAATTCAGGATCTGCTTTTGTTTTTCGTATCATCAAATGATCAGTAAAATTATCTAACCGAGTGCCTAGCATATTTCCTTGATTGATAGAAGGATACATTCCTTCTTTTTCAACCATCTGTAGAGATTTTTCTGCATTCGATTCAATAGAGTGCTGCGGAATGAAAAAAGTAATTGTCAGTAGTACGCAATAGCTAGCGATCAAGAGAACAAAAGCAAAAAATATCTTTTTAAATAGTTTCATGAGTATCTCCTATATCTGTTTTCATTTTTTCTCTTTTATCTAGTAAAAAAGGAGAGAGGATATAAACAGGTAGACCTAATGCTAAAACAAACACATACCGTAAACTAAAAGCCACAGGAGTAGCAATCATAATAGTAGCAAAAACAAGCATACCGGGAAGAAAAAGGAGTAAATACCGATATTTTTTCTTAAAGATTGCTAAAAGTGCACTGCCGATAGCTAACCACAGTAATGTGCCGGAACCAAAGAAATCACGAGCATCGATGATTTTTTTCATTCCTGACAATCCAGTAAGATGTTCAATCAAATCTACTTGCTTCATCCCATAATTATTCGTGTTTACACGAGTATCTAAAAAGCCGTAACTATTTTTTGTACCAGGTACCCAGAACCCGAACGTTTCTAAAATATAAGCATCTGTATAGATTTTTATATTACTTGGTAAATTTCTTGCCCATAGTGATAGAAATTCTTTTTTATGTGTATTCAAAAACTCATTGTTAAAATTTTTATGCCACTTGATTGAGTCTGCAAGACTAGGAGAATACGCTTCATAATCTTTTATCGGGAGTAGCTGATTCATGAATGCTTTATCTTTCTTAGACAAGTCACCATCCATAACAATAGTTCTAGAAATTTGCTGCAAAGGAACACCTAATTGTTCAGCAGTTTCTGTAGGAATAGCATAACGAGCCATCAACGGGTGGATGAGTAGTCCAGCAATCACTGTATAACCCAGCACCACTTGAAAGAATGCTTGATACCTTTTTTGTTTCAAAATAATCAAGCCGCAAATCAAACCTGTGCCGGTTACTACATAAATCCCATTATTTCTTAGATAGGTGGTCAGTAAAGCAAGGATGATTACGTAAATCTGATTGAGAATCGTTGGCTTTTCTCGTTGAAAAATAAAGTCAAAAACCGCTAAGGAAAATAAAAAGCAAGCGATAGAGAACAAAGTATCTTTTTGCATGTTCAAGGCGTAGATTGGAAAAACCGGTGCAAATGCAAAATAGCATAAACTAATGAGTACCGGAAAAAAATGGATGTTTCTTTTTAACAGCCAGCAAAGAGAATAACTTATCGCTGAAGCTGTTATCAATGTTTGAAAAATCGAAAATAAAAATACACCGTGATTGATCGTATCAGTTGGTAAATCATGAACAAATAGCTTGACCAGTAAGGTGAATAAGACTGGATGATGATTGCTTATAGGAACATCACCCATAGATTGGGCGACCGAACTTAACGAATCAGGCAAAACCACTCCAGGATACAATGCCAACAGATAAGGAAGCCAACACAGAACTAAAAAGACAGTAAAGAATAAAAAATATTTTCTTGAAGAGAAAGCCTGTGTGTTTTGAGCAGTAAAAAATGTTTCCAGTTTTGGCATTGATAAATAAATCGATTGTAAAAATAAAAAAGAATACACAAAAATGGAGAAATAAACAAGAAAGTAAAAAATACTTCCATCAGCAATCGTTGTCTTTGTATAGTTTGCTGAGACATACTGAAATTGTATCTGTCTGCCAATAGAAAGTGTAAGAGCAAAAGCTGCAGAAAAAAACAATCGGGCAATAGCTGCAACTTTGTTTTTTATTGAAAACAACTCTATTCCATATTGCTTAAAAGCAAGTAGCAAAACCATGGCTAAACCAATGATTACTGTTGGATTCAAAGTTCCTAGACCATAAGAAGTAAAAAAAGCAAAACCTGACGCAAATAAAGTTGCAAAAAAAGTAGGAAATAGATTCTCCTTTTTCTTATGCATAAAAAAGGCCTCCTACTTCATTTCTTTATTTTGATATTCGTGGTAGACATGGTATAAATTCAATTCATATTCTTTCTTGGCATTTGTGACGACCGTATCCAAAATCAACCCTGTTACTAATGAAAGAAGGGCTAAAGTCATCAATCCAGTACTTAAAATCGCAGAAGGGATGCGTGTAATAAAGCTTGTCAGCATATATTCACGAATCACAGGAATCCCCATGACCAATCCAAATAAAAAGAAGAAGATGGTCCAGATCCCAAAGAAAAGCAAAGGTTTATAATCTTTGCACATTTTGATGATCATCATGATCACTTTGAATCCGTCAGAGAATGTATTCAATTTTGATTCGCTACCTTCAGGACGATCGCGATAATCGATTGGAATCTCAACGAACTTGAATTTTTTATCTAAAGCATGAATCGTCAATTCTGTTTCGATTTGAAAACCAGAACTCATAATAGGGAAGCTTTTGACAAAAATTCGATTGAATCCTCGATAGCCGGTCATGACATCGCGAATTTTTGTTTTATATAAGTAAGTAATTGTATTTTTAACCAGATTATTCCCAAAATCATGGAAAGGACGCTTATTTTCATCAAAATAGGTTCCATTTGATAGACGATCGCCAATGACCATATCTGCTTCGCCAGAACGTAATTTCTCAAGCAAACCATGTGCAGCTTCTGCAGGATAAGTATCATCACCATCTACCATCAAATAATAATCGGCATCAATATCAAAAAACATTTGACGGATTACATTTCCTTTTCCTTGACGTGGTTCTTTCTTTACGATTGCCCCACCTTGAACGGCCAATTCGTATGTTCGATCGGTCGAATTATTATCATAGACATAAATATCTGCTTCTGGTAATTCCCTTTTAAAATCTTCAATAACAGTTGAAATTGTCGCCTCTTCGTTATAACAAGGAATGAGCACGGCAATTTTTTCACGTGATTCCATTTGTCACTCTCCTTATATAATAAAACTAATCTTATTTCAAGAATACCATATAATAAACCCGTGGTGCTAGTTAATTTTAATATCCTAAAGAATATCTCAAAGTTCCTTCAAAACGTCGTTGTGCTCGACTTAATAGAACACTGTAAGCCAGTAATATGCTTTCAAATCTACTCTCTAGCCCTTTAACAGAACGTGAGTTGAAATTTTGACAACCTAATTTTTCTAAGGAAGAAAAAACAGTCTCAACTGTTTTTCTTTGTTTTCCAAGTAAGCTGTGGTCTAGTTTTTCTGATTTATCCATGTTTTTACGTGGCGGAACGGATATAGTAATGCCCTTAAGGGCAAGCTTTTCATGGATTTTATGGCTAATATATCCTTTGTCCCCTAGGATATTGGGAAGATTCGCTTCTTCCGATAAAGTCTCTAACACTTTCACGTCATGGACACCTGGATTCGTGATTGAGTAAGTAATCGGAAAGCCAGTCTTAGTAACGATCATATGAATTTTAAGACCATAAAAATAAGATTTTTTTGTTGAGTTATAGCCAACTTTGGCTATTTGATTCAATAGTTTTGCTTGTCTATTTCTAACTGGTTTACATAATGGACTAGGAAAACTATCTATAATTCCGACTAGTTCACCTTTGGTGAGCTTCTTGATGAAAAAGTATCGAATAATCTTGATAGTGTAAGCTAAGTTTGAACTTAAGCGAGTGAATCGACTCCTACTAGGAAAGTCACCATTAGGAAATAAGACGGAACAAACCGCTCTATACGTGGCTCTTTGGCTAGTATAGCCATTAATTATGCCCCATATAACACAAGCAATAATCACTGTATCGCGTTGCTTCAGTTGATCAGTATTTCTTCGGTTTTTAATCTTATCTGGTACACAATTGTGGTATATGTTAGAAACAGTTCTCATAATTTCCTTGAATGTTATAAAAGTATCTGTATAATGTTCAGTATATTTTGATGAACGCATATGTAGTCCTCATTTCTTGGGAGTTTTGAGACTACTATATGCGTTTTTTTGTTGATTTACCAACATGTTTAGACATTTTCCTCTAGGAAAAAATTAACTAGCACCACGGGTCATATAATAACTATAATACTAGCTATTCCAAGAGGAAATAGCCCTATTTTTATAAAAATTACCCACTATAAAAGAAGTATAGGATACCTCTCTTTTGAATAGTGGGTGCGTATTCGTTCTCTCACTTTTTTGACGTATTAATCTGTTGCACCTTTTTTTCTTGAAATTTCTAATACGGTTCCTGTATGAGCATCTGCTAAAAATTCATAATAAACAGTTTCGCCATCTTCTATTCGAGAAAGACCTCCCCGATAAGCACTCGACCGAACGGCGAATTTCCTAATAGGTTCCTTTTCAAAAGAGATCCAAGAACCTTCGATTGCACCTTCTTTTAGAAAAGATGACTTGATATTTTCAAGTACTTGGTCTGCTGACAATACTTTTTTGCGATGATACCAAATCGTTGAAGCTACCCCGCTCAATAATCCTAGACCGATTCCAACTGCTAACCCGCCTTTAAAATAGCTTAGTTCGCTTTCTTCATACATGTGGACATACCTCCTTCTTCTCACTTGTTACTCCTTGTGCTTATTTTACCACACTCTCATATTTTCTTTGAAATAAATAACCGCTACCAGAAAAAATAAGCTATAATAAATACGATCGGTCTGCAGAAAAAATCATATTTTATCCGCAGATCAATATAAGTCTGAGAGGAGTTTAGTCTGAAATTTAGACGAATAGCATATGGAAGAAAAAACATTTCAACGAATCAAAGAGTTAACAGAATTACAAGGAACAAGCGGTTTTGAACAAGATGTTCGCGCTTATATGGAAAGTCATATGGAACCGCTGGTAGATGAGTTACAGTTAGATGGTTTGGGCGGCATTTTTGGTCTGCGCCATCATGAAGAAGCGGATGCACCCCGTGTAATGGTCGCAGCACATATGGATGAAGTCGGATTCATGCTGACACAAATCCAAGAAAACGGGCTTTTTAAAGTCGTACCTCTAGGCGGCTGGAATCCTTACGTTGTTTCTGCACAGCGTTTTACACTTAAAACCTCTACTGGTAAGAATTATCCATGTATTTCTTCTTCCGTTCCCCCGCATTTATTGCGAGGAACAAGCGGACAAAAATCAGTAGAAGTAACCGATATTTTGTTCGATGCTGGGTTTGAATCAAGAGAAGAGGCAATGAGTTACGGTGTCCTTCCAGGAGACACAATCGTTCCTTACGCTGAAACGATCAAAACAGCCAACGGAAAGAATATCATCAGCAAATCATGGGACAACCGCTATGGCTGTACAATGGTATTAGAAGCTTTAGAAGCGTTGCAAAATGAAACATTAGGGCATACATTGATCGCAGGCGCGAATGTCCAGGAAGAAGTAGGCTTGCGTGGTTCTAAAGCTTCTGTCAATAAATTCAAGCCAGATCTGTTCTTTGCAGTAGACTGCTCTGCAGCAGATGATACAGTGACGAAAAATGGCACATTCGGACATTTAGGAGAAGGTACATTGATGCGTATCCAAGATCCAGGTTTGATCATGCTTCCTCGTTTGCGCGAGTACTTGCTGGATATCGCTGAAACAAACAATATCCCTTATCAATACTTTGTTTCAAAAGGCGGTACAGATGCAGGTGCTGCTCATACACAAAACGAAGGAATCCCAAGTACAGTGATTGGCGTAGTGGGACGTTATATCCATACGCATCAAACGATGTTCAGTATTCGCGATTTTGAAGCTGCACGAGAAATGTTGATACAAACACTGAAAGGTTTGGATAAATCAACAGTGAATACGATCGTATACGGAAAATAATGCGATAGTGAAACTATAAAATCTGGCAAAAGATTGCTTTTGCCAGATTTTTTTTATAAAAAGAGGATCAATGTTTGTTAGTTCGAAAGAAAGGTGTATAATTTAATTGAAAAATACATAAACAGAAAGTAGAGGACAAAGAATGATTATCCCAAATAGTTTAGAAGAATTAGCAGGCTACGTAGAAACTGGAAAGAGTGTATTTTTCTTTACTGCCGGCTGGTGCGGAGACTGCCGTTTTATCAAACCGCAAATGCCTGAAATTGAAAATGACTTTTCTGATTGGCAATTTATTGAAGTAGACCGTGACAAGTACATAGATGTAGCCGCTGAATGGAACATTTTTGGTATCCCAAGTTTTGTCGTGATCCAAGACGGAAAAGAATTAGGTCGTCTAGTGAATAAAGATCGTAAAACAAAACAGGAAATCGAATCGTTCCTAGAAAGTGTGACAAAAGGCTGACATCTGTTAGGAGGGGTCAAGATGAATCAAGAATATAAGAACATTTTAGTAGGTATCGACGGTAGTGAACAAGCACTTGCTGCTTTCAAAAAAGCGGTGGAAGTGGCTCGCCGTAATAATGGGAAAGTATATGTAGCAAACGTAATCGATCAGCAATTTTATAACTTTATGGGCTATGCACCTATTGATCAAAATCTAGTCGATCAGCAAACTGAAACAGCCAAGGAAATGATCGAAGAATGTAAAGAATATGGGAAATCTGTTGATTACACAAATATAGAAGGAATTATTGCATATGGTTCTGTTCGTGAATCCATGGCAGTCAAATTGCCAAAAAAATATGAGATCGATCTAATCATGGTTGGGCAGTCAGGTCTAAATGCAGTCGAACGCTTTATGACAGGAAGTGTAGCCAGCTACGTGATACGTCATTCACCTTGTGATGTCTTGATCGTTTCTGACGAAGAAGAACAGCCAAGTAATTAAGCAAGTGGAACTTGTACGACCTTTTTAATCAATTAACTAAAACAGTAAAGGGACTGTGACAAAAGTCTTGTCACAGTCCCTTGTTACGAATAAATGGTGTTCCAGAAGAGGCTTCTTCGGAAATAAAGCATGAAAAAAATCTCATGCAGTGAATGCAATTTTTTGTTAAGATAAATCTCAGCAAAGGATAATGGAGGAAAGAACATGATTTTTGCTTATAACAAAGCACACGTCGGAGACACCTTGATGGTTATTATAGCCGACGATAAAGGAACAGAAAACACTGTTGAACGCAAATGGAATGTTGCTCGGATCAAAGATGAACAAGGTCAAGTTGTTGCTTGGAACTTTTTCCATATCTCCGATCATCTAACAATCGAAGGGAACGGCCAAGTAAGCTTAACAGATGAGGAATTAGCGAAATTGAATCGATTGATCAAAGAAGCAGGATTCGAAGAACAGCTTGAAGCTGATCATGAACCGAAGATCGTTGTCGGGTACGTAAAAACATGCGTCCCACATCCTGATTCTGACCATTTATCGATTACTGAGACAGAAGTAGACAATGGTACAGTATTGCAAATCGTTTGCGGTGCACCCAATATCGAAGCTGGACAAAAAGTTGTCGTTGCAAAACCAGGAGCTATGATGCCAGATGGAATGATGATCTGGCCAGGAACTTTGCGAGGGGTAGATAGCTATGGAATGATCTGTTCCGCTCGTGAATTGCATTTGCCAAATGCTCCAGCAAAAAAAGGAATCTTAGTATTGCCTGAGGATGCCGTAGTCGGAGAAGCATTTCCAAAATAAAGAGGTTGTGAGTCTGCCGTTTCACTCTGAGTCACAAGGAGCAATTTCAAAAAACAGCTTCTCATGTTTGTTGGATCTTGTGACTTGTGACCGAGGAGTTGGCAAGAAAAATATAGTTTATAAAAAAGAGGTTAGGTTGTGACAAGTCTTTGCCACAACCTAACCTCTTTTTTATTAATTTTCACTATTTTGATTTTGTTTTAATGCCGATTGATCGATCGTCAATTCAACAGTAGTTGTTTTTTCTTTCGAGCCTTCATAGTAAGTGATTTTGACAGAATCTCCCACTTTTTTCTTATACAAAGCAGATTGAAGTTCTACACCAGAAGAAACTTCTTTGTCATCGATCTTAGTAATGACGTCGTATTTTTTCAATCCAGCTTTTTCAGCCGGTGTAGCTGTTTGGACATTTGTCACGATGACACCGTTAGTTACAGATGAAGGAATCTTCAAGATTTGTTCTTGTTGCTGAGTAGAAACGGCAGATAAGTCGACCATTGTGATACCTAGAGCTGGACGTGTCACTTTTCCGTCTTTTTCCAGTTGATTGATGATATTCACTACATCGTTACTTGGAATAGCAAATCCCATTCCTTCTACGCTTACATTAGAAGTAGATTCAGAAGTACTTGCGATCTTACTTGAGTTGATACCGATAACTTGTCCTTCGATATTCACTAAAGGACCACCAGAATTTCCAGGGTTGATTGCTGCATCTGTTTGGATCGCATTGATATTGACTGTTTCGTTCGATTCATTTGTACTTGTTACTTGTCGGTTCAAGGAAGAAATGATTCCTGAAGTGACAGAATTCGCATATTCAGATCCTAATGGGGAACCAATCGCAATCGCAGGCTCACCAACCTTCAGAGCACTTGAGTCACCAAAAGAGGCAACTGTTTCGACTTTGTCTGAATTGATCTTCAACACCGCTAAATCTGAATAAGCATCTGTTCCAACTAATTCAGCTTTTACCTTCGTACCGTCTTTCATCAAGACTTCAAGACCTTGCTGGCCATCTACTACGTGGTTGTTTGTGACTACATAAGCAGTATTCCCGTCTTTTTTGTAGATCACGCCGCTTCCTTCACTATAAGCTTCCAAATTACTATCATCTGAGCTGCTACTTTCTTCTTGCTGCCCGAATAGTCCGCCAAAACCGCTTGATTGGTTTTGACTTTGCAAGTTGATAACAGAAACGACAGCGTCTTGAACTTTATCTACTGCTTTGGTGATATCAGAATCTACATTGACTTTGACGTTTTCCACAACTGTTTCACCAGCAGAATTTTGATTGCCACTTGTAGTAGAACTATTGTTGCCAGTGCCCATCGCTGCATAAAAAATACCAGCTGTCAGTAATCCTCCAACGATCCCTCCAACAAGCCCTAGACCTAACTTACGCCAGAGGCTATTATTTTTATTTTTTTTCATCTTTGGTGTCACATTTTTTCTATCCATGTGTTCCTCCTCCAATTACATTCATTTATCTACTGTTAGTATACTCTTATTTGTTGACTTTAGTCTACTTTGAGACTGTGAACTTTTTATGAAAAACTTTAGGAAAAACCATTGTTTTCAGATGAAAATATTTGATTTGCTTTTTTCCACAGAAACTGTGTAAAACTACGCGGATAGGATTGGAAAAATAAGGGATAAAACATATCCACAGCCTGTGTATAAAGTGGATAAATTCTTATAAAACGTATGTTTGCCTAATAAATGTGATGAAATAAGGTAAAATAACACTGTTTTCTGTGGATAAACCTGTGGATGTTGTGCATAACTGTTGGGGAAATCTTTTTAACAAAAATAGCCAAAATAAACATATAGACGAAAAAATTGATTATAATAAACAAAGTGAGCATGAAGACCAAAGGAGAGAAAACATGAATATCAAAATTATCTCAGTAGGAAAATTAAAAGAAAAATACCTGATCCAAGGTATCAATGAGTATGTCAAACGGCTGAATGCCTATGCAAAAATCGAATTGATCGAAGTTCCTGACGAAAAAGCCCCGGAGAATTTAAGCGAAGCGCAAATGAGACAAGTAAAAGAAAAAGAAGGGGAACGGATCTTAGCGAAAATCAAAGAACAAGAATACGTCTATGCCTTAGCAATTGAAGGGAAAAATCCCACAAGCGAATCTTTTGCTAAACAAATCGACCAATTAGGTATCCAAGGAAAAAGCCACCTTGTTTTTGTTATCGGCGGCTCTTTAGGACTCAGCGAAGCCGTCATGAAAAGAAGCAATGCTCACATCTCTTTTGGAAAAATGACGTATCCACATCAATTGATGCGTCTGATCCTTGTCGAGCAAATCTACCGTGCCTTCCGGATCAATGCGGGGGCTCCATATCATAAATAAGGATAGTTGTATCAAAAATATTCTCCACCTCGCACCTTTTTTAGGGATGTCAGCGGGTCAATATACGCGGAGTGGTTGCCAACTTCAGAATATGAGTTGGTTCAAGCATCAGAACTCTCCTTTACTGATTTCTCAAAAGAGTTGACGGATTGTGATGGCGAAATTTGGATTGCGATAAAAAAGAAGTAAATAGTAATAAAAGATAGCGTAAATTTAGGGAGCTCAGTCATCTAATCGATGGTTGGGCTATTTTTTTGTGGGAAATTTCTCTTAATAAAGAAACTATTTCCTAAGATAACGACTGTTTCCCTGATACTTCTAAAACTATTGTTAAAGTAACAAGGCGTAGATATACTTTGGGATGTAAACGATAACAAAAAAGGAGACGATAGATATGGGATTAGTATTAGCAAGAATCGATCAACGATTGATTCACGGTATTGTGGTAACACAGTGGGCAGGTGCGACAAAAGCAAAACGATTGATGGTCGTAGATGATCAAGTCAGTAAGGATGACACACAAAAAGCAGCAATGCGAATGAGTAAGCCAGCTGGAACGGGGATGTCAATTATTGATACAGATACAGCTATTATTAATTTCAAACTTGGCAAGTATGACAGTCATAATGTGCTTATGATCGTAAAAGAACCGAGTACATTAGTAAAACTAGCTGAGAACGGTATCGATATACCAAAAGTGAATATCGGGATCATGTTTGATGGTGAAGGGAAACAAACAGTAAAAAAAATGGTTTCAGTTGATGAACAAGAAATTGCTGATTTAAAAAAATTAGAGGCTATGGGAATACCAGTTACTTTTCATTTTGTTCCTTCAGATCCTGAAGAACCATTAGATGTGAGAATAAAATAAAGGAGATAATTGGAATGGAAATTATCCAAGGAATTTTAATTATTATTTTAGCAGTGTGGGTTGTATTAGATCAACAAGGATTGGTCATTACAACATGGTTTCCCATCATGATTGCTTTGTTTGCAGGGCTGATTATGGGAGATATGACAACCGCAATGGTTATTGGCGGTACGTTTCAATTAATGGCTTTGGGTGTAGCGAATATTGGGGGATCGTCCGTTCCTAACTGGGGTTTAGCTGCTCTTGTAGGTATCTACGTAGCCATCCGTACCACAAATAATATTGAAGAAGCAAAAGCTGTTGCATTAGCAGTAGGTGTTCCTGTTGGGATGCTGGGAATTCAATTAGATGTGTTGGCTAAAATATTGAACACATATGTTACTCATGCGGCACAAAAGGCAGCAAATAAAATGGATTTTAAGAAAATGAATCAGATTTTGTGGTTAGGACCAGTGATTTTCGGATTATCTACAGCCATTCCAACTGCATTGTGTGTTGTTTTTGGTGATAGAATTGTTCGATTGATTTTAGATTTTGTGCCTAAGTGGTTTACAGATGGATTATCGATTGCTGGAAGCATGTTGCCTGTAGTCGGAATAGCATTACTTCTACAAGTTATGCCGGTGAAAAAATATATGACGATGCTCTTGATTGGTTTTGTACTTTCCGCCTATTTAAACATGCCTATTTTGGGAATTTCAATCGTCGGCTTTGCTTTAGCGTATTACTTTTTCACGACAGAAATAAAAAAAGCAGAGACGGCATCACCTGTAGCTGCCAATATAGTCGATGAAGGAGATGATTTTGATGAATAATGAAGGAAATAAATTATCAAAGAAAGATATACGTAGAGCAGCATTTCGCTATATGTTTATGGCATGTAATATCTTCAATTACGAAAATCAACAAGGTCCGGCAGTTGTTTATGGACTTGAAAAAGCACTAAGAAAAATTTATCCAAATGATGAAGACTACAGAGCTTCTCTGAATAACCATTTTAAATATTTCAATACAACGACTTGGATGGCGAATTTATTATTAGGTGCCAGCTTAGCAATGGAAGAAAAAGATGGAGTCAGTTCATTAGATGCAGTTCAAAGTTTTAAGACTGGGATGATGGGTCCTTTAGCTGGTGTGGGAGACACGTTGGTTTGGGTCCTTTATCCAACGATTATGGGCTCGATTGCAGCTTATATGGGTCTAGAAGGAAATCCGACTGGTGCCATTATTTGGTTATGTTTGAATCTATTCTTTTTGTTCTTCCGATTTAAACTTTTTTCGATTGGGTATACTTCAGGGTTAAAGTTGGTGACTGCTTTAGGAAGTAAATTATCGATATTTACAGAATCTGCTTCAATTATGGGTTTGACAGTCGTTGGAGCTTTGATTCCATCTGTTGTAAAAATGAATGTTGCAGTGGTTTTTCAATCTGGAAAAGTAAAATTACCTATTCAAACAGAAATTCTTGATAAAATCATGCCAGCACTCTTACCTGCAGTTTTAACAATTATTGTTTATAAATTGATAGCTTCAAAAAAAATGACGGTCATTCAAATTATTTTTTCAGTGATCATATTCGCATTGATTCTATCATTTTTCGGTATTTTAAAGGTTTAAGGAGAATAAAGAATGAAAAAAATTATTTTTGCTAGTCATCATAATTTAGCTGTAGGATTGAAAGATACTGTCCAATATATTTTACCGAATGTTGGTGAAATAACTGCAATCGCAGGTTATATTGATAACTCACCTATAGAAGAAAAGATTAACGAAGTAATGGTAAGAGACAATGAGGATACTGATATATTGATTTTTACTGATATGCTAGGTGGTTCAGTCAATCAAGCATTTATAAAATATATCAATCAACCTAATGTCTATCTGATTACCGGGATGAATCTACCTGTGGTATTGACAATTTTATTGAATACATTAAACAAAAGATTGACAGACAACCACATCCGTGAGGCAATCCAAGAAGCACAAGACCAATTGGTTTATGTCAATGATTACTTAAAAAATATAGTCGTTGATGAGGAGGATGAGTAACGGATGAATGAATGGTGGAAAAGTAGTGTTGTCTACCAAGTGTATCCTCAAAGTTTCAAGGATTCAAACAATGATGGCATCGGAGATCTTATGGGGATCGTTGAAAAATTACCTTATTTAGCAAAGTTAGGGGTTGATGTTATCTGGCTAACTCCAATTTTTGACTCTCCGCTAATTGATAACGGATATGATATTCGAGACTATGAGAAAATTTCAGAAAATTATGGAACGTTAGAAGATTTTAAGAGATTATTGGAACAGGCGCATCAACTGAATATTCGAGTTATTTTAGACCTTGTCGTCAATCATACAAGTAATCAGCACGCTTGGTTTATAGAATCACAAAAAAATAAAGAAAATCCATATTCTGATTATTATATTTGGAAAGATCCCAAAGAAGATGGGAGTGCACCTACGAATTGGGGATCGACATTTGGCGGGTCGGCTTGGGAGTATGTTGAGAGTAGAAAGCAGTATTACTTACATTGTTTTGCAAAAGAACAACCAGATTTAAACTGGGAGAACCCGAAAGTTCGTCAGTCTATTTATAAAATGATGAAAAAATGGTTTGATCTTGGAATTGATGGATTCCGAATGGATGTTATCAGCTTGATTAGCAAGCATCCTGATTATCCTGATGCTCCAAATAGCATGCCCTATACAAAGTCTTATTATGTCGGAGCATCCAACGGTCCGCGAGTGCATGAATTTTTACAAGAGATGAATCGAGAAGTTTTGAGTAAATATGACAGCTTAACTGTCGGTGAAACACCGAACACAAATAGCAGACAGGCACAGCTTTATACGTTTCCTGAGCGTAAAGAATTAAATATGGTTTTTCATTTTGATCATATGCATCTTGATTATGGAAAGTATGGAAAGTTTTCAGATGTAAGGTTTAAGCTTAGCGATTTAAGAGCTACGTTAAGTGAGTGGCAAGAAGCGCTTTCAGATGGTTGGAATTCTCTTTACTGGAGTAACCATGATCAACCGCGAGCTGTTACTAGATTTGGTGATGAAAACGAATATCGGATAGAGTCTAGTAAGATGTTAGGAACACTACTTCACATGATGAAAGGAACCCCATTTATTTTTCAAGGGGAAGAAATTGGAATGAAAAATGTTCCATTTTCTTCAATTGATGAGTATCAAGACATTGAAACAAACTATTTTTATAAAAAGATGAAAGAAGAAGGCGAGAGTGATGAGTACATCAAACGTGCTATTTATTTGAAATCTCGTGATAACGCACGAACACCAATGCCTTGGGATCATTCAAAAGGGTATGGATTCTCGAACAGTGATCCTTGGATCTCTTTTTCGCCAGATAATCAACAAATCAATGTAGAAGATGCTTTAAAAAATCCAAATTCAGTTTTTTATCATTATCAAAAACTGATTTCACTGCGTAAAAACTATCCAATCATTCAGCATGGTACGTATAAATTGATCAATGAGAATGATTCAGCAGTGTTTGGTTATATACGTGAGTATAAAAATGAACTATTAGTGGTGATCTGTTCTTTTTCAAAAGAGTCTGTTCCCTATGAATTACCTAAATCATTGCAAGGTCGAAAAGGGGTTCTTCTTCTATCAAATTATGAGCAATCACCATCTGAATTGGAAGATAAGTTTATATTACGACCTTACGAAGCACTTGTTTATCATATATAGCAAGCACGTAAAAACTGTGTTAGAATTTGGGCAATAAGAAAGAATTTCGGATAAAACAGCGCAAGTTTTATCCGAAATTCCTTCTGTATATATGAGAGGTGAGAAAATGGATTTTGAACAAAATGTTCGACTAAACTTTGATTTGCTCTCAGATAATGAAAAAGATATGGTTTTTTTTATTCGTACGCATAAAGCTCAAGTAGTTCACATGTCCATTGTAGAATTGGGAGAACAATTATTGTCTTCTAAAAGTTCTGTCTTACGTTTAGCAAAAAAATTGGGATTTCGTGGGTATTCTGAAATGAAATATTCTCTTGAACAGAGCATCGTTCAATCGGTTATTCCACCGACAGATCTTATCGCACTATTGAAAGATGAAATCAACCGAACTTTTCAATTAGCGGACCAAACAAATTTCCAACCGATATTAGAACAGCTAAAAGCGGCAAAAACAGTAGTTGTCTATGCGACAGGCTTTACGCAAAATAACTTTTCAAAAGACTTTGTAAACGATTTGATTTTATCGGGACGACCAGCCATGTTAATTTCAGGTGAAACAAACTTTGAAATGTTAAGCCATACTTTGACAAAAGATGATTTTGTGATCGTTACGTCTCTAAGCGGTGAGACACCAAGCATCAAATCAACAATCAAAAATTTGAATATGAACCGAATTCCACTTTGCGGAGTTACTGAGCTGGGAAAAAATTTCCTCAGCGAGCATTCCGACTTTTTGTTATATTATGAGACAAGAGAGCTTCCAAGCAATTTAATTGAAGGAAGTCGTTCAATGATTGGATTAAATATTTTGCTATCAATACTCTCTAGAAAGTACCGTGAATTTATTCTTTTTGATGAGTAGCCTCCATTTCGAAACAAAGGAGCAAGTGTTGAAAAGTTGTTAGCCAATCGTTTCAAGAGTGAGAACAAGGAAATCTATCGAACATTCATTGATAAAGTGACATTTGATAAGCTGAACAAAGGAAATATTCAACTATATCTGAAATTTGATGAAAAAATCATCAACTAATTGAATGAGCAATGCTAAACAGTCGTATCTGACAAAGATGCGGCTTATTTTTTAGAGCTAAGCCACTTCGATCTATGTTGTAAATTAGCATAGGCTGTTACGCATGCAATAACACCCCCTGGATATTCGTAATATCTAGGGGGAAAGTTATGTAGGTCCGCCACGCCTTTTTGCGTATATCCATAACTCCATTCCCGGAGAATCAGGTCACACACAATCGCCAATGTCCAATTGGCACGGGATTTGAAACCTACTTCCTCCGGAGTGTGGTAGGCGACGATTTGGACCAGTTCCGCTTCCTGTTCATCTGTCAGCCGTGAAGGTCGTCCGCTTTGTTTTTTGGAGACTAAACCTTGGATTCCATTATGGCAGTAGTTTTTCACATAGTGGCTGACAGTATGCTCGTCGCGGCCGATGGTGTGCCCGGCTTCTTTCCGGGTGTGGCCTTCAAGAACCAACTTGACTGCCAGGAAACGCTCGTACAACCGGCGGTTGTCTGTCGTATTCATCGCTTTTTCCAATTCACGGATTTGGCGTTCTGTTTCCATGTTCCCCACTCCTCAAGTGTTTTCTTTAGTATACGCCTATAGGAGGAAAAACGAATACAATTTAACTCAATTTATATAGCTTAAGCTTTTTTCTTTATTTAGACAAAAGAAACACATAAAAAAGAGCAGATCATCCAAGATGATCTGCTCAAAATGCGGAAGATGGGAGTTGAACCCACACGAGATATACTCACACGCGCCTGAAGCGTGCGCGTCTGCCATTCCGCCACTTCCGCGCATAAATAACCTTAGCGCATTTTGAGAATTTTGGCAAGAAAAAAAATAAGTCTGTCAGCGGGGACTGACAGACAAGGAGTAAAAATGAAAAAGTTGGGTTGTTTGTTGGGTTATTTATATAGTAACCGGAAAATATGAAAAAATTGTGATCAACCCTTAGCGTTTTAAAGAAAAAAACAGGCCAAAGGTTAAAAAAAACTAAAATAGCACCATGAAAAAAAAGGGCCTGCCAGCGGGGACTGGCAGGCAAGGAGTAAAATGAAAAAGTTAGGGTTTGTTGGTATGAATAAACTATACCGCCCAAATGTGAAAAAAGAGTGACTAAAAAGGAACGTTTTTGTTATGATCCGTAGACCAAATCAAGGTTTTTTTCATTGAAGGTGTCTCCATGCTCCAAATCACCATATTTGAACCCCCGGTTGAACCATTCAACTCGTTGTTTTGAAGTCCCATGAGTAAAACTATCTGGTACGACATATCCTTGGTATTCCTTTTGTAACGTATCATCACCAATGGCATTAGCAGCTGTGATAGCCTCTTCGATATCACCAGCTTCTAAAATCGGTTGGCCGTTATAAGTTTTTCCTTGTAGATACTTGGCAAATGTACCGGCTAAATAATCCGCTTGTAGTTCCAAACGAACACTATATTGATTGTATTCTTTTTCAGAAACCTGTTGGCGGATCTTATCGAGTTGCTGTGTAATACCAAGTTCGTTTTGTACGTGATGACCAACTTCATGAGCAATGACATAGGCCATGGCAAAATCTCCGCTGGCCCCATACTTTTGAGAAAGTTCTGTTGCAAAGCTGAGATCCAGATAAACATTTTGATCGGCAGGGCAATAAAAGGGACCAACTTGAGAAGTTGCATTCCCACAAGCCGATTGAACACTTCCTGTAAATAAAACCAGTTTAGGATCTTGATACGTAGTCTGTTCTGCTTCAAAAACACCATTCCAATAATCTTCCAAATGGCCGAAGACGACAGCGGAGAATTCTTTTTCCTCTGTATACTCGTCTGAAGCCACATTTTCTGTTTGATAATTAGCGGCTTGTCCGCCTCCTAAAATATCTGTGACGGAGTTTAAATCACCCCCACTGAATAGAAAAAAGAGGACTGCGATAACAATCGTACCGATACCACCGCCGACCATTATTTTTCCTCCTGAACCTGCGGAACGACCAGAGCGGTCTTCCACATTGGAACTTTGTCTACCCCCACGCCATTTCATTTTGTTTCCTCCTCATTTGACTGTTTACATTTATTATAAGAGAAAACGAGGAAGATGAGAAAAGTTTGGCTTGCTTGAAGCGATTTTGCGGAACAAACGACCGATATTGCTATCAAGGGAAAGGGTGTGCACACCTTTTAATCATTTTTTAATCTAACAATTGGTCTTCATATTTGTTAAGGTATCACTAGAATAAAGGTAGAGGGTGAGCAAATGAAAAACAATTATTCTTTGATCGAAGACCGACGCATGCAAATTTTTAAGCGGCTGATCAATGGGGAGCACTTGAGTTACCAGCAACTTTCTGATGAGTATTATGTTTCTAGGAGCAGTATCGCCAAGGATATCGCTTATCTAAAAACACTGTTTGTCAAAGAAAATTTACTGTTGCGTTTTGATAATTCAGGCACTTATTTTCAAGGAAGCGAGTCACAAATCCAACGAATGTTGAAGCGATTCATTCTCCTTACTGTGGAGCATGGGGAGAACCTTTCTGTTCTGACAAATGTGTCATTATTTGAAAAGATAAATGCGGCTTTTCGCCATTCGATCACCGAAAAGCAAATGGAGATCCCAGAAAGCTACATCCAAAGCATCGTTGTTTCGATCTTGCTGATTGTCGAGCGCTCGAATCAGGCAAATCAGCTGGATATAGAAGAGAAGCGCCAATTTGGAAAATTGTTTTTGGAATTTGACAAGTATCCGTTGATTTATGAATTGTTGAAAGAAATTGAAGAACAAGAAATCTACCATTTTTCATCGAAAGAAGTTCAGTACCTAACCTATCTCATTGTAGGTAGTGGCTTACGTTTTTTTATGAAGAACGAATCGATTCCGTTCTCTTTTCGAGGGAAAGTCAGAAATCTGATTCAGAAAGTCAGTGAAGGCATCCAGATCGATTTGACACAGGATAGTCGCTTAGAAGAAGATTTGACGATTCATTTGTACCAGCTGTTTTTACGCATTGAGGCCCAAACTACTGTAGTCAATCCATTGCTAGATGAGATCAAACAGCATTATCCGGCGTTGTATGGGGTCGTTTGGTTCTCTTTGGACGACTTTCTAAAGGCCTACCATATTGGAATATCTGAGGATGAAATCGGGTTTGTTTCGATTCACTTTCAAGCTGCAGTAGAACGGATGCGGCAATTGAATAAAATCGTCTTTGTTTGTCCGAACGGTGTTGGCACCAGTTCATTTATTTCTGCCAAGATTCGTCGAATATTGCCTAATGTCGATAGTATTGAAACCGCTTCTGTCGCTAAGCTCAAAGAGATGGATATTTCTGCCATCGATTTCATTATTTCCACGATCGATTTACCTGATGTTTCCAAACCAGTCGTCCGCATCTCGCCGATGGTGACCAATCGAGACATGAAGCGGATCATGAATCACTATATCGATTTGATTATTGATAATGAACCGATTGCGGATAAGGTGAAAATCCTGCAAGATACACGGATGTTGATTGCACCGAAGATTTATTTTGAACGATTTGAGACCAAAGAACAAGCACTGGATTTTCTGATCAGTCAAAATGACTTTTCGTCGGAAAATCAGCGTACGGACTTTCAGCGTTCCGTCTTAGAACGAGAAGCATTGCAGTCGACCTATTTAGATAACGGTTTTGCCATACCTCATGGCAATCCTGAGTTTGTTTCAAAAACGACCTTTTCTGTATTGATTTTGGATCGTCCTGTTGATTGGGGCAACCAAAAAGTCGATATCATCGTGTTACTAATGATACGAGAAGATGAGGCCCAAGAAGTAGAACCTGTCATGAAGTTGATCATGCAAGGGATCGAAGACAAAGAATGGTTCATTTCAAAAATGTTGGAGGTAAAATCATGATCAATTTAAAAAAATTACTGCCTGAGGATCATATCGAGACCACGAATCAAATCCTCACTTGGCAAGAAGCAGTTCAATTGGCGAGTCAGCCGCTATTAAATGAAAAAGCCATCGATCAACAATATGTCGCTAATATGATCCATAGCGTTGAGGAGAATGGCCCGTATATGGTATTGGCTGATTACTTTGCATTGATGCATGCTCGTCCGGGGGAAGGTGTCTTTCATCAAGGGATGAGTTTGCTAGTGACTAAAAACGAAATCGATTTAGCTGGCAAGTCGGTCCGTATTTTCCTTGTTTTAGCTGCAAAAGACAATCAAAGTCATTTGGAAAGTTTGCAGGAAATCATGGAAGTGTTTATGGATCAGGAAAAGTATCAACTTATTTTGAATGGTGACAAAGAACAGATTTGCCAATTATTCCAATAGGAGGAAAAGAAGATGAAAATTTTAGCTGTGTGTGGATTTGGTGTTGGAAGTTCAATGGTGTTAAAGATGACGATCGATAAGGTGATTAAGGAGCTGGGGCTGAAGGCGACTGCTGAGAATACGGATTTGTCTACTGCAAAAGCAACTCCTGCAGATGTTTATTTTACAAGCCACGAATTATTGAATGATTTGCAAGCTTCCGTCAAAGCACCTGTCTATCCCATCAAAAAATATATGGATGTCGCTGAAGTCAAAATGCAAATGGAAAAGTTTTTAGCTGAAAGAGAGGGATAATCATGAGTTTTGTCACAGATCATATTTTAAAGAATCCGCCAGTATTGCTCGGACTGATTGCAATGATCGGGTTGATCGTGCAACGAAAACCTTTTGCCGAAGTGGTGAAAGGCTCGTTGACAGCAGCCTTTGGGATGGTAGCATTGACCGCAGGGGTCAATATGCTGACGGGAACGATCGCACCAATCAACACAGCGGTTCAGACACAGTTGGGGGTTCAAGTAGCCGATGGTCTTTCTGATGTGACCTTCACAGCAGAATACGGGGGAACTGTTGGGTTAGCTATGTTTTTTGGATTGATCTTGCACTTATTGATTGCTCGTTTTACACCAGTTAAGACGATTTTCTTGACGGGTCATATGTTATGGTGGTTCCCATTTGTGATCGTTGCTGGTGGGGTTGAAGGTGGAATGTCGGGGATTCCATTATTGATTTTAGGAGCTGTTTTATCTGCTTGTTATTGGTCATTTATGCCTTGGATCATGCGGAAATATGTTTGGGATGCCACTGGCGATGATTCGTTCTTGATTGGACATCCTACAGGGATCTTATCGATGGTGTCCGGCTTCGTGGCAAAACGAGTAGGAAACAAAGAAAAATCGACAGAAGATTTAAAAGTGCCAGAAAACCTGTCCTTTTTCCGTGAGATTTCCATTACAGGTGCCTTGGTGATGTTTTTGATGAATATTGTTGTAGGAATTATCGCACCAGTTCTTGTCCCAGAAGGTGGGAATCTGGTCATGTTTGCTGTTCAAGCAGGCTTGAACTTTGGCGCAGGACTCTTGATCATGCTTTATGGGGTCCGCCTATTGATCAACCAAATTATTCCAGCTTTCCAAGGGATTGCTGAAAAAGTCGTCCCTGGAGCCAAACCAGCTTTTGATGTACCGATCCTATTCAATTATCGTCCGAATGCCGTGATTATTGGTTTTATCGTAGCTATGATCACCTCAACGATCCTTGTGATCATTGTCAATACGACGAATGTTTTTGGAATCTTGATCGTACCATTAGTTATCACCAGTTTCTTTGAATGTGGCGGCGCAGCAGTTATTGGAGAAGGACAAGGCGGCTTGCGTGGCGCAGTCATTGGTACCATTGCCGCATCATTTGTGATGGTCTTGTTAGTTGGTGTATCTGCCGTTCTATTCAGCACAACGATTCAAAACTGGATTCTGATCTTTGGTGGCAATGACATATCACTTTGGGGAATCATTGGTCGTGGTCTCGGCAGTCTATTTGGGGGAATTTAATATGTATCAATATGTTGATAAAATTCATGCATTACTAGAAACCGTTGAAAAAAAGGAACAGCATGCAATCGATGAGGCAATTCGTCTCTTGACTACAGCAAATCTAGAAAAGCATTCGATTTATATTTTTGGGGCTAGTCATGCGGGGATCTTGGCAGAAGAAATGTACTATCGCGCGGGAGGGATGATGACGATCAATGCGATCTTTGGACGAGAACTGATGTTGGATCGCAGTCCCATCACTTTTACTAGCAAAATGGAACGACTAGAAGGCTACGGCACCGCATTAGCGGAAATCCAGCCGTTCAAAGAAGGAGACGTGCTGATTTTACACTCAGTTTCAGGTCGTAATCCTGTCATAATCGATTTAGCACTAGCGGCAAAAGAAAAAGGCGTCAAAATTATCGCTTTAACAAACAAAACGTATTCGCAATCAGTCACTAGCCGCCATTCTTCGGGCCTTCGTCTGTTTGAAGTCGCTGATCTTGTAATCGATAATCATGGAGAAATTGGTGATGCAGGTTGTCAGATTAAGGGGATGGATCAAAAAGTGGGGCCTACTTCAACGGTGATTGGCGCTACGATCCTTAATACCATTATCGTCGAAGTTTGCCAACAATTGAAACAAGCAGGAATCGATTATCCGCCCATCTTTTATTCCGCAAATATGGATGGCGGCGATGAATTGAACCAATCATTGTTTGAACAATACAAAGAAGCCATTCATTATCAGTTGTAACGCTGATTGTACAGAAGTTTTAACTCAGAAAAAGAACTGTGAGAAAAGCATAATCCAAATGAAAACTGATCGTGTCAGAAGTTTTTACTTCTCATAAAATAGCAGCAAGACTTCAGTAGAGCCTTGCTGCTAGTAGATCTAAGGAATTCAATTGGGGCAAGTCATCTCGCAGTTCTTTTTTTGTGACCATTCCAATTCCTATAATTGATGTGAGCCTATGAAATCCCTCAGGAGCTTTATGCTGTCTCACTTTACTCAAATTCTTCATATTCATTCGGATCTTGACCTTCAATACGTCCATCTTCTTTGTTCAAGCGATTGATTGCATTGATTTCTTCTTCAGTCAATTCAAAGTCAAAAATAGCTAAGTTTTCTCGCTGATGGCTCAGGTTTCGGGATTTTGGTAGTGGTAGAATCCCGCGATCGACGTGCCAGCGTAAGATGACTTGACCCGCAGATTTTTGATATTTATTTGCTAGATCAGTGATGATGGATTCTTTGAGCGCCGCGCTGCCGCGACCTAATGGACTCCATGCTTCAGTAATGATCCCACGTTTTCTGTTTTCTGCTACCATTTGTTCTTGGACCCAGTAAGGATGGATCTCGATTTGATTGATGGCTGGTGTGACACCAGTTGCCTCAATAATGGCATCTAAATGTTCAGGTTCAAAGTTAGATACACCAATAGAACGAATCAAACCTAATTTTTGCGCAGTCACTAACGCCTGCCACGCTTCAATGTACTTGCCGCGTTTAGGCAGTGGCCAGTGGATCAAAAAGGCGTCAAAGTAATCTAATCCCATGCGCGCCAGCGATTCTTGAATACTGGTCAGTGCATCATCATATCCATGATATTTTCCTGGTAATTTTGAGGTGATATAAAACTCAGAACGAGGGACACCGGATCGGCGAATCGCTTTACCGACGATTCCTTCATTGTCATAGTTCGTTGACGAATCAATCAAACGATAGCCATCTGCAATCGCTGCTTGCAACTGGCTTAAGCCTTCGCCACCGCGAATTTGATAGGTACCGATGCCCACGGCTGGGCGCATATTGCCGTCATTTAGTGTAAGTAAAGGTGCTTTCATATAATGATTCCTCCTTTTTCTTATACATTCTACTCTAACGCTTTTTTAGCTTTAAGGTAACCAACTTGCTCAATAAGACAAGAAAAGAGCAATGATTTCTTGTGAATGGAATCATTGCTCTTTTTATTCGTTTCGATCAATTTATTTTTCAGGTGGCGTGCCATACATTTTTGGTGTGACAGGATCTAGTTTTGGCGCTTTGCCTTCAACTTTAGGTGTAGAAAGCCATTGGTATTCACCTTCACCATCAAGTGCTTTTCCTTTTCCCCAAGAGCCTTCTTTACTTTGATCTCCTTCAGAGAAATTGTAAAAGTCATAGGCGATGTCTAACCGTTCTTCATTACGAGGGAAAGTGCTCGGTACTAAGATTGTACCCTCTTTTTCTTCAAGTTCTTTGACAGCTTGTGCCCAAAGGTTTTGGTGATAGCTGTCCCGAGCTAATAGCACGGATAAGAGGTCTTTAACTCCACGGTCATCAATCATTTCATAGATTCGAGCGACTTGTAATCGTCCTTGTGATTCTGCATTTAAATTGGCACGGAAGTCTGCCAGTAAATTACCGCTGGCAATGATATAAGCGCCACTCCATGGATTACCGACACTGTCAGCTGGACGTGGTCCTAAGCCAGCAACGATCGCATGTTGTGGATTCATTCCAGAGATAATTGCGCCAATTGCTGGGTCTTTTTTCATTGCGGCTTCTTGATCTTCTACCGGTGCACCTTCTAATAAACGAGCAACCATTGTAGCAAGCATTTCAACGTGTCCAATTTCTTCTGTCGCAATGTCCATCAACATATCTTTGTACTTTTCTTCTCCACGGCAGCTCCAACCTTGGAAGAGATACTGCATTGCTACACTCATTTCGCCATACTGGCCACCGATCAATTCTTGAAGATACTTCGCAATTAATGGATTTGGTTTGTCTGGTTTTGCTTCGAACTGTAGTTCTTTCTGATGTAGAAACATAGTTGTCCTCCTCTAAAATGATTTTTATTGGGCCCAAAAATATTCTCTCACGTTTATTTAGAATGGTCTGATCAAACGCTTGCTTTATTTCCGTATTAATAAAAACCGTTGAAATAGCGCTTTTTCTTGACAAAAAGCAGTCGCCATTAGATAGTTGAAGAGAAGTGAAGGAGTTAAAGGAGAGAGGCAAAATGTATTCGTACTATAAAATCGAAAAGAACCAAATCAGAGAATCATCCGAAGAAGACTATAATTGGTTGGTAGTCAAACATGGAAATGAAGAAGAAAAAAAAGAGCTGCTGACACTTTTTGATTTACCGGAAGATATTTTTATTGGCTCCGATGAACCAGAGGAAGTTTCTCGATTAGAACATTTACGAGACACTAAATTAAACAATCCGTTTCTTTATACATTGATCGATCTTTCTTCAAATCATCAAGAACGCATTGAAAAACGCCTTGAACCTGTCACATTTATTCTTTCCAAAGGATTGATGATCACCTATGTCTCTAGAGAATCGAATCTCGTTGAGCGATTGATCGAGAAACATGGAAGTGAGCTTCGACATTTTGAGGATATCATTGCTTTTGCCACATTAATGATCTATACCCACTATATCAATGGGTTGAAAGAGATTAAAAAGCAAATCGACCAATTGGATGCGGCTGCCCGTAAAACAACCGAAAATAATGAACTATTTAATCTGGCAGACACAGAACGAGATATGGTTTATTTGGATCACACGTTGAAAGATCAGAATCTTACAGTGAATCACTTGATGGAACGAAAAGAGTTTTTAGACAAATTAGATAATGAATCGTTAGTTTACGACATTAAACTGCGACAGAAATTTGCCAACAAGCTTGTCACGATCTATCGCGATTTATTGGAAACCATCGGTGGTCTATTCTCGGATATGATGGACAATAATTTGAACCATTTGATGAAATATTTAGATTCAGCAGCATTAGTGGTTGCAGTGCCATCATTGATTGCTGGACTTTGGAGGATCAACACTGGCGGACTGCCTGGGAAGGATAACACGATAGGAACGATTCTAGTTTTTGGGTTAGCTGTCTTAGTAGGCATCCTTACTGCTGTCTATCTTTCAAAGAAAGACTTTTCAAAAACAAAATAAAAAAGCAACTTTGTCTAGCATTGAACGCTGGGCAAAGTTGCTTTTTTTCGTGACTTCACAATCGCGAAGACTGTCCAATAAGCAGAGGGGAGAAGCGAGAAATGAAAAATATTAAGAAGAAAGGCCGGGGTACAATCCGAACAATTTATATTTTACTTTACTCGCTATTGCATACGCTCACTTCTATCGTTGCTTTTTCTCATAATCCTTTTACATAGTGAGGGGAAGCAGGTTTCAAATACAAAAGGCAGAATCAAAGGAATGCCAATTGTTTTGATGTTTCATCAGAAGGATGTAGTGAATGAGGTGTGTACGACAATCAGGTTTCTTTGATTGCTTTTATTCATAGGGAAGATGACGGTTGAAAGCAGACAATGAAAGAAAATCGTACATAGTCTAGGTACCCTTTATCAGAAAATAACTTTTTGCTGATCGAAACGCTTTCAAAGAGCTGCGGCAGTTTTTTTGACCTCTTGCAGTGAGTGTTAACGATTCCAAAAAAGTTGACTTATCCTTAATATAACAACGTTTTAAATTTTTTTGTTTTTTTAAGAGCAAAATTTTTGTGTATTTTTAAGAAGAAGCGTAACATAATATGTGTAATAAATATTTCACAGAAAGAAAGAGAAAATTATGCATTGGTTATGGGTATTAATCGTAGGAGCTATTATCGGTTTGATTGCCGGAGCAATTACAAATAAAGGTGGATCAATGGGATGGATCGCTAACATCGTTGCAGGTTTAGTTGGTTCAGCAATTGGACAAGCATTGTTAGGTAGCTGGGGTCCTCAATTAGCAGGAATGGCTTTGATTCCTTCTATCATTGGTGCGATCATCGTTGTTGCTGTAGTATCATTTTTCTTGGGACGTTCAAGAGGTTAATCGTCAAATATATCAGCAATTTTACCTATTATCTTAAGGAGCAGCTTTTCGCTGCTTCTTTTTTTGTATAGATAAACTGCTTCTATCACTGATCATCGATGTTGTCTAACTGATGTCGCCGAATGCAAGCATTACCTTTGTCAGATTAAAAAATACTCGTTACACTTAATATAGAACGACGAAAGAAAGGATGATCTCAATGAAAAAAATGTACGAAACAGCAATGATCAATCGTGGAGGCCGTGATGGCGAGGTTGAGGCACCAAACGGAAGTATGCACATGAAGATCGACCGCCCAGGAATCCATAGTGAAGGGACAAATCCGGAACAACTTTTTGCGGCTGGATACGCATCTTGCTTCAACGGCGCGGTTCAACACATGCTGGAAGAAAATAATCTTGAGTCTGATTCTGAAGTCAAAGCACGGGTATCTTTATTTCAATTAGAAGATGGGGGCTACCAAATCGGGGTTGTTTTAGAAGTTTCTTTGCCAGGACTTGAGAAGGACCAAGCAGAGAAAATCGCAGAAGAAGCCCACGCATTTTGCCCATACTCTAAAGCAACAAGAGGCAATATTGATGTGGAAGTGACTATAGTAGAATAAGGGATTCTTAATGTTACTATAAATGAGATTATGAAAGATCCTATAAAGAAACGCTAGTAAAAGAAACATGTAGTTACGGTAATTAATAGCGGTATATGTACGATTGATCGAATAGAACAAGGAGGCAAAAAAATGACACAGCGGGTAGCAATAATGATTTTAGTGTTGCTGGTCATTGGCCTCCTTGTTTACTATGTCCTAAAGTTTAAGCATTGGAAGCAGCAACGGATACATCAGGATATTGAAAAAAAGTTAAAACGGTATCCTATTGTTCAAGCAGCTTGGGAAAAGGCTGAAGCAAAACAATATAACATTCCTGGATTAACAGAAACAAGAATGGTGGTGCCGGAAACCGGCGAAAATGAGGTTTGTCAATGGATGACGCCGCAAGGGTTGGCTTTTTCTCAAGATTTTGTGTTTATTTCTGCCTACTGCTATGACCATCAGCATCATTCTATTATTCATGTACTGGATAGAGAAACAGGACAGCCGATCAAACTGCTGATTTTACCTAAACGGCCACATGTAGGGGGCTTAGTATATGATACAAAACGGGAACTTTTATGGTTGACAATCACAGGATCTGCTACTGGACGAGTAGCCGCTTTACGTTTGATCGATATCTTAGCAGATACATCTGAAGAGACGGGACAGCCAATCGCTTATTGGCTGACAACTGATCTCTCAGAGATTCCACAAGCATCGTATTTGACTCAAAACAATGATCAACTGGTATCTGGCAACTTCACACTAAAAGGTGAAGGACAGTTGACTTTCTATCTATTGCCGACGATAGCTGAAATGAAAACAGCAATTCGCCGCAAAGACAAAATCCAACCAACCGTGACAATGAGCAGAAAAACATCTGATAAGATTCAAGGTGTGGCTTTTTATGGCCATTATCTCTTAGCCAGTCGTTCTTATGGTCCTTATACCTCGGAACTCTTAGTGTCCGAGCGGGACTCTCCTAGCCGGATCCTAAAACGAATCAAATTTCCACCGTATTTGGAACAAATCGTTGTTGTAGAAGATCGTCTAGCAGTATTGTTTGAAAGTGGCGCCGCAGCGTATCGCGAGAAAGCCAATCCTGTGTTAGCCAATGTTTTATTACTAGACTTAGCAACGTTGCTTCATGCAAATAAGCGTCCCAAAAAGATTGCTGCAACTAAAAAATAGTCGGACAACTCAAGATGATCACTGTTGTTCATAAAGAACGACAAGAAAAATCATCTAGCGATGTTCGACTATGGGTTTATTTAGGAAGTATTTCTACTAAGATTCAATATGGCTATACAGATTCGGCGAAAAAACAAGGCAATGTTAAGTTTTTGAGAATCACAGATATACAAGAGGGACGTGTAAATTGGTCCAGTGTGCCTTACTGTGATATTAGTAATTCTAAACTAATTGATTTAAGATTAGAAGAAAATGACATTTTGATAGCAAGGACAGGAGGAACTATGGGAAAAAGTTTCTTGGTTAAGGAAATAAGTGAGGAATCTGTTTTTGCTTCTTACTTGATTCGAATTAGGTTAGTTGAGAAATTATTATCAGAATATGTAGACTGCTTCTTAGACTCGCCATTATATTGGAAGTTATTAGAAAAAATTTCTTACGGAACTGGGCAACCAAATGTAAATGGTACAAATTTATCTAAACTACTTATACCATTACCACCTTTAGAAGAACAACAACGCATGACTACTAAAATAGAAATGATAAGAAGATCTATTCGTAGAATCAATTTTGAGTAAATATAACGGACCTAGCATCCATTTTATACCAGATGATGCTAGGTCTATTATTTATATTTTATGGAATTTAATTGATTTGTTCTAGTGTTTTAATATTATTACGACAGTAAAAAAATAGTTTGATTCTTCTAACATGAATGACCATCTAGAAGTGGAAATGTATAAAAGATTTACTTTATGAAGTTTGGTGTTAGTATCAAATCTTAGACAGCTTTTCGTAGAGACAAGAATAAATTAAACTTATCTACGAGAGGATGAATTTTTATGACCCGATATGAAGAAAATTTTAAACAAATGATTATTGAACTGAATCAAACTGGACGTTCTGTTCGAGGGTTAGCGAAAGAATATGGCTTATCTGAAGCAACGATTTACAAATGGAAGAATTTATATTTACCTGATCAGTCCACAGGACTGACTGGAAAAGAAGTAGCTGAACTGAGAAAAGAAAATGCTCGTTTAAATGAGGAACTTGAAATCTTAAAAAAAGCCGCAGCCATATTCTCTCGGAAAACCTAAATTCGCTTGTTCAATTTATTGAAAAATGGTGTAAGGATTACACTGTTTCTTTGTTGTGTCGGTTATTAGAAATCCCTAGAAGTGTCTATTATTTTTATAAGAATAAACCGTTGACAGCTACAGAAATCAGAAATAATAAGTTGAAAAAGAAGATTTCAACAATTTTTTTTACGAATAAACAACGCTATGGTGCCACAAAGATCCATCAAGTTTTATTAAAAGAAGGGATTTCAGTATCTCTTAAACATGTCCAAAAGCTAATGAAACAATTAAATTTAAGGTCGATTGTAGTTAAAAAATATAGACCTCAAAGGTCTAATAAACCGATCATTTTAAAAGAGAATCTCTTAAATCAGGACTTTTCTACTGAAACGATCTGTGAGAAATGGGCAGCTGACATTACGTACATTCCTACTAAGAAAAATGGTTGGTGTTACTTATCTTCAATCATGGATTTACACACGAAAAAAATTATTAGTTATACATTTTCAAAACGAATGACTGTGGATTGTGTCATTCAAACATTGAATAAAGCAAAAATACATTATCACATTCCAGAAGGAATGATTCTACACACTGACTTGGGCAGCCAATACACAGCAAGAGAAGTGGAACAATGGCTTAAAACCAACAAAATAAGGCATTCTTATAGTAGAAAAGGAACACCTTATGATAATGCTGGAATCGAATCTTTCCATGCCTCATTGAAAAAAGAAGAAGTCTACACGACTAGCTACTCAGATTTTGAAGAAGCAAATCGAGCGCTATTTAGCTACATTGAAGGATTTTATAACCGAAATCGAATCCATAGCTCGATTCACTATCTAACCCCACAGGAATTTGAAGAATTAGCAAAAGAAAAAATGGCTTAACCGTCTCTACTAAAATGTGTCCAAGATATTGACTCAAATCCATTGATCGTTACGGTGATAGGGTAAAAAACTGGTTTACATTCAACGAACCAATCGTTCCCCAAACGCGTTGCTATTTGGATGCTGTTCGCTGGCCGCATGAACAAAACACAAAAAAGTGGATGATGTGGAATTATCATAAAGTTTTAGCAACGGCTAAAGCAGTAGAGATTTACCGCAGCGGAAATTATGGTGGAAGGATTGGCTGTATTTTAAATCCTGAAATGGTCTATGCTCGATCTAATTCTCCAGAAGACCAAAAAGCTGCTTATATGTATGATTTGTTTTATAATCGAGTATTTTTTGATCCGATGGTAAAAGGGTACTACACAGAAGAGTTCCTGGAGTTGTGTCAAAAACAATCGATTTATTTCGATCCTGCAACAGAGGATTTAGAAACGATTCAGCATCATACAGTAGATTTCCTTGGAATCAATCAATATTATCCTAAACGCGTTCGCGCTCCTCGTTATCAATGGAATGAAGAGACACCTTTCCATCCAGAACGATATTATGAAGTCTTTGATTTACCTGGGAAGAAAATGAATAATTCCAGGGGATGGGAAATCTATCCGAAAATCATGTATGATATAGCCATGTATCTAAAAGAAAATTATCATAATATCCCTTGGCTGATAACAGAAAACGGTATGGGAAGAGAACATGAAGAACGGTATATGGATGAGAAAGGAATCGTGCAAGATGATTACCGTATCGAATTTATCGGACAGCATTTGCGTTATTTGATCAAAGCAACAGAAGAAGGCGCAAATTGCGAAGGCTATATGTTATGGGCATTCACTGACTGTGTGTCACCAATGAATGCATTTAAGAATCGATATGGATTAGTTCGAATCGAATTGAACGATGAACGAAGCAGAACATTGAAAAAATCTGCTTCGTGGTATCAGACTTTGATTGATAAGAGAGAATTGGATTTGCCTGACGAAATCTATAAATAAATAGAAGTTTTTTGTAGATGTTCATTGTATTTACTGGTTATTTGAAATAAAAGAGGTTGTGAAAAAGCTGTCCTGCATCAAGTAATAAGAATAGCAAAGTAAAAACAACATCTTATGTTTTTAACTTGGTTGGACTTATTACCGCAGATGCAAGCTTTTGAATACCGTTTATTCGAAAAAAAGTTGTGACAAGTTTTGTGTCACAACTTTTTTTGTGCACGTTAAAAGAAAAAAGGTAATAAAAATTAATTTGTGTGTTTAGTGTGCACTTTCTTTTTTAGTGTGTATGCAACTTGGTATAGACCTTAAATGTGATGATATCAACTTTTTAAAGCGCTTTCAAAGTTGGCACGCTACTTGCTTATATACAAGTGTAAGTATAGAAAGGAACGTGTTTAAAATGGAAAAGAAAACAATCATGCTTGTATGTTCAGCTGGAATGAGTACAAGTCTCCTAGTCACAAAAATGCAAAAGGCAGCAGAAGCAAAAGGAATGGAAGCAGACATCTTTGCTGTATCTGCTTCAGATGCGGATAATCAACTAGAATCTAAAAATGTAGACGTTTTACTTTTAGGACCGCAAGTACGCTTTATGCAAAATCAATTTGCTGAAAAGCTAGCACCTAAAGGCATTCCTTTAGATATAATCAATATGGCTGACTATGGCATGATGAATGGTGAAAAAGTACTCGACCAAGCAGAAAAACTAATAAACAAATAATAAAAATTATCGGAGGATACAATAAATGGAAGATCAAAAAAATCTAGAAGCCATCATGGGTCTGATCATGTTTGGCGGAAATGCAAAAAGCGATGCAATGGAAGCGATTGCTGCTGCGAAAAAAGGTGATTTCACTTTAGCAGATGAAAAAATCAAAGATGCAGAGGAATCTTTAGTCCAAGCACATCACTCTCAAACAGAGATGCTGACACAAGAAGCACAAGGAAATCACGTTGAAGTCACGCTTTTGACAGTCCACAGTCAAGATCATCTGATGACATCCATAGCTTTTACAGATTTAGCAAAAGAGATCATTGATCTGTATCGTCGATTGAACGCGTAATCTACAGTAAAGAAAAGAGGGAAGATTTATGGATAAATTTGTTGCATTTATGGAGAAACATTTTATACCTGTAGCATCAAAAATTGGTGCACAACGGCATTTAGTTGCGATTCGGGACTCATTTATGGTGAGTATGCCGTTAATGATCTTAGGAGCATTAGCAGTAATGATCAATAACTTACCGATTCCCGGGTTCCAAGAATTGATGAACTCAATTTTTGGTGGTGAATCATGGAAAGGATTCGGGGCTGCTGCTTGGAACGGTACATTTGCCATTCTTTCTGTCTTGATTGCTTTCTTGCTTATCATTTAGCTAACGGCTACCGAAAAGACGGTGTTTCCGCAGGTGTGATTTCTTTAGGCTCTTTCTTCGCTTTAGGCGGAGCATTAGGTATGAGCTCAAACGGTTTATTTATTGCTATTATTGTTGGGATTATTTCAACAGAAATCTTTGTACGTTTAAGCGGAAATGAAAAATTGATCATCAAAATGCCTGATGGTGTGCCACCGGCAGTTGCAAAAGCATTTGCTTCATTACTACCAGCAATGATCACTATCTCTGCGTTTGCTTTAGTTGCTGCAATTTTTGCTGCATTCGGTGTTGATGATATCGTAGGTTCTTTCTATACAGTGGTCCAAGAACCATTTATGGGACTTGCAAACTCTTATCCATCTGCCTTACTGCTTGCATTTATCACACCATTCTTATGGTTCTTTGGTTTACACGGAGCGAATATGGTCGATCCTTTGATGCAAACAATCAATGCGCCAGCCATTGAAGCAAACGTTAATGCAATCGCAGCTGGACATAGCGCACCGTTTATCGTGAACAAACCTTTCTTTGACAGCTTTGTCAACTTAGGAGGAACAGGTGCAACTTTAGGTTTACTGTTAGCTATTTATTTAGTAGGACGTAAAAACAAACCATATATGGTTGTAACAAACTTGTCGATTGCGCCAGGTGTCTTCAATATTAATGAACCAACGATGTTTGGGTTACCTATCGTGTTGAACCCGATCATGTTCATTCCATTTATTTTGACACCAATGGTCTTAGTTAGTGTTGCTTACTTTGCGACTTCTACAGGTTTAGTGCCAGCAGCTACCGTTATGCCTCCATGGGTAACTCCACCAATTATTGGCGGTGTATTGGCAACAAAAAGTATTGCAGGTGGTGTACTAGCCGCTGTCAATTTGGTTCTTTCTATTTTGATCTATCTACCGTTCGTCAAGGTAGCTACGATCCAAGAAAGAAGAAAAGAAGCTTTAGATGCTTGATTAATCAAAAAACGGAGAACAAGTGATTGTTTTCCGTTTTTTTTACATCACTATTGTTGTCATTGCTAATTTTCATAAAGACTTGTATAATTTTTGTAAACGTTTTATTTTAGTCGGAGGTTTAAACATTGGTTACATATAACTGGATCAAATTAAGAGAACACCCAGAATTAGTAAAACAAAGTGCGAAGTGGTTTTCATCAAAATGGGGAGTTCCTGCTGTTGTGTATGAGGAAAGTATTCGTACTGGAATCGCTAATAAGGAAAGTATTCCTCAATGGTATGTGGTCTTAGATGAAAAAGAAACCATCGTCGGAGGAGCGGGCGTTATTGAAAACGACTTCCATAACCGCCCTGATTTGACACCAAATCTTTGTGCCCTGTTTGTTGAACCGGAAAAGCGTAAGCAGGGGATAGCCAAGCGGATATTAGCGGAAATCAGAAAAGAAATGCATCAACTTGGGTACGAAAAACTTTACTTAATTACAGATCATACCACGTTTTATGAACGATACGAGTGGACATTTTTGACAATGGTCAAGGAAGAAAGTGGGACGACCGCTCGTCTGTATCAAAGTGATACGATAGGGTGAAAAAAGAGGCATGAGATTTTTTCAAATCTCATGCCTCTTTTTTTTTGCTTGTTCTCTTCATTGCTTTTTTTTCGTCGTAAATAAAAATGTTCCTTACGATTCTGAGAATAGGACGAATCGTCAAGAAAATAGCACCAGCCAAATAAAAATAGGTGCCATATCGATCGGGGATTTTAGTTAAGGAAGCAAGGCTTCCAAAAATATAGAAAATCCCGGTTAATAAATCGACAGCCAGTGAGATCAATGTGTAACGATTTTGGAAATAGAAGCGGAAGCGACGTCCTCGTATTTCGATATCTTCTTCTTTTCCTATTTCGATCTCATGGGTATTTCGTTTGATTTTGGGCATAAAGAAAATCACCTGTATTTTTTACTGAATTCAAGGTTTCAAAACAACTTTTATATTTTTATCTTCTTTTTTGTCAAAGATCTCATATGCTTGTGCTGCTTCTGATAGTGGCAGCGAATGAGTAATGATTTGTGTAGGATCGAATAGTCCTTCTGCAATCATTTCGTAAATTTTTGGCATTAGATGGATAATTGGTGCCTGTCCATGCTTGACAGCGATATCCCGCATAAAAAATTCTTGCAGCGGGTAAGAAGAAGCTGGAGTCATATAAACACCAGTTACTTGGACTGTTCCAAATTTTTTGACAGCTTGCGATGCCATCTGTAATGGAGAGATTGTGCCGTTTTGTAAGCTTACTAAATTTTTCGCTTTTTCTGAGAGTGTAAAATATTTTGTGTAAATAGAAAAAAGGAAGTCCCTTCTGTAGAATAGAGTTACCACAACACATTCACAGAAAAGAGGACTTCCATATGAACGATTTTACTACAGAAATTCTAAAGACTCTAGCGAACAAAGGCGATTTGAATGAATTATTCCGTGTCCATTTGGAAAAAGCTGTCAATACGCTTCTCAAAACGGAGTTAACGGCTTTCCTCGATTACGAAAAGTACGATCGCATTGGTTTTAACACGGGTAATTCTCGTAACGGCTCCTATGACCGTACGGTCAAGACCGAGTACGGGGAACTTCATCTCCAGATTCCGCGCGACCGCAACGGCGAGTTCAAGCAACAGACTGTTCCTGCTTATAGACGGACGAATGATACCTTAGAGGAGACCGTCATTCACCTCTTCCGAAAAGGTATTACCATGTCGGAAATCGCAGACTTGATTGAGGAAATGTATGGGTATCACTACACGCCCCAAACCATGTCCAAAATGACTAAAGTGCTGACTGAAGAAGTAAATGCATTTAAAGTTAGAACTCTAAATGATAAGTATGTCGCTATTTTCATGGATGCTACTTATATTCCTTTAAAACGGCAAACCGTCTCCAAAGAAGCAATCTATATTGCCATTGGTATACGAGAAGACGGCACTAAAGAAGTACTAAGTTATGCGATTGCTCCGACTGAATCGACCTACGTTTGGAATGAGTTGTTACAGGACATTTACTCCAGAGGGGTTCATGATGTCTTACTGTTTATCACCGATGGCTTAAAAGGCATGAAAGATACGATTCACCAGATTTATCCTAAAGCTAAATACCAACATTGCTGTGTTCACGTTTCCCGTAATATTGCTCATAAAGTACGTGTCAAAGATCGAAAAGAAATCTGTGATGATTTTAAGGCTGTTTATCAAGCTAGCTCAAAGGAAGAGGCAAATACCTTTTTAGGGAGTATGATTGAGAAGTGGCAGAAAACTTATCCTAAAGTGACGCAGTCACTGATAAAAAATCAAGATTTATTGACTTTTTATGAGTTTCCGCCTGGTATCCGCCGAAGCATTTACTCAACTAATTTAATCGAATCTTTCAATAAACAAATCAAGAAATACAGCCGCAGAAAAGAGCAGTTTCAAAATGAAGAATCACTAGAGCGTTTCCTAGTATCCATCTTTGATACATACAATCAAAAATTCTTAAATAGAAGCCATAAAGGCTTCCAACAAGTGACGGATACATTAGCTTCAATGTTTACTGAGTAACCCATTATTTTGCAGAAGGACGAGTTATTTACACAAAATTATTGACGCTCCCCTTTTTCTTTGACAGGCTCTAATCCGTCCATTCCTACACAATCGATAATGACATCTGCGCCACCTTTAGCCAGTTCATACAATTCTGTTCCAGCTTGTGCCGTGTCTTCTAAGAAATAAGTTTCAACCCCATTGTAATTAGCCGCTTTATCTAGACGGTGCTGTACTGGATCTACTGCGATTACGCGCTCTGCTCCAGCCATAACAGCGAATTTTTGAGCGAATAGACCGACTGGACCAGAACCTAGAATCACAACTGTATCGCCTTTTTTTACTCCTGCGTTTTCAACGCTCCAATAAGCTGTGGGCAAAATATCTGATAGAAATAAAACTTTTTCATCAGGAAGATCATTATCTGGTACAACAAATGAAGTAGAGTCTGCATAAGGAACTCTTAGATATTCCGCTTGACCACCCCAATGATTACCGTTCAACTTGCCAAATCCGAAAAGCCCGCCATATAACTGATCTGGATTTGATTCATCACATTGGCTTTCCATGTGATTCAGGCAGAAATGACAATGACCACAACTAATATTAAAAGGGATAACCACACGTTGCCCTTTTTTCAATGTTTGAACTTGAGATCCCACTTCTTCAACGATTCCCATTGGTTCGTGTCCTACAACATACCCTTTTTCCAAAACTGCTTCACCATGATGGTAAAGATGCAGATCGGAGCCGCAAATGGCTGTTGCTGTGATACGGATGATTGCATCTGTTGGTTCTAATATTTTTGGATCATCTACGTTTCTGATTTCCATTTTCTGTTTTCCTTGCCAAGTGACTGCTTTCATTGGAGATGCTCCTTTCAGATTCATAAAATTGTCTGCATTATTAGTACTACAGATAATTTCATTTTAAAGGAGATCTTACCTTTTTGATAATGAAACGCTTTTTTTCTTAAATGAAACATTCTATAGTCTTATGTATTTGTGTTCGGAGAGGTGAGTTTCCGATTTTTTAGTGTAATGGTAATCATTGAAATAGTTGTATCTGTTAGATGATGTTGGATTGGCAAGAGAGTAAACGTTGAAAAAATGGTTGTTTTCAAAAAGAAACAGACATAAATAAAAAGAGGTTATGACAGAAGGGATCAGTTTCTCGGTATTAAGTCAAATTTATGCAAAAACGTGAGGAACCATTTTCACAAAATTTTTCTTCATACTCGAAACTAAACGACTTTTTCATAACCTCTTGGTAAACGGTGTTCAAAAGCTTGCATCTGCGGTAATAAGTCCAACCAAGTCAAAAACATAAGAAGCTGTTTTAGCTTGGCTGCTCTTATTACTTGATGCAGGGCAGCTTTTTCACAACCTCTTGGTAAACGGTGTTCAAAAGCTTGCATCTGCGGTAATAAGTCCAACCAAATCAAAAACATAAGAAGCTGTTTTAGCCTGGTTGTTCTTATTACTTGATGCAGGGCAGCTTTTTCACAACCTCTTGATTATTCAAACATTTTTTTTGCGGCACGAGCTAGAGTAGGAATATCTTTGTCGTAACGCGGTGTTTTGACAAGACGTGACATAGGGATACCCGCAAAATGGAAAGCAGCGATTTCTCCAGAACGTACAGCACTTTGTTCAGTAAAGATCATCTGATAAGGCTGCTCGACAAATTCTCCTGTAAAGGCCAGATTGGTCGAATGTTTAGGAATGACTTTTGGTCGATCGCTTTTGGCACGATTATTGAACAACGCGGAAGCATAAGGCATATAGACAGGGATATTATTTATTACGCTGTCGAAAATTTCTGTTTCTTTTTCACGAATATTCACTGGTCCAGGATCTACTTTTGAAAGTTGTCCAATCAGTTCTTCTAGCATTTCTTTTCCATTCATTTTAATATACTGTTTATCCACAAATTCGCCACGTCGTCTTGGATAAAGGAAATAACCCCAAATAACTGTTTCATTTGGTTTCTGAGACGTAAAATGCGGTTGATGATGCACGACGATAGACATATTGACATCTTTTTGGCCTAACGGCGTGATCGGTGTGGTTGAAATAAATGAATTCAAGGCATTTCCTGGTTCTTGAGTCGTGATACGGGTGATTTCATTCAACAACAAATGGTTTTTCGTCGTCAGGGTAAAGCTGACCCATTCGCTTGCATCTCGATCAGCAAAGAATTTGTCAGGATTTCCCAAGTTGTAGAAACGTTCACTGGCTTTTTTCCAGAGACTAGAAGCTGCACCATAATCCATATTTTCTACAGCTGGTGTTTCGTAATCTCCTAAAGTAGCTGAATCTGTAATGGACCCATTAGTGAAAATAACTGCTGTATCTTCATCGACCACAACGTGTTCTTCTTCTTGAGTCAGTGTATTGGTCATTTTCAAACCAGTCACAGTGATTTCATCTTGCATCGGTGTTTCTTTGAATTCCCAGTCAGTGACACGGCGGTTCAAAATGATTTTGCATCCTTGTTCTTTCAAGTACTCGATCAAAGGAAGCATAATACTTTCGTATTGATTGTAACGTGTTCGATTGACGCCCACTAGATGTTCGATTTGAGTGAATTCATAAATCATTTGATGCATATAGCGACGCAATTCTTGAGCAGAACTACGTGTTCTGAAAGCAAATGTTGTTTCCCACATAAACCAGAAGTTTGTTTCAAAAAAGTGTGGATCATCTTTGAAATATTCTTCGATAGTGATATTGTCTAGTTTTTCTTCTTCTGAATCAGGCATAGCAATCAGTTTAGTCAGAAGAATACGGTCTTTATTATTGAATCCCAGTTTTCCGCCATCAATGATTCCTTTGCCACCTTCCATCAAACGTGCTTTGTCAAAGGTTCGGTGTTTTGCATCAAAATCTCTCGTATCTTCTTCAGCAGTCATCCCTGGCTCAGTAACAGAAGGTATTCGACTTAACAGATCCATCAAATCTACATAGGTACGGTAATTAAGCATGCGACCGCCTCGAGCAATATAGCCTTTTTGGTTTTCTAATGGATGGTTTTTATTCCAATATTCATCCACTACAGTGTCGGTCGGTGCACCATCATTTGAACCGTGATCATCCAATGAATAAAAGGTGATCTGATCCCCTTTCCATTTGCCTTCTTGAATCAAATAAACAGCCGCTGCCATATTGGCAATACCGGCACCAATCATTATTGCTTTACTTTTTCTCATTGTGATTCCTCCAATGTCTTCCAAGTATGTCCGTAGTGATTCAACTAAATAGGATGCTAGATTGATTCGAATTCATCATATAAATGACTGTCATCTTCGAATAGTCCTGTCTTTTTTCCTAGATATGCAGCGCCAAGGGCAAGCAAACCTAAACCGATGCCGACTTTGATTAATTTTTTACTCATGAAAAACGCCTCCTTGTTTTCTCTTTCTATATCCAAGGATAGTTCGTTTTTATTAGAATGCCAAATGATAGGACGAGAAGAAAAAGGAAATTTTGACAAAAAAGAAGAAGTGTCTGATTTTCCTGTAAATAAAAATAGGGTAGGTAAGAAGAAAAGATTTGAGGAGGTGTATGGTTCTATTTTTAGAAATTTGGGTACAAAAAAAGCACCGAGACAGTGCTTCTTTGAAAAGCTGATGACGGACTAAGCCTTATTTTAACTTGCTACGTTGTTTTGGATACTTCCACGATTTATGGATGGAGGGAGAAAAAGGGGAGAGTGAAAAAGAAAAATTTAAGCGAACCGTTATCATTAGAACAACTTTTAAATAGACGAACAAGGTAACTTTCTTTTACAATAAAAGAATAGGAACAAATTAAAAGAAAGTAGGTAGCGTATATGTTTCGCTCAAATTTAATTGAATTTCTAGAATGGATCATTGCTATTTTAAATATTTGTTCTATCGGTATCTTAATTGTCGGGATCGTTCTTGTTCTATTCAAACTTTTTGATTGGTCTCATGTCAAGAAAAACTATGCAGAACGTAATACTCGTAATGCAGATACAAGAAAACTGCTAGCAAGTTATATTTTGTTAAGCTTGGAAGTACTAGTCGTTGCTGATATCATCGAGTCAGTTATCAAGCCGACTTGGACAGATATTTTGAAGCTTGCACTTATTATTATCATTCGAACAGTCATTTCTTATTTCTTGAATCAGGAAATAGAAGACAAAGAAAAACAAAGAAGAGGAGAGGTAGGATGACGACAGAGTTGATGCAGTTTCTTCTTCCATATTTTGAAAAACTTGTACTGGGACTTGATATCTTTGCTATCTGTTTATTGGTTTGGGGTGTTTGTCTATCAATCAAGGATTTTTTGAAATATTTATTTGTCCATACAAAAGTGCAAAGCGACCGAGTCAGCGAGAACAATGCTATTAAAAAGATGTTGGGAGGCTATATACTTCTAAGTTTGGAAATTCTTGTTTCAGCTGGGATCATCGAATCGATTATCAAACCTACCTTGCAGGATATTTTCCAACTAGCGGCGTTGGTAGTTATCCGAACCATCATTTCTTATTTTTTAAATAAAGAGATCGGACCCGTAGATGTCCAAAATAAGTGAGGTTGTGAGCCTGATGTGTATCAAGAGATTGTTACAGAAATGGGCATCTTCAACAAATAAGAGGCTGTGACATGATTTTTGTCACAGTCCCTTATTTGTTTTGCACAGCTGAAATGATAGCTCGATCGATCGTATTGATCGAAATAGGAATAATATTTTCATATTGGACCGCATCTGGTGTATATAATGTACGTTCACATAATACCCGGTTTGAGGACTGCTGCGCATACTTCTTTATATCAGATATACTTGAATAAATTGTTGGTGCAACTTGAAAATCGAAAGTAGTTACAGCTTCCAAGGCTTCCCGATAAATCAGATAATGAACATCCGAATTTGTGACGATATAGATAGTCAGATGTTCTTTTGTCAGACGGAGAATTCCGCTCAATTCGATCACAAAAGCCCGCATGCAATTAGGATTCAACCGTAGATCATAAGGTAACTGGCTGGACCAGCTGGAAAAAATTGTCTGGACTTCTTTATATAAATTTGTCTGTTCCTCATTTAGAAGATAAAATTTTTCTGGCATGAATAATTGATAGTTATCCCAAGCCGAACGCATCAGATGAATCAGCGCACGTTCGAATGGTTGGTTTCCGAATAATTCTTGATTGAAGTGAGATTCAAAGGTAGCAACTAGTTCTTTTATTTCGGGAGTATTGTCAATAAACACTTGGTGTAGCTGTTGAAAGTCTTCCGCAATCAACTGATAAGAATGGAAACCATAATTACAAAGATTGAATAGTGTCAAAATAAAGGCGAATTCTTCTTTTTTATAATAGGTTTGGAAATCAGTGTTTTCCCATGCTGATTCGACATAATTGTAAATAGGACGTTTTTTGATTTCTTCGATAAATTTTGAATCTATTGTCACAGCACACACTTGCTGGCGTAGGAAACTGATAGCAAAACCAATCAATAAGATTTCTTTATTTTCTTTATCATAAAATCTGCCACTATTTTCCGTTACGGATTCAATGAAACGATCGGCACGTTCAAAAAACGATTCAGGTAGCTCCCAAGAATTAAAACCGCCTAAACGATACGACACATTAAGAAGCAGCAGACGTCTTTCCATTTCAGTGAATCGAGGGGAGTAGCGGTCGATTTCGATCCCGCAGTCATTAAAATAAGCTAATACTTGTTTTTTTAATGAATAAGCTTTGCTGACAGAGATGAATTCACATTCAGTTAATTGAAGATAATCAGGTTCATCTTCTTCCAAATAAAGCAGACAAGTTTTTAAAAACAACGAATTTTGAGACAATTGCTGCATGATCTTGCATCGAGGTATATGTTCTGAAAAATATAAAGTGTAACGGTCCTTTTCCCGATGTGTATAAGCGATCTGTTCTTCAAATTCTTTTTTTATGTTATTGATATCATTGAGCAAAGTGGTTTTGCAAACATGCAGGAGATTGGAGAGCTTTTCTAGATTGACTTCTTTATTTACATAGAATTGCCCACATAAATGATGTGCACCCCAAAAGTTAGACTAGAAATCTAATTAAAAGGGGTGCTTTTTTTGCGGAAATATACATTTGTTTTTAAGAAAAAAGTAGTTTCAGACTATTTAAATAACGAAGGCGGCTACAAATATCTTGCACATAAATATCAAATAAATCGTACACTGGTTAGACATTGGGTAAGGATTTATAACTATCATGGTTGGGAAGGCTTGGTTGGAGGTGGCAAAAGCTACACTACAAAATTTAAACTTGATGTTATAGAATATATGGAAACAAATGGTCTTTCTATCCAAGAAACTGCTAAAAAATTTAATATCGGTTCAAATAGAACTCTAAGTAAATGGATAGAGCAATATGAAGAAGGCGGTGCTTCTTCACTTGAGAGCCAAAAAAGGGGCAGAAAAATTAGTATGAATTCCAAGCTAAACATTCCTAAAAAACTTAAAGATGAGTCTCTTGAAGAAGAAGTTATTCGTTTAAGAGCAGAGAACGCATATTTAAAAAAGTTAGAAACCTTGATTCAAGAACAAGATTTGAGCAAGAAGAAATCAAGGTTAAAACAATCCTTCAGCTCAAAAAAGAATTTAAATTGAATCTATTACTTTCAATTGCACAATTAGCGAAGTCAACTTATTATTACTGGGTAAAAAAATTAGATAAGCCAGATAAATATAGCAAGATAAAGCAAGAAATTACAGCGATTGTAAAAGAATCAAGAAACTCTTATGGTTATCGTAGAGTCACTTTAGCGTTAAAGATGAAAGGATATACAATCAATCATAAAACAGTTAGAAAATTAATGTCCCAAATGGGACTTACCTGTCAAATCCGAATAAAGCGATATAAATCTTATAAAGGAACAGTAGGAAAAATTGCCAAGAATGTGTTAAAACGAAATTTTTCAGTAGATACACCCAATAAAAAATGGGTGACAGACGTCACTGAATTCAAGATAAAAGGAAGAAAAATCTATCTATCTCCTATACTTGATTTATTTAACGGAGAAATAATTAGTTATAGTATATCAACTAGTCCAACATATAAACTGATTGAAGAAATGCTTCAACAAGCAATTAAAAAAAAGGGAACTGAGGGTTCACTGATTCTACATTCAGATCAAGGATGGCAGTATCAGATGCCACAATATCAAAAAAAATTAAAAGAGAATAACATTATTCAAAGCATGTCTAGAAAAGGAAATTGCTTAGATAATTCTGTAATAGAAAATTTTTTTGGTGTGCTTAAATCAGAGTTTTTTTATCGAGAAAAATTCCGATCAATTGAGATATTTCAAAGTAAATTAAATGAGTATATTAGGTGGTATAATAACAAAAGGATAAAACTAAAGTTAAATGGACTATCTCCAGTAGAATATCGGAAACAGTCCATTAAATAGTTCAACTTTTGGGGTTCAGTTCAAAAAACAGCTGTCTTAAAATATTTTTCTCAATATATTCTTCAATCATAGTAGAGCCTCCACCTTGTATTTTTTTGCACAATATGGGAAATATTATGACATGTTTTCTTTTTGAAATCATCAGTTAATTTCTGAAAAAGCATATAAATGCCGTTAAAAAAGGTTTTTTATGTTATAAAATTTGGAAAACAGATAATTCTATTAAAAAATAATTGTGAATTTTTAAAGTCAAGTCCAGACTCCTGTGTAAAATGCTATACAATGTTTTTACCATTTCTACTTATCAAAATTGATGTATTTTCTTGAAGAATAAATCCATTCATCATGTAGGTCCATAAGAACGGCTCCAATTAAGCGATTGGCTGATGTTTGATTGGGGAAGATGCGAATAATCTTTTCTCTTCTGCGTACTTCTTGATTCAGTCGTTCAATTAGATTGGTACTCTTTAGTCGATTGTGGGAATTTCCTTGTACGGTATATTGAAAGGCGTCTTCGAATCCATCATCCAATGATGCGCAAGCTTTTGAATATTTTGGTTGATCGATATAATCATGAATCAATCGATTTTTAGCCTCACGCGCTAAGTTAATATCTGTGAACTTAAAAATTCCTTTAACAGCTTCTCTGAAAGATTTTGAATTTTTTTTAGGAATGGTGGTAAAGATATTTCTTAGGAAGTGAACTTGGCATCTTTGCCAACTTACGTTGGTGAAGGATTTTCTAATGGCAGAGACTAATCCTTTGTGCGCATCAGAAATAACGAGTTCCGTACCTTGTAAACCGCGTTCTTTTAGGTATTCAAAAAATGTTGTCCAGGTCTCTTCGCTTTCGCCACTTTGAATCATGAAGCCGATAATTTCACGGTCGCCATCTTTGGTTATTCCAATCGCTATATGACAGCTTTTTGAGAGTACTCGATTTTCTTCTCGTACTTTTATATAGAGTACATCGGTCATTAAGTAAGGATAATTTTTTTCTGATAATAAACGATTCTGCCACTCGTTAACCATAGGTTCTAGCTGTTCTGTTAAGCTAGAAACGAAGGACTTAGAGACGGATTTACCACAAAGTTCTTCCACAATTTTTGATACTTTACGAGTTGAAACGCCTGATACATACATTTCCAACATTGAAGCCATGAGGGCTTTTTCGTTTCGTTGATAACGTTCAAACACTGTGGGTGAAAAATGGCCATCACGTGTTCTGGGTACTTTTAATTCTAGCGTGCCTACACGTGTCGTAAAGCTGCGCTCATAATAGCCATTTCGTTGACTTTGTCGGTTTTCTGTTCGTTCATATTCTTTTGCTTGAATATATTCTGTTCGTTGATTTTCCATTAGTTGATTAAATACCGTTGTTAAAATATTTTTAGAAACGTCATCCTTTACAGAATATTCAATAATGCTTTGAATCTCTTCGCTTTTCAGTGTAAAATGTACTTGGGTCATGTAAAAGTCCTCCTGGGTATGTTTTTGTCGTTAAAAACATTGTACCGTAAAAGGACTGTTATATGGCCTTTTTACTTTTACACAATTATACGGACTTTATCATTTTTAACAATATAAAAAATAAAAATATGTTTAGTGAATGAAGGACAGTCATTTTATTTGTTTGTTCGTTTTTTTTAGGTTATCTATTTTAGAAGACTGATTTATTGAAAAATTGTTCGTTTTTTTGCGTTGAATTATCAGAAAAATCCGACTTTATTTATTTTTGTTTGTATGATTTGTCAAATTAAGCTAGAATAAAATGCTTCTTGTACATAGCTCAAAAATATTTCGATTGGTGTTCTGTAATTCAATGATTTTCTTGGAATATGATTACGTTGATTGCTGACACTGGAAATAAATGTCTGATTCACTTCTCTAAAATCCATTGATTTCGGCAGTCCATTACGACGCAGAATCCCGTTAGAATTCTCGTTTAATGGGCGTTGAGAAGGTGTTCCAGGGTCCGCAAAATATATATCAATATCATGTTGGTTACTAATGGCTTTCCAGTTAGAAAATTCTTTTCCACAGTCAAACGTAATAGATTTAAAGAAGTTTTTAGGGAAGCGAGAAAACCATTGATTAAGGGCAGTTTCAATATCTAATGCCTTACGGCCGTTGGGTTTAATCGTGATAATGACTTTAGATAATCTTTCAACTAAAGTAATGACGGCACTTTTATGATGAATGCCAACGATCGTATCACCTTCAAGGTGACCAAACTCAGAATTGAAATCAGGATAATTATCAGGTCGATCATGGATTGAGCGCTGATACTGTTGTTTTCCCCGTTTTTCCTGATGGCCATTGGGTTTTCTTTTACCTTTCATCGGTAGTGTGTCAATATCAAATATTCCTTTAGAAAATAAACGATAAAGTGTTCTCATACCGCATGAAACAGGCCTTTCTTTTCGCCCGATAATGACGTCAGGCGTCCAACCAAGAGTGACTTTCTCTTTAATGTAATCTACTTCATGAGCAGGTAATTGAATGACTTTTCTACCACATTTTTTCTTATTTTCTTTATACTGGTGCCAATAATCAAGAGCAGTCTTGCCTTGCTTGAACTTATTGACTACATTATAAATAGTTTGTATAGCACGTCCCATTCGGTTAGCGATTTCAACCGGCTTATTATGTTGAAGATAATATGATTCTATCATTGTCAGTTCGTCTATGGTAAGATGTTTGTAGGTCATTTATGGTTACACTCCTTTGTTTTCTTTCGTCGGAAATACAATTTGAGTGTACCATAAATGCCTTTTTATTTTTCTAACTTAATTTTACAATTCGCGTTGTAAAAATCTACGTGGATTTGATGTTATAAAAAAAAATTTCTCATTTTTGGCGCTATAGTGAAGAGGTGTTACAGATAAACACATGTATCTGCGAGACATTGACCAACAAAATATGGAGGGAAGAAAAATGAAAGATATGGATATCAAGGCCGTCTTTATAGGCGACAAAGCTGAAAATGGACCAGTTTATAAAATGTTGTTGAACAAGATGGTAGATGAACATCTTGGATGGAGAGAAAATTATATTCCTTCAGATATGCCTGCAATTAGCGAAGGAGATAAGCTCACTCCAGATTATCTAGCCACCCGCGACCATATGATAGAGGTCTTGGATGAAGTCAGTCAGCGATTACGCGCAGGATCGATCCCATGGCATTCAGCAGGCCGTTACTGGGGACAAATGAATGCTGAAACATTGATGCCTGCTTTATTAGCTTACAACTATGCGATGCTGTGGAACCCAAATAATGTTGCATTGGAATCTTCTATGGCAACTTCGCAAATGGAAGCAGAAGTAGGACAGGATTTTGCTTCATTATTCAATATGACAGACGGATGGGGACACATTGCAGCAGATGGTTCTATTGCTAATCTTGAAGGATTATGGTACGCCCGCTGCATCAAATCGATTCCTTTAGCTGTCAAGGAAGTGCTGCCTGAACAAGTGAAAAAAATGTCTGAGTGGGAACTTTTGAATTTATCTGTTGAAGAAATTTTGGAAATGACCGAAAGCTTTACGGACGAAGAAATGGATGAGGTCAAAGCAGCTTCTTCCCGTAGCGGAAAAAATATCCAAAGATTAGGGAAATGGCTGGTGCCTCAAACAAAACACTATTCTTGGATGAAGGCGTTAGATATTTGCGGAGTAGGCTTAGATCAGATGGTTGCTATCCCAGTTCAAGAGGATTATCGAATGGATATTAATGCTTTGGAAAAAACAATTCGTGAATTAGCTGAACAAAAAATCCCAATTCTAGGTGTGGTTGCTGTCGTAGGAACGACAGAAGAAGGTCAAGTAGACAGTGTAGATAAAATCGTCCAATTAAGAGAAAGGTTAAAAGATGAAGGGATCTATTTCTATTTACATGTTGATGCCGCATATGGCGGCTATGCGCGTTCACTGTTTCTAAACGAAGCAGGAGAATTTGTGCCGTATGCTTCCTTAGCTGAATTCTTTGAAGAACATCATGTTTTCCACCACTGCGTAACGATTGACAAAGAGGTATATGAAGGGTTCAGAGCTATTTCAGAAGCGGATTCTGTCACGATAGATCCTCATAAGATGGGCTATGTCCCTTATGCTGCTGGAGGAATCGTAATCAAACATAAAAATATGAGAAATATCATTTCTTATTTCGCGCCATATGTGTTTGAAAAATCAGTAAAGGCTCCAGATATGTTAGGAGCTTATATTTTGGAAGGATCAAAAGCTGGAGCAACCGCCGCCGCAGTCTGGACAGCACATCGTGTATTGCCATTGAATGTGACCGGATATGGTCAATTGATTGGGGCTTCAATCGAGGCAGCTCAAAGATTCAGAGAATTTCTCGATCATCTGACTTTTACTGTTAAAGGAAAAACAATCGAAGTCTATCCATTGAATCATCCTGATTTTAATATGGTCAATTGGGTATTCAAAGAACAAGGCTGTACAGATTTGAACGCTATCAATGAATTAAATGAAAAAATGTTCGATCGGTCTTCTTATATGGATGGCGATGTTTATGGTGAACGGTTTATTACTTCTCATACTACATTTACACAAGAAGATTACGGTGATTCTCCGATTCGTTTTGTTGAAAGAATGGGTCTAACGAAAGAAGAATGGAAAAAAGAACAGAAAATCACTCTGCTACGTGCGGCTATCATGACTCCTTATTTGAATGATGATCGAATTTTCAATTTTTATACAAAAGAAATCGCCAAAGCAATGGAAAAGAAACTAAACGAAATCATCCAATAGAACTGATTTTTGTGTGAAAGAATAACAAGAGACATATGGAGAACAGACAATTATTTGCTTCATCAAAACAATTGTATTTCCCCCTGTTTTTCATATATTCCTCGCCAAGATATTCTTTTTTATAAAACGTTCTATAAGTTGGATCGTTCGTTTCATGTATCAAACCCAGTTCACTAAGATCGTTCAATGGATGTTTCGGTGATACTGGGTTTTGTACTGAATCGATGAAACCTTGTCATTTCTGTTCTTGAACAAAAATAAAAGAAAACAAAAACATATGTCGCTATTGAAAGAAGGAATAAAGATGAAAGATACTGGTTCATCAAAGCAAATCACGACCATGACCTTTATCGGAATGACCTGCGCCCTTGTAGCAAGTGTACGAAATATTCCAGATGTAGCAGCAACGAGCTGGACGATGATTTTTTACATGCTGGTTGCAGTATTATTGTACGCTTTTCCAATCTCATTGATCTCTGGTGAATTTGCCGGAATGTTTCCCCAAAAAGGTGGTCCAGAACTTTGGGTATCGAATGCTCTAGGAAAAAAATGGGGGTTCGTTGTCTCATGGCTGTTATGGGTCCAAATGTTTCCTGGGATGGTGATGGTCGCTTCAGCACTTGCTCCGTTGTTTGGTAATATTATCGATAATGTGCCGCTTGGTTTGAACAGCAAATTTACATTAGTTGTCATTTTAGTCGTTTATTGGATCATCACTTTTTTGAATTTGAAATTTGATATGGCAAAAATCGGCGGAAAAGTCGGTGTTTGGTTAGGATTGTACGTGCCTTTGACGATGATGCTCTTATTAGGGTTTGCTGCGTGGATCAAAGTTGGGATCGTACCAACCGGAACATTAGGCAGTTTTTCATGGGACAAATTAATACCAGATACTACGACTGCATCCTCATTTGTTTATTTTGCGCCGATCATGTTTATTTTTACTGGTATCGAAATGTCCTCTGTGTATATCACTCGGTTGAAAAATCCAGTTAAAACGTATATTCGCGGAGTATTTGCCGCGTTAATTTTTATATTTTTCGTCAATATTTTGAATGCTTTAGTTGTAGCAAATGTCGTACCAAAAGGACAAATGGAATTGAATAATATCGCGCAATCTATTTCGATTTATTGCCAAATTCTTGGTTTGCCACATCTTATTGTGAATCTGTTTAGTTTACTTGTCTTCATTGGTGTAGCAGTCCAATTATCTGCTTGGGCCTCAGGACCAGCAAAGACAGTGACAGAAAGTGCTAGAAAAGGTGCGTATCCACCAAAATTCAATTTTTGGAAGACGAATCAATTTGACGTATCCAAATCCGTTATTTTGACTCAGTCTGTCATTATCTCAATCTTTGCACTTTTTTATTTGCTGATTCCTGGCGTCAATCAAGCATTTTTGATGCTCGTAAATTCAACTACTGTTATCTACTGTATCGTCTATGTCATCATGGGGATCGCAGTTTTGAGATTGCGTTATACACATGCAAAGTTGAATCGACCATTTAGAATTGGAAAAAAAGAGAAAAAGAGCAATCTTGGAGTTTGGACTGTCGTTATTGTTTTATTTGCGGCAATCGGATTTTCTGTCGGACTGACGATGAAAGCTGGGACATGGATCAATCTAATTGCAGTCACAGCCATCAGTGTCATTTTGTTTGTAGTACCACTCTGTATTGAAAAAATAAAGAAACCTTCTTGGGAACAGGAAGTCGCCATGCTGCTTGAAAAAGAAAAAGGTGAACTTGATGGAAAAACCGGCAATGAAACGGACTCTAACTAATCGAAATATCCAGTTAATCGCATTAGGTGGCGCAATTGGAACAGGATTATTTTTAGGTTCAGCAAAGGCAATTGCATCAGCAGGGCCAGCTGTTATTCTCGTTTATTTGATATGCGGTTTGGCTATTTATGGTTTGATGCGGGTCATGGGTGATTTATTTTTAGCAAATAGTACATTTAACTCTATCAGTGATTTCGTTGACTATTATTTAGGCAAAAAGTGGGCATTTTTTGTCAATTGGACTTATTGGCTTTGCTGGCTTGGAGCTGGACTTGCGGAATTAACAGCAATAGGATTGTATATCCATTTCTGGTTTGTACATGTACCAGCTTTGATAAGCGGAGGTAGCGCACTAATGATCTTAATGGCAGTCAACCTTGTTGCAGTCAAGTGGTTTGGTGAATTGGAATCTTTTTTCTCAATCATCAAGATCTTGGGGATTTTCCTTTTTATCTTATTGGGTATAGGATTGAGTGTCTCAGATTTTCATACCCAGTCTATTGGAATCAAAGCAAATTTTGGACAGCTCAATGAATTAGTCCCGTTTGGCTTTGCTGGAATGATTGCTTCATTTCCTATGGTTTTATTCAGTTTTGCTGGAATTGAAATGATCGGATTAACAGTTGGTGAGACGAGTGACCCACAAAAGAATTTGAAAAATGCAATCAACTGTCTGCCTTGGCGTATCCTCTTTTTCTATATAGGAACGATTTTGTCGATTTTATTTGTTGTTCCATGGCATTGTTTAGATTTAAAAGAAAGTCCTTTAGTGACTATGCTGCAAGTGATCCATTGCCAAAGCGGAGCAGCAATTGTCAATCTAATGATTTTGGTTGCTTCTTTGTCCTCAGCAAATAGTGCAGTCTACAGTACTAGCAGGATTTTATATCAAACAGCAAAAGAGAAAAGTTTGCCCCATTGGTTTTGTGCGCTTTCTAAGAAAGGCGTACCTTTACACGGTATTTTAATTACAGGGATGTTATTTTTTGTCGGTCTTTGTCTACATTTTTTTTGTAGCTGATAGTCGATTGTTTTTTCAGCTTTTGGCAGGCATGACAACGAGTTGTTTTCTATTTGTGTGGTCTTCGATCTTGTGTGCACATGTTCAATTTATTAAAGAAAAGAAACGGAACACTACACAAAGATATAAAGATCTTGCTTTGTTGGTGTTTTTTACTTCAATTGCTTTCAGCTTGTTATTCGAAAGCACGACACGCTTTATTCCTTTTTTATTGGTTATCTGGTTTGTATTCTTAAATTTTGTATATAAAAGAATAAGCAATAGAAATATCAGTTAGGCCCAGATACATTCTGCAAAACGAATTATTTCAGACCCCCCTGAAATAATCGATACGCCTGAAAAAACTTCCCTGCGTATAATAACAGTATCAATTAAACAGGAGGGGATAGGATGAACTGGTACAGATTGACGGTAGAAGATGTATTGAAAAACTATCAAACATCAACAGAAGGCTTGTCGCAAGAAGAACGGCAGAAACGCCTGACTGATCAAGGATATAATGAGATAGAAGCAAGACAGCAGACAAAACGATGGAAAAAAATAGCAAAACACTTTACTGATCTGCTGATGATCGTGTTGATCATTGCCTCTTTTTTGAAATTTGCTTCGAGCGAATACATCGAAGGAAGTATTATTTTATTCGTAGTGATCGTCAACGGACTCGTTAGTTATTGGCAAGAAAGAAAAGCAGAAGAATCGTTGAATGGTTTGAAGCAGCTGATGGGACAAGAAGCGATAGTACTATCGAACGGGATGCAAGAAAAAATCCCTGCGAAAGAACTAGTAAAAGGAGATGTCATTGTCTTACGTGCCGGAGACGTCGTTCCAGCAGATGTTCGGTTGATCGAAGTACATGATCTACTAGTAGAAGAATCGATTTTGACGGGAGAATCAGAAGCATCTGAAAAAAATCATTCCGTTTTGGCAGCAGAAGAATCAATCGGTGACCAAAAAAATATGGCTTTTTCAGGAACGCTTGTACAATCTGGTTCTGCAGTCGGTGTCGTTGTAGAAACAGGAAACACGACAGAAATCGGTAAAATCAATCAAGCACTGCAATCGGTCGAACAACAAACGACGCCTCTGATCAAGAAGATCAACCGATTGAACAAACAAATTTTTCAAGGCATTCTTTGTTTGATCTTGTTCTTAGTTGTTTTTACAACATTCCGCTATGGCATGGATTGGCATATCCTTCTTTCAGCTATGATCGCTTTGGTGGTGTCAATGGTACCCGAAGGATTGCCAGCTGTGTTGACCATGATCCTATCTGTCGGAGTACATGAAATGGCAAAAGAAAAGGCGATCATCAAAGGACTGCCTTCTGTAGAAACATTAGGTTCTATGACAGTGATCTGTTCAGATAAGACAGGGACATTGACAAAAAATGAAATGACAGTTGTGGATGTAGCAGCAAAGGAAGAAACTCGCGTACTGTTTATTATGAAAAATTGTCAGGAATTAAAGACGAAAGAAGAACAGAAAACAGAAAATTTAAGTGGCAATCCGACAGAACTTGCACTGATTCGCCACACCGAAACAGCCGATCTGCCTTTGAAAAAAATAGAAGCAAAAATTCCGTTCAGCTCTGAATACAAATATATGGCAACGATGCATGCGGAGGAAAAAGGAGGGGTGATTTACGTCAAAGGTGCGCCAGAAGTATTATTGGCTAAATCAACTCTTTCTTCTTCAGAATAAGAAGCATGGGGTCAAACAGCCACAGCGTTTGCGAAAAAAGGTCAGCGTGTTTTAGGATTTGCTTACAAAAAAGTAGATTCGAAACAGGAACTCACGCATGAGTCTTTAACCCAATTAACTTTTGCAGGGATTGCTGGGTTGATTGATCCGCCAAAAGAAAGTGCAGTCAAAGCTGTAAAGGAATGCCAACAAGCAGGAATCTCAGTGAAAATGATTACGGGGGATCACAAAGATACAGCAAAAGCGATCGCGGAACAAATTGGCTTAAAACATACTGCTAAAGTTTTAGAAGGGATCGATTTGGATCTTATGTCTGAAGAAGAGTTGATTCGACAAGTACCAAAAGTCGACGTCTTTGCTCGAACGACACCAGAACACAAACTGCGAATCGTGAAAGCTTTGCAGAAAAATGGAGAAATCGTCGGAATGACCGGAGACGGCGTAAATGATGCACCTGCTTTGAAAAGAGCCGATATAGGAATCGCTATGGGAATCAAAGGTAGTGAAGTAAGCAAACAGGCAGCTGATATGGTTTTAGGAGATGATAATTTCCATACGATCGCAAAAGCCGTAAAAGAAGGTCGGCGCATTTTGGATAAGTCTGCTAAGACGCTAACTCCTTTTTTTGAAGAAATGGCTCAAATAGCATGGCATTATGCTATTGATCAGGAGTTAAGAGAAAGAATTGCTGAGATTGGGCGAAAAGCGGAAAAGGCAATGCTGATTGCTACAAATGGCATCAATACCCATAAAGGAGCGATTTGGGCAATGGGGCTATTGATCAGTGTCATTGCACAAAAAATCAGTATGGAACAGCCTTTTTCTTTATCGAAAATACTTGATGATGTCAGCAAGCTTGCTGCTTTTCCTGATACAAAATATCGTCATAAAAAAACCACTCATGGTCATAGGGTGAAGCAAAAATATGGCGTAAATGGTGCATATGAAGAAGCGATATTAGGGTATCCGCATATCAGGCTTGCAATCCAAGCAGCTAAGGAGCTAGATAATGATTCATATGTACAGAAACAAATGCATATGTTGTTAGTTTTGATGAGTTCGCTAGATGACACATGCGTATTGCATCGCAGTGATCAGAAAACGTTAGTGGAAATGCAAAAACTTGCTCATGCTGCTAGTCAAAGTGCTTTACCAAATCGTCCATTTACAGCACTGTTGCACTTTTGTCAGGAAAACCAAATCTCTCCTGGAGGAAGCGCAGATCTCTTGTCTGCAAGCTTGTTCATGCTGAAGATAGAGGAATTATGGACTGCCGACACATACATCTGTCCGATGTTACTCAATGACTAAATAAGACAAAATTGCTAAAAAAACAGTTTATGCATCTGGTTATTGACTCTTCCTTTTAGCAAGGCTATGATAAAATAGTTTTTTGTAATAAAAGATAACGAGGAAGACAATGAAAAAATCAATTATTTAGCAATCATTTTGTTAGTGGGCCTATGTTTGTTTGCTCTGCCGACCCAAGGATTCGCTGTCGCGGGTGGTCATGGTGGAGGTACATCTAGCGGTCGAAGTTCGGGCAGAGGTTCATTTGGCGGTCGTTCATATGGGGGCAGTTATTTTGGCAGTCGTTCTTACGGCAGAGATTCTTATGGGTATTATGGTCCAAGTACAGGTCCTTCTAGTTATGAGCAAACGGGGTTTCTTGCATTAGCTGTTTTGTCAGTAGGAGGGGTTTCTGCTTTTTCTATCGTCAAGAATAAAAGACAAAAGAAAAGGCTGAAATCGGAGATATTGTCCCGCATGTCAGGAACGGCTAAAGAAAAGAAAGCACAGTTTTTGGAAATCCAAAAGATATTCATGAAGATCCAATCCGCTTGGGAAGAAGAAACTCCTGAAAAAGCCAGAAGCTGTTATACAGACAAGCTGTTTGCCGAACATCAGAAAGTTCTGCAAAAAAACAAAGCAGACGGTGTAAGAAATCATACTAAAAAAATAACTATTCAGGAAGTAGGAAATTATCGACAGATCCACGAAAATAGTTTTGCCATCCGAATTGATTTCAGATGCTGTGATTATTCAGTCGATCGAAAAGATGGGCGATTGATCTCAGGAAGTAAGACACAACGACAGTATTTTTCTCAGATATGGTATTTTGATTTTTCTGAGAAAGAAAAAAGATGGCAAGCCGATTTTATTCAACCGATTATGCTGGATTGACAGGAAATATTTATGAACGGAGTTGTGACAAAAGCCTTGTCGCAGCTCCTTTTTCTGAATAAACGGTGTTCCAGAGATAGCCTATCGGCAATAAGGCACGATTTTGTAAAATATGGGAAGCGATTTTTCAAAATCGCTTCTTATCGCTCAAGGCTGAACATCTCTGTCACAGCTTCTCCACTAAATGGTGTTTAAAAGCTTGCATCTGCGATAATAAGAACAACCAAACAAAAAATAGGAAGCACTATTTTAGTTTAGTTGTTCTTATTACTTGATGCAGGACAGCTTTTTCACAACCTCTTTTTTGTATAGATGGGCAAAATTTTTGTAATAATAGGCGTATGTCTTTTTCGTTGAGGAGATGAAAAAGCATATGGCTTATTTTTTGTTTGCTTTGCTTACTTTCTTTCCACTTCAAGTGGCAGAAATATCTACTTTTTATTATGTAAGCGGAACCATATACTTGAAATCAGAAGGAGATCATTTCTATGAAAACAAGAACAATTGAAATACTTCACAGAATCATGACAGCCCAATATCCAGTAAAAGCAAAACATCTAGCAAGTGAGTTCAATGTCAGTCAGCGGACGATTCGTCAGGAAGTTCTTGAAGCGAATATCTGGTTGAGCAGTAAAAAGCTTCCGGAGATCCGTACAATTCGCAACAAAGGTTTTTTGTTGAAGCTGGAAAAGGAAAAGCAAGCTCGATTAGAAACTGAAATAAAAGATGTGAAAGACGGCTTTTTGAATCGGCGCGAACGTATTTTTGATCTAGTTTTAGCCGTTGCTTACAGCCGAATCCCGATCCATCTAAACAAAAAAGAAGAAGAATTTCAAATCTCTAAAAGTACATTAGATGAAGATATGAGACGGTTACGAGCAACACTGGTCAGTTATGGGATAGAGATCGTCAGTTATGGAAAGCAAGGACTGGTTTATAAAGGTTCAGAACGATCTATCCGTACGATGATCTATGATTTTATCAATCAGAATCTGGGAATGACCGACTTCTTTATGAATCAAGATGCACAATTAACACCGGCTCAAAAAATCTTTCTCCATTATTTTCCTTTGGAGGAAATCAAAAAAATACAGGAGATCTATTCCAATAAGTTGTTGAAACAAGAAGATGATATTTATAAAAAACAAATCCTGCTTTTTACATTGATCTGGATCCAGCGAATCAGGAAACATGAATTTATCTCTGCCATTAATTGGAAAAATACAGAAATAAAAGACAGTAGCTTTTCTGCATTTATTGACCACATGATCGAGGAATTTCAATTGGACAATGTCCCGCAAGTAGAAAGAAATTATCTTCGTTTCACTATTGAGACGTTCAATGCTAGAGATATCTCCAATTCAATCGAGTGGGTACAAGCTCAATTACTAACGATCCAATTGATCCAATTTGTAGAGAACGAGACACACGTACCTTTCCATCTAAAGGAAGAAGCCTTATTCGAAAATCTCTATAAGCACATGGCTGCACTGATTGTAAGAATCAAGAATCATATCCAAGTCATGAATCCATTGAAAGAAAACATCCGAACAAATTATTTCCCAATCTACCGCGCAGTCACTCATTTTGTTCCTACGATCGAAGAAGTAATTGGTGGCAAGATACTGGAGGACGAGATAGCTTTTCTTGTCATCCACTTTTCGACGATCGCCAGTGTAATCAAGCGAGACTTGAATTATGTTTATAAATCAGTCGTTGTCTGTAACCATGGGATGGCTACTGGAAATCTGTTAGCAGAGAATCTGAAAGAAAAGTTTCCTCAGATCGAGATTACTGCAGTTTTAAGTTCAAAAGAAATCGAATTAGTAGATAAATTGGATGTCAATCTGGTTTTCAGCACCTTTCAATTGAATTATCGAAATAAGCCGCTTTTAGTTGTCGATCCGATTTTAACTGAGACGAATATCTTGGTTATAGAAGACTTTTTGAAAAGAAATGAAGAACTACAGCGGTTAGAGCCTAACAGTCATGAATCGACGGAGTTATTCACTCAAATAATAGATGTCATGAAAGAAAGTGGTGGCCGAGTAGATCGAATCATCTATGGCAAGTTAGAAAAATTATTCGAAACAAACAATTTAGAAATCAACAAAAGGGAGATCCAGCCTATGTTAAAAGATATTTTGACGGACAGCAATATCATGATCAAAGAAAAAGCCACTACTTGGGAGGAATCGATTGAACTAGCTGCTAGACCATTGGTTAAAGAAAACATTGTCGAAGAGCGCTATGTCGAAGCGATGATTCGTGCAGTGAATGATTACGGACCGTATATCGTGATTGGCAAACACATGGCACTAGCCCATGCCCGACCAGAAGATGGGGTCAATAAATTAGGAGTCAGCGTAGCTACGATTGAGCAACCAATCGATTTCGGTAATCCTGAAATGGATCCAGTAAAGATTATTTTTTGTTTGGCAGCAGTAGACTCCTACTCCCATCTGAACATCATGAAAGAACTAATTGAATTGATCAACAACGAAGAGAAGTTGGATCGATTGATTGAATGCACAAATATCGAAGATTTCAAACAACTGCTTTTTTCAGTAGTTGAGAAATAATAAATGATACGGGGGAGAACAAAGATGAACAAATTGAACATTTTATTCGTATGCGGCGCAGGTTTAGGAAGTAGTTTTGCAGCACAGATGTCTGCTGAGGATGTTTTGAACAAATTAGGAGTAGAAGCCAAACTGGACCATTGTGATATTTCTTCCGCAGTTTCCATGAAACCAGATGTGATCATCACAGCAGAAAATTTTCGTTCGCAGTTCGAAAAGTTCGCAGTTGATCCTAAAACGGCGATGATCTATTTGAAAAATATTGTTTCAAAAAATGAAATTGAAGAAAAAATCACCCCAGTTCTGCAAGATAAGGGAGTTATCTAAATACAAAAAGAAAAGAGGGTAAAAACATGAGCGTTATCAATTTTATCATCGAAAATATTTTGACTCAGGCATCGATCACCATTGCATTGATTGCTATGTTGGGTCTACTACTGCAGAAGAAATCAGCAGGACAAGTCATCTCTGGCACGTTAAAAACACTCCTAGGATTTCAAGTATTGAGTGCCGGTTCGAGCATCATCGTTGGAAGTTTAACTTATTTCGGGAAAATCTTTACTGAAGGATTTCATATGCAAGGGATCATCCCTTCTATTGAATCTATCAATGATCAAGCAATGAATGATTTGGGTTTAGGTAGAGATATTGCACTGACGTTCTTAGCCATTTTTGTATTCAATATTATTTTGGCTCGTTTCACAAAATGGAAGTACATTTTTTTAACTGGTCAAGCAATTTTATGGATGGCAACGATGACGACAGTCTTTGGCTATTTTGCCGGTCTGCGAGGGATCGTATTGATCTTGGTCGGTGGTTTTATCGGAGCTTGTTTCGCCATTGCTATGCCGGCAGTAGCGCAACCGATCATTCGTAAAATCACTGGATCAAATGATATTGCTTTAGGTCATTTTTGTACGATCGGGTACTTATTTGAAGCCGGTGTTGCTAAGCTTTTTGGTGAGAAAGGCGAAAATAAAAAGTCGATCGAAGATATCAAGTTGCCGACACATTTCGAATTTCTGCAAGATACTTATTTGTCTGTCATGGTCGTGATGGTCCCGCTATATATCATCACTGTTTTATTTGCAGGCGAACCATTCGCTTCTGAATTATCAGGAGATCAAAACTATATCATGTTTGCCTTTTTACAAGCCATCCAATTCGTAGTGGGTGTGTATATATTGCTAGCTGGTGTACGTCTACTGTTAGGTGAAATCGTGCCGGCATTTCGAGGGATAGCTATGAAATTAGTTCCTGATGCGATCCCTGCCTTAGATTGTCCAGTTTTCTTTCCTTATAGCCCAAATGCCGTCATTTTAGGTTTCATTACGACAACGATTGGTACGATTATTGCCATGTTTACTTTGCCCATGTTCGGCTTAGCGATGATTTTACCTGGTATGCTAACCAATTTCTTTGCCGGAGGGACAGCAGGGATATTTGGCAACGCAGTTGGCGGACGCCGAGGAGCGATCATTGGCGGTATTGCTCATGGTTTCTTTATTACATTATTGCCCGCTTTGCTAGTAACGATCTTTAATTCGATGGGATTCATCAATGCTACAGCAACCGATGTAGATACAGTAGCCGCAGCACTCTTATATGCCTGGATCTTAAGCCCAGTTTTGAAAGCGTTTTAATTGAAAGTAGGGAAAATGATGTTTGGATTTTTTAAGAAAAAAGAAAAAGAACCGAAAAAAGTTCTGGCAAAAGAAGAAAAAGCCCTATCGCCAGAAGCGACCGAAAAGATTCAATCAGAGATTACACAATTGAAACAAGAGATTTCCACTACCCAAGATAGGCATAAATTAGCGGAACTTTATGAACAAGTTGGACTTAAATTTTCTGAATTGCATGAGAACGATCAAGCCATCCAATATTTAGAAAAGAGCTTGGAAAATAAACAGACGATCGGAGATGGGTATAAAAAACTGATGAGCCTCTATAACCAGAAGCGTGCAGATGCTGCTCGTGCTGGTGATGATCAAGGGATCGATTACTACATGGGCAAAATGGATGAGATGCGACAAATTGCAAAACAAGTAACGATCAAAGGAAACAAATAAAAAGATAAGGTGGCAATAAAAGATGTATACAACATTGAAAGAAGTAACAAAAACAGCAGAAGAGTTGAATTTTACAGTTGGAGCTTTTAATACGCATAACCTAGAAATGCTTCCTGCCATGCTAGGCGCAGCAAAAGAAATGGGTTCGCCAATCATTATTCAAACAAGTGTCGATACCGCTAAATATATCGGCATGCATGTGTTAGTCAATGTAATGACAGCTATTGCAGAAGAAGAAATGGTTGATGCAGTCTTACACTTAGACCACGCCCGAGACTTTGATGATATCAAAGAAGCAATCGATAGCGGATATACTTCTGTCATGTATGACGGGTCCCATCTACCTTTCAAAGAAAATATCTTGAAGACAAAAGCAGTAGTAGAATATGCCCATGCGCACGGTGTTTCCGTAGAAGGAGAACTTGGAACAATCGGCGGTACAGAAGAAGGAATCCATGTCGCTGAAAATGACAAGGTATATACAAGACCGGAAGACGCAGTGAAATTTGTAGAAGCTACAGGCGTGGATGCATTAGCTATTGCTATCGGTACGAATCATGGACAATTCAAATCAAAAACAGAAGTAAACATTCCCTTGCTGAAAGAAATCGATGCAGTAGTTGATGTCCCCCTAGTTATCCATGGAGGAACAGGTGTGAAAGAAGAAGATTATCCTGAATTGATCAATAACGGGATCCGCAAATTCAATGTTGGAACGGAGCTTTTAGTCAACTGGACGAAAGTAGCTAAAGAAACCTTTAGTGAAACAGAAATCAACAAGTCTCTTCGCCATAATGTGATTCCAGCAAATAAAGCAGTAAAAGAAATTGTCAAGCATAAGATTGGACTGTTTATGAACTTGGAAAGTCCAATTAACTTAGGAAATAAATGAGATGAAAAAGTATTTCATTCTTCTGGCTGGTAGTCCTGGTACAGGAAAAACATATCTTATGAATAAACTACGGGAACGATTTCCAGATATGTATGCCATCACGCTCGATGAAATCAAGGAATACTATGCAGAATCCATCGGGTTTAACAATTTGGAAGAACGGGCGGAACAAGAAAGGACGAAAGTTTATCCTTTCTATTACAAAGCACTTGATTTGTATATGGAAGCAGGAAAGAAAGTGATTGTGTCCGAGTATCCTTTTAGTGATAAGCAAAAAGCACGACTCCAAGAATTAGCAGATAGATACGGATATCAGGTGATCACGATTCGCCTAACAGCAGACTTTGAAGTGTTATGGCAACGTCGGTACAAACGTGATCGTGAATCAGATCGTCATTTGAGCTATATCATGGATCATTATCACTATGGTGACGTATTGGAAGATCGAACGAAAGGGACCAATCATATTACGAAAGAAGCATTCAAAAAGATCATCGCCGACCGAAAATATGACAAATTCCAGTTAGGAACACTATATGAATTTGATGTAACAGACTATACTCAAGTGGATTACACTCCACTATTGGATAAATTAGAAAAAGAAATCAATGACAATAAGTAACAAAGAAATGGCTTAATATCGAAAAATTGGCTTTTGAACACCGTTTACCGAGAGGTCGTGAGCCTGTCGTTCAGCTCCGAGTCACAAGGAGCAATTTCAAAGAAACAGCTTCTCATGTTTGATGAATATTGTGACTTGTGACCGAGGAGTTGGTAGGAGAACACCGTTTAGTGGGGAGGTTGTGAAAAAGCTGTCCTGCCTCAATTAATAAGAACAGCCAGACAAGAATAGCTCGTCATATTTTTCGTTTGATGGGGCTTATTACCGCAGATGCAAGCTTTTGAACGCCATTTATTCACAGCCCCAGAGAAGTCGAATGTCTTTTGTTCTCGAGTTTTTTAACATTCTTTTATTTATTGCAGATTTCATTATATTTATTTGCCGTAATTAAACCAGTCTTCTATACTTGATTACATAGTCATACATTTGCTAAAAAAGAAGGGAAGAGAATGAACAAGAAGTTGGCTCAATACAAAAGACTACTCGCACTTTCTCAAGCTGGTCTATATTATGGAAAAGATGTATTTGATAAAGAGCGTTTTGAGGAGATCCGGACGATTTCATTGGAACTGATCAGTGAAATAGGAAAAGAAACTTTCGAAGAAATAAAAGCGCTCACAACGATTGGAGAAGGACATCCAACACCAAAAGTAGATGTTCGTGCCTATATCAAAAAAGATGGCAAGGTCCTACTAATCGAAGATAAACGGACGAAAGAATGGTCACTTCCTGGTGGATTTGCTGAAATAGGATTGTCTCCTGAAGAAAATGTGCGTAAAGAAGTCTATGAAGAAACAGGATTAACAGTAGAAACTACTCAGTTGCGAGCAGTTTTTGATACGAATAAACAAAAAGATATTCCACAGCTTTTTCAGTATTATAAACTTGTTTTTGCTTGTGCGATCCACGGTGAAGAGGCCAAGTTTATTGAGAATAATGAAACTTCCAACATGGGATTTTTTAGTATAGAAGAGTTGCCAAAGCTATCAGAAAAGCGAACAACGAAGAAACAGTTACTTATTTTAGAAAACAAAAACCAGATCTATTGTGATTGAGCTTTTTCGTAAAAGAAGAAAAGAATATACTTTACTAGTTATTAAAAAAGAACTTGATTTTTTTATTAAAAATAGTTGCATTTGCAACAAAAAGAGGTAAACTAGTCTTACAAACAAAATAAAGGTGGGATGAAATGGCTGAAATCCTTCGAGACATCGGAATGATTGCCCGAGCGCTAGACTCTATTAGCAATATCGAATTCAAAGAAGTCGATTTAACAAGAGGACAGTATCTTTATTTAGTACGTATTTGCGAAAATCCTGGAATCATCCAAGAAAAACTAGCAGAAATGATCAAAGTAGATCGTACAACGACTGCCCGAGCAATCAAGAAATTAGAATCCAATGGGATGATCGAACGTTTGGAAGATAAAGAAAATAAAAAAATCAAGAAACTCTATCCGACTAAAAAAGGAGCAGAAATCTATCCTTTCATCATTCGAGAAAACAACTACTCCAATGCAGTCGCATTAAATGGTCTTTCTGACGAAGAAGCAAAACAATTGGAATATCTTTTAAATAAAGTATGCAAGAATGTTAGCGAAGATTGGAGTTTTGTCAAAAAAGGCAATAAAAGGATCTATTGAAAGGAAGAAGCCGTGAATAAATACGAAATTCGAAAAATGACGCCTTCAGATGTAGACTTACTACAACAAATTAGTATCGAAACATTTACAGATACATTTGGAAAAGATAATTACCGGAGCATTTAGCTGATTACTTGACACAAGCTTATGCACTAGAAAAACTTACAGAAGAGCTAAAAGATAAAGAAACAGATTTTTTCCTAGTGAGTATCGATCAAGAGCCTGCGGGTTACCTGAAACTAAATACAGGAACGAGTCAATCTGAGGAAATGGCTGATCATTTTTTAGAAATCGAGCGAATCTATGTACGAAAAAAATTTAAACATCAAGGTATCGGTACATTTTTACTAGATACAGCTATTGAAAAAGCAAAAGAAAAGCAAAAAACAGCCATTTGGCTCGGTGTTTGGGAACACAACGATGTTGCGCTCGCTTTTTATCGTAAAAAAGGATTTATCAAATACAGCGAACATGTTTTTTATATGGGAGATGATCCCCAAACAGACTATCTATTCATCAAGCAATTATTCTAATCAAGAGGTGTGAACAGATGAAAAAAGTAATAGTGGATACCAATTTCTGGGAAGTATTTCCTGAAGCAACCATCGAAATCTTATCCGTAAATGGTATCGATAACCACGTAACAAAAGAAAGTGAAGAAACGTATCATCAATTATTGAATGAGGCAGCAAAAGAAGCAAGAAATTACCTTACAGAAGAAACATTCAGCCAAAACGAAGTCATTGCTCAGTGGCGTCAGGCATTTACCACATTCAAGACTAAAAAAGGTGCACGTTCTTCTATTGAAGCTTTACTGAAACGTGCAAATCAAGAACGGGAATTTTTCCCAATCAATCCGCTTGTAGATATCTATAATAGTATTTCCTTGTCTTTTGGCGTACCTTGCGGCGGAGAAGATATCGAAAAGATCGCAGGAAATCTGCATTTAGGAAAAGCCCAAGGTGACGAATCATTCCTGCCTTTAGGTGCAGATTCCGATGCTCCGGCACTTCCGGAAGAAATCATCTACTATGATGAACAAGGAGCGATCTGTCGCTGTCTCAACTGGCGTGAAGCCCAAAGAACGATGCTGACGGAAGAAACACAAGCAGCGGTGCTGGTCATTGAATCCATCAATGCTGAACAAGCGGCACGTGGCGCACAGGCAATCGAAGCGTTGAAGGAAAAAATCGATCAAACATTTGGCGTAACTAGTGTTAGACACACACTAACCAAAGATGAATCAGAAGCAGAATTATAAAAGAATCGAAATAAGAAGAGCGGCATTCATTGCCGTTTTTTTTTTGTCTTAATTGTCAAATTAAGTTAGACAGATCATCAATACTTACGTAACTCAAAAATACTTCCAAAGGTGTTCGATAATCCAGTGATTTTCTAGGAATATTATTTCGTTTAGATGCGACAGATTGAATAAAAAATTCATCTACTGAATTGAAATCCATAGATTTCAATAAACCATCTCTACGTAACAATCCGTTAGAATTCTCGTTTAGGCCTCTTTGAGACGGCGTTCCTGGATCAGCGAAATAAATGGCAATATCATTGACATTACTGATCTGTTTCCAATTTGAAAATTCCTTTCCACAATCAAAAGTGATGGATTTGAATAGGTTTTTCGGTACAGATTCAAACCATTGATTTAATTTTTTTTCAATATCAATCGCTTGTCTACCACACGGTTTCAATGTGATGATAACTTTTGATAATCGTTCAACTAAGGTAATTACAGCACTTTTATGTTTCAGACCTACGATAGTGTCACCTTCAAGGTGACCAAACTCATTTGAGAATTGGCTATAATCCTTTTCACGTTCATGAATAGAGCGGCGGAAAGTTTGTTTTCCACGTCTTTCTTGATGTCCATTCGGTTTACGCTTGCCTTTCATCGGTAAGTCAGAAGAATCAAATAGCCCCTTTTTGAACATACGATAAATGGTACGAGCAGAACAACTAATAGGAAACGCTGCACGACCAACAATCACATCGGGTGTCCATCCTTGAACAACCTTTCTTTGAATATATTCTGATTGTTCCTCGGGTAAAACAAGCGGACGTCTACCACAGTTTGATTTGTTTTTCTTATACTGTTGATAATATTCTAAGGCTGATTTTCCTTGCTTGAAGAACAGATATACTTTATGGATCGTTTGTCTTGAACGATTCAAGCAATGGGCAGTTTTAGCAACAGATTGATTCATTTTGAAATAAGACTCTATTATTACAAGTTCATCCGTTGTAAGATGGGTATAGGTCATTTGTACTCACTCCTTATAATTCTTTGGTCGGAACTATTTTGAGTGTAGCACAAATGACTTTTTTAGTTGTCTAGCTTAATTTTACAATCGGCGTTGTAAAAAAAGTTTGTGGAGGAAAGCAATCCTAGAAACTATTGCTTTATTTTTCTTGAATAGTATCAAACACAAGGTGTTTGCGCTTTCGTGATATAATGGAATCAGTTTATAGACAGGAAAGAAAATCAAATAGAAAGAAGGGTCAAACGATGATACAAAAAACACGTGTGATGCTTTATGTCAATGACGTAGAGATGATTTGCCGATTCTTTGTAGAAAAAATTGGTGCAGAAATTTCTGAAACAATCGAATTGCCAGAAGAATTTAAGAGTATTGTACTCAGCATCTCAAAAGAATTAGAATTAGGCGTATTCCCAAAAGTATTTGTGCAGAAGTTTTCACCAGAGGTATTAGGACCACCGCCTTCTTTAGTATTTTTTACGGATGAATTTGAAACTATCTACGAGAACATGGAAGAACCAGGAGAAATCACAGACAACAATGGCGTCTTGACTTTCAATTTTTCGGACCCTGAAGGCAATTATTTTGTTATAGGAAAAGCTGAGTCGTCTGATTGAATAAAAAGGAGGAGAAACAGTGGATCTAATGGGAAGATTAGAAGGTTATTTGAAGTATCGGCGAGCAAAACATAGTGAGAAGCTTCGAGCAAAGAATCTCAAATCAGGAAAAAAGAAGACAAAAGGCTGGGGAAAAATGGTCGATACAGGTTTTGGCGGACTAAATAATCTGAATCCTGTCGATACAAAAGAATTCATCAAAGAAGAACAGAAACGAAATGGTAAAATCAAATCACACTATTGATTTTTGAGACTAGAATGAAGAAACTTTATTAACACAATAAAGAAATTCTTGTAATCCAAAGTGAATGTTCATGAACTTTGAGATAAAGGGATTTAATCAGATGGAACGTTCGGATTTTGCTTAAAATCCGAATTTTTTGTTTACTTATGTTTTGTTTTAGTATATGATAAAACACGTTGTTTTATTAATAAATCGAAATTTTAACGGACTTTATTTATAATGTTCGGATTTAGGGGGATGGAAGATGAAGGAAAAAATACTTTCCTACTTCGAAATAGAAAAATTGAACACCACGGTAAAACGTGAGGTACTGGCAGGATTTACAACATTTATCTCAATGGCTTATATCTTATTTGTAAATCCAACTGTATTAGGTGCTTCTGGAATGGATGAAGGAGCAGTGTTTACTGCGACTGCATTAGCCAGTGCGATCGGCTGTATTTTAATGGGGGTATTAGCCCGTTATCCAATTGGAACGGCACCTGCTCTTGGGATCAATGCTTTTTTTGCTTATTCTGTTTGTTTAGGAATGGGGATTCCATGGGAAACAGCATTAGCCGGCGTATTCGTTGCTTCTTTGATTTTTATTTTGATCACAATCTTCAAGCTGCGGGAAATGATCATTGATGCGATCCCAGCAGATTTGAAATATGCGATTTCTGGCGGTATCGGTCTATTTATTGCTTTCCTTGGTCTGAGCGAAGGTGGGATCATCGTTTCGAATGAATCTACATTAGTAGGATTAGGATCACTCAACGTTGGTTCTACTTGGTTGACGATTTTTGGATTAGTCGTAACTGCTATCTTGCTTGTTCGGCGTGTACCAGGTGGCATCTTCATCGGGATGGCAGCTACAACGATTTTAGGTCTGGTCACAGGTTTGATTCCAATGCCTTCTGAAATTGTTGCCGCAGCACCAAGTTTGAAACCAACATTTTTAGTTGCATTAAAACATGTAGGGGACATCAATTCTCTTCAAATGTGGGTCGTAGTGCTGACATTCTTGCTTGTGACTTTCTTTGATACAGCAGGAACTTTAGTTGGATTAGCAAACCAAGCAGGTTTCATGAAAGACAACAAGATGCCTCGTGTAGGGAAAGCTTTAGCTTCTGATTCAACAGCTATGCTTGCGGGTTCCTTATTAGGTACTTCTCCTGTTGGTGCATTTGTAGAATCATCAGCTGGTATCGCCGTTGGAGGACGTTCAGGTATCACAGCTATTACTACAGGGATTTTCTTCTTGTTAGGCTTGTTCTTTTCTCCATTACTATCAGTTGTTACTTCACAAGTAACTGCACCAGCATTGATTATGGTAGGAGTATTGATGGCACAATCTTTGCGACAAATCGAATGGGGAAACTTAGAGATTGCGATCCCTTCATTCTTGATCTTGATCGGCATGCCTTTGACTTATAGTATTTCAGATGGGATTGCATTAGGTTTTATCTTCTATCCAATTACCATGTTAGCAGCTAAAAGAGGAAAAGAAGTATCTCCCATCATGTATGGTCTGTTCTTTGTATTCATGGGATTCATGTGGATATTGAATGTGAAATAAAGAGGTTGTGAAATCAGTGTTCTGGCCTGAGTATTAGAGAAAAAAACGAAAAAATAGTTCCTCATATTTTGCCGTTTTTTGAGCTAATACCAAGGGACAGCTGAGTGAACACCGTTTATAAAGAGGTTGTGAAATCAGTGTTCTGGCCTGAGTATTAGAGAAAAAAACGAAAAAAATAGTTTCTTATATTTTGCCGTTTTTTGAGCTAATACCGAGGGACAGCTGAGTGAACACCGTTTATAAAGAAGTTGTGAAATCAGCATTCTTCCCTGAATAAATCAATCCTTTCAAAAAACAGTTGAGGGAATTTCCTCAGCTGTTTTTTTGTTTTATTCTGTTACCGATAACAAGGTGCAATAGCTATTTGAAAGCGTTACAATTTTTAGTGAGAGAGACTAAAATAAATGATTAAGCAAAAAATAGAAACATCCATTTATAGGAGGAAAATCATGGAACAAAAATGGTGGCACCATTCAGTTGTTTATCAAATCTATCCAAGAAGTTTTCAAGATTCAAATCAAGATGGTATTGGAGATTTGCGGGGGATTATTTCCAGGTTGGATTATCTGGCGTATTTAGGTATTGATGCAATTTGGCTTTCTCCAGTATACGAGTCTCCGAATGATGACAATGGGTATGATATCAGTAATTATCAAGCAATCATGGCAGAATTCGGTACGATGGAAGAAATGGAAGAACTGATTGAAGAAGCAAAGAAAAGAAATATCCGTATCATCATGGATCTGGTGGTGAATCATACTTCTGATGAACATCCGTGGTTCATTGAGGCCCGTAAAAATAAAGAAAATCCTTATCGGGACTATTATATTTGGCGTGATCCGGTCAATGGAAAAGAGCCTAATAGATTGCGCTCAATATTCAGTGGTTCTGCTTGGCAGTTGGATGAAAAAACGGGGCAATATTTTCTGCACTTGTATAGCAAGCGTCAACCTGATTTGAATTGGAAAAATAAACAGGTTCGCCAAGAGATTTATCAAATGATGAATTTCTGGATCGATAAAGGTATTGGTGGCTTTCGTATGGACGTGATCGATATGATTGGCAAAGAACCGGATAAAGAAATCACAAGTAATGGACCTAAACTGCATGAGTATCTTCAGGAAATGAATCAAGCAACTTTTGGTGACAAAAATCTGATGACTGTTGGCGAAACATGGGGAGCAACTACCGAAATCGCTAAACTTTATTCCAATCCTAAAAGAAATGAATTATCCATGGTCTTCCAATTCGAACACATAGGATTAGATCAGCAAGAAGGCAAAGACAAATGGGATTTGAAACCCTTGAGTATCTCTGAACTGAAAAAAGTATTATCCAAATGGCAAACATCTTTAGGTGATGAAGGATGGAATAGTTTATTTTGGAATAATCACGATCTTCCGCGAATTGTTTCTCGTTGGGGAAATGACGATGTGTATCGAAAAGAAAGTGCCAAGATGTTTGCTATCTTGCTCCATATGATGAAAGGCACCCCTTATATCTATCAAGGAGAAGAGTTAGGCATGACGAATTGCCCAATCGATGATATCGCGGAAGCAAAAGATATTGAGACAATCAATATGTATAACGAAAGGATTTCTTCTGGATTTACAAAAGAGGAAATCTTGGAATCAATCAATGCGAAAGGAAGAGACAATGCTAGGACGCCTATGCAATGGAACGCCCGTGAACATGCTGGGTTTACTACTGGAATTCCATGGCTTCGAGTCAATCCAAATTATAAAGAAATCAATGCAGAAGAAGCGTTAGCAGATCAAGATTCTGTTTTTTATATGTACAAGAAATTGATCGATTTGCGTAGAAAACATGACATCATCGTCTGGGGAGACTATGAATTAGTGGAAAAGACGCCTGAGCATGTCTTTGCCTATTCTCGCATATATGAAGACCAGCAATGGCTCGTTATTTGTAATATGTCCAGTGAAAAGCAGACGTTCACTGTTCCACGTGAAGCTTTAAGGGTTATTGTGTCAAATTATCCTCTGAAACAGTTACCAGACGGCAAAGTTGATTTACGACCTTATGAAGCATTTGTGTTGGAAGTAAAATAAATCGTTTGCTTAGATGGTTAACGAGTGTTTTCTTTCGGGGATCGTCTTATGTATTTGTTATATATAAATATTAAAAATGAAGAGTAGCATTCAATTTTTTTCTTCTCTTCTGCCGAAATAGTTAGAATATCTTGTTTTGATGAATCGAGCTATACTTCAAGTAAGAAATTGTTGATAGCGAGGAGAGATAGTTATGGATCAGGAAATATTTCCAGAAAATTTTTTATGGGGCGGAGCAGTAGCTGCTAATCAATGTGAAGGTGCATGGTTGGAAGACGGCAAATTACCTAATGTGACAGATACGCTTATCGGGATCATGAACCAGCATCCTAGTATTCAGTGGAATGAAGAAAAAAAGATTTGGGAGATTGCTTTAGACGAATCACTCCATTATCTTTCTCATGAAGCGATTGATTTTTATCATCGATTTGAAGAGGATATTCGTTTACTGAAGGAGTTAGGTTTAAAAGCTTTTCGAACAAGCATCTCATGGGCACGAATATTTCCAAGAGGAGACGAACAGAAGCCAAATGAGGCTGGTCTCGTATTTTATGACAGACTAATCAATACATTAAATCGATATGATATCGAGCCAGTAATTACTCTTAGTCATTATGAAACCCCCTTAGCATTGGTAGGAGAGTATGGGGGGTGGCAAAATCGAAAATTAATCGACTTTTTTGAATTTTATGCGCAGACCGTCTTTGAACGCTACCAAGGGAAAGTGAAATATTGGATGACCTTTAATGAGATCAATAATGCTTTTCGTATGCCTTATGCAGCTGCTGGATTGGTTACATTCCCTGCTAGAGATAAACTTGAACCCATTGCTACACTAACAAAAAAAGAGATTTATCAAGCCTGTCATCATATGTTTCTAGCGAACGCCCGTGCTACTCAATTATTAAAGAAAATCGATCCAAATGCTAAGATGGGTATTATGTGTAGCTTTTCTGCATTAGCGACTTATGCATATGACTGTGATCCAGAGAATGTATTTGGTTCACTGCAATTTAAACGCAATTCATGGTTTTTCTCCGATGTCATGTGCCGAGGGCATTATCCAGCTTATATTTACAGGATATGGAAGGAAGAAGACTGTGCACCAGTAATGTTAGATGGAGACGAACAGTACTTGCAAGCTAACACGGTAGATTATATTGCATTTAGTTATTATCGTAGCGCTGTCTATAAAAAAGAAGCAGAAATGCGCGTAGATACTGGCGGAGCAAATGGTTTCGATAATCCCTTTTTGAAGGAAAAATCTCCCGAACCTTGGAGTTGGCCAATTGATCCTCTAGGGTTTCGTTATGTCATGAATGAATTGACAGACCGTTATGAATTACCATTATTCATAGTTGAAAATGGCATTGGACTAGATGAAGCACCAGATGAATTGAATCGAATCCACGATCCAAAACGTTGTGAGTATCTAAAAATACATCTTCAGGAAATTGCTGAGGCAATAAAAGATGGTTGCCAAATCATTGGTTACTTATGGTGGGGACCAATCGATATCGTATCGGCAGGAACAGGGGAAATGAGGAAGCGATATGGCTTTATTTATGTGGATAGACAAAATGATGGGAGCGGAAGCTTTAGGAGATTGAAAAAAGATAGTTTTGAATATTATAAACAAATTATCCAGTCTAATGGTAAAAACCTTGAATATAGATCTTTCTTCAAATGATTTTTAAACCTCTGCAAGTGACTATTGTCATTTGAGAGGTTTTTCCTGTATGTTTATAACAAAGAGGAGGTGTAAGCAAATGGACTTAAATAAACGACAACTCCAAATTCTTGTAGTATTAAGAAATAAGAATCATTGGATAACAAGCGAAGAATTAGCTGAAGCTTTAGGTACCAACAAGAAAACGATCCAAACTGAAATCAAAAATATGCTTGCTATCTACGAGAAGAAAATCATTATCCAGTCAAATAAACGTTCAGGTTATTTTTTAGAATCAATTGAATCTGAAACTAAACAGCAAATCATACAAGAGGTGACGAAACATAAAATCTATTCCAGCATGGATTTCCGAGCTTCAACTATTGTGACGTACTTATTGTTTCAAAAAGGGTATGTCAGTATGCAAAAGATAGCAGACATTTTCTTTCTTTCAAAAACAGCCGTATCATTACAAATAAAAACGATTTTGCGTTGGATCGAGCGCAATCCTAAATTAGAACTGGAAGTTTCGTCGACAAAAGGACTAAAAATCATTGCTGAAGAAAATTCAAAAAGAATTTTCTTATCTCTTGTTGGAACAGAAACGGTGATCCAACACGCAAGGTTGCCTCAACAAATCAGTACAATTTTTTCCAATATCATGCCGACTGTCCAAAAGACATTAAAAGAGGTTCTTATATCATATAATTATATTGTTTCAGGAGAGGACTTCATACGATTTTCTCGGTATCTCGTTTTGACCATTCTTCGAAGAGAAGAACTTTTAGAAAAAACAAACAGGTATACATTATTTATTCCGATGGTAGAGACCCTCACAAAAAAGTTATCATCAGAACTACCCTATTCTTTTTCCAATCAAGAAAAACAAGCAATTGAAAATCGACTATTAGAGTTAAATTATTTGATGATTAATGATGAAAAAAACAAAGAAATAGAGAAGAATCTAAGAGCATTTGAGCAAACGATTATTCGTTTTTTAGATCTTCCTGTTTCGTTATTGTTCCATGAAACAGAATTTTTGCTAACCCATATCAAACAAATGAAAACGAGGATGGATGCCGGACATAATACCATGAATCATTTTGTACAAAAGATCATCTCCCGTTATCCTTTAGAAATTTATTTAATTCGGCGTTTCTTCCCAATACATTTTCAATTACGTCCCAATTTAGCTGAAAGCGCTTATTTGGTTTTGTATCTTGCCGAAGCGTTGAATCCTTTTCGAAAACAAGGGGAGATACTGATTGTTAGTAACCAGCCAATTAGTATTTTGAATACACTAAAAAAACAGATTCAACAAAGTATGAACATGTGGATCAAAGAATGCCGGATAGAACCAGTGTATCTTTTCAAAAATCAATCAAACAAAATAACGGAATATGATGCAATTTTGACTACTGAGCAAGAGCTTATTTTTGAGTGGGATGATTTGATTTATCTACCTAGTGTTCTAGATGAGTTTGAATCTTCGGAGATTTATCAGATTTTGCGTGAAAAGCTGACCATAGTTGAAGAAAAAAAGAAAACAAAACTGCTTGATCATTACTACAAAGAAGAAAATCAAATAAAAATCCATAAAAAGATAGATTCCATTCAGCAACTAATCTCTCCTAGTTCTGACCTAGTTATGCTTCCGTTAAATGCCGAGACTTTGTTGTGCTGTCTTATCAAAAGCCAAGTAGAAACAAAAATCACAGAGTATCAGCTTGAGATACCACTTATACATCAGCAAAGGAAGATCAAGCGTGTTTTTTTTGTCTCCTTTGACTATAAGAGAAACGATATACTTGTTTTCTTTCAAGCAGTGAGTGATTTGCTCGGCTAAGTAAACCATACACACTATTGTACAGTTTCGTTCGCTATTAGAAGGGGTACTAATTGAATGGAGAAACCGTTTTCTAAGAACTATACTTATCTTGTAAGAAGGATTGCTACGGCATTAATTAACAAGGGGGAAGTAAAAATGGACTATTCACAATTAGCGAAAGATATTGTCCGATTTGTCGGAGGCGAAGAAAATGTCAGCAATGTTTACCATTGTGCAACAAGGTTACGCTTTACCCTAAAAGATAATAAGAAGGCAGATAAGGAGAAGGTAGAGCAACTAGAAGGTGTGATCACTGTAGTCGAAGCTGGAGGAATGTTTCAAGTCGTAGTAGGAAATGCAGTAAATGAAGTGTATGACGTATTATCCAAACAAATGAAACTAGAAGATGATGCATCTAGTGGAAAGAGAGGAACTGAGAAAAAAGGCATTTTAAACTCTTTTATAGACATGATCGCCGCTGTTTTTGCCCCGACTTTAGGCGTCTTGGCAGGAAGTGGTTTGATCAAAGGAGTACTCGCCTTATGTACGAGTTTGAATTTATTAACTACTGAATCAGGAACTTATATCATTTTGAATGCAGCAGCTGATGCATTTTTCTATTTCTTGCCTATATTTTTGGCATATACTGCTGCAAAAAAGTTCAATACAGATCGTTTCATCGCTATGGTTATTGCAGCAGCTCTCGTTTATCCTACGATTGTCAGTGCATATAGTGATAGCATAACCTTGCGATTTCTAGGGATGCCCGTGATTCTAGCAAGATATACAAGTACGGTTATTCCAGCAATTTTAGCTGTATGGGTTCTTTCTTATATTGAGCCTAAGATTCGCAAAAGCTTGCACGAAAGTATTCGAAATTTATTGACACCATTCATTTGTATCATCGTGATGGTCCCAATTACTTTATTAGTTGTAGGTCCAATTGCAGATTATGCAAGTCAGCTGATTGCAGCTGGATATTTAGCTGTTTATAACTTTAGCCCTGTTTTATCTGGTGCTGTTATCGGCGGATTTTGGCAAGTGTTAGTGATTTTTGGGTTACATTGGGGACTTGTACCAGTAATGACCAACAATCTTTCTTTCTACGGTCGTGATACGCTAGGTCCAGCATGTATGACTGCCGTAGCTGCGCAAGCAGGAGCAGTACTTGGGGTATTTTTGAAAACGAAAAATAAGAAAGTAAAAAGTTTATCTTTATCTGCATTTATCACAGCATTATTTGGAATCACTGAACCTGCTGTTTATGGTGTGACTCTTAAATATAAACGACCATTTTACATTGCTTGTATATGTGGAGCTATATTTGGTGGAGTAGCTGGTGCCGCAGGAGCCGGTGCTTTGGCAGTTGCTACAAGAAGTATTTTGTCTTTCCCGATTTATATTGGTGAAGGATTTGTTTGGCTAGTTGCTAGTTATTTCTTAGCGATGATCAGTTCCTGTATGCTAACTTTTCTTTTCGGCTACAAGGATGAAATCGAAGAAGAATCCTCAAAGGATATAGTGTTAAGTACTCCTGCAGCAGGTGAAATAATTGATTTATCTGAAGTAAACGATCCAACATTTGCTAGTGGATCTTTAGGAGAAGGGTTTGCGATCATTCCAACGGACGGAAAAATCTACAGTCCTGTAAACGGGGAAGTTTCAACAGTTTTTCCAACGAAACATGCAATTGGGGTAGTCAGTGAAGAAGGAGCAGAGATACTGATCCATATCGGTATTGATACAGTGAATTTAAATGGCAAATACTTTCAAAGTGCAGTATCTGATGGAAAAAAAGTACGTAAAGGCGATTTATTGATGGAAGTAGATTTGCAAGAATTAATCAAAGAGGGATATGATCCGACCACAATGGTTATTGTTACAAATAGTAGTAGATTCAAAAATATCATTACTAGTCATAAGAAAAATAATCAAACAAGAAAACTAGCAAGTTTAGGGGGATCGATATGAAAAAATTTCCAGAAGGATTTTTATGGGGCGGAGCGACAGCGGCCAATCAATGTGAAGGTGCATGGGATGTAGATGAAAAAGGATTATCTGTGTCTGATGTGTATACATTCGACAGCGATTTACCTAAAGAAAAATGGACAGATCAATGGCATATGATGACGCATCAGCAAGTAAAAGCGGCGCAGGATCCCAACAGCAAGTATTATTATCCTAAAAGACACGGAAATGATTTCTATCATCACTTTAAAGAAGACATCCGTTTATTTGCTGAAATGGGTTTTAAATGCTATCGGATGTCTATCGCATGGACAAGAATTTTTCCTCATGGTGATGAAGAAACACCCAATGAAGCGGGATTATTTTTTTATGATCAAGTGTTTGACGAATGTCTAAAATATGGGATTGAGCCAGTCGTTTCTCTTTCCCATTATGAAATGCCGTTATATTTGGTTACAGAATATGGTGGATGGCCTAATCGAAAGCTTATTCAGTTTTACGTTCGTTTCGCTGAAACAGTATTCAAACGCTATAAAAATAAAGTAAAATATTGGATGACTTTCAATGAGATCAACTGTGTAAAACATCACCCTTTTGTTAGCGTAGGAGTAATTGAAGAAAACCATCCCCATTTGGAACAAGCGAAATACCAAGGTGCACACCATCAGTTTATAGCAAGTGCTTTAGCTACAAAAGCTTGTCATGAAATTATCAAAGGTTCACAAGTCGGTTGTATGATCAGCTATCAGCTTCTTGTTCCGTATTCTTGTGATCCGGATGATATTCAAAAAACAATTGAGCAGCAAAGAACTTCTTTGTTCTTTAGTGATGTTCAAGCAAGAGGATATTATCCAGCGTATACGCAACGAATGTTTGAAGAAAAAGGTGTCAACTTAAAAATAGAAGTAGGTGATGAAGAAATCTTAGCAGCCTACCCTGTTGATTTTGTTTCTTTTAGCTACTACATGTCTAGTGCAGTCAGTGCTCATCCAGAAAATTTGGAAGGGGTCCAAGGAAACTTAATAACTGGAGGAATTAAAAATCCGTATCTTCCATCAAGTGAATGGGGCTGGCAGATTGATCCTAAGGGTTTGAGAATTGCTTTGAATCAATTATATGATAGGTATCAAAAACCACTGTTCATAGCTGAAAACGGACTCGGAGCTATAGACAAAGTAGAAGAAGATGGAACCGTTCAAGACGATTACCGCATTGACTATTTGAAGCAGCATATTGAGCAGATGAAGGAAGCTATCGAAGATGGAGTAGATTTATTTGGTTATACGTCGTGGGGCTGCATTGATATCGTCAGCGCTTCTACTTCACAAATGTCAAAACGTTATGGATATATCTATGTTGATCAAGATGACGAAGGGAATGGCACAAAGAAACGGTTAAAGAAAAAATCATTTGATTGGTACAGACAAGTCATCCAATCAAATGGCGAAATCCTATAATAAAAGGAAATAAGGGACTGTGACAAAAGTCTTGTCACAGCCCCTTCTTTACGAATAAACAGTATTCTCCTGCCAACTCCTCGATCACAAGTCACCATAGTCATAAAACATGAGAAGCTGTTTTTTGAAATTGCTCCTTGTGACTCGGAGTTCAACGGCAGGCTCACGACCTCTCAATAAACGGTGTACAATCAGCTGACCATCGGCATTAGCTCAAAAAACGACAAAATATGAGGAACTATTTTTGTTTGGCTGTTCTTATTACTTGATGCAGGACGGCTTTTTCACAACCTCTGATATAAACGGTGTTCAAAAGCCAGTTTTTCGGTATTAAGCCAAATTTATGCAAAAATGTGGAAAGCCATTTTCACAAAATTTTTCTTCATACTCAAAACTAAACGACTTTTTCACAACCTCTGATTCACGGTGTTCCAGAAGGAGTTTTGTCGAAAACAAGCCGAAATTCTTTGAAGATGGCTACTTCTTTTTTTCAAATCTAGACAGAGGAGGCGGACATTATTCCGTGTTTTTTGACAAAAAATAAAAATCATACTATGATATGTACGCCAATGGAGGGGATGAAATGGAAAAGCCAATTGAAAAAGCGTTAGATGAATGTCTTTTCTTTAGCGTGAAAAAGCTAGATCGCATGTTGAATAAATTAGCTGATGAAGCGTTTAGAAGGACAGGTCTGGCACCAACTTATGGTTTTATTTTATTGATATTAAAAGAAAAAGATGGAATACCACAAAAAGATATTGCACAAATGCTCTATTCCGCCCCATCAACGATTGCTCGTTTTGTTGAAAAATTAGAATATAAAGGATACGTCAAAACAGTTAGCGAAGGTCGCTTGTCATTAGTTTATCTTACAGAACAAGGACGCCAATTTGCTAAGGAAGTCGATGGTAGCTGGGAAGAACTTCATCAGTCATACAAAGCAGTTTTGGGAAATGAAGCAAGTAAAGAATTAGCCCAGACAATGAATGATGCAACAGATAAGTTACAAAAAAAATAAAATTTTTTAAGCAAATTAGTTGCATGTACAACTAATCGAGTGGTTTAATGATAGATGATTCTCGATAGGTTAATCAGAGCGAATTATGGGAGGAATGACAATGTCACAATTTGATCAATCAATTACTTTACCTTCAGGAGTTCAATTGAAGAACCGATTGATGCTGTCGCCTATGACGACACAACTCAGCTTTTTCAATGGAGTGATCACCGAAGATGAGATCACTTATTATAAACAACGTTCTAAAGGTCTTGGTGCTGTTATTACTGGTGCTGCAAATGTCCAAGATATCGGAAAAGGCTGGCCAGGTGAACTCAGCATCGCTCATGATGAAATGATTCCTCGATTAAGTGAGCTAGCGAAAGCAATCCAAGGAGAAGGCGCAAAAGCGATTATTCAGATTTTCCACGGTGGACGAATGACAAGTCGAGCAACTTTATCTGGAGAACAGCCTGTATCTGCAAGTGCAGTTGCAGCAAAACGTCCTGATGCGGAAACACCACGAGCAATGAGTGAAGAAGAAATCGTTGAAACAATCCAAGCATTTGGCAAAGCCACACGTAGAGCGATTGAATCAGGATTTGATGGAATCGAGTTGCATGGAGCAAATACGTATTTGATCCAACAATTTTTCTCTCCGCATTCGAATAGACGAGAGGATCAATGGGGCGGTAGCTTGGAAAATCGTTATCGTTTTATTGAAGAATTATTAACAACGGTTTTCTCAGCGGTTGAACAATATGCTAAAAAACCATTCATCGTAGGGTATCGTTTCTCACCAGAAGAATATGAAACACCAGGTATCCGTTTTGAAGACACGATCTGGCTTCTTGAACGATTACGTGAGTCAAAACTAGATTATCTGCATGTTTCATTAAATATGTATGATCGAATAGCTCGTTCTGATAAATACAACGATAAATCGATTCTTGAAGTGGTCCATAACACGATTCAAGGAAAGATCCCTTTAGTTGGTGTCGGTGGGATCCGCAATCGCGAAGATGTAGAGCAGGTATTGAAATATGCAGAACTTGCAGCAATTGGACAGCAAATGATCGTCGATCCTGACTGGGCAGAGAAATTATTGGAAAACCGTGAGGATGAATTTGTAACGAAACCTTTTGAAGAAGCATATAAAGAGCTTTATTTGCCAAGCCCATTATATAATTTCTTGAAAGCACGTTATCAATAACGCAATTTTTATAGAAAGAGGATGGGAAAATGAAAGTATTGATCGTATTAACAAATGTAGAAAAGTACGAAAAGATCGAGCGTCCTACAGGTTTGTGGTTAAGTGAACTGACTCATTTTTATGATGTATTAGTAAAAAATGGGATCGATGCAGATTTTGTCAGTCCTAAAGGCGGATATGTACCTTTAGAACCGCAAAGTGTTTTGAATATGGATGAAATCGATTGGGCCTATTATGAAGATGAAGATTTCAGAAATCGGGCCTTGGGAAATACCTTACGTCCTGATGATGTGGATGCAAATGATTATGCAGCGGTTTATTATGCTGGTGGCCACGGAACAATGTGGGATTTTCCAGAAGCAATAGATCTTGGGAAAGTCGCTTCACAAATCTATCGAAATGAAGGGCTGGTCTCAGCTGTTTGTCACGGTGTTGTAGGATTGTTGCCAGTTACAGATGAGTCTGGAAAATCTATTTTAGCTGGACGTACAGTGACTGGGTTCAGTAATGAAGAAGAGGAAGCAAATGGTACAACGAATGAAGTACCATTCTTAGCAGAAGATGCTTTGAAAGAAAAAGGAGCAAACTATCAGTCTGGAGCAGCTTTTTCAGAAGTGGTTCAAATTGATGGGCGGCTTCTTACAGGGCAAAATCCTCAATCTGCTCATCAATTAGGCGAAGCAGTTGTTGAAGCATTAAAGAATTAAAAATAAATGATGTGTCTATTCTAACTATTACATTACACACGCTAAAACTCGTCTTTTCGTTCTTTTCTGTTTCCTATTTGGACAGAGGTACGTAAAAGGCGAGTTTTTTTCTTTTATAAGAGTACATTTTTTGAAACATCTCTTCAGAAATGATACTCTTCAATTAGGTCCACTAGTACATTATTGAGAAGCAGACCTAGAACACGGTATGATGGAGAGGGTTGATTCTGCTGCATCGCTATGTATCATAAGGTTGAAAGCGAGTTATGAATACTGTGTTTTCTGATTGAGAAGTTAGCAGTAGAACACCTTATAAGAAAGAGGAATGCAGATGAACATTGTAATTGTCGGCGGGTCGTTTGCAGGGATTCATGCGGCTATTTATCTTCGCCAATTGATGCCAACAAGTGAAATATATTTGATTGAAAAGCAATCGAAGTTAGGATGGATTCCCAGCGGGTTCAATTTGATATTAAAAGGAAAGGTTACCAGTGAAAAACAACTTTCTTGGATCACGAAAGAAGAACTGACTGACCGCTATCGAATCCATGTTTACACAGAAAAGACAGTAATAGGATTGAAAGAAAAAAAAGTCGTTTTAGCAGGAGGAAAAAAATTGGATTTTGATCGTTTGATTCTAGCGACTGGTTCAAATCAAAAGTTTCGAAATATTTCTGCAGAATCAACGCTTATTCACCCAGTTAAAAAGATACAAAACGTAACGGCTCTTCAGCAAAAGATCATGAATGCAAAGAAAATTGCAATTATTGGTGCAGGACAAGCAGGAATCGAAATAGCTGAAGGGTTGGCATCAAGAAAAAAACAAATCCATCTTTACGAAAGCCGAAAGTCAATTCTTTTTCGTTATCTAGATCCTGAAATGACAGAACCGTTAGTAAAGGAAATGAAAAATCAAGGGCTTTCACTTTTTTTAGAAGAACAAGTTGTGTCTTTGACCGAAAATGAAACCGCTATTGTAGAGACGGAAAAAAGAAAGGAGAACTATGATCTTGTTTTGCTGGCTAATCATTCTCGCCCCGACAATCAGATGTGGGAAGAACAATTAACATTGAATGATGATGGAACGATCTGGGTAGATGACTACTTGCAAACGTCTCAAAAAGACGTTTATGCGATTGGCGATGCGATCCAAGTAACTTTTCGTCCAACAAATGAAAAAATGTATGTTTCTCTAGTAAATAACGCTGTCCGTACAGCACGAAATGTCAGCAAGACAATTAGTGGCTCACAGACAAAGGATCAGGGAACCTATCGTCCAGTCGGCAATCAGTGGTTTGGCTATTTCTTAGGAAGCGTAGGTTTGACAGAAGAAGAGAGCATTTTTTATCCCCAAAAAATTGAAACAGGATACGTAGACTACAAGCTTACAGCAATAAATCAAAGCAAAGTTAAACTCAAATTTCTATTTGATTCTGAAAAAAAGATTCTTGGAGCACAGCTCCAAAGCAAAAAAGAGATGTTCCACCTTCTTGACCAACTGACAATTGCAGTAAAAGAAGGATGGACGTTTGAACAGTTAGAAGAACATGAGCTATTTTTCCAGCCAGAATACCGTGTGCCAGATATGGTGTGGTCAAAGGTGGCGAATACTGCCTATGAAGATTGAAGCATTATTAGAAAGAAAAGAGCAGTTACAGATCCTGATTTTGCGAAACCTTGTTCTGCAAGGGGGAACAGCCTCTATCAATGGTTTGAGAGAGCATGTCCAACTGTCAAAAGCCTCGTTTGATCAATATTTGGAAGATATTGAATTGATTGGCCGAATGATGGAAAAAAAAGTAGAAGTACAGCGAAATGAGTATCAGGCGCTGCTTGTGTTGGACGAAGATGTAAGTTTGGAAAAAATTCTATTGTTTTTATTGCAGGAAAGCTTAAAGTTTAAGATGCTCGTCTATTTATTAGAACATCAGCAAGTATCCATCGTTCGATTAGCGACAGCGTTTAATATCAGTGAGTCTTCTGTTTTTCGAAAGATCAAAGAATTGAACCAGCTCTTAGAGGAATTTGGATTACAAATCAAAAACGGTCAATTATACGGAGAAGAGCTACAGATACGATATTTTTATTATGAACTATTCCAATATATCCCGGAAGATCAGCGACCGCTTTTTTTGCAAAATACACCAGAAAAAAGACCGTTCATTCTAGGATTGGACCGTGTATTAGAAACAACGTTTACGGCATCAGCAGAAGCACAGATTGCTTGCTGGCTCGGGATTACGAAAAAAAGACTATTGAATGAAAAAAGTACGTACGCAACTTTGAAAGAAAAGAAATTACTCTATCAGTCGGACCGGCTTTATCAAGCAATCGATCCAATCATCGTGATGCATCTTAGTCGAACAGCAGCAGAACTGAATGTATACGAAACAATGATGTTTTACAGCTTTTTTGTTTCTTTTTCGATAGTAGACGAAGAAATATTTTATCAGTATGATTTGACACGGAGCAAAAAGTTACCAACCGCTGTTTTAGATACTTACATTCGGGAAACGATGTTATGGCATTATCGTCCTCGTCGTTTGAAAATCAAAGAAGAAAAGGCAGTAGGCTACCAAATTTCCCAGATCAACAATGAATGGTTTTTCTTTGTTGGAAAGATCGAAGTCTATGAGCGTGATCGGCTTTTGGAACAGCAGCAGAAAATGCTCGGGCATTCCTTAACACAGTTACTGGCGAAATTACAGGAAACAGCGGTGCAGCAATTGCCGAGGAAAAGAGCTGAAGATAGTGAGCTTAGTTACCTGATGATCCAGTATGCCAATGTTCTTTTGATGATCGATTTTTATATTGCAAAACCAGTAGTGATTGGAATCGATTTAGAAAGTCTGCCGATTTATCGTATTGCTTTTCAACAATATCTGATCAGAGAACTGAGGGGAATCGGCGGTATTGAGATTGGAAGTTATGAAGAAGGTAAAGAATATGATTTGGTGATCACATTTTGCCAGAGAAACAAAAAACAGTGTGAATATTATCTGTCAGAATTTGCGTCACCTTACGACATTATTCGATTGAAAAGAAGAATAGAGACGCTGAAAAAAGAAAAGAATTGATTAAAAAATAGCTTCATAATAAAAAACTGTCAAAAAAAGAAAAAAAGAATAAAATTTTGACAGTTTCTTTTTTTAAAACAGTAGTATGATAAGAGTAGTTAAAGAAAGCGTTTGCATATAATGGAGGGAATCACAATGACAGAATCAACGTATATCATGGCGATTGACCAAGGTACAACTAGCTCACGAGCAATTATCTTTGACAAGAAAGGAAGACACATCGGCAGTTCTCAAAAAGAGTTCACGCAATATTTCCCGCAAGAAAGTTGGGTGGAACATGATGCAAATGAAATCTGGAATTCTGTACAGTCAGTTATTGCCGGAGCGTTCATCGAATCAGGGATCAAACCAAATCAGATTGCTGGGATTGGCATAACGAACCAGCGTGAAACAACAGTAATATGGGAAAAAGATACAGGACGTCCAATCTATCATGCAGTTGTTTGGCAATCCAGACAGTCAGCTGGAATTGCAGATAACTTAAAAAATGAAGGCTATCAAGAATTTTTCCACGAAAAAACAGGGTTAGTGATCGATGCCTATTTCTCAGCAACGAAGATACGCTGGATTCTTGATCATGTAGAAGGCGCGCAAGAACGAGCTGAAAAAGGCGAATTGATGTTTGGAACGATCGATTCTTGGTTAGTATGGAAACTGACCGATGGACAAGCACATGTTACTGATTACTCGAATGCCAGTCGGACGATGTTGTTCAATATCCATCAGCTAGATTGGGATCAGGAGATTTTAGATTTACTAAATATTCCTCGAGTGATGTTACCAAAAGTCACTTCTAACTCAGAAGTTTATGGTTATACGCAAGGTTATCATTTTTATGGAAGCGAAGCACCAATTTCAGGGATGGCAGGAGACCAGCAAGCCGCATTATTCGGACAAATGGCATTCGAACCAGGCATGGTCAAGAATACTTATGGTACAGGTTCATTTATTGTCATGAATACCGGTGAAAAACCGCAATTATCCAAAAATAATTTATTGACGACAATTGGTTACGGCATAAATGGAAAGGTTTACTATGCTTTAGAAGGAAGTATTTTTGTGGCTGGTTCTTCGATTCAATGGCTGAGAGATGGACTTCAAATGTTGCAAAAAGCTAGCGATTCAGAAGACGCAGCGAAACGCTCTACAAGCGAAGATGAGGTTTATGTTGTTCCTGCATTCGTTGGGCTAGGTGCTCCTTATTGGGATCAGGCAGCACGAGGGGCTATGTTTGGCTTGACACGTGGTACGACAAAAGAAGATATCATTAAAGCTACTTTACAGTCGATTGCTTATCAAGTGAGAGATATCATCGATACGATGCAAGATGACACTGGAATCAAGATTCCTGTATTGAAAGTAGATGGCGGTGCAGCAAACAATGAATATCTGATGCAATTCCAAACAGATATCTTGAATGTACCGATCCAACGAGCAGAAAACTTGGAAACAACGGCGCTAGGGGCAGCATTTTTAGCAGGATTAGCTGTCGGTTATTGGAAAGATACAGACGAGATCCGCGAATTTTATGAAGCTGGCAAGCTATTTGAAGTTCAAATGGAGGAAGAGCGCCGAGAAAAACTTTACAACGGTTGGAAAAAAGCAGTAAAAGCTACCCAAGCATTTGAATAAGGAGGAAATCCATATGTTTTCAAACAAGACAAGACAAGATAGCATTCAAAAAATGCAGCAAGAAGAATTGGATCTGTTGATCATCGGTGGCGGAATCACTGGTGCCGGTGTGGCAGTCCAGTCAGCAGCATCAGGAATCAAAACAGGATTGATCGAAATGCAGGATTTTGCAGAAGGGACTTCCTCTCGCTCGACCAAACTTGTTCATGGCGGTATTCGTTATCTGAAGACATTTGATGTGGAAGTAGTAGCTGACACAGTTGGTGAACGTGCAGTCGTACAAAGTATTGCCCCACACATCCCAAAACCAGATCCAATGCTTTTGCCAATCTATGAGGGCGAAGGAGCAACAACCTTCAATATGTTCTCGGTCAAAGTAGCAATGGACCTTTATGACAAACTGGCAAATGTGACAGGAACCAAATATGAGAATTATACGCTGATACCAGAAGAAGTATTGGAAAGAGAACCGTTTTTGAAAAAAGAAGGGCTAAAAGGCGCGGGTGTCTATCTAGATTTCCGCAACAATGATGCCCGTTTAGTGATTGATAATATCAAAAAGGCTGCCGAAGATGGGGCTTATCTAGTAAGTAAAATGAAAGCGGTTGGCTTTTTATATGATGGCGATCAAATCGTTGGCGTCAAAGCTCGTGACCTGCTGACAGATGAAGTGATCGAAATCAAAGCAAAATTAGTGATCAATACGAGTGGTCCTTGGGTAGATAAAGTACGAAACTTGAATTTTACGCGTCCAGTCTCTCCTAAAATGCGTCCAACTAAAGGGATCCATTTAGTTGTAGATGCGAAAAAACTGCCTGTACCGCAACCCACATACTTCGATACAGGAAAGCAAGATGGGCGGATGGTTTTTGCTATTCCAAGAGAAAACAAGACTTACTTTGGTACGACAGATACGGATTACCAAGGAGATTTTACGGATCCGAAAGTCACACAAGAAGATGTAGATTATCTATTGGATGTGATCAATCATCGCTATCCAGAAGCAAATATCACATTGAATGATATCGAAGCAAGCTGGGCAGGACTTCGTCCACTGTTGATTGGTAATTCTGGTTCTGATTACAATGGTGGAGATAATGGATCGATTTCAGACAAGAGCTTCAATAAAGTTGTCGATACAGTAAGTGAATATAAGGAAAACAAAGTTTCTCGTGCTGAAGTAGAAGACGTGTTGAACCATTTGGAAAACAGCCGTGATGAAAAAGCACCTTCTACGATTTCCAGAGGTAGTTCTTTAGAAAGAGAACCAGATGGTTTGCTGACTTTATCTGGTGGGAAAATCACCGATTACCGTAAGATGGCAGAAGGAGCTTTGCGATTGATACGCCAATTATTAAAAGAAGAATACGGAATAGAGACGAAAGAAATCGACTCTAAAAAATATCAGATTTCAGGTGGAAACTTCGATCCAACTAAATTAGAAGAAACAGTGACAGAATTAGCAAAAGAAGGAGTAGCAGCCGGTTTAGAGGAAGAAGATGCTACTTATATCGCTGATTTTTACGGGACTAATGCCCGACGTATCTTTGAATTAGCAAAAGAAATGGCACCTTATCCTGGTTTGAGTCTCGCTGAGTCAGCTCGGTTACGTTATGGTTTAGAAGAAGAAATGGTTTTGGCCCCAGGCGATTATCTCATTCGTCGTACAAATCATCTGTTGTTTGAACGAGATCAGCTTGATGAGATCAAGCAACCTGTGATCGATGCAATTGCTGGATATTTTGAATGGACAGAAGAGGAGAAGGCGCAACAGACTAAACGTTTAGAAGCATTGATTGCAGAATCAGATCTGCGGGAACTAAAGGGGGAGAAATAAATGAACAGTGATATGACTCAAATCATGGGGGAGTTTATTGGGACACTGATCCTAGTTTTGCTTGGAGATGGTGTGTGTGCGGCTGTGAATTTAAACAAAAGTAAAGCACAGGCTTCTGGCTGGATTGTCATCGCATTTGGTTGGGGACTCGCTGTAACAATGGCTGTCTATATTTCTGGATTCATGGGCCCAGCTCATTTGAATCCTGCAGTCTCTCTAGCTATGGCGATGACAGGGGCAATTAGTTGGAATCTTGTCGTTCCTTTCATCATTGCGCAAGTTTTAGGAGCTTTTGCAGGGGCCATTCTTGTTTGGCTTTCTTATTTGCCACATTGGAATGCAACGAAAGATGAAAGCGCGATTTTAGGAACGTTTGCAACAGGTCCTGCTATACGGAATTATCCAGCAAATGTGATCACAGAATTAATTGGTACATTTGTATTAGTTCTTGGGTTGCTAGCTTTTGGACAAAACGAATTTGCACCTGGAACGAACGTATTCGCTGTAGGTGGATTGATCTTAGCCATCGGTCTTTCATTAGGAGGGCCAACAGGATATGCAATCAACCCTGCTCGGGACTTTGGTCCTCGATTAGCACATGCGGTATTGCCAATAGCTAATAAAGGAACTTCAGATTGGGCATATTCATGGGTACCAATCGCAGGTCCAATGATCGGAGCAATTATCGCGGTAGGTGTCTATTCATTAATGGTGTAAATCTATAAAACATACTAAAGTTTGACAACCAAAATGTGTCTTGCTATAGTTAAGTGGAAAATAAATAAGACCTAGAAGAATGGGGTATGTTTTGTGAGTGTAGCTGGTATCTAATCAGTAAGTCGAATAGCCAATAAACAAAGTTTATTTGGTGTGCTTATGAAACGGTACCTGTCAGGAAAACAATATCTTTGTATTCTAATAAGGATAGGACATGACTTTTTTAAGCTGTGTTCTATCCTTTTATTTATCTCTAGGCCCTTATTTATTTTGGGACAGGTATCTCTTCAAGAAAAGGAGAGAATATGGACAACGAAATGATTAGTCAATTACAATTTGATCGGATCAAAAAGGAAATCCAAGCAAGAGCAATTGGAAACTATAGCAAAAAACGAATCAGCGATATGACGGTCTCGACAAACCTACAAACTGTCTTGGATCGTCAAGAAGAAACAAGAGAAGCACGCTTGATCTTAGAAAGCAGTCAGCATGTTCCATTTATGGGGTTGCCGAGGATCGATGCACTGACAGAACAAGTCAAAAAAGGGTTGATTCTGCAGCCAACCGATTTGATCGAATATGCGGATTTTCTTAGAAGCAGTCGGATGATCACAAAGTTTTTTGATAAGAATCAATACCAGACACCCTTGTTGTTTGCTTATAGCAAACATCTTCCTGATTTGATAAATGTAGAAGAGTTGATTGACCAGAAAATAAAAAATAATAAAGTCAGTGACGACGCGTCACGTAATTTGCGTAAAGTACGCAAACAATTACAACTAATCGAAAAAGAAATCCAGTCAAAATTACTGAAATTCTTGCGTCATCCGAAAAACAAAGAAATGATCCAAGAAGCAATGATTGTTCAAAAAGGCGAATACTATACGATTCCTATCAAAGCCAGCTATAAAAATAAAATAGATGGAACGATTATCGATGAATCAAATAAAAGAACGACGGTTTTTATTGAACCAACTGTGATTTCTAAATTGAATGAACACTATCAGTTGTTAAAAGCTGAAGAAATCAGTGAAGAATATCAAGTCCTGGCGGCATTGACTGGTGCTATCGCAGAAAACGAAGAAGTGATCGATTTATTGATCGAAACGATCACGGTGTTAGATATCATCTTTGCTCGGGCAAAATTTAGCCGAGAAATCAATGGAAGCACACCTAGAATCAATAAATCGGAACATATCATTATCAAGCAAGGCAGACATCCATTTTTACCTGAGCATGCGGTACCATTGGATGTTGAAATCGGTAAAGACTATCGAGGCTTGATTATCACCGGAGCAAATGCCGGAGGCAAAACAGTCGTGTTGAAGACAGTCGGTTTATTGACTTTGATGGCGATGTTCGGTATGCAAGTTCCGGCAAAAGAAGGGACAGAGCTTGCTGTCTTTGATGAGATTTTCGTCGATGTCGGTGACCACCAAAATTTAGAAAATGCGTTGAGTACATTTTCTGGTCATATGCAAAACATCGCTGCTATTTTGAAAAAGATAAAAAGGAATACGTTGGTACTTTTAGATGAGATTGGCAGTGGAACAGAGCCAAATGAAGGGGCTGCACTAGCGATCGCAATCATGGAATCTATGTATGAGCAAGGGGCATTGATCATTGCCACGACCCATTATGGAGAAATCAAGAAATTCGCCGGAGATCATGAAGATTTTGTGCCGGCTGCTATGGCTTTCGATCGGGAAGCACTTCGTCCTAAATATCAGTTGCGGGTTGGAGAAACAGGAGAAAGCCAAGCTTTGTGGATTGCTCATAAAATGGATATGTCGATGAAATTGATCCATCAAGCAGAGCGTTACTTGGCGGAAAAAGCCTATCGGACACAGAAAAAAGAATTTCTTCCTAAGACAGCAGTTACAAATAGGAAGGAGAATAAAAAAGAACGCCAGCTCTTTGCAAAAGGTGATCGGATATTTGTCAATGAATACCAAAAAGAAGCGTTAGTTTATGAAGATATAGGTGAAGATACGATTGATGTATATTTAGACAAAAAAATAATCCACGTGCCTCGTCAGCGTGTTCGTCTGGTGCGTTCAGCAGAAGATCTGTACCCGACAGGTTACGATTTAGACAGTCTGTTTATCGATTATAAAACACGTAAACGGCAGCGTGACCTAGAGCGAGGATCAAAAAAAGCTCATAAAGTACTAGTAAAAGAAATGCGCAAACGACAGGAAGAAAGAAGAGTAAACGATGAAAACAGCAAGTGATTATCTCAAATTAGCTCATAATATCAGTGGCTGTAAAGAAAAATAAAAACAGTGAAATCATTGGTTTTATTCCCCGTGTAAGCTAAAATAAAAAGAAAAGAGTGCTGAGGAGGTAGGGCGATAAAATGAAATTAAGCACAGACTGGCGTAAAGAAATACAAACGATTCCGAATCTTTTATCGATATTCCGTATTTTTTTGCTGCCGATTTATCTTTATTTTGTGCTGAGACAGTCATTTTATATAGCAGGAGCGGTCATTGTTGTCTCAGGTTTGTCTGATTATCTAGACGGGGTCATTGCTCGGAGATATAATCAGGTAACAGACTTAGGGAAGGTGCTTGATCCGTTTGCAGATAAATTGACACAACTTTTTCTGATTTTGTCTATGGCATGGTATCGACCGTGGCTTTGGCTGTTGTTTGGTCTATTCTTGATAAAAGAAGGCTTTATGTTTGTAGCTGGATTAATCGGGCTATCTAAAAATATCAAATTAAGTGGAGCGAAGTGGTATGGCAAAGTAGCGACTGCTGTCATCTATGTTGGCATGATCCTTTTGCTGCTTTTCCCAGAATTACCAACGCTGTGGGTGAGAGTCATTTTTGCCGTCATCACTTACGGTCTTTTACAATCTTTTGTCTTGTATGCTGTCGAGTACCGAAAGATGTTTCAAAGAAAATAAAAAAGGGGTGTGACCTATGTCGCATTCCTTTTTTTGATAAATAGACTCCCAGTAGCTACTTCTCGATAATAAGCCAACCAAACCAAAAACAGGAGAAGTTGTTTTTGAAATTATTTCTTGTGATTCGGAGTTAAATGGTAGGCTCACAACCTCTTGGTAAACGGTGTTCAATCAGCTGACCTTCGGTATTAGCTCAAAAAACGGCAAAATATGAGCAGCTATTTTTCCGTTTGTTTCTCTAATACTCAGGTCAAACCGCTGATTTTACAACCTCTTCCTTAAACGGTATTCAAAAGCCAGTTTCTCGGTATTAAGCCAAATTTATGCAAAAATGTAGAAATCCATTTTCACAAAATTTTTCTTAATACTCGAAACTAAGCGACTTTTTCACAATCTCTTCCTTAAACGGTGTTCAATCAGCTGACCTTCGGTATTAGCTCAAAAAACGGCAAAATATGAGGAGCTATTTTCCCGTTTTTTTCTCTAATACTTAGGTCAAACCGCTGATTTCACAACCTCTTCCTTAAACGGTGTTCAAAAGCTTGCATCTGCGGTAATAAGCCCAACCAAACGAAAAATATGAGAAGCTATTTTTGTTTGGCTGTTCTTATTACTTGATGCAGGACAGCGTTTTCACAACCTTTGATTCACGGTTTTCCAGAAGTAGCTTCTTCGAAAAATAAGCCGAAATTTCTTGAAGCTGATCACTTCTGTCGCAACCTCTACTGACTAAGGCTTGATATAAGCATAACCTTGGGATTGCAGTTCAACTAAATCAAGGACACCTGCTGGTACAACGATTACTTGTTCAGGTAAAGAACTTTCTGAAATATGATTAGCACGCATAGCATTGGCGCAAGCGTGAAAAACGACTCCTTGCAAATCTAAGAATTCTGCATTGGCAGAGTCTAGATAACCGGTAATCGCGATGCCATTTACAGATACGACAATCGTCGTTTCTGGAGAAGCTTTTATCAGGTTTTTTACGTTTTTCCCTGTTTCTGACCATTTTTCTAATTCATCAATATGGAAAACGACTTTCATTGAAATCATTCCTTTACTTTTTAATAATCATCTTGATCGCTTGTTCTAGTTTAGCCGCTTGTTCTTCTGGATTACTATCAGGTTTCTCAAAGCAATTTTTCAGATTATCTGCAACGATCATGCCCATTACGCGATCAATACTAGAACGAACAGCGCTTAATTGAGTGATGACATCCATACATTCTTTTTCGTCTTCGATCATTTTTTGGATACCACGAATTTGTCCCTCTGTACGTTTCAAACGGTTCAGGATATTTTTATTATCAATCTCCATAACACATTCTCCTCTATTTTTATAATTAGATAATACCCCTTATCGGTATTTTATGCAAATATAAAAAGTAGTGAAAAAAATGAAGAGTCATTCTGGTTGACATATTAATAAAGCTCCTGTTTAATATACCCCATGAGGTATTTATAAAAATGTAAATGAGGTGCAGAAAATGAATTTGCTATTTCAATCAATAAAATCGATAACAGTCCCAGAATTAAAGGAAAAGCTTTTGGAAAATCCAGCGTTACTTGATGTTAGAACACCTGCAGAATACCGGGGCGGGCATATAAAAGGAGCTAAAAATGTTCCATTACAAAGTATAAACAGATATGATGGAGACAAAGAAAAGACCGTCTATGTGATTTGTCAATCAGGGATGAGGAGTAAACAAGCAGCTAAAGAATTAAAGAAATCTGGTTATGATGTAGTGAATGTACGTGGTGGCATGAATCAATGGTTTGATCGAACAGTAGGAGGGAAATAAGATGAAAATCGTTATTGTCGGAGGTGTAGCAGGTGGAATGTCTGCTGCTACACGGCTTCGCCGATTAATGGAAGATGCAGAAATCGTTGTTTTTGAAAAAGGACCGTATGTTTCTTTTGCAAATTGCGGCTTGCCTTATTATCTTTCGGGAGAAATCAGTGAACGGGAAAATCTTCTTGTCCAAACGCCAGAATCATTATCCGCTCGTTTTTGTTTAGATGTGCGTCCAAATCATGAAGTGACAGCCATCTTTCCCGAAAACAAAACGGTAGAAGTCGTACATGAGGGTCAAAAACACATTGAACAGTACGATGCATTGGTTTTATCTCCTGGTGCAAAACCAGTTGTTCCATCGATTCCAGGGATAACAGAAGCCGACAATGTTTTTTCTATTAGAAATGTACCAGATATCGATAAAGTGATGCATGCATTAGAAAAACAGCCAAAGCGTGCCGTGATCGTTGGTGCAGGATTCATCGGATTGGAAATGGCAGAAAACCTAAAAAGAAGAGGTTTAGAAGTCATGGTGATCGAACAAGCACCACATATTCTTCCAACACTGGATGAAGAAATGGCAGCTTTTATAGAAAAAGAATTGTCTCATCAAGGAGTAGAAGTGATTACTTCTCATGCTGTCGCTGGATTTGAAGACCACGGGAAACGATTGCGACTGGATGATGGGCGTACCATCCCTGCTGATTTAGTTATTTTATCCATTGGTGTTCGTCCTGATAACCAGCTAGCAGTGACCGCTGGAATCGAATTAGGCATACGCGGGGGTATCCTAGTAGACGAACGTTATCAAACGAATATTCCTGATATTTATGCGGTGGGGGATGCTATCGTTGTAAAACAGCAAATCACTGGAAAAGATGCACTTATTTCTCTTGCTTCACCAGCCAATCGTCAAGGTAGACAAGTTGCGGACACGATTTCCGGAATTTCTCGAAGAAATCAAGGCGGTATTGGAACAGCAATTATACGAACGTTTGGAATGACTGCCGCATCCACCGGTTTAAGTGAAAGAACAGCCAAAGAAAACGAACTGTCTTTTGAAGTCATTCATGTATCAGGAAAAGATCATGCAAGCTATTATCCAGAAGCAACAGATATTTTACTGAAGTTGATCTTCCATCCAGAGACTGGCGAGATTTATGGTGCACAAGGTGTTGGGGCAAAAGGTGTGGATAAACGGATCGATATTTTAGCAACAGCAATCAAAGGGCATTTGACGATCTTCGATTTACCGGAATTAGAATTGACGTATGCACCGCCATTTGGCTCAGCCAAAGATCCAGTAAACATGCTAGGATATGCAGCAATGAACATTGCAGAAGGGCTTAGTGAAACCGTACAATGGCATGAATTGCCGACAGAACTAGCAAAAGGAAAAATTTTATTAGATGTGCGAACAGCAGAAGAATTGGAAAAGGGCAAATTCAAGGAAGCCAAACATATCCCTTTGAATGAACTTCGGGACCGATTAAATGAATTAGACAGCCAACAAGAATATATCGTCAGCTGTCATAGCGGATTACGTAGCTATCTAGCGGAAAGAATCTTGAAGCAGTCTGGCTACCACGTAAAAAACCTTGATGGTGCATTTTCTTTATATCAAACTGTCCGACCTGAAGAACTGATATATCCTAACAAATGATACTCGTTAAAAAGCTTGCATTCGACTCTTAAAAGAGGTAAACTAATCGGTTCCACCACTTTAAAAAAAGAGGAGAATGTGTATGGTCAACACACAAAAACAGTTAGAAGAAGCATATCTGAAGAACGTGTATCAAAAGCTAATTGATAAAAAAAACGAACTGCGGGAATCGATGGATACGGCAAAAATAGAAGGAAACCAGTCGTTGAAAGAAATGGCTGGCGAGCTTCGATTGAATTTTGACAGTTACTTAGATAACCTGGATACTTTTTCGATGATTGAAATGAAAAATAGAGAAATCGATCAGATGAATATCAAACAGAAAAACGCAGAAAATCAGCTAGCAAAGATCGAACGTTTATTGAAAAGTCCCTACTTTGGAAAAGTCGTTGTAGACTTTCTGGATAATGAGCCAAAAGAATCCTTTTATATCGGTACAGCAAATTTCACAGATGATGCAGATGAAAATCTTGTTTATGATTGGCGTTCACCAATTGCCGAACTTTTTTACAATAACATGATTGGTCCATCTTCTTATACGGTTCGTCAAAATAAAATCGATACGGTTATTAAAGAAAGACGACAATTTCTTTTGGAAAGAGATCGTTTGGTCAAGTTTTTTGATACGTCTGTAGCTATTCAAGATGACGTATTATTAGAAGTCTTAGGCCAAGATGAGACCAATGAAATGAAGGCTATCACTGCTACGATCCAATCGGAACAAAACACAATCATTCGGGATGTGAAAAGTCAAAATATCTTGGTAAATGGCGTAGCAGGAAGTGGTAAAACCTCTGCTATCATGCAGCGTATTGCGTATCTGCTCTATTTATATCGAGATACGATGACATCCGATGACTTGCTGATTCTATCACCTAATCATCGGTTTATCGACTATATTTCGAATGTCCTACCATCATTAGGTGAAAGAAATCCACTGAATCTAACCATCATACAGCTGGTTTCACAGCTTTCAGCAGAGGAAATAGAAGGTGAAGAGGCTTATTTCAAACGTATCACGGGAGAAAATGTATCGGAGCAGACAGAACGTTTGCGTAGCAAAAAGTTTATCGATAATCTAAAACAATCAGATCCTTTGTTTTTAGATCATCCGAATTTTATCCGTGGACTTACTAAAAATGGAAAAACAGTCCTTTCTAAAAAAACGATCGAAAAAATATATGAGAAAGTTCCTGCTCATCCTAAATTGATCGATAGGCTTCAAGCAACGAAAAAGGCACTGATGAGCGAATGGAAGAATCATCTTTTGAAACAAGCAAAAAGTCCTGCTGTGCAGAATCAGGTACTCTCGTTGACAGAAGATAGGCAGTTGGAATTATTCGGTAAATTGATTTCTGATGATTCGGAACAAAGTATTGTAGCTTATGCAAGGAAACTTTTACAAAAAAAATATCGAAAAATAACCAGACAAATCGAAGAAATGGCATGGGTGGATGAGCATCAGTTGTTTGAAAGAATTTATGAAAAACGATATGGCTCAGCTTATGCTTGGCAACCCACACGTACTGTTGATGAAGCAGTCATTATATTAGCTATTCGTCATTTACTTGTTGAAAAGGTAAATGTACCAGCATTTCGCTATCTATTGATTGATGAAGTACAAGATTATACCCTGGCACAATTAGGTCTATTGATCGAATTATTTCCAAAAACTCACTTTACTTTAGTAGGTGACGAGAATCAGGCAATCTTTAATTCTTCCACTACTTTTGCTGATATTATGCGTTGTTTCGACGACTACCATCTGCCGATCCATCGGTATGATCTTAGAAATAGTTACCGTTCTAGCGGAGCAATCACAGAGCTTTTCAAAACCTATGCTGTGGATCAAGAGAAGATCGACATCGTATCGATCCGACCGCAAGGAAAAGAACCCGAATACCGCTCTTTTCGATCCTCTGAAGAATTGTTGAAAATACTAGCTGAGATTTTGGTTTCTCTAAAAGGAGAAAAAGCGGCAGTTATCACCCAAACAGAAGAGGAAACCCAAACGCTACAAGAATCGATTAAAAAAAATTCATATGGATTAGAAAACTGCCAAATCATTCCTTTGAGTCTAGCAAAAGGACTGGAATTTGATCATGTAATCTTATATCCATTTGAAAACGATGGAGATGAGCAAAGAAGACGCAGACAAATGTACACGGCGATATCTAGAGGAATGAAAAGCATTGTCGTATTGGAAAGAGCAACATAATTAAGAGATAAAAAATAAAAAGAACAACTGATAAAAAGAACAAAATATTTTTCATTTACTGATGAGAAATGTTTTGTTCTTTTTCTTAGGAAAAATTTAGGAACACTTTATGTGAAAAGAAATGAAATGTATGGTAAACTCCTACGTCGTAACAAAAAAACGTGAGGTGAGGATATGAAAAAAGTAACAAGAGAAGAAGTTGCATCAATTTTGGTGAAAGATAAGTATTTTTCAAAAGGTAATTACTGGTTAAAGATTTGGCAAACGTTAGTGGCTCTTTTAGGATGGATGATCGTTGTTCTTCCTTTTATATGGGTCTTTTTCCCATTAACGAGACCAGAAAGAGCCAAGGATTTTTCCTTGTACGCTTTTTTATCAGAAAAGAAAATGCTGTATTTCTTAATCGGCTTTTTTGTATTGATTTTTTTCAGTTTCCTGATTACCTCATTTGTATTGACTAGGTGGAACAATCGAAATCTATACAAAAAAGTAAATAAATCTTTTGAATATGAAGATGAAAAATTGAAAAAAAGACAAGAATTACTTGAAGAAGTGTATACGGAACGTTTTGGAACAAAAGAAGAGAGAGAAACGGTCCGTTTTTATTCTGTCTCCGAAGAGAAAAATCTAGATACGACATTCATTGCAGATTTGTATAAAGAAAATGGGGTGGAACTGAAATGATCTCAATCACCCATACAGGTAATTTATTCTTAGATACTTGTTTGTCTATTATGTATTTTTTCTCGTTTCTTATCCGATTTTAGGCGGATTTGTATGGTTTATTGGTGTCTGGTGTTATGTGTTTTTATACAAACATAAGCAAAAAGAATGGGTAGATGTTCCCTTGAGTGTCGAACCGTTCATCACGATCATGGTGCCAGCCCATAATGAAGAAATTGTGATCGAAGATACAATCGAGTATTTGATGACGAAATTGAATTATCACAACTATGAGGTATTAGTGACAGACGATGGTTCAACGGACCAAACACCAGAAATATTAGCTAGACTGATGAAAAAATACGCTAATCTTCGTGTGGTTCGGATCGAAAAAAATAAAGGAAAAGCCCACGCGTTTAATATCGGACTTGCCTTTGCAAAAGGGAAATTGATTTTAAGCAATGATGCAGACACGGTACCGGAGCCAGATGCACTGATTAGGTATGTGAATTATTTCATTCGCCCTGGTGCAAGACATATTGCTGCGGTCACTGCAAATATGGATGTCCAAAATCGTACCAAATTGATTGCAAAATCTCAAACGGTTGAATTCTCAAGTATCGTGGGCATCATTAAACGAACACAGTCAGCTGTTTTCGGTGGTCTTTATGCGTACAGTGGAGCAAATACGATGTATCGAAAAGAAGCCTTGATCGATGTGGGCGGATTCAGACAAGATCGAGCGACAGAAGACATCAGTATTGCTTGGGATCATCAGTTAAATGACTGGTTATCTGTTTTTGCTCCTGAGATTATCTTTTTCATGGAAGTACCTGTGACGTTGAAGATGCTATATCGACAAAGAAAACGTTGGGCAAAAGGTGGAACAGAAGTCTGGCTGACGAATTTCAAAAAAGTGATGCTCCATCCTTTTAAACATATTGGAAGAACGATCATCTTCATTGATCAAACATTGAGTATTGTCTGGTCAATATTCTTTTGTATTTCCGTAGTTCTTTTTGCTGGATTAATCGGGCATTATGTATATCAAGGAAACTACGAACAGATTTATATTACTTTTACATTCAGTTTTGTGTTCATCTGCTTTGAAATGGTCGCAGGATTTTTCCAGTTGCTAGCTTCGCTGATTGTAGATGATCGACGAAGAAAATTGAAATACCTTCTTTTCGCACCACTATATATGCTTTTGTTCTGGATAGTGAACGCGATAACGATCGTGACGACTTTCATTCCAGCAGTCAAAACGATTTTAGGTTATGGAAGCGGGACATGGAAAAGCCCGGAACGTACAAAAAAATAAAAGATGCACCGTTTTTTAGACAAACAGCCTGTTGTGTTTATGGTTCTTCCAAACATTTTTGCTTATAATAAGAAATTAGTTAAAAAGTAGTAAGGATGGGAAAAGTGATGAAAAAAAGAATGAAGCCGTTAATCTGGCCAATTGCTGTTTCCAGTATTTTCTTATTGGGACAGACAGCTTTTGCGGAAACTTCTGAACCTGCTCAAACAGAACCTTCAACAACTATAAGCTCTTCTGGTGCTGAAAACGGTGCCTCGGAAACAGAAATGACTTCCAATGTACCGACAGATAATTCAGGAGAAACGATTTCATCTTCAGAAGATACATCAATAAATAGTTCTACCTCTTCTGACCAAATCGATCATTTGCAAGACTTGGAAAATAAAAGAAAAGAACTCGAAGAAGCATTAGAAGCTGCAAAAAACAAATTGAAAGAAGACCAAGCAGCAATCGATCAAGATTTAGCTGATCTTAAAAATAAAGTGGGAAATGACCGTGCACAACTTGAGAAAAAGCTTGCCGAAGCGAAAGCAAAAGCGGAAGCTGTCCAAACAGATCTTGACGGGAAGATCCAACAAGCAAAAGAATTCAATCAGCAATTAAATCAGGTTGCTCAAACAGCTTCTGGAAAGCTAAGTCAAACTCAAGCGGATATCACAGCGGCAAGTCAAGCAATCCACGGAAAGATCAGCGAAGCACAAACAGTTGCTAATGATTTTGAAGCAAAAAAAGCTGACTTAGCAGCTAGTTTCCAACGAATAAAAGATATTTTGCATTCGGCAGGAGAAAAATCAGTGACCTCTGGAAGCACGACAGAAACAGTTCAGCAAACGACAGAGCCATCCAAATCAACAAGTCAGACTTTGCCAAAAACAAATGAAAAAACAGCTTCTGTCAGTTATTCCTTAGCAGGGGCGGGTGTGTTAGTCGCAGCAGCTTACGGAATCATCCGCAAAAAGAAATAAAAAAGAGAGGATGGGAAGGTAGAGTACCTCGAAGTTAGACTGAAAAATCTAATTCTTGAGTGCCACTACATGTCCCATCTCTCTTTAGTTATTAAGGCTCTTTGTCAATAAGGACTGATGAGTTGTGCAAAATCAAATCTGAGTCAGAATGAACCACATTCTGGCTCAGATTTTTTGTTATCTTACATTGATTAATTGATTGATCAAAAAGATTCTAATTCTCATGTTCTCAAATGATTTAAATCCGTAGGATACTCGTTTCATTGTCTTTATGTGGGTATTCTTCGCTTCTATTTTTCCATTGGAATAAGGATAGATCATTGCGTTGGTGATGCCTTCTTCATAGGTCAGAAGGTTTTGAAGCTTTTCCCGAAAGCTGTCATCTAACGTTTCGGGAAGTTCTGCCAATAAGGAGAAAAATAAGTCAGGGTCTTTGTCTCGAAAGGCTTCAACTAATTCATGAAAAAAGGGATACGCCTCCTTTAGGGGCGGAGAAAACTCAAGCAATCGATCAATCATCATTGCTTCAGTAAGAAATGGGTATTTTGGTGCTCGGAAACTTTTCCATGTTTTGTATTCATAATGGTTGATGTTTGCACGATTTTTTAGCAAAAAGCGCCAGTTCTTTTTCAGTTTTTCTGCCTGGCTTTTCTGTCCGGCTTTACGAAGTTCATTCATTTCACGGATACGCAACTCATTGAACGCTTGATTCATGTGTTTGACAATATGAAACCGATCAATCACGACTTTCGCATTTGGCAGAACACGTTTGGTGAGCTGGAAGTAGGCGGCGTTCATGTCTGTCACCAAGAATTCTACTTCTTCTGGATTGGTACAACCTAAGAAATAGCTTGTTAATCGAGGTAATTTACGCGTAGGCAAAACATCTATTAATTTTCCTGTTTCGCCATCCGCGCAAATAAAGCTCATCTTATCTTCTATGGAAGCATGCGAACGAAATTCGTCAACCATCAATACTCTGGGGAGGATCTTCTTAGATTGCTTTGGTAAATAGCTTTTAAACTCTTTCAATGTACGAATAACGGTGGTCAAAGATACCTGACAGCTTTTCGCAATAAAAGATAAAGATACTTTTTCAGTCAGTAAAGAAGCAATTTTATATCTAACATGATTTGCGATTGAATGTCTGGGTTGGACAAAATAACTTTGAGCCGTCCAATGGGTGCGACAGTTTTTACAGGTATAGCGTTGCTTTTTTAGGCGCATAACCAAAGGCATATGATTGTATTGTTCAAAACGGACAATCGTTTCCTTTTTTCCATTTTTCACTATAATTGCTTTCCCGTTTCCATCTACCACAGTAGAACCACAACTTCTACAAGCACGAGGAGTAGGCGAGAGAACAGCATCGACGACCAACGTCTTTTTCTTCTGAAGGGTCTCGTAAGAGACCTCTGTAATCATCAAATCTTTCTCTGTTATTCTCAGCATTTTTTTGATAGAATCATTCATATAGCGTATCGTCCTCTCAGTTGTTTATTTTGTGGTGATTTAATCATACTAGAGAACGATATGTTTTTTAATACCTAAAATGAAAATGGGGCTGAAGAATCAATTCTGATTCATCAGTCCCATAAATTATAGAGCCGTTATTAAAACAGATGTCCCCTACTTATCTCGTGGAGACAGCTGTTCCACTACATGTGACCATCAGCATGCCATTGTCGCTGCCTAATACTTCATAGTCCATTTTTACGCCAATGATCGCATCAGCTCCTAATGCTTTTGCACGTTCGGCCATTTCGGCAAGTGCTTCTTCTCTTGCACCCATTAGTTCGTTTTCATAGCTTTTTGAGCGGCCGCCAAAGATATTTCGCAACCCCGCCTCCAAGTCTTTAAATGCATGGATCCCAGTAATGACCTCACCAAAAACGATCCCTTTATAAGCTACTACGGCTTTTCCCTCTACACTGTTCGTTGTTGTTGTAATCATTCGATCACTCCTCTCTTTTAATTAAAGTATAACAAACTTCAAGAAGCACTACACATATTTTCCCAAAATTAGAAATTTATTATATACTTGAATTGTTCATTAATGAAAGCGAAACCAATCGTTAGCAACTATGTAAAAGAAAGGAAGATTCTTGTGAAAAAAAGTATTTTGCTTATTTCTCATAGTCAAAAAGTAACAGATGGTATTAAAGAAATGATTGAGCAGATGCAAAAATCCGAAGAGGTGCAAATTTTTTCTCTCGGCGGAATAAATGGCGAGATCGGATCAGACCCGATGAAAATCGTAGAAGCAGTCAATGAATCAAGCGATGCAGCTAGTTATTTTGTTTTTGCGGATATCGGTAGCGCGGTATTGAACTCGGAACTGGCAAAAGACATGTTGGAAGAAGAGCAGCAGCAACGTTATCATCTGGTGGATGCGCCTTTAGTGGAAGGAGCTTTTGCAGCAGCCATCACTGCCGGTATAACAGATGATACTCAGCAAATCTTAACAGAAGCACAAAATGCCGGAAAGAAAGGATGGGAATAAATTGAAAAAAATCATGAATGATCCAAGCAATATTGTCGAAGAAATGCTGGAAGGATTAGTAAAAAGCTATCCAGAACTTGTTCATCGTGTAGAATCTTCCCGTGTTGTAGCCAAGAATCAGAAAGCGGAACAAGTTGGTTTGGTTTCTGGTGGAGGAAGCGGACATGAACCATCCCATGCCGGGTTTGTAGGGGAAGGGATGTTAAGTGCAGCGGTGCTTGGTGATGTGTTTACTTCTCCAACTCCAGATCAGATTCAGACGGCTATTAAGGAAGCGGATAGTGGAAAAGGAGTTTTGCTGATCGTTAAGAATTATACAGGGGATGCATTGAACTTCGATATGGCAAAGGAATTAGCTGCTATGGACGATATTGAAGTAGAAAGTGTGATCGTAGATGATGATATCGCCGTTGAAAATAGTACGTATACTGCTGGAAAACGCGGAGTTGCAGGTACTGTCCTTGTACACAAAATCGTGGGCGATGCAGCAAGAAACGGTGCTTCCCTAGCTGAGTTGAAAGAACTGGGAGAAAAGGTCGTACAGGCAACTAAGACGATCGGTCTAGCGCTTCGAGCAGCAACTGTACCAGAAGTAGGGAAACCAGGATTCGAACTAGGAGAAGATGAGATCGAGTATGGTGTTGGTATCCACGGTGAGCCAGGCTATCGTCGAGAAAAGATGCAGCCTTCTAAAGTACTGGCAAAGGAACTTGTTACTAAGATTTTAGATGATTACTCGAATTTACCAAAAGAAGCAGGTGTACTAGTCAACGGAATGGGCGGGACGCCTTTGATGGAACAGTTCGTGTTCATGAATGATGTTTTAGCTCTGTTGGAAGAAAGAGGCGTCAATGTAGTTTTCCGAAAAGTCGGTAATTTTATGACCTCACTAGATATGCAAGGTCTTTCTCTAACACTGATCGACTTGACGGAGACACAATGGAAAGATTCTTTAGAAAGCAATGTACAGACGATTTCATGGTAAAAAATCTCAAGATAAAAGGGTGATAATATGAAACTAACCGTTCAAGAAATCCAAGAATGGCTCACGCAATTTGCAGAGGCAATCAATCAGAACAAACAATATCTCAGTGATCTAGATACCCCGATTGGCGATGGAGACCATGGAAATAACATGGGAAGAGGGGTTTCAGCTTATGAAGAAGCTTTTCAAGCCGATCATCCTGAAACAATCAGCGATACATTCAAAGTATTCTCTATGGCGATGATATCGAAAGTCGGTGGGGCTTCTGGTCCGTTATACGGATCTGCATTCATGAACATGATGAAAGCGACAAAAGAGGTCGATTCTATTGATTCTCAAGAAAAATTAGGCGAAGTGATCGAGCAGGGAACAGCGGGTATTCAAAGCCGAGGAAAGGCAGAAGCTGACGATAAAACGATGTTAGATGTTTGGCTGCCAGTCACAGAGGCATTGAAGGCAGGGAATTTAACAAAAGAAATCATTGACCAGGCAAAAGAACACACCAAAGTCTTGGTAGCTAAAAAAGGACGAGCTTCCTATCTAGGAGAGCGTGCAATCGGACATATCGACCCAGGAGCTGCTTCTAGTGCCATTTTATTTTCAACGCTTTTAGATGTGATCAATCAACCTTAAGTTCAATAAAACTGCGGTGATGCTCATCGCAGTTTTTTGTTTGGCTGTTCTTATGACTTGATGCAGAACAGCTTTTTCACAACCTCTATTTGTCCATATCGCAAAATTCAGGTAGAATACAAAAGATAACGGAAAGAGGCGAAACAATGGAACTTGGAAAATCAGATTATCAGTTGTTTGATCGACCAATCTACGCATTCAAACAGCTCAAAGAGAGCCATCCAACAGATAAGATTGAACAAATCAAGAAAGAATATAAAGAACACTGGCAAAAATGGAAAGAGATTCAGCTCCAGACAGCTGCACTTTTGCCTGATATGTACGGCATGAGCAAACCTAAAATCGAAAGCTGGACGAATGGCTGGAATTTACGCAGTCATTTTTGGAGCGCGTACCGAAGCGAATCTCGTCAAGACGAGAATGCCTGTCTAGCAGTTTTGTTGAATCAAAAACAATACCAAATCTATTTGATGTACCAACATTATAAAAGCGAAGAACGATATGGTAGCATTGCAGCGTATAACCAGTTGCTTGCGATACTGAAAGAGTGGAGCAAAACAGTCGATATCAAGGATTATTACATATGGCCGCAACCAGAACATGAACTTGACGACCACTTAGCTTTGTCTGACTATTTGTCCGATACAAAGAAACAAGAAGAGTTGAAAAAAGCGATGAGAGACCGAACCTTTCAAATGGGTAAACTATTCTTCTATCCGCAAGAAATCGAACACGTTGAGCAAATAACCGCTGAAACCTTACAAGAACTAGCACCACTATATCAAAAGCTAGGTGCGGAAAAATTTCAATAGACAACACGAAATAAGCAATGCGAAAAACAAACCTTACTCTCGGCTTGCGAGTGAAGGTTTGTTTTTGATTATTCAAAAAGTAAATATTTAAAAAATTGATAGGAATCAATTACTTAAGGTCTCAAAAGAAGGAAAATAAAGCAAGGGACAAAAAGAAATCCACTCTATTTGCTGGTATCTGGTTCGCTTGACGTTTATGCTATGATAAAAGAAAATTATCAGTTGGAATAAGGGAAGTTATGTTTCTTTATTAGAAATAGCTGTTTAGAAGGAGGAGAGATTATGAGTCATGATCATTTATGTGTTTCATTTGTTCCTTTGTTCAATCACTTAGTACAGCAAGATCAAGAAAAAGTACACGCACTTGTCAAACATCACTATGTGGAAAAAGGAGAACAGATTCTTGCGCCGAATGGAGAACCTCAATTAGTGATCGTGGCCTCCGGCAGTATGAAAGTGTATCAATTATCTGCTAGCGGAAAGGAACAGCTTTTACGAGTAATAGAGCCGGGCGGATATGAGGGAGAGAGCCAGTTGCTAGGCGTTCCAAATGAGTCTTTATTTGGCGAAGCACTAGAAAAAACGGAAATTTGCATATTGAGACAAAAAGATTTCTCGGAACTCTTACTGCATTATCCCGCCCTTAGTCTGAAACTTTTAGCAATCAACGTTGAGAAATTAACAAAAGTACAGCAGCAGACAACTTTTTTGATGATGGAAAAAGTAGAAGAACGAGTCGCTGTCTATCTGCTTGACTTAGCTAAAGCGACAGGGAAGGATCACTTTTTCCTGCCAATGAAAATGAAAGAACTTGCTGCATTTATCGGTACGACCCCCGAAACTTTATCTAGAAAATTTAAATTATTAGAGGAGAATGGTTATGTAAAAAGAAAGAATCGAGAAGTCTGGATCATTGATAAAGAGCAGTTAGAAGACTTGTAAATAAAAAAATGACCTCCAAATGTTGGATTTTTGACCCAGATTTGGAGGCTAGCATGAAATTGTACATGCTTTTTTATTATCCTTCTAGTAAGTCTCTTCGCCTATAACCAATAGAACCAAGGACGAACAGTGCAAGGCTGATACATGATAACGTAAGGAACACGGAAAGATCAAAAGAATCGTTTGGCATCCGTGGAACCCAGCTAGGGACAGCTGTTTTGGAAAACCATTCTGGTAAATCCAAAATTCCGCCAAAGTAATTGAGTGCAAAGGAGTAAGCTAAGTAGATATAAGCAAGTTTACCCATTCGAGGAAGCCATCCGAATAGAAAGCCACTAATTCCGATAAACACTAAAACGGCAGGCAGGAAATTGAACCCGGCTTTAAGAAACATCAATAGATCCATGTCTTTCGCATCCTTCATCGAAGCCAAAGCAGAAAGCCCTAGTGCACCAGAACTAATCAGGATTGCCAATATAGCAAATAGAATAGCTAGTAACATATTGGTCCAATAAAGTTGGTTCCTAGAAATTTTTGTTGCGAACAGCTGATTCATACGTCCGTGGGTTTCTTCTGTAAATAAACGATTGATGCTAGCAATTGGTAAAATAGCAGCTAGACAAATCAAGACGACCATGATCGTGCTTGTAAAGTTTTTTTCAATTGAGACGCCAGATTGGATAAACATCTGTTTCATTAAGTCGTTACTTTCTAAAAACTGTTGCATATTCCCGTAGATAGAGCCGTATGCCGCCCCCATCAAACCAAAAGTGATAAGCCAACTGATTGTCATCCCTTTATTTAGATAGAATAATAAACCACGCAAGGATAAAAGAGAACGTTTAGCATACGGTTTTCCTTCACGTTCGGGGATATAGCCGGTGTTCAAATCTCGATGTTCCTCTAAAACAAATGAACTGATTATCAAGATTAGACTGAACAAAAACAAATAAAGCAAAGGAATCCAGTTGTTAGTTGTAAATGGATAGGTCAAATAAGACCAGCCTAAAGGATTCCACATCGAAAGGGAGGAATCAGCTACATCTGTTATTGCTCGTAGAAGGTAAAGTCCACCTAAAAACGCTAAAGACAGACCATTCGAACTGGCTGAACTTGGCATCAGTTGTGCAGCAAACAGTGCAACGGCACTCCCCAAAATCCCCATACTACCTACAGATAGCCCAAAAAGCCAAGCACCTTCTGCAGTGATCGAATCTGCTTGGAAAAAAATCATCGTACAGCTGATCGATATTGCTAAAAGCAAATTGATCAGAATACTTTCAGCGATGACAGCTAAAGAGTTTGCTTGACGTCCGACTCGAAAGGAACGAATAAGTTCAATCAGACCAAGTTCTTCTTTTTTTCTCGTTTGGCTCACCACGTGTAAAACAGAGATCACAGCAGCAAACAAACTGCAAAAAAGCAACATTTCATTTGCATACATCGCTCCTAAAGTATACTCAGCAGCATTCGAAGCTGGAGTTGGTCCGACCATTGCAATCATTGCCGGGTTTTGCAAGGTTTCGTATAATCCAGCTAATCCTTGTCCGGAAGTCAATTCTTCAAACGCAGGGACAAAACCACCAGAAAAAGCAGTGACACCGACTAGCCATATCAGGATCTTTTTCCAGTCACGGCTAAGGTTTTGAGAAAAAAGGGTGGACCAGCGTGAAAATTTATCAGTCATTTCGCTTCCTCCTCATCCTTCATAATGTCTCATGAATAAATCCTCAAGAGTCGGTGGAATAGATTCAAATTTTTTCACACCTAATTTGGACGCTTCAGCTAAAATCACATCGAAAGCTTCGTTATCAGCAGCAAATTGAGCGAGGTGACCTTTTTGCACAAAGTCATGGACACCGTTCAATTGTGCTAAGTGACTATTCTCTGCTTCTGTTTCTATAGTGATGGTCGAACGAGTCAAATGACGCAATTCATCGAGTGTTCCTTCTTCTACGACTGTTCCTTCGCGTATGATCACGACTTTATCCGCTAGTCGCTCGACTTCACTGAGAATATGAGAAGAAAGTAGGATGGATTTGCCCTGTTCTTTCAATTTTTCAACTTCTTCTTGGAAAATCGTTTCCATCAAAGGATCTAAACCAGAAGTAGGCTCATCAAATAAATAGAGATCCGAATCAACAGCCAAAGCAGCAATCAAGCCCACTTTTTGGCGATTTCCTTTTGAATAGTTTTTTGCTTTTTTCTTAGGATCAAGAGAGAAACGTTGAATCAGTTCATCTTTTTTTTGAGCACTCCCTTTTCCATGAAGCTTCATGAAGAGATCGATGATCGCTCCTCCAGTCAAATTTCCCTACAAAGAGATATCGCCTGGAACATAAGAAAGACGTTCATGGATAGATAAACTATCTTCCCATACATCTTGCCCAAAAATCGTTGCCGTTCCGCCGTCTTTTTTTATAATCCCTAAAAGTGTCCGAATCGTCGTGGATTTTCCAGAACCATTTGGTCCGATAAATCCAACGACTTCACCTGAATGTACGGTGAAAGAGACATCTTTTAAAGCTTCGAAACGACCAAAGCTCTTTTTCAAATGTGTGACTTTGACGATTTCTGCCATAAAAACCCCACTCCTTTTTCTAAAAATATATACTAAACAAGATTAAATAGTTTAATAAAAAGGTTTTATACCTTTTTATAAAACTTTTTTTATTATTTTAGTACATAATATTCTTTTTATAAATTTCTGTCAATGAATTCATAAACAAGGAATTGCTAGCTTGATACTTTCTCAATAGATAGTTATAATAAACCTCAGAATAAATTTGAACTATATATATTATAAAAGTTTAAAATTACGGGAGGCTCTACAAATGAACGGTTTTGAAAAGAGAGCACAAGAGAAAAAGAAAGAGATTTTACAAGCAGCTTTTGACTTGATGAACACAGACATAGGAACCGCTGGAGTGACAATGGATAAGGTAGCTGAGAACGCTCAGGTAAGTAAAGCGACGATTTTTAAATATTTTGGCAGCAAGGAAGGGCTGATTTATGAAGTATTTTTTGCATTTATGAATGATTTAGGGCAAGAAGCGAAAGCGTTGATTGCGGAAAATCTTCCATTTGAAGAAACACTGATTGCCATGAGTGAAAACAAAATCCGTTATCTCAATCGAGTGAACAAACAATTTTATATCGATTTGATGACATACTATACAAAAAAAGAAAAAAAAGAATTTTCTGACGCGATGGATGCGTATACGCAAGAAAGTTTCAGTATCATGCTTGATCTTTTCCATCGAGGGCGGAAAGAAGGAAAAGTGGATTTGAAATATTCGGATGAGTTCTTGATCCTCTATTTTCAAGCAATGGTAGAAGGAATTTCTAAGCCGGAGATATACGCAAAACTGCTTCCATATACAGCAGAATGGACAGAAGTCCTGATCAAGGGAATCGCACCGAAGAAGAAATAAAGCATAAAAAAGCCGAAACTGACGATAAAATGTCAGTTCGGCTTTTTTGGTTCATAAATGACGTAAAATCAAGCAGATTCGCGTGCTTCTTTGTCATAGACATCATGGACATTGATGAATGGATCAAGAATAGGATTTTTTCCGTCTAAATCAGATTGAAAACGAATGCCATCGATATTGATCCGAGCATTTCGATAGAAATCCGTACCTAATTGTCCCCAAGCTGGTGTAGAAGCATCGACATTACAGAAAATATCGAAACCTTGACTCTTCAAGTAAGCAAATTTTTGATTTTCTGCTGAATAAGGCTGCCAGTCGCTGATGTCTGCACCAAATGGATAAATCAGAATATTTGTTTTTCCTAGGATAGGTGCAACTTCTTGCTGCCACAATTCATTGTCTTTTTTTACATCTTCTAGTGAAGCTTGAGTCATATTCAAGTGACCCCATGTATGGGAAGCAAAGCTCCAGCCGTCTTTCTTCAACTGTTCCGCCACTTTTTTAGCTTCTTTAATCTCTTTTTTTGTTTTTTCATTGTCTCCATATTGAGATTTTGATGTTCGATAACCTAAAACTCCGTTGTAACCTGTCAGGGCCAAGGTACCTTTTGCGCCTCGATAAGAAAAATCAGGATGTTTCTTGACAAAGGCATCGATCAGAGGAACCATGTCAAAGTCACCGATTTCTTCTTTATCTTTCTCTTTATAGACATTTTTGATTTCATTGTTATTTGATACGACCAATCGGCTAGGAAAACCGGAATTATCCATATATTCATAATAGCTGACATCATCTTGTGAAAGAACCAATGGTTTTTTTCCTTCAGGTAGCGCAAGCCCGTTAAAGGAAAGATTTCCTTGTTCGTCTTTTTGGATCAAATCATTTAAATTAACTAAAACAAAATCATTTTGATAAAGTTGTTCGATCGAACGGTTGAATTCTTCAACAGTCACCATATAATCTTTGTATCCTTGTGCCTGTTGAGAGTGGAAGGCTTTTTGCGGGTCCACGATCAAGCTGTGGAAAAAGACATGAGAGATCTGAGTAGGATCAGACCAGTCGATCAGTTGTTCTTTCTCCTTTTTTAGTGTTTGAAGAAGCTGTTGTGTTTCAGTAGATCCGTTCTTACTATCTTTTTCCAATAACGCAATCGCTTGGTCATAATCGTAGCTTTGAGCCAGATTTTTTGCTTGAGTAACTAGTTGTTGCTTATCATCTGTCGGTTCTTTTGCTTTTTCTGTTATTTTTTTTTCAGGAATGATTGGTTCTTTTTTTGTAGATGATCGGATGACAAAAAACAAACTTAGAATTAAAATAACGATAGTTAAAGCAGAAGTGGCTCCTAAAATAATTTTTTGCTTTTTTTCCATATACCTCGTCCCTTGCTTTTTCATTTTTTTACTTGTCCCATTCCTTATTGTAACGAAGAAAGAATAAGAGGCAAAGTAAAGTGACTTCTCGATAAATTGCAGAAAAAATACAGAAAAAGTTATTTCTTTTAACAATAATTGAAAATAAAATGTTCGGAATTAGAGCGGATTCAAAAAAGAAAAAATGAGGAATTTAAAAAAAATATCCTTTTTCTGTTGACAAAGAAAAAGTTGCGCTCTATGATAGACACATATTAATAATAACAAGACGAAGATCGAAACGAAGTAGTTGTTAAAGCCAATGTTTCAGAAAGCTGGTGGTCGCTGCAAACCAGTACATGCTTTAAAGCGAATTACATTTCAGGAGTCTTTGGCAGTGATTGCCACGCGACAGCGTTAAATGTTCGAGAGGTATGTTGGATATCTAGACATACAAATTGGGTGGTACCGCGAGATTTCGTCCCTTGGCTTATATGCCAAGGGACTTTTTTTATTTCCTATCCTATCCTGAAGAAATAATTAATTACACATGCTAGCAGGTTCCTGCTTTCATAAAAAAACTACACGGAGGTCAGTAAAATGAATATTATTGATGAATTAACTTGGCGCGACGCCATTAATCAGCAAACAAACGAAGAAAGACTTCGCGAGCTCGTTGAAGAAAAGAGCATTTCACTTTATTGCGGCGTTGATCCAACTGGTGATTCGATGCATATCGGACATTTGATTCCATTTATGATGATGAAAAGATTCCAATTGGCAGGCCATCATCCATATATTCTGATTGGCGGCGGAACAGGAACGATCGGCGACCCAAGCGGCCGCAAAACAGAACGTGTGTTGCAAACGATGGAACAAGTGCAACATAACGTGGACGCACTTTCCAATCAAATGAGAAAATTGTTTGGTAAAGATGCAAATATCACATTTGTGAACAACTACGACTGGTTGTCAAAAATCTCTTTACTTGAATTTTTGAGAGACTACGGTAAAAACTTCAACATCAACACGATGTTAGCAAAAGATATCGTTGCCAGCCGTTTGGAAGTAGGAATCTCATTTACAGAGTTTACTTACCAAATTCTGCAATCTATCGACTTTTTGCATCTGCATAAAACATACGATGTGCAATTGCAAATCGGTGGAGCAGACCAATGGGGAAATATCACAGCTGGATTAGACCTAATCCGAAAATTAGAAGGACCAGAAGTAGAAGCGTTCGGTTTAACGATCCCATTGATGCTGAAGGCTGACGGAACGAAATTCGGAAAAACTGCAGGCGGTGCCGTTTGGCTTGATCCGAAGAAAACTTCACCATTTGAGTTCTACCAATTCTGGTTGAATCAAGATGATCGCGATGTAGTGAAATACTTGAAATTCTTTACTTTCTTGTCTCAAGAAGAAATCGAAGACTTAGCGAAAAAAGTAGAGACAGAACCTGAGAAACGTGAAGCACAACGCCGTTTGGCAGAAGAAGTTACAAGATTTGTGCATAGTGAAGAAGACTTGAAAGAAGCGCAAAAAATAACGCAAGCATTGTTCTCTGGAAATATTAAAGAACTAAATGCGGAAGAAATCGCGCAAGGATTCGGTAAAATGCCGAACGTTGAAATTTCAAGCACACCTGAAAATATCGTGGAACTGCTTGTTTCCACAAAAATTGAACCATCTAAACGTCAAGCACGTGAAGATGTTTCAAACGGAGCTATAAGTATTAACGGTGACCGCGTTACCGATTTAAATTTTGTCATAAATCCATCCGATGAATTCGATGGTAAGTTTGTGGTTATTCGAAAAGGTAAGAAAAATTACTTTTTGGCCAAAGTAATTGATTAGAATTTAGTAAGTTTTTACCTTGAAAAAGGGAAATACTATTACAACATTCCAATTTTGAAACCCATCCTAAAATAGAACGCTGGTTGTCGTTAATACAATCTTTGCGAGGGAGTTTACATTTGTAAATTCCCTCGTTTTTTTTAATTATTTCAAAAGTGTGAACAATTCGGATAATTGATACATATTAAAATATGATTAAAAATCAGGCCAAAACTTAGTTTACAGAATAGAAGAACAGGTGTAATGTAGGGCTCGACAAAATTTAAATATTTTTTTAGGAGGGTTTCACTATGAGTGAATCATTGTCGAAAGATCTAAACCTAAATGCCCTATTCATTGGGGACAAAGCTGAGAACGGCCAAATCTATAAAGCTTTGTTGAATGAATTGGTGGATGAACATTTAGGCTGGCGTCAAAACTACATGCCTCAAGACATGCCTATTATTACGCCAGAAGAAAAAAGCAGTGCTAGTTTTGAACACACTGTGAATAAAACAAAGGATGTTCTATCAGAAATTTCAGCGCGGATGCGTACCCATTCCGTTCCTTGGCATAATGCCGGACGTTACTGGGGTCATATGAACTCTGAAACATTGATGCCATCTTTACTAGCGTACAATTTTGCTATGCTATGGAATGGTAATAACGTTGCCTATGAATCTTCTCCTGCAACAAGCCAAATGGAAGAAGAAGTAGGAATGGAATTTGCAAAATTAATGAGCTATAAAGATGGCTGGGGCCACATCGTTGCTGATGGTTCTTTAGCAAACTTAGAAGGACTTTGGTATGCCCGCAACATCAAATCATTGCCGCTTGCAATGAAAGAAGTGACACCTGAACTAGTTGCTGGAAAAAGCGATTGGGAATTAATGAACTTGTCAACAGAAGAAATCATGAATCTGTTAGACAGCGTCCCAGAAAAAATCGACGAAATCAAAGCTCACTCAGCACGTAGCGGAAAACATTTAGAAAAATTAGGAAAATGGTTGGTTCCACAAACTAAACACTATTCATGGCTAAAAGCTGCCGACATCATCGGTATCGGTTTAGACCAAGTGATTCCAGTGCCAGTTGACCACAACTATCGCATGGACATCAACGAACTTGAAAAAATCGTTCGTGGTCTAGCAGCTGAAAAAACACCAATCCTAGGTGTAGTCGGTGTTGTAGGATCAACAGAAGAAGGAGCAATCGACGGTATCGATAAAATCGTTGCATTGCGTCGCGTATTAGAAAAAGACGGTATTTACTTCTACTTACACGTAGATGCTGCTTATGGCGGATACGGCCGTGCGATTTTCTTAGACGAAGACAACAACTTCATTCCATTTGAAGATTTAAAAGATGTTCATTACAAATACAATGTCTTTACAGAAAACAAAGATTATATCTTAGAAGAAGTACACAGTGCATATAAAGCAATCGAAGAAGCAGAATCTGTAACGATTGACCCACATAAAATGGGCTATGTTCCATATTCTGCCGGTGGTATCGTCATCAAAGATATCCGCATGAGAGACGTTATCTCTTACTTTGCGACATATGTATTTGAAAAAGGCGCAGATATCCCAGCATTACTTGGGGCTTATATCTTGGAAGGTTCAAAAGCAGGGGCAACAGCAGCCAGCGTTTGGGCAGCACACCATGTCTTACCTTTGAATGTCACAGGATATGGTAAATTAATGGGTGCATCAATCGAAGGTGCACATCGTTTCTACAACTTCTTGAATGACTTGTCATTTAAAGTAGGAGACAAAGAAATCGAAGTTCATCCATTAACTTATCCAGATTTCAATATGGTAGACTACGTATTCAAAGAAAAAGGCAACGATGACTTAGTTGCAATGAATAAATTGAACCATGACGTATATGATTATTCTTCATACGTGAAAGGAAGCATTTACGGTAATGAGTTCTTAACTTCACATACTGACTTTGCTATCCCAGACTATGGCAACAGCCCATTACAATTTGTGAACCAACTAGGATTCACAGATGAAGAATGGAACCGTGCCGGAAAAGTAACTGTATTGCGTGCCAGCGTAATGACACCATACATGAACAAAGAAGAACACTTTGAAGAATATGCTGAAAAAATCAAAGCAGCTCTTCAAGAAAAATTGGAAAAAATCTACGCAGACCAATTATTGGCAAGCGAAGCAAAATAAGCAAGGTAATCATGTTAGAAAACAGCTTGAATACTAACTGTTTCTGACGCATGTTTGGATCTGAAGAGCAAGGGGAGACCTAAGCTCTTCGATCCCTTTGTTTTGAGGTTGTCTTTGAAGAAACCCTTCAAGCAATAGACTCAAAGAATCCCCTCAAATATTCGCTGAATTGTTTCGTTTATTGCTGAAACTACTTCAAAGACATCGTTATTTTATCCAAAAAATCAAGGAGAGTGTCAACGGTGAGTAAATCTGAAGTAAGTAAAATGGGTCTTGGGACCTTTATCGGTCTGACAATGGCACTGTGTGCAACGGTTCGGAGTATTCCTACGTTAGCCGCAGTCGGTTGGACATTGATTTTTTATTCAATTTTTGCAGTTTTGTTTTTTGCCGGTCCGATATCAATGGTTTCCGGTGAGCTTTCAACGATGCTTCCTCAAGAAGGCGGTCCTCAGTTATGGGTAAAAACAGCACTGGGCAGCAAATGGGGATTTGTCGTTGCATGGCTATTATGGGTGCAAATGTTCCCAGGTATGGTAATGGTCGCTTCTACTTTAGGACCATTGTTAGGAAACACATTTGGTAATGTAGAACTTGGCAATAATCACTGGTTCGTTTTAGGTTGTATTTTAGTTATCTACTGGATCATCACGATCTTGAACTTGAAATTCGATATGGCAAAAGTCGGCGGGAACATCGGTGTATGGCTAGGGGTATATATCCCAGTAGTCATCATGTTCGTTTTAGGTGTTTTGGCAGCCTTCAAAGTCGGACTAGTCTCAAACGGCTATCTAGGTGACTTTTCATGGTCAAAAGCTTTCCCTGACTTGGAACATATTGATTCATTGAAATACTTAGCTGGTATCACATTTATTTTTGTTGGGATCGAAATGAGTTCTGTTTACATGCCTCGTTTGAAAGACGCAACAAAAAATTATACAAAAGGCGTATTTATCGCTTTGATCGGATTAGTTTTATTGAATGTCATCAATGCGATGCTTGTAGCAAATGTCGTACCAGATGGAAAAATGGAATTAGCAAATATCACGCAGCCTATCTTGATTGACTGTCAAATCCTAGGCTTACCAGAAGTGATCGGAAATATCTTCAGCTTCATGGTATTTATTGGTGTGCTTTTACAATTATCAGCTTGGGTTACTGGACCATCAAAAACAATCATCCAAGTAGCTCGTGAAGGATTCCTTCCACCAAAATTCGGATTCCATAAAGAAAACAAATACGGCGTATCTAGAAATGTCGTTCTAACACAATCAATCGTTATTTCATTATTTGCTTTGCTTTATGGTGTAATGGATGACGTAAGTGCTGTATTCTTGACACTTACAAATGCTACAACTGTTATTTATTGTATCGTGTACATTTTGATTGCTGTTTCATTGCTTAAAATGCGTAAGAAACATCCAGAATTCGAACGTCCTTACCGAATTGGTAAAAACGGAAACGGATTAGCTTGGGTAGTCAGCTGCATGCTGATCTTCTCTATCATCGTTGTCGTATTTGCTACATTAGGTACAGCGACATTGAGTGATGCATTATTAGTAGCAGCTATCACAGTGGTCATGTTCGTTATTCCATTGATCATCAATCACTTCAAGAAAGATTCTTGGGGGATTGAGGTAGAAAAAAGTTTAGAAGAAAAATAAAAAAATAAGTCTTTCAGCCGACGTTTTGTCGCTGATTTAGTAGGAGGTCCTGCCAAGTGAATAGTTTTTTCATGGCAGGGCCTTTTCATTTGAAATAGGAGATCGACGATGAATAAAAATATTTCTTTAAAAGAAAGTATCGCTGTATTGATCGTGTTGTTGGCACTCCTAGGAGTACTGATCATCGGATTCCAGCTCTCGCCACATATCCCGATCCTTGCAGCTTTCATGTGTTTGTTGTTTTATGGCAGATTTAAAAAGTTCACATGGGATGAGATCCATGACGGAATCATCAAAGGAATCACTCCAGGGATCATTCCAATCCTGATTTTTCTTTTGATTGGTGTCTTAGTTGCTTCATGGATTTTATCTGGAACCATCCCTACGATTATGGTTTATGGATTTAAACTTGTTTCTGTGCGTTTCTTTTTACCGACAGCATTTCTTGTTTGTGCAATTGTCGGAGTGACTGTCGGCAGTTCATTTACAACGATTTCGACGATTGGAATTGCTTTTTTGGGGATCGGTCATTTACTTGGATTCAATGATGCAATGACTACAGGCGCAGTCGTTTCCGGTGCCTTTTTAGGGAATAACTGCTCGCCTTTATCAGATACGACCAACTTGGCAGCGGGTATTGGAGGAGTTAATCTATTCGAACATATCGCTGGTATGCGTTATACGGATTTCCCAGCATTCGTCCTTTCGTTGATTTTTTATACGATATTAGGACATAACAGTCATTCAGCCGATCTAGCTAGTATCAATGAAATGATCCAAAACATGAAAGCGAGCTTTTGGATCTCTCCTTGGACATTGATTCCACTAGTTATTTTATTTGGGGGGGCAATCAAAAAGATTCCGGCTATCCCTACATTACTAGCGGGATCGACAGCTGCTCTCGTTCTTTCTTTTATCCATGAGAAAAGTTTGACGGTCGGAAAAGCAGCAGACATCTTGATGAATGGTTATGTCGCAAATACACCTGATCCAAAGCTAGATGAACTGCTTTCTCGAGGCGGGATCATGAGTATGTTAGGTTCTGCTAGTTTGATTTTACTTGCATTGGCATTAGGTGGGTTACTGATCAAATATCTGATCGTTGATACCATCGTTCAAGAATTAAAAGAAAAGATGGACCGACCTTCTCGTTTAGTCGGGTTTACTGCCTTGAGCTGTATCGGAATCAATCTGATCGTTGGAGAACAGTATCTGTCCATCATTCTTCCAGGAGAAACATTCAAGCGTTCTTTTGATGACGTTGGCTTATCAAAAACCTATTTGACACGAACACTAGCGGATTCAGGTGCGACCGTCAATTCTCTCGTACCGTGGGGAGTCAGCGGCACATTCATTATGGGAACGATGAAAGTTAGCGCGTTGCATTACTTGCCATTCGCCTTTTTCTCGATTCTTGCACCTGTCTTTACAATATTAGGCGGTTTTTTATTGAATCGTCGACGTGTAAAAAATTGAAGGAAGGAAAAAAGAGGCTGGGACAGAAGCGTTTAACTCCAAGAAATAAGAAGAAACTCAAGAAAATTGCTTTTTAAATTTTTGTGAATTTCAGCTTATTTCCGAAGGAGTTGCTTCTGCTTCCGCCGTTTATACGTGTTTAGAGCGTGAGACAAAAGTGTTCTTTACTTTTGTCCCACGCTCTTTTTTACAGATAAACAATGTGTTAGAAGTAGTATCTTCTTTTACATAAAAAGCTGACCATAGGATAAATGGTCAGCGTATTTAGTGAGTCAGCTATTTAGTATGGGTTTTCTAAAGGAACGACTGTCTCTCTTTTGATCAAGCGATGAGGGATGACCAAACGTACGCCACTGCTCAATTCTTCATGGATCAATTCGCGCAGCTTTTGCATAGCGACACGTCCTAATTCGGAGATATCGATATCGATACTTGTAAGGTAAGGGTGTGTTAATGTTGAGAAGATCGAGTTGTTGAAGCTAATGACGGAGAGTGTCTCTGGAATGACATAGCCGTACATTTGCGCCAACTGCATCGTGCGAAGGGCGAAGATATCGTCAATGACCACCAATGCTGTGGCTTCGTTTTCTTTCAACGTTTTCTCAAAGGACAGATAATCTTCCGGATGCTCTAGTACTACACTGGATAACGCAGGAAGACCAGCCATCATCATTGCTTTTTGATAACCGAAATATCGTTCGAAATACAAACTTTCATGAGTCGTGTTTGTCACAAACAGGATATTCTTATGTCCATTCTGGATCAAAAATTCTGTTGCTTGTTTACCTAGAAGCTGGTTATCATTATCTACATAAACGATTTCGTTCTCATGATGATAAGGCTGTCCGATCAAAGTGAAAGGGATGTGGTTTTGGTATAAATAATCAATGACAGGATCTTGACTATCTGAATACACTAGAATAAAACCATCTACTTGTTTTTGTAAATGCATACGCTGGACGTTCTCTAACAGCAATTCAAAATTTTTAGCAGTAGCGATTGCTGTAGTCATATCATAATTCCGCGCTTCTTCGTTGATTGCTTCCATGATCTCAAGATAAAATGGGTTACCGATCCGCTCTTTTGAATCAAGAGGGGGTAAGATTACGCCGATGGCACTGGAAATGCGTTTTCCTAGATTGCGGGCAGTCATGTTAGGAACATAACCTAGTTCATCCATAATTTTTCGGACTTTCTTCTTTGTTGTCTCGGAAATACTAGGATGATCGTTGATGACACGAGAGACGGTCGAGGTGGCAACACCGGCTTTTTTCGCCACATCTTTTACGGTAATAGCCATGATAAAAACACCTTTCTCTTGTTATTGTGCAGAGAACCGATAAATCGTCTGACTGATCCGTTCTTGACCAGGATGGAGGTTGATCGATCCAAATTTGGGGAAATGAACGATATCAGGGATTTCTTGCGGTTCGATTGCTAATCCGTAGTTTGAATGCATCTGTTTTCCATTGACAGAGAAATCAGCTTCGAATCCAGTCGTAGAAAATAATACCATACTTTTATTAGAAGTTGCTATAGTCATTTTGCGACCAGAATGCTTCTCGAATAATTGTAAGGAAGTTTTGGAAAGCCTAGGATGATGCAAAAGAAATACATCATCTAGTCCATCTGGATAACATGCAAGGATCTCTTGCAGTGTTGGGGATTTTCTAAAGTCGATTGGCAGTTCTTCTTTTTTTGTCCAATTTCCAGTAGGCAGTTTTTCTTGATCTAATTCAAGCACACCATCTAAAAAGACCGTTAACTGATGTTCATAGATGTCTCTTGTTCCATTTCCTGAAAGGTTGAAGTAGGCATGGTTGGTCGGATTGCAGATGGTTTCAACAAGGCTACTAGCAGAGGTTGTCATCTCTAATTCGTTTTTTGTTAAACGGTAAGTGATCGTAGCAGTGATTGGTCCTGGATAGGTAGAAAATTCATCTTTTAAGTAAAAGACCACACCTATTGATGATGGAGTTTTGAAAACTTCTACTTCCCAAAATTGGAAAGACCAGCCTTTCGTGCCACCGTGGATATGGTGTGATCCGCAGTTTTTCTCCAATCTATGCTCACCCCAAGAAGCATCCCGGATCCTTCCGGCTACAGGTCCGACAGTTGCTCCAAAAAAGCTTTTGTCTGTTAGAACATCTTCGAAACGATCGTAAGACAATAAAACATTTTCTGATTTTCCTTCTTTGTCTGGTGCGAAGATTTGGTGCAGGCGGGCACCGTAATTGAGAAGAACGACTTCTAAGTAGTCGTTCTTCAATGTGATTTTCTTTATTTCAGTCTCTGGAACTGGTACGACGGAGATTTCTGGATTATCCATGGTCATGCCACTTTTCTTTCAAGTAATCGATCGTAAGAAAAGTCGTATCAGGGACAAGCGGGATCTCCTCTCCAAGGTCTTCAGCACGTCCCACGCCAATTGGTTGAGCGCCACTTGAGAGGATGGCTTGGATACCGGCTTGCGCGTCTTCGATCCCGATACATTCTTCTGCTTTTAGTCCGACAGCTTTTGCTGCAAGGAGGAAGATATCTGGCGCAGGTTTTCCGTTTGTTGCTTCTGCCGGGTCGGCAATAGCATCAAAGTAAGGTGTAAGACCCATTTTTTCAAGTAGGAAAGGCCCGTTTTTACTTGCAGAAGCAAGAGCAATCTTGATTTTTTCTTCTTTTAAAGAATCTAGTAAAGGCACGACTCCGGGGAAGACATCTTTTGGTTCGATCGTCTGGATCATCTCTAAATAATAATCGTTTTTTCTTTTCGCTAATTCTGCAAATTCTTCCTTTGAAAAAGAGTGTTCTTTTCCGCCATGAGCTAAAAGCAAAGAGAGTGAGTCTTCTCGGCTGACGCCTTTTAGCTGTTCGTTGAATGTACGATCGATCGTAATGCCGATTTCCTGACCAAGCTTTCGCCAAGCACGATAATGGAATTCAGCAGTATCGGTAATGACACCGTCTAAATCAAACAATACCCCTTTAAACATTTGCTTCCTCCTTTCTTAGCGTTATTTCTAGACGATCCGCTAAAGAATAAGACTGTTCATAGACGTAAATTTCTAGAGGAGAACCTTCTAATAACTCGAAAGTAACTTGTTCATCTGTGACTGAGATGAACAATAAACGTCCGCGATAATTGATATGGAAAGAATAAGCTTTCCAAGTTTTTGGCAGAAATGGTGCGAATCTCAACTGATCATGGGCAGTTTTCATTTGAGCAAATCCTTGGACAATCGACAACCAGCTACCAGTCATGGAAGTGATGTGCAAGCCGTCTTCTGTGTCGTTATTGTAATTATCCAAATCCAAGCGAGCTGTTCGCTGGTACATTTCTACAGCTTTGCTTTCCATTCCTAATTCTGCTGCTAAAATCGAATGGATACTTGGCGAAAGGGAAGACTCATGGACAGTCATTGGTTCATAGAAATCAAAGTTTTTTTGTTTTTCTTCTTTTGTAAAAGTATCATTGAAGAAATAAATCCCCTGTAGTACGTCTGCCTGCTTGATGAAGCAAGATCTAAGGATTTTGTCCCAAGACCAATGCTGATTTAGAGGAAGATCGCTTGTGGGAATATCGGATACAGGCATGAGATCTTTATCTAAGAATGTGTCATGCTGGACAAAGATTCCTAATTCTTCGTCAACTGGGAAGTACATGTTCTCTGCGATATCTTTCCATTTGGCTAGTTCTTCTTCGCTGATAGTGATAGTAGCTTCTTTTTGATAAGTTAAATAATTTTCTCGCGTGTAACGCAAGACCCAAGCTGCGATCGTATTTGTATACCAATTGTTATTGATATTGTTCTCATATTCGTTTGGGCCGGTCACACCGTGGATCATGTATTTATTTGCTCGTTTTGAAAAATGGACACGGTCTGCCCAGAAGCGTGCTATTTCTGCTAAAACTTCCAGTCCTTCATTTTTCAAATATTCCGTATCGCCGGTGTAATTCGTATAATTGTAGATTGCATAGGCAATCGCGCCATTTCGGTGAATCTCCTCGAATGTGATTTCCCACTCGTTATGGCATTCGACACCAGCGAAGGTGACCATAGGATAAAGCGCGCCTTTTAATCCTTGTTGCTGAGCGTTGTGGATTGCTTGCGGCAGTTGATTATGCCGATATTTCAGCAGATTCTTAGTTACTTCAGGTTTGGCTAAAGCAAGATAAAGAGGGACAGCATACGCTTCTGTATCCCAGTAAGTGGCTCCGCCGTATTTTTCTCCTGTGAATCCTTTGGGGCCGATATTCAATCGTTCATCTTCGCCGTAGTAAGTAGAGAATAGTTGGAACAAATTGAATCGAATACCTTGTTGTGCTTCTTCGTCTCCTTCGATGACCACATCGGCAAGCTTCCATCGTTCTGCCCAAGCCGCTGTTTGCTCTTCTTTTGCTTGGATATAATTGTTTGTCTGGTTCGTTAATTCTGAGACAGCTTTTTCTGCTTGCTGCGCTTCTGGAATATCTCTACTAGTAAGAACGATAATTTCTTTTTCCACTGACCATGTCTCACCTTGAGATAATTCCGCAGACAAGCAACCATGTAATGCTAAAGTATCTTCGTGATAGTCAGGGATGACTGATTTTCCATTAACGAAATGGCGCATTGCTGCAGTAACAGTAAATTGTTCAATCCCAAAGTTGTTTGGAATAGTTTTAGTCGTCAAATAGCCGATTTCTTCTATAGTTCCACGATCAATCTCATTCCAAAAATGTTCATCATAGTTGCTGTCTTCGTTTTGAACATTTCCATCCAATTTTGATACGAGTTTGACTGTTCCGCTACCTTCAAGCATTTCTATAGTTAAATAGATATAAGCTGATTCTTTTTTGACAATGCTCAGAAAACGTTCGAAGGAAATGCGTACTTTATTAGTAGAAGTAGTGATTGTGAATGTACGAGATAATACACCATTTTTCATATCTAATTCCCAGTAAAAGTCTTCTGGTTCCAAAGAAGCCAAGTCGATCAGCTGATCGTTGATCGAAATATCTATCGCGATAAAGTTCAAGGCGTTGATCACTTTTCCAAAGTATTCTGGATAACCATTTTTCCACCAGCCGACACGTGTCTTATCGGGATACCAGACACCCGCCAAATAAGTACCTTGATGGTGGTCCCCTGAGTAAGTTTCTTCAAAGTTCCCGCGCATCCCCATATAACCGTTTCCAATACTTGTTAAAGATTCTTGCAGTCGAAGATTTTTTTTATCTAATTGTGTCGTGCTGATTTTCCATGGATCAATAGCAAATAGTCGTTTGATCTGTTTCATTTTTCTCCTCCTAATGAGCTGTTTTATACGTTCATAATAAACGCAACCGATTGCACAAGTCAATAGACAAAAGAAAATATTTCATAGAAAAAAGCATAAAAAAATAAATTTTTAGGAGAAAATTATAGAAGGGAACACACGCATTATAGGTTTTCTAGAATGGTATAGACAGAAAAATAAAAAATAAAGCATTTACAAAAAAGAAAACGCACGCTATAATACGTTTAACGAAACCGATTGCGTAAAGGAGCTAAACGGAATGAAAAAGATATTTAGTTTTGAGTTTTGGCAAAAATTTGGAAAGGCTTTAATGGTTGTGGTAGCAGTTATGCCGGCAGCTGGGTTGATGATCAGTATAGGGAAATCAATTCCCTTGATCAATCCTGATTGGACGCCGCTTGTCACAACAGGCGGAGTAATTGAAAATATTGGTTGGGCAATTATTGGTAATCTTCATATTTTATTTGCTTTAGCAATAGGAGGAAGTTGGGCAAAAGAAAGAGCAGGCGGAGCATTTGCAGCTGGGATCTCATTTATTTTGATCAATCGGATCACTGGGGCTATCTTTGGTGTCACAAGTGACATGCTTGCGAATGAAGATGCATTTACCCACACTCTGTTCGGTACGAAGATCATGGTTAAAGGATTTTTTACAAGTGTATTGGAAGCACCAGCTTTGAATATGGGAGTATTCGTAGGGATCATCGCTGGATTTGTCGGGGCAATGGCTTATAATAAGTACTATAATTATAGAAAATTGCCGGATGCTTTGTCATTTTTCAATGGAAAGCGCTTTGTTCCGTTTGTTGTTATCTTATGGTCAACAATCGTGGCATTGATTCTTGCTGTGGTGTGGCCAAACGTACAGGCTGGAATCAATAATTTTGGTTTATGGATCGCAGAATCACAAGAAAGCGCACCGATTCTAGCACCGTTTTTATTTGGAACATTAGAACGTTTACTATTGCCATTTGGATTGCATCATATGCTGACGATTCCTATCAACTATACACAGCTTGGCGGATCGTATGAGATTTTATCAGGCGCACAGGCGGGGACACAAGTATTTGGGCAAGATCCGTTATGGTTGGCTTGGGCCACTGATTTAGTGAATCTTAAAGGTGCAGGGGATATGTCGCAATATGAGTTTGTGTTGCATAACTGGACGCCGGCTCGTTTCAAAGTAGGACAAATGATTGGTTCTTCAGGTATCTTGATGGGAATGGCTTTTGCGATGTATCGTAATGTCGATCCTGATAAGAAAGCAAGATATAAATCAATGTATTTTTCAGCAGCGTTGGCTGTCTTTCTAACAGGTGTAACAGAACCATTGGAGTTCATGTTTATGTTTGCTGCTGTGCCATTATATGTCATTTATTCAGTGATCCAAGGGGCTGCATTTGCGATGGCAGATATCTTGCCATTGCGGGTCCATTCATTTGGGAATATCGAATTGCTGACTCGGACACCGTTAGCTATCAAAGCGGGTTTAGGTGGAGATCTTATCAACTTCGTGTTGTGTGTGATCGCTTTTGGTGTTGTTACGTATTTCTTAGCAAATTTCTTGATCAAAAAATTCAACTTTGCTACACCGGGACGTAACGGAAATTACGACAATGACAGTGAAGAAACCGTTGTATCTAACAGCGGAACAGGAACAGCAGATCAGCAAGTGGTCCAGATCATTCATTTGCTGGGAGGAAAAGAAAATATCAAAGATGTCGATGCTTGTATGACTCGGTTACGCGTAAGTGTAAATGATCGAGAAAAAGTAGGGACTGAAGAAGCCTGGAAACGAGCAGGGGCGATGGGATTGATCGTCAAAGACAATGGAGTCCAAGCAGTTTATGGACCAAAAGCAGATGTCTTGAAATCAGATATCGAAGATCTGCTGCAATCAGGAGCAGAGATTCCAGAGCCAGAAATGGTTTCTACAGGAAATAGACAAGCAGATAGTAAGCAATACTTAGGTATAGAACAAGAACTAGTTTCCGCAGCTTCTGGAGAAGTGATTCCTTTATCTGAAGTAAAAGATCCGGTATTCTCACAAAAAATGATGGGTGACGGCTTTGCTGTTATTCCAACATCAAGAGAAGTTGTTGCGCCGATCGCTGGAAAAGTGACAAGTATTTTCCCAAGCAAACATGCAATTGGGCTGGAGACGAAAGATGGTATCGAAGTTTTGATCCATATGGGTATCGATACAGTCCAAATGAATCAGCCAGCTTTTGAGATTGCTGTCAAAGAAGGCCAAGAAGTAGGAACAGGAACGAAATTAGCTGAGATGGATCTTGAGGTGATCCAAAATGAAGAAAAAGATCCAACGATCATGATCGTATTTACAAACGATAAAGTAGAAGAAGTAGTGATCAAGCAATTAGGTACAGTGACAGCTGGTAAAGTGATCGGCTCCATTAAAATGTAAGGAGAGGTTGTGAAATCATTGTCCTGACCTGAGTATTAGAGAAACAAAACGAAAAAACAGCTCCTCGTATTTTGCCGTTTTTTGAACTAATACCTAAGGTCAGCTGATTGAACACCATTTATCGAGAGGTTGTGAAAAAGCTGTCCTGCATCAAGTAATAAGAACAGCCAAACAAAAATAGCTCCTCCTATTTTTCGTTTGGTTGGGCTTATTACCGCAGATGCAAGCTTTTGAACACCGTTTAAGGAAGAGGTTGTGAAAACTGCGTTATGCATTGAGTAATAAGAGCGCTAGTCAGAAAATAGCTTTTCATATTTTCTAGGCTAGTGAGCTTATTACCGAGAAGCAGCAGTTTGAATACTGTTTAGTGGAGAGGTCGTGAAAAAGCTGCCCTGCACCAAGTGATAAAAACAGCCAAACAAAAAATAGCTCCTGGTCCATTGAGCTTATTACTGAGGAGTTAGCAGGAGAACACTATTTGCTGGAGAGGTTGTGACAAAAATTTTGTCACAACCCTTTTGTTTCGAAATGAAGACAAGGAGAAAACCAATGAAATTCATGACACTCAACACGCATAGCTGGCTTGAGCCAGAACCAGAGAAAAAATTGCAAGAATTAGCAGATAAGATCCTGTTAGAAGATTATGAAGTGATTGCTTTACAAGAAATCAACCAATTACTGGAATCTGAAGAAGTAGAACCTGCGAAGCTAATGAAGTTCTGTCCGGTAAAGAATCAAGTACCTATCCGTAAAGATAATTTTGCCTACCGTTTAGTTCAGCTTTTAAAGGAACACGGAAAAGAGTATTTTTGGAGTTGGGAAATGAGCCACATCGGTTATGATAAATATGAAGAAGGAAATGCACTGCTTGCGAAAAAAACATTGGAAAGTCAGGTCCTTACCGTCTCCCAATCTCAAAAGAAAGAAGATTATCAGACACGCAAGATCTTGATTGGGAAAACAAAGATAGATGATCAGGACATTTTTGTCTCGAGCTGCCACTTTTCTTGGTGGACAGATAAAAAAAGTGGCTTTTATTTTGAGTGGAAAAACTTGGAAAACTACTTTTTGGAAACTCGCGTACCACTTTTTTTCCTAGGTGATTTCAATAATCCAGTAGACTCTCAAGGTTATTATACTGTAAGAGAAAGTTGCCTTCTTCTTCAAGATTCGTATGTTGTCGCGAATGAAGAAGGAAAAGCAGCTACTGTGGAAAAGAAAATCGATGGTTGGGAACAAAATACAGAAAAATTGCGTATAGATTTTATTTTCGTCCCTGAAGGAATGCAGGTTAAAAAATATCAACGGATTTTTGATGGGATCGATAGTCCAATCATCAGTGATCACTACGGGGTGGAAATCGAATTAGATGTGAACGAATAAAAAATATAACATATAACATAAAAAAACTGATTAAAATAAAACTCTCCAAACGATTATACCGTTTGGAGAGTTTTTTGATCGGATGCATTTATCCCTTTTGCCTAAGCACGTAAATGCTTGTATCTATGATAAATAAATAAACATAGCAAGGTAAACCAGCCAATCAAAGTAAGAGAAAGAATGAAATAGAAATAGATTGGCGTTTGATAATGAAGCGTGAGCTCGTTGATTCCTTTTTGCTGCTTCACGATTGGGGTCCCGATATCTGTTACTTCATAATCAGTCAATGTTTTTCCATTTTGCTGTAGCACAGTCCGATCGTAGACGATAACAGGGATATGAACAGTTTTGTCCCCAGTGTTTTTCCACTTGATTGTCAGAAGACCGCCTGGATGTGTTTTTATAAAAGTTGTTTCGTTTTCTAGTATTTCTTCGTTATACCGGTCGTATTTATTGTCTTTTGTCTCCTTATAGATTGGCAGATAGTCAGGTGTGGTTTTTTGGAAAACGAACAAGCTGGTAGACATATCTTTGTTGAAGAATGTTTTCCTTGCTTCTTCCGGCGTATCGAATAGATAAGTATGTCGACTGACAAATGTTTCATTTTCCCACTTTTCCAGATGCTGGTATAAGTTCTGGATCGTCTGTGCTGAAAAAATAAGAATGCCAAATATACTTAAAAGACGGAACCACTTTTGTTCAGACCACTGGTTCAGTGAAAGGGCAAGGTAAAGTAGAAGCAATAGCGTAAATGGCACGAAAAATCGAAATGGAAACTGGATCAAACTAATAAAAGGCACATTTTTTTCGATCAATGTCGTCCATGGAATCAAGCTAGTAGAAAGAAAAAAGAAAACAAGACTTGTGTACAACACGATTTTTTGGAATAAGGTGTTCTTTTGTTGAAAGAAAATAAAAAGCAAAAAACCTGATAATATCAATATAGGAAAGGCCTTAGGGTAATGGAGCCAATAACTGCCATCCAGATCTATCGCCTTTTGACTCATTTCTCTGTTAACAAAGGGAGGAAGAATCTTATTCCCACTGTAAACAATAGCTAATCCTGCCCAAATATTTGCTGTCAGAACAAAATAAAGCAAGACCGACTTAATCAGTTGAAGCAGTGCTTTTCCTTTTTCAGTCTGGTTAAAAAAGTAATAAAGATAAAAAGGAATATACATCAAAGCTAACATGATCGAAGACAGTAAATGGATCTGTGTCATAAGTCCCACTGAGACAGCGACTTTGATAACAGGAAACTTTTTATGAAGGACGAAATCAGCAATAGGGATCATACATAAAGGATAAAAACAAGTCCCCCAGCTAGTGAATCCTTGGTTGATAGACCAGTATTGAATAGAATACGTACTCATGAATAAAACGGCTACTGGTACACTTACCCAATTTCGAATATTGACATATCTCAGTAAAATCAGCATAGAAAATCCTGAAATAAGATAAAGAATGAAATTTGAAAGAATCTGATAATGAAACCAGCTACCTGCAAGCAACACGATCAATCCTTGTAAATAAGCGAAAAATGGGCCGTAAACGGCATTCACGATCCTGCCACTTTGCTGGAATCCATAAAGGGAAGGAAAATAATGGAAATCCCCATATTTAATTTGTTGCGCGGCATCATAGAACCGATTGTAATGGAATGGGGCATCAGCACCCAAAATTAGTTTATGTGTGAATAAATGAGGCATGAGAAATGCCAAAGCAATGAAAAAAATTGCTAAAAATGGGCCATATTTTTTCAATTGTCGAACTCCTTTGCAAACTTTAGATAAATTCATCATATATCCTATGCGAGAGGTAGGCAAGAAATTAGAAAATTCATGAAAATATTTATGAATTTTACAAGAAAAACATAAGTGAAAGTTCTAAGGAGAGAGGATGCGACATAAGTTTTGTTGCATCTCCTTGTTTTGAAACAGAATTTTTCTTAATACTCGAAACAAAGTAGCTTTTTCATGACCTCTCGGTAAACGGTGTTCAATCAGCTGCTTCTCGGTAATAAGCTCACTAGCCTAGAAAATATGAAAAGCTATTTTCTGACTAGCGCTCTTATTACTCAAAACATAACGCAGTTTTCACAACCTCTTCCTTAAACGGTGTTCAATCAGCTGCTTCTCGGTAATAAGCTCACTAGCCTAGAAAATATAAAAAGCTATTTTCTGACTAGCGCTCTTATTACTCAAAACATAACACAGTTTTCACAACCTCTTCCTTAAACGGTGTTCAATCAGCTGCTTCTCGGTAATAAGCTCACTAGCCTAGAAAATATAAAAAGCTATTTTCTGACTAGCGCTCTTATTACTCAAAACATAACACAGTTTTCACAACCTCTTCCTTAAATGGTGTTCAATCAGCTGCTTCTCGGTAATAAGCTCACTAGCCTAGAAAATATGAGAAGCTATTTTCTGACTAGCACTCTTATTACTCAAAGCATAACGCAGTTTTCACAACCTCTTCCTTAAACGGTGTTCAAAAGCTTGCATCTGCGGTAATAAGCCCAACCCAACAAAAAATATGAGTAGCTATTTTTTGAGGCTGTACTTATTACTTGATGCAGGACAGCTTTTTCACAATCTCATCGGCTTTCATTTTCTATTTTTTTCCTGAACCCATATAATAAAAGAAAGAACAAAAAAACTTGCAAGGGAGGACACATGTGAAGCAGAGTAAGCAAAAACAGTCTCGTCGACTTTTGTTTCGTTTGTTTTTATTAATATGTATCGTCGTAGGGTTACTGATCGCTTTATATCCATTTTATGTGGATTCTTTAAATAGTTTTATTGATCAAAAACGTATCGAACAAGTACAAAAACGGACCGCAGCTGAAATTGAAGTGCAGCGAAAGAAAATGGAGGAGAAAAACCAACGATTAACTGACCAAGGATTCAATCCTGGTACTGATCCTTTCAATGAAAAGAACAGAAATGAAAGTACAACATCCAGCCAATTAGAGGAATGGCTGATCGGAAGTATCAATATACCTAAGATCCAATTAAATATTTCACTTTATGATCGGCTCAATGGTAGGATCCTTGAAAATGGAGCAGGCGTCTTGCAAGGAACCTCTTTCCCGCTTGGTGGAAATTCGACGCATTCAGTGATCTCTGCTCACAGCGGTTTACCTAATCGACGGTTATTTACCGAATTAGATCGTTTAGAAAACGGAGACACGTTTATTTTGACTGTTTTGGGAGAGAAATTGGCTTATCAAGTTAAAAATATACAAGTGGTACTGCCAGATGACACGTCTGTTCTAACGATTGCAGAAGGAGAAGACTTAGTTACCTTGCTTACATGTACGCCGTATATGATCAACACGCATCGTTTGCTAGTGACAGGACATCGGATTCCTTATAACGAATCGGTAAAAAAAGAAGAAGGAAAAGGAAATCAGGAAAGAACCATGCGGCAATGGTTTATTCTTGCAGGAACGATAATAGCTGTAGTCATACTGTTAGTGTTTATCGGACGACTAATCTATCAGTATAGATTAAGTAAAAAAGTGCTTGATTTTTCATTTATTATTAGTGATTCGTCAGGGAAACCGGTAAATGGTAGTTCATTCATTTTGAAACATAAGAAAAAAACACTTACTAGAAATGGTGTGCCGTTTTCAGTACAAAGCGACCATCATGGGAAAGTCAAGCTGGATCAATTGCCTGGTGGGACTTATCGAATCGTTTCAGCTGATGATCCTAAAGTTGCTGTTTCTTTTGGTATTAGAAAAGTAAAACAAGAGAAGATATACTTTTTTGAGGGGCGAAAACTTGTAAAAGAGCTTCAAAAAAATGGTTTTTATTTTAAAATCAATGAATAAGTAAGGAGAGAAAAAATGATCCGCACAACAACAAAATTGTCTGCCAAAGAACTGGAATCTGTTCTATCGATTTGGCTACATGCTAACTTGGATTCTCATGAATTCATTCCATCAACTTATTGGGAGAATCAAGTAGAATCTGTTAGGAAAGCTTTACCAGATGCAGTGATTTACTTAGCAGAAATAGATCAAGAAATTATTGGTTTTGCTGGGGTGATTGATCAGTTTATCGCAGGAATCTTTGTGAAAAGGGAATACCGGCAACAAAGAATCGGTACGCAACTAATGAAAAAAATAAAAGAAACCAATAAAACACTGACTTTGACAGTCTATCAAAAAAATCAATCAGCTATTCATTTCTATCTTTCACAAGGTTTTACAATTCAAACACAGCAAAAAGATGAAGCAGTAAATGAGGAGGAACTTGTGATGAAATGGAATCAAAACGCTGATTTTTGATGAACAGAATAACGAAATAATGCTCCCAGCCTAATTTTTTGGGCTCTTTGTCAATAAGGACTGATGAGTTGTGCAAAATCAAATCTGAGTCAGAATGAACCACATTCTGGCTCAGATTTTTTGTTATCTTACATTGATTAATTGATTGATCAAAAAGATTCTAATTCTCATGTTCTCAAATGATTTAAATCCGTAGGATACTCGTTTCATTGTCTTTATGTGGGTATTCTTCGCTTCTATTTTTCCATTGGAATAAGGATAGATCATTGCGTTGGTGATGCCTTCTTCATAGGTCAGAAGGTTTTGAAGCTTTTCCCGAAAGCTGTCATCTAACGTTTCGGGAAGTTCTGCCAATAAGGAGAAAAATAAGTCAGGGTCTTTGTCTCGAAAGGCTTCAACTAATTCATGAAAAAAGGGATACGCCTCCTTTAGGGGCGGAGAAAACTCAAGCAATCGATCAATCATCATTGCTTCAGTAAGAAATGGGTATTTTGGTGCTCGGAAACTTTTCCATGTTTTGTATTCATAATGGTTGATGTTTGCACGATTTTTTAGCAAAAAGCGCCAGTTCTTTTTCAGTTTTTCTGCCTGGCTTTTCTGTCCGGCTTTACGAAGTTCATTCATTTCACGGATACGCAACTCATTGAACGCTTGATTCATGTGTTTGACAATATGAAACCGATCAATCACGACTTTCGCATTTGGCAGAACACGTTTGGTGAGCTGGAAGTAGGCGGCGTTCATGTCTGTCACCAAGAATTCTACTTCTTCTGGATTGGTACAACCTAAGAAATAGCTTGTTAATCGAGGTAATTTACGCGTAGGCAAAACATCTATTAATTTTCCTGTTTCGCCATCCGCGCAAATAAAGCTCATCTTATCTTCTATGGAAGCATGCGAACGAAATTCGTCAACCATCAATACTCTGGGGAGGATCTTCTTAGATTGCTTTGGTAAATAGCTTTTAAACTCTTTCAATGTACGAATAACGGTGGTCAAAGATACCTGACAGCTTTTCGCAATAAAAGATAAAGATACTTTTTCAGTCAGTAAAGAAGCAATTTTATATCTAACATGATTTGCGATTGAATGTCTGGGTTGGACAAAATAACTTTGAGCCGTCCAATGGGTGCGACAGTTTTTACAGGTATAGCGTTGCTTTTTTAGGCGCATAACCAAAGGCATATGATTGTATTGTTCAAAACGGACAATCGTTTCCTTTTTTCCATTTTTCACTATAATTGCTTTCCCGTTTCCATCTACCACAGTAGAACCACAACTTCTACAAGCACGAGGAGTAGGCGAGAGAACAGCATCGACGACCAACGTCTTTTTCTTCTGAAGGGTCTCGTAAGAGACCTCTGTAATCATCAAATCTTTCTCTGTTATTCTCAGCATTTTTTTGATAGAATCATTCATATAGCGTATCGTCCTCTCAGTTGTTTATTTTGTGGTGATTTAATCATACTAGAGAACGATATGTTTTTTAATACCTAAAATGAAAATGGGGCTGAAGAATCAATTCTGATTCATCAGTCCCATAAATTATAGAGCCATTTTTTGCTGGGAGCATTATTTCATTTTGAAGTCACTAATTTAACTGTGTGAATATGCAGTTGTTACAATCTTTGATAAACGGTGTTCAAAAGCTTGCATCTACGGTAATAAGCCCAACCAAACAAAAAATATGAGGAGCTATTTTTATTTGGCTGTTCTTATTACTTGATGCAGAACAGCTTTTTCACAACCTCTGATTCACGGTGTTCCAAAAGTAGCTTCTTCGGAAATAAGCCGAAATTTTACAAAAATTTGAGAAGCAATTTCCGTAAATTCCTTCTTATTTCTTGAAGCTGACCACTTCTGTCACAACCTCTTTCTTAAACGGTGTTCAATCAGCTGACCCTCGGTATTAGCTCAAAAAACGGCAAAACATGAGGAACTATTTTTCCGTTTCTTTCTCTAATACTCAGGTCAGAACGCTGATTTCACAACCTCTCTTTCACAACCTTATTTTACTCGTTTATAATTTTCATCGAAATATTTTCCGCTACGGATATCATCTGGCATTCCATCGTATGGTTCTTCGCTAATAACATCTTCATTGTCTATACCTGCATCACCCATATAAGTGATAGTAGCAAATTCAGGAACAAGTAATTTTGGATAAGTTTCATATTTTTCACGAGCTGCTTCCATTTCTGCGATATGTTCGTTTTGGAAAGTAACAGTGATTTCTGGATGTTCTTCAACCCATTTAGGGAAAAAGATCATTCCGTGAAGTTTCTTTTCATTTGGCATAAAGTCCAATGCCACGTCTGTCCCTGTTGGCTCTGTCCAAGTGATTTTGAATACGCCGTCCGTCAATTTAACGATATCAGCTTCTTGGTCTTTTACCCAACGGCCTTTGACCATTCCGCCATGGATACGGTAATCAACAGTATGGTCATTTTTGGCATACCATTCATATTCCCAACCATTATCATACGTATAGATAAAGTGAGTTCCAATAAAATCTTCCAATTCTTTAAATTCTTTCATGTTTAAGCATCTCCTTATAAATTAAAACATGTAATAAACTACATGTTTTCGATTACTCATTTATGATAGAATGGATTTAAAGATTTGTCAAGGAGGGAAAACTGATGGCAAGAAAAAATACACTTCGATATATTTTGTTAGGGTTATTAAGTAAGAAGAAGATGACAGGATATGAATTGAATCAATCGTTCAAAAATGAAATAGGAGAATTTTGGCAAGCAAAACATAGTCAGATTTATCCTGAACTTGCAAAAATGGAAGAGCAAGGAATCATTCAGCATCAAGTAGAGATCACAGGTGAAAAATTGGAAAAGAAAGTTTATGAATTAACAGAAGAAGGGAAGGAACAATTGGCAGAGTGGATTCATACACCCACCAATGAACTACCGGTTAATCGAGACGAATTTGTTCTGAAATTGTATTTCGTCAAAGACGTGAATGATCCGGCATTAGTAGAAATTATTCAGCAGCAGCGTGACCTTCATGAAGAAAAACGACTTCATCTATTAGAGCGAAAAAAAACGATCTTTCCTACTGAAAAAGAAAAACATGAAAATTACGGACACTACCTGATTTTAGCGCATGCGATCAATCGGGAAACAGAATATGCAAATTGGCTAACAGATGTATTAGAAGAAAGTAACCGAAAAAAATAAAAAAATATCCGAACAGTGATGGAGAATTCCTTTCTATATGAAAGAAACGCAGATCACCGTTCGGATATTCTTATGTTCAAACAGGCCTTTTTTCAAGTATTTATGTAGCATCTACTTATTAAAAAGCTTGGTACTTAGGAGATTAGTGGCGTTTAGAGTTCTTTTAACAGCTGTTCGTAGTCAGCTTTTTCATCGACAGGAAGGAGCTTGTAAGTTAATTCGTCTGTCTCGTTGTCATGAATGATGTACATCTTAGCATTCTCTTCTTTGAAGTTACCGATTTGTAAAATCGTATAGCGTTCGTCGATCAATTCGATATCTTTGATTGCTTTTGAAAAAACTTTACGGACATGGTGCATTTTCTTTTGGCGGATTTCTGCCTTTTCTGCAGCTTTTGACAAAGTAAATCCGTCATCTAAATATTTTTTGATCAGTTCTACTTTTATGACTGTAGGTAAACGATATTTTCTAGGACAATTCGCATCAGCTTCGATCGAACGAATGAATCCCTTTTGTTCCCAATACCTTAATTGACGTGGAGACACACCTACGATATCACTTAATTCACTGATGCCAACAACCAATTGATCATTTTCCAACAAACGTTTAAGGGAAGCCCCAACCATTTTTGTCACTCCTTTTGTCCTCTTGCTTCCCTTAATTATATCCGTATTAACTTATGTGTCAAGTAGGTTGACAAATAGCGAATTTAGGACTAAAGTATTCTAGTAGTTTCAGAAAAAATTCAGAAAGAAGGAGAAATATGAGTAACAACCAACCCGTAGATATTTACGGAAAACCATATAATCGGACACTTTTAGTTGTTGTCTTATTAATTGGTACATTTTGTACCGTTTTGAATCAGACCTTATTGACGACAGCTTTTCCTACATTGATGAAAGCTTTCGATATTTCAGCGTCTGATGTGCAATGGTTAACGACTGGTTTCTTGCTAGTCAACGGGATTATGATCCCAATAACAGCATGGCTGATCAATAAATTCAGTTCAAGAAATTTATATCTTTCTGCCATGACGATCTTTTTGATCGGAACGATTACTTGCTTTACAGCACCTAATTTTAGTACATTACTAATCGGTCGCTTGATCCAAGCTTGCGGTGTGGGAGTATCGATGCCATTATTGCAAAATATCATGCTATCTATTTTCCCGCCAGAAAAAAGAGGATCAGCAATGGGGATGTCAGGGATCGTTATTGGACTTGCTCCTGCTTTAGGCCCTACATTATCTGGTTATATCATTGATAACTACCATTGGCGTGACTTGTTTGGTATGGTACTGCCAATCGTTGTTCTTGTCTTGGTTTTAGCATTCTTCCTAATGAAGAGCGTTATTCCATTGTCAAATCCTAGCATTGATATTTTATCCGCTATTTTATCAACGATTGGATTCGGTAGTTTGCTTTACGGATTTTCTAGTGTAGGAGATGACGGCTGGGGAAGCTTGAAAGTAATTGGTTTCTTAGTTGTTGGTGTGATTTTCATCGCATTGTTTTCATGGCGTCAATTACATTTGGAACATCCATTCTTGGAACTTCGCGTATTCAAATCATCTACATTCACGATTGCCGCTGTTTTAGCTGGTGTAACAAATATGGCGATGGTAGGGGCAGAAATGGTCGTACCATTGTATATTCAAAATATTCGTGGAGAATCAGCATTCCATTCTGGCTTGATGTTGTTGCCGGGTGCATTGATCATGGGGGCTATGATGCCTGTTACGGGTGCGATTTTCGATAAATATGGCGCGAAACGTTTAGCCATCACAGGGATGTTCATTTTGACAGCCGCAACTGCACCATTTGCTTTCTTGACAAAAACGACTCCAGTTTTATATATCGTGATCCTTTATGCGATCCGTATGTTTGGGATCTCCATGGTCATGATGCCGGTAACGACTTCTGGTATGAATGCATTGCCAAATAACTTGATCAGTCACGGGACAGCGGTAAATAATACATTCCGTCAAATCGCAAGCTCGATTGGTACAGCTATTTTGATCAGTGTGTTGACGAATGTGACAAAAGCAAATATCCCAAGCAAATCTGTATTGGATAATACACCATTAGCTTATAAAGATCAGGCAATCAATGCCACACTGTCAGGTTACCATGCCGCGTTTATCGTAGCGATCATCTTTGGGATCCTTGGCTTTATTATTGCCTTTTTATTGAAGAAAAAAGAACCTGTTCTAACGAAAGCGGGGGATAATGCATGATTATTGGAGTTTTGATTGTCAGCTTGCTTGCTTTTGCTTTAACGAACGTGTTCGCTAAAAAAACATGGCAAACCTTTTTATCTTTGATTTTCGGACTAATCTTCGTCGCTTCACTAAGTTTGATCGTCGCTAATTTGTCCAATCACTTTGGAATGGAAAAAGTAACGGAAACAAAAACAGAAAAAATTGTTTCCAGTGCTGATTCCCAAGGAGCAGATATGCTTTTGTATAAAGCTTTAGGGAATGGAAAAGAAAAAGTGTATCTTTACCGAACAAATGAAAAACAAGAAAAACCAAAAGCAACTGGTACGGATAACGAAACAAATAAAGTAGAAAAGACAGACGGCGATGCTGAAAAAGTGACGAAAACTACTTATTGGGAATACAAAAACGACATGTATAAATTCTGGTTCAATATTGCTGATAACAATCACGAATATGACAGCCGAGTGAATACATTCAAAATCCCAGAGACATGGGTAGAATTAAGTACGGACCAAGCAGCCAAGTTAGCTGAATTAGTTAAGAAACAGCAAAGTACGATGGAAAGTGAAGCAAAAGCTTATGTTCAAGACGGTATGGTAAAAGCAATGACTGAAAATCCAAAAATGAGCAAAGCAGAGCAAGAACAACGTACGAAAGCCTTAGCTGCTGAATTCCAACAACAAGCATTCGCAAAATTAGTGAAAGAAGCAAAAGGCGAATAATATTTTGAACACCGTGTAGGAGGTTGTGAAAAAGCTGCTCTGCATCAAGCAGTAAGAACAATCAGATAAAAATAGCACTCCATATTTTTCATCTGATTGGGGTTAGTGCCGTAGATGCAAGCTTTTGAACACCGTTTAAGGAAGAGGTTGTGAGCCTGCCGTTTAACTCTGAGTCACAAGGAGCAATTTCAAAAAACAGCTTCTCATGTTTGTTGAATATTGTGACTTGTGACCGAGGAGTTGGCAGGAGAACACCGTTTATTCGAAAAAAGGAACTGCGACAAGACTTTTGTCACAGTTCCTTCTTTTTTTTGCTATGCTATACTAGATGTAAAAAATAGGAGAAATAAAATGAGGGAAATTTATTCTTTTGAATCAAAAATCTATGCTTCCGAAGTCGGCAAGGGCGGGGCATATATTATTTTTCCGTATGATATAAGAAAAGAATTCGGTGCTGGAAGAGTTAAAGTCCAAGCAACTTTTGACAATGTGCCGTACGAAGGCAGTATCGTGAATATGGGTGTGAAAAATCCAGATGGTTCAGTCTGCTACATCCTTGGACTACGAAAAGATATTCGTAAAAACATCGGTAAAGAAATCGGTGATATTGTAGCAGTTACAGTGAAGCAAAAATAAAAGAGGTTGTGACAAAAGACGTGTCACAACCTCTTGATAAACGGTGTTCAAAAGCCAGTTTCTCGGTAGTAAGTCAAATTTATGCAAAAATGTGGAAACCCATGTTTACAAAATTTTTCTTACTACTCGAAACGAAGCGGCTTTATCACAACCTCTTGATAAACGGCGTTCAATCAGCTGTCCCTCGGTATTAGCTCAAAAACGGCAAAATATGAGAAGCTATTTTTCCATTTTTTTCTCTCATACTCAGGTCATAACGCTGATTTCACAACCTCTTCTTTCATAATGGTTTTTCACCATCTTTATAATAAACTGGTTCTTTGATATGGAAATCTATTTTTTCCAACCAATCTAAAATCTTGTAACCTAACTCTTCTGACATCGGAAAAGAGGCGTTGATTTGTGCATTGGAGATATGGTCAACATGGATACCGGAAGTAATCGTACAACTTCCCGGAACGGCAGTTTTGATGATCACAGCTATTTTTTCGGCTAAGACATCGTCTTTATGGAACCAACCATCGTGGCTAGGGAAACGTACAGTTTGCATCTCTGTATCACGAGAAAATGTAGTGACTGTTCCGATATGTGGTGTATCTCCGCCTGTTAAAGTGATCAATAAGTCTTTACCGATTACTTTAACAGCAGCTTGGATCGTGAAACCTAGTTTGGTTACTTCAACTATCGTTTCTTTTTCCATATTAATCACCCTGCCAACGTTTTGAATGCTCATTTACAATTCCAAATTGATCCAAAAGTTTCATTGTATGGTGATTAACAAGATCTTGGATCGTTTGAGGCTGATTATAAAAAGCAGGAATTGGTGGTATGATTTGCACACCTAGTCGTGCTAATTTAGTCAAGTTTTCCAAGTGAATGGCATTTAATGGCGTTTCACGAGGAACAATGACTAACTTTCGTTGCTCCTTCATTGTTACATCAGCAGCACGTGCAATAAGATTGTCGCCTAAACCAACAGAGATACCTGCGACTGTTTTCATACTTGCTGGTACGATGATCATTCCATCGGTCAAAAATGATCCGCTGGCGACAGCAGCACCTAAATCTTTGTTTGAATAATGGTAATCAAACAGGCTTTCGAATTCATTTAGTGATAAGTCGGATTCCAGCTTTAAGTTCTGTTTTGCCCATGGACTGATGATTCCGTGTGTTTCTATCATCGGATATTCTTTTAGTTTCTTCACTAGGTTGATGGCATAAATGGTGCCTGAAGCGCCACTTACACCAATCACGATTTTTTTCTTCCGTTGTGCCAATTGTTCCATTTTCCGCACTCCTTTTTATGATGTCAAAACAGTTGCAGATCATTCATTATTTCAAATATTTTTCCCAATCTTTTACTTCTTGGAATTTTGCACGTACAAAATGTTCTTTCATATCGAAAGGAACTGTACCGTCAAAGATAGTTTTTGCACTCATCCCACGGAAACGAATAGAGCCAGGATTATATTCTGGTAATTCTGATGGGTCCAATGGATGGTTTCTCATTCCTGGGATCACAATGACGTCTTTATCTCCTTGGAAACGAGTGTTGAAAGTCCAAACTACATCGTTCATGTCGAAAATATCAACATCTTCATCGACTAAAATGACTGTCTTCAATTCTTTGAAGGCTGATAAAGCAAGAATAGCTGCTTGACGCTGAATACCTTCATCCGCTTCGTTTTCTTTACGGATTTGCATGATGGTCATCAATTTACCACCACCTGCAGGAGGATTGTAGACATTTACTACTTTTCCTGGAATAGCTTTATCGACCAAGGCAAGAATACTTGCTTCTGTAGGAATACCGGCCATAGATACGTGTTCTTCACTGGGACCAATCGTTGTTTGCATGATTGGATTGTCTTTTCGGTGAGTAACTGCTTTGACTTTCACTACTTGTACAGCTGGATTAGCATCCCCAGTATAGCCAGGAAATTCTGGCATTGCTTTTCCTGAGTTCGTGTTGATATCTTCTTGCATTGTTTCATTTGGCATGATTTCTGCTTCAATGATGAATTCAGCACGAGCAATACCCACTTCATCGACTGCTATACCATCAACGATTTGAATAGGTTCGTTACGCAAAGCTCCTGCACACCATAGTTCATTGTAGCCAAGTGGAGTGGTAGGTGGTTCGAAAGTCGTGCCAATGGCAATTGCTGGATCTAAACCAATATTGATAGTGATAGGCATTGGTTTATTCAAGGCTTCGAATTGTTTTTGGAAGTGACCAATGTGGCGTCCGCCAGGCATGATGTACATACCGATCGTATCTTTATCTTCTAGAACCATACGATGGATCGTTACATCGCTCATTGTTTTTTCTGGATCTGATCCTAAGACTACACCCATTGTGATGTATGGACCAGCATCTTCAGGAGTATTTGTAGGTGCAGGCAAAATGTTGCGAATATCGAAGTCTGCATCGGTAGCTAGATGAACGACTTCTTGTGCTGGAGCGTCTGCTTTGTCTACTTTCACAGGTTTGATTGGATTTTCTACAGCGTCTTTCAAGAAACGACCAAGTGTTCGATAATCATGGTGCAAAATTTCACCTACACGTTTACGACTAGCCATTGTTCCGATGTTCACACGTGTGCCGGGGAAACCTTTGATATTGTTGAAAGTCATAGCTGGTCCTTCTTGAGTCGGACGTTTTACTGTACCGCCAGCACCGATATAACGGTAAACACCAGATAATTCTGCTTCAGGATCGATTTCAATATCTGTTTCGTGATATTGACCTGGAAGTGTTTTTAGTTCTTCGATGACTTTTCTTAAATCATACGGTTGATCTGTCATGAGAGATTCCTCCTTAGTTGTCTTTACCTATCTATAGTAAAAGGTGAAAAAGAGGAAAACAATTCAACTTGTTCGGTAAAGTATTCTACAATGGAATGGATGCGTTTTTTTGATAATAGAATAAACTATGATATACTTATCAATAAAAGAAAGCGCATACTTAGTGTTGGAGGAAGGAAAGTGAAAAAAATGGAGGAGTCATTTCCTAAAGCAGCAAAAGTGGAAAATATAGCGAATATTTTGAAAGTTACATTTGAAAACGGAGAAGTAAAATACGTGAAATCTCATTGGACAGAAGAGATAACCGATGACTTGCAATTTGGAAAAAAAGGAAGAGGAAAAAGAAAAAATCTTCTCGCACTTTCTCGTAATATGTGGATTGGGACTGAAGTAACGATTGAAGCAGATGGAACAGTATTCATAAATGGAAAAGACAGGTATACGCCAGAAGAGTTGTGGTACAAAGGAAAGAAAAGTATACCAGAATTATAAAAAATAATTAAAAAAAACAGCGCGAAACAAGGAACATATTACTTCCTCGTTTCTTGCTGTTTTCTACTATTTCAGCGCTCTTATGACTCAAATCTAAATGTGGTTGTCACAACCTTATTCTGCACGCAAAGCGATAGCGGCGTCTTTTTTCGCTGCCATTCGTGCAGGAAGATGACCGCCAAGCATCGTCAATATAGTAGAGACGATCACTAGAATAATCGCATGGACAGGATTTAGTTGAGCAACATTTTTTAGATCCGTCATGTTGTATAAGATGCTATTGATAGGGAATGTAGCTAGCCATGCAATAAACACACCTAATATCCCAGAAGAAATACCTAAAATACACGTTTCTGCGTCAAATACGCGAGTGATGTCTTTTTTACGTGCACCTAAAGCTTTTAGTACACCGATTTCTTTTGTCCGTTCAATCACAGATGTATAAGTAATGATACTGATCATGATCATACTTGTTACTAAAGAGATCCCTGCAAAAGCAATAAGGACATAAGTGATAGCATCCATCAATCCGCCAGTCAGTTCAGTCATCGTTCCAGCTAAATCAGTATAAATGATTTTATCTTCATCTGATTTGCCTTTATTGTAATCATCTAGATAATCCAAGATCTTTTCTTTGTCTTCAAAATTGTTCGGATAAATCATGATACTTGAAGGCAAGCTGTCTCCACCTAAATAACTAAGCAATGTTTGTTTGGCATTTTCGTCAACTTTTTCAGTAGTTAAGACATTTACATCACTGTCTCTTTGAGCTTTGACGATTTCTGATTCTTTGTTTTCGTTGACGATTTGAGTCGTTAATTGATCGCTATAAGCGATTCCTGGAGATAAGAGATTCATTGTAGAAGAAGATTTCACGCGTAGGATCCCCGAGATCTTCAATTCATCAGAAGCATTCTGATACATCGCATCATAATCTGTATTAGGGATAAAATTCCCAGTTGGAAGTTTTGTATAGTAAGTATTGTTGTTTACTAATTTGAATGTTGTACCAACGATATCATCAAAATCAAGTTTTTCGTCTTCTTTCACATCAAATCCAAGATTCTTCAATGCGTTGATATTAGTATTATTATTGCCGTCTACGATCAGCACGACATCTGTTGCTGAGGCTGGATAACTTCCGGCAAGTAAAGAATAATTGTCTTTTAAAAAGTTTTCTTTGCTAGTGTCAAGCTGTGTAGGGAAACTTGACACTCCCACACCTGTCATTGCTGACATCGTACTAGATAAAGAAAGAGATTCCGTATCAGGATTTTGATTCGAGAAGCTGACAGGCTGTACTTTGCCATTTACATCACGTAAAAGATTGATTCCTGTAGTACGGGTAAATCCGATATTATTACTTAAGTTAGGATCGATGTCTGTTACGTAATCGACGTATGTTTGATCAATCTTATTCGTGTGCTGTGCTTTATCTTCTTCGCTGACTTTTGCAGTAATCGTTTTGCTGTCTGGATAATCCGCTTTGCTTGCACCCAATCCGGCATCGTCACGAGTCTGGTTAGTCGTTACCTTAGAAATAGTAATCGGAAATTTCGCCATCGTTTCAGCTTGCGTGTTATCGATTTGTTTTTGGAATCCAGAAGAAAGGGACAGAACGATCGCGATTCCGATGATCCCAATACTGGAAGCAAAGGAGGTCAAGAAAGTACGTCCTTTTTTTGTTCGGATATTGTTGAAGGAAAGCTTCAACGCTGTCCAAAAACTCATCTTTGTTCTGCGTAAGTTAAATTGATCATCTTTTGGCCGTTCGATGTGAGGATGGGAATCTGTTAAGATCTTACCATCAGAAAATTCAATGATCCGATCTGCGTATTGATGGGCCAGTTCAGGATTATGTGTGACCATGATCACTAATTTTTCTTTCGATAACTCTTGGATCAATTCCATGATCTGGATACTTGTTTCTGTATCTAACGCTCCGGTTGGTTCATCGCACAAAAGGATATCTGGGTCATTGGCTAGTGCTCGAGCGATGGCCACTCGCTGCATTTGTCCACCAGATAACTGATTTGGCTTTTTATGCATATGATCTGTCAAGCCGACCCGGTGCAATGCATCTTCTGCCCGTTTTCGTTTTTCGTCTTTAGAAACACCACTTAATGTCATCCCAAGCTCAACGTTTTCAATAATGCCTAGATGACCAATCAAGTTGTAACTTTGAAAAATGAAACCGATAGAGTTGTTTCGGTAGGCATCCCAGTCACTGTCCTTAAAGTCTTTAGTAGACTTTCCGTTGATTACCATATCACCGGAATCATAATTATCTAGTCCACCAATCACATTCAGCATAGTCGTTTTACCAGAACCACTAGGACCTAAAATCGCTACGAATTCTTTTTGTCTGAAAGCGACAGACACACCATCCAATGCTTTGGTGGTGGTTTCGCCGACTTTATAATATTTTTTTATATCTTTTAATTGAAGCATAATCACCCTTCTCCCGTATTGAAATATTCGGTATACTAATAAGTATATCAGAACAATGATCGTAGTATACGAAATAAATGTTAACTGAAGATGAACTACAAGAAAAAATCTAGAAATTTTTCAAAAAACAGAGGGAGATCAATGAATCGTATTTTAGTAGTAGAAGATGATCCGCAATTACAGTTGCTTTACCGTTCTGTGTTGGAACGAGCGGGCTTTTCAGTCATCACCGCACTGAATGGAGAGGATGCGCTGAAAAAACTAGAAGCGACACATATAGAATTGATCATTACAGATGTCATGATGCCTGAAATGGATGGCTATGACTTGGTAGGATCATTACGTAACGCCAGATTCGACATGCCAGTTCTGATGATTACAGCAAAGGCTGATTTCGAGGACAAGAAACGTGGATTCAAATTAGGTGCAGATGATTATATGACAAAACCCATCGATGTCAATGAAATGATCCTGCGTGTGGAAGCATTGCTTCGACGTTCAAAAATCAATTACAGCAGTATCTTGACGATTGGGCAAACAAAATTAGAGCTGGATACTTATACAGTGGTACAAAATCAGCATTCTTTTATTCTGCCTCAAAAAGAATTTCTGCTTCTGTATAAATTACTGTCTTATCCAAACAAGATTTTCACTCGCCAGCAGTTGATGGACGATATTTGGGGATTAGACACGAATACAGAAGAACGAACGATCGATGTACATATCAAACGTTTAAGGACCCGTTTTGAAAAGACAGAAGATTTTCAAATCATCACAGTACGGGGACTAGGCTATAAGGCGGTTATTTAAAGATGAAAAAGAAGCTATTTTCACAATTATGGATCTATTTTGCTAGTATCGTATTTATTTCGATCTTAGTAACACTGCTGTGTTTTCTTGGTTTTATTTTCTTATTGTCTCGACATTCTATCTCGCCTGCTGAATCGGCTGGAAAACCAACGTTATACCCGTTATTCGTCTTTGCGGGGTTCAGTATGGTCGTGGGTACAGGAATATCGATTTTTGTTGGGCGGCGTATCCTGCATCCAATCAGTGCGCTAGGGACAAATATGAGTCTGGTAGCAACGGGAGATTTTTCGATTCGAATGGATGAACAGCAGAAAGTAGCAGAAGTACAGCAACTGTATAAAGATTTCAACGTTATGGTCCAAGAACTCAATAGTATCGAGACACTGAGGAATGACTTTGTGTCCAGTGTATCCCATGAATTCAAAACACCACTAGCAACAATCCAAGGATATGTTCAATTGTTACAAGCCCCAAATCTTTCTGACGAAGAACGCCAAATATTTTTATATCGGGTCATCGAAAGTATCACGCAGCTTTCACAATTAACAGAGAACATTTTAAAATTAAACAAACTGGAAAACCAGCGTATCCAACTGGAAAAGAAAGAGTATCGATTAGATGAACAAATCAGAGAAGTAATCGTTTTTTTGCAGCCTAAATGGGAAAAAGAACAGCTAGAATTGGATATCGAACTTGCTGCAGTAAACTATACAGGTAATGAAGAGTTTTTGTACCAAGTGTGGCTGAATATCATGGATAACGCCATAAAGTACAATCAAGTCAATGGAAAGATTCATATCAAATTATTTGAGACAGCCACAGAGATCGTACTGGAAGTGACCGATTCAGGTGTAGGAATGAATGAAGAGACCCGAGATCGAATGTTTGAAAAATTTTATCAAGGAGATACAAGCCGTCAGATTTCTGGGAATGGACTAGGGCTTTCACTGGTCAAAAAAATTCTAGAACTACATGATGGACGTATCGATTATAGCAGTATCGAAGGAGTAGGGACGACAGCAATAATACGTTTAAGCAAATAATAGGAAAAAAGAACAAAATACCTAAAAATTCTAGTGAAGGTTTTTAGGGATTTTTAGACGTTTTTTTGTGATTAGCGAATTGCTCTTAATGTTCTTCCGGCATAAAATCGCTGATCTTCTATTGAAATACGAGAAACGTTAGATGTGTCATTGAATCAATGGCACGATGTAAGAAAGAGAGCGAAAGTCATGCGTCGCTCTCTTTTTTGGGGTGGATAGATGGACAGAAAATGTAGGGCTTAGTTTTCTTCTTGATTTAAATACTCCCAAAATGTATCTGAAGCCAAAGAATGCTCACCGACTTTACGAGTAAATGCAAGATAACTCTCTGTTGTTGGAGAAATAGGGAGAATCACAGTATTTTCTTTTAATAGATTCTTGACTGTTTTTTCCATAACAATAGCAATCCCCATGTCATTTGCAATCATATTGATGATCAAGTCGATTCTTGCTCCTTTATAAGAGATTTTTGGTTCAAATCCAGCTTCGCGACACAGATCTAGTACAGGTTGATACAAGTTCGTAGTGGGGCCAAGTAGCAAAAAGTTCTCCTTTTTCAGTTCGCTTAGATCCAATTTCTTTTTACTAGCTAAAGGATGATTTTTAGGTAGAACTGCTACAAAATCGTCTGTTTCAGTAGGCAACCACTCAATCGAACTCGGCGGGGCCTGGAAACTTCTAGCAAAGTGGATCGTGTCACTATGTTCATTGGCGTCATTGTAAGTTAATTCGACACTTTCCACTTCTTTCAACTGGACTGTAAATTCAGGATGGCGTTTCAAAAAGTCGGTGATTTTGGAAAAACCTTTATAATTGATCATTGTCGGTATCGTTAAGATATTTAATGAAAGATTGTTGTCTTTCGTATAGGTTTCAAGCACTTCTTGCATAGCATGGTATTGTTCTACGACATTTTTTACATATGGGAGCAATAAGCTTCCAGCTTCGGTCAATTCGATTTTTCTATGGGCGCGTTCGAATAATTTGACGTCTAATTCTGTTTCTAACGAAAGAATCTGTTTAGAAATATTTCCTTGGGTGGTGAATTGTCGATCAGCAGTTTTGGTGAAATTCATTGTTTCGGCTAAATCAAGAAAAACTTCGAATTTATGGATATCCATCATATTCCTCCTACTTATTCCAATAAAGAATACTTTAACACAAAAAATGAATTGGTGTAATCTTCTCTGTCTGTTACAATCTTTCTTGCAGCGAAAGCAATAATTACAGAAATTTTTCTGATTTTTTTCGCTTCGTAGAAAAAGAGAGGAGTTTTTTTGATGCCAACTGGAGTTTTGATCAATGTAGGTTCCGTTTTGCTTGGCGGACTAATTGGCGGATTAGTAGGAAATAAATTAAGTGAACATTTTAAAGCACAGCTGACGATGGTTTTTGGTGTGTGTTCGATGGGGATGGGAATCTATTCCATTGCGCCGATGAAAAATATGCCGGCTGTTATTTTTGCTTTAGTGATAGGAACAGCGATTGGTCTGATTGTTCATTTAGGTAATGGGATAAATAAGGGGGCTGCGCTGATGCAAGTACCTATTTCTAAAATCTTCCCTAGTGAAAAGCTTGGTATGACCCACGATGAATTTATCAGTACATTAGTGACGGTCATTGTTCTATTTTGTGCAAGTGGTACGGGGATCTATGGAAGTTTAGATTCTGGAATGACAGGAGACAGTACGATTTTGATTTCTAAATCTGTCCTTGATTTTTTCACAGCAGCTATTTTTGCGTGTAATTTAGGGTATGTCGTTTCTGTGATAGCAATTCCCCAATTCATTATTTTTTATATTTTGTTCTTATTGGCAAAATTTATTTATCCATTGACTACACCAGACATGATCTTAGATTTTAAAGCTTGCGGCGGATTCTTGATGGTCGCTACCGGTTTTAGAATGATCAACGTGAAAATGTTCCCAGTAGCTGACATGATACCTGCAATGATCGTTATCATGCCACTGAGCTGGATGTGGACAAATTGGATTATGCCACTGTTATAATAAAAATCAAAGAGAAGCCATTTTTTTGCTGACTAAAAAGGATCAAATCTTTTAGTCAGTTTTTTTGTATTTGACAAACTGATTTTGAAACTATATTATATGTTGTATAATATAGATTGAAATAAAATATTACACTTGAGAATAGAAGGTGACGTAATGCACATCCAGATTCCAACTGTTCTTCTTGATGGTACTGTGTTAGCAGCATTAAGCAAGGAAGATATGTATGGGTATGCCTTAACAAAAATCGTACAAGAAAGTCTCTCTGTCAGTGAATCTACACTATATCCGGTTTTGAGAAGATTGAAAAAAGAAGGATATCTTGAGACCTATGATGAACCTTTTGAAGGCAGAAACCGTCGATATTACTCGTTGACACCAATGGGAAGTCGTCATTTAGAAGAAATTATTGATGAATGGATTGTTTTTCGAGATTCTTTAGACCGGTTATTGGAGGAGAGCACAAATGAATGAATATTTGAATGAAGTTGTGGATCATCTTCAAGAAATTCCTGAAGACGATCGTTTTGATTTGATCCAGTATTATGAGGAATATTTTTTAGATTCTGGAAAAACATTAGATCAGATCATTGATGAATATGGTACACCAAAGCAGTTTGCCTTAAAATTAAAAATCAGTTACTTTTCAGAAGAAGAACAAGCAGAAAACGAGTTAGTGAAAAATCCAAAAAGACAAATTCGCCTGATTTGGTTAATCATTATCGGTTTATTTGCTTCTCCTGTCCTCATTCCACTAGCACTGGGGTTTATATTGGTTATTGGGGGACTATTGGTTGCTTTACTAGCGCTCATTTTTAGTATCTATGTTTTATGTATCAGTATCTTAGGTGTTGGCCTATTCATGATCATATCAGGAATAAGTGTGTTTGGACAATCGATTCTGAGTGGATTATTCTTTATCGGTGTCGGTCTGTTCGCCACAGGAAGCGCAGTATTTATTTCGCCACTGTTGCTGAAAGGAACAAAAGGGCTTTTTTATGTCATGATGAACTTTGTTAAATGGATGGGACGACGTTTTATTACAAAAAGAGATCTGCATTCAGCGGGCGTTTGAAGGAGGACACATAAATTGAGATTGAAACATTTTTTGATTACCGGTATTGGTCTGATGCTTACTGGTGGCCTCCTAGCAGGTGCAACTTATACATTAGGCGCTCAAAAGAGTCTGACTTGGGATAATGGTCCTCGGTTGATCGATATGGTTACTGAGACAAAAAAAATCAAGGATGCAAACAAAATCGTCATCCATGCAGAAAATCAAACAGTTTCGGTCATACGCGGATTGGATTTTGAGATAAAAACGACTTATGATAAGACAGAAAAGCCAGAAATAAAGGAGAAAAATGGCGTGTTGACTGTGAATGCAGTCAAAAAATCAACAGGTGCAATCATTAGTTTAGAAGACACAAGTGCACAAATCACTATTGTTGTCCCTGCAGATTATGAATTATCTGAATTGACAATCGAAGGGAATAATAGTGCAATTGATATCAACGAAGTATCAATCAAAAAAGTGAATACTAAGACACATGATGGCTGGGTATCGTTCAATGAATTTACAGGAGGAACAATAACTGCGAAAGATGAATTAGGCTCACTTCGACTAGATGAGGCCAATGTGGATAACTTGATCGTCACAGGTGAAAACAGCAACTTCCATCTAGAAGACAGTTTGATCAGCAAAGAAGGAAAAGTCATCCTAAACGGTGGTAATTTATCTTTGCATGAGATGGAAAACAGTGGCTATACTATCCAAACGTCTGGTGAATCTTATATTGAAAAAGACTACCAGCCAATAACAAATACTTTGTTAGAACAAGGACAGAAAAAGCTAAAGATCACTGCTAAAGACACATCGATCAATATTACGACGGATCAAGAGGACAATGAAACAGATTGATCCTGTACTCAACTAGATATTTTAAGAAAAAACAGCAAAGATCCTTCCAATCTTTGCTGTTTTTCATCGCTTAACGCACATAACTATAGTAAAATAAGAAAGAAAATATCTATAAAGAAAACAGGGTGAAAAAGTATATGAAGGCAGAAGAAGGTCAAAGAGAAAAGTTAAAGACAGAAATGGAAAGATTACATACTTATATCACTCAACTAAGCCAAACCTTCTATGATCCAGACAAAGAAAAAGTGATGGTTAATTACCCGAACAATTCAGAAGGTCGCCAATTAGAGCAAGTGTACCATGAAGTTTTCAAACATTTATTGACGGTGAAGAAAGAGCTGGATTATTATTCTTTACCGATTATCGATACAGGAATATTGAAGTATGATGGGAAGAAGGAACGATTTATCTTTAAATCTGTTCGGGAAGATTTGCCTCTTTCAGCAGGGATGGATCTAGAGGTCTTGGTAGAAGACTATTTTACAGAAGAAAAGCACTGGGTTCGAACAAAATTGGATTATTTACCGCAGGCAGCCGGAGGGACACAGGCAAGCGGTTGGTACATCACTGAAGACAAAGAGTTAGAACTAGAAGGTGTAATGGCGCGTATTCGAAAAAAAAATTAAAAAAGTAACATTAGATATTTATTGAAGGATAAAGGAGCGCAGGAAGTAGCATGAGAGAAAAAAGAGCATTTTATATCAATGGTTATGCAGGGATTGTCGGATTGATCGTATTAGCTTTAGTTGGATTGTTTTTCTTCTATTTAGGCATGTGGCAAGCGAAAGTTTGGGCACTTTTTTTAAGTATTTTTCTTTGGTTGATCACGTTATTGTTGTTAAGTTCGGCAACTGTAGTCAGTCCTAATCAAGCAAAAGTAATTTTGTTTTTTGGACAATATTTAGGTACGATTCGAGAAAATGGCTTTTTCCTTACGATACCTTTGGCACAAAAAATGACTGTTTCGTTGAAAGTTCGGAATTTCAATAGTTCTGTTTTAAAAGTCAATGATTTGGATGGAAACCCCATCGAAATCTCAGCAGTAGTAGTCTTTAAAGTCGTTGATACAGCAAAGGCATTATTCGATGTAGCGTATTATCAAGATTTTGTAGAAATCCAAAGTGAGACAGCCATTCGGCATATCGCTAGCCAATACCCGTATGATACATTCAATGAGAATGATTTGACGCTTCGAGGAAACACGACGGCAGTGTCTGACGAGTTGCAAAAAGAACTGCAAGAGCGTTTAGCAGTAGCAGGTGTCGAAGTAATCGAAACACGCTTGAACCATTTAGCCTATGCAACAGAAATCGCTAGTGCCATGCTCCAACGTCAACAAGCAAAAGCCATTTTGTCTGCTCGACAAACCATTGTTGAAGGAGCTGTCACAATCACTCAAATGGCCTTAGAGCAAATCGAAGATGGACAAGAAATCAATTTCACCGATGATCGGAAAGTCCAATTGATCAATAATTTACTTGTCTCAATCATTACAGACAAAGGAACGCAACCTGTTATCAATACAGGCGACATGAAAGACCGTAAGTGACATACTTTTTGTAAGATAGGAAGAAGGAGTTTAGGACGGATTATTGTCTTGAACTCTTTTTTTAGTTGTTTTAAAGAAAATGACAAAATTGAAAGAAGAATGATAGTTGATTCGAAGGCAGAATTGTTCGCTTTTTTCTATAATCAGTATATAAAGTAAGAGAGAAGGGGAAAAAGTGAAAAAACTTCTGATCGGTCTACTTGTTTTCATCGTTGTGGTACTTGCAGGGGTGAAAATCGCAGATTACGTAGTTATGGGTGGAGAAGAATACTATGTACAAATTACGACAGATGGTACAAAAACAGTTTCAAAATCAGACTCTGGACAAGAAACAGTCAACTATAGATATATCCTGCCTGGCTATACGAAAGAGGGTAAGGAAAAAGAACTGGACTTCAAGGGACAATTGACTCGACCGCTTCGTAAAGGAGCATATTTAAAAATCACCTGGAACAAAAATAAAGGTGTCACTTCGTATGAAGAAGTCGAAAAAAAAGACGTGCCGAAAACAGCACTGGAAAAACTAATTAAAGGGTAGGGAAAGAAATGAACAAAATAGTCGAAGTACAGAATGTAACAAAAGTATACGGAAAAAACAATGAGAAAAAGACGCAAGCATTAAGCGGCATCAGCTTCGATGTAGAAAAAGGCGAATTTATTGGGATCATGGGCGCTTCTGGTTCTGGTAAATCGACACTTTTGAATATTTTATCCACATTAGATAAACCAACAGATGGGCATATCCGAATCAATCAAAAAGATGTGACCACATTAAAAGGAAATCAACTAGCAGATTTTCGTGCGAATGAGATTGGCTTTATTTTCCAAGACTTTAATTTATTAGAAAGCTTGACAGCACAAGAAAATATCGCTGTTCCTCTTTCTTTACAAGGCGTCAGACCAAAAGAAATCAAGCAACGTGTCCAAAAAATTGCAGAACGTTTATCCATCTCTCATATTTTGGAAAGCTATCCTTCTGAGATTTCCGGTGGACAAAAACAACGGGTCGCCGCCGCACGTGCATTGATCACACAACCAACGATTCTATTAGGGGATGAGCCTACAGGTGCGCTGGATTCCAAAAGTGCCCGGGATCTTTTAGATACGATGGACGAATTGAATACAAAAGATCATGTATCGATTCTTCTTGTGACGCATGATCCGTTTTCTGCAAGTTATTGCCAACGTATTTTATTCATCAAGGATGGCGGTATCCATCAAGAAGTGAAACGTGGAGATCAAAGCCGTGATTCCTTCTATCGAGAAATACTATCTATTCTTGGAAACTTGGAACAGTAGGGGGAGATTGACTATGCTTTGGAAATTATCACTTACTGGGATCAAGAGCCGTTTAAGAGACTACTTGGTGTTATTCTCAGGATTAGTTATGGCATCTGCTATTTTTTACATGTTTGAATCAATGGCAAGCAACGAAGCTTTTTTGAAAAGTAATACGATCGTTGCGGCTACAGTTATCATTTTCCGATTCGGTTCTGTTTTACTAGGGATCATCACATTCGTTTATATTTTATATGCAAATTCCTTTTTGATGACGATGCGGCAAAAAGACTATGCAATGTTTATGATGCTAGGAGCAAAAGGCAGAAAAATCGCACAGATGATTTTTTCTGAAACATTCTTAGTAGGGATCGCAGCTACTTTAGTGGGTTCAGCTGTCGGTGTAGGATTGACAAGTATCGTCCACCGATTATTAGTGGATCAGTTAGATCTCAATATTTCGCATTTTACACCTTTTAGTATTCACGGGTTGTTGATCACTGTTTTGTTTTTTGCTGTTTTGTTTTTATTAGCTGCTGTTGTCAATGCTTTTTCGATTGTCAAAAAACCGATTTTAGCATTGATTCGTGCGGATCAGACACCAACAAGAATCAAGCAGCATAAATTCTTGTTTTTCCTTGAAGTAGTACTGGGAATTGCTTTTCTAGGCTGCGGTTACTATATGATGAAACACGTGGGGACCTATCAAGTCTTTGGTATAGGAGTAGCCTTAGTTACGATCGTATTAGGAACTTATTTCATTTTCCATTCTGTGATCATTTTCTTTTTATCATTACTAAAGAAATCAGAACAGATTTCATTGAAAAAATTGAACAATTTCACATTGTCACAGTTAAACTTTCGTATTCGTGAATATACACAAATGCTCTCAATGGTCGCTATGCTGTTTGCCTTGGCACTGGGCGCTTTGACGGTAGGATTAGGTTTTAAAAATGAAATTGCAGACTTGACAGAAAACAATTCTGGATATGATCTAGTGATGAATAATCCTCGGGCAGAAGATCAGCAAAAAATCAAAGAACTTTCACCAACACTTTCTGCTTCTTATACTCAAAAAGAAGATGCGGGAACGATTTACTATAATGCAAGTGAATTTGCGGCTCAACCATTGATCATGATAAAACATGAAGATGGAACACCGCCGAAGATCACGAAAGAAAAAGTTCCTGCTGAAAAAATGAATGAACTGACTGTACAAGAGGAACTTCGAAGCTATGAATTGCCGGAACAGCAAGAAAAAGAAATCAAGGTAGTCAGTCAATCAGAATTTGATCAACTGAACTTGCCACAAACCACTTTACAGCTAGTTCAGGTAAAAGACTTCCAAGCAAACCTGAAACCAATCGAAACACTTGTTGCTCAAAATAAAATGAACAATCCATCTTTGCAAAAAGTAGAGTACAGCAACCAGAAATATGAAATGTATGAAGTGTATAATGGTCTATTCTCTGGTTTTGAATTTATGGGATTCTTCCTAGGTTTAGCTTTCTTGACCATGCTTGCTAGCTGTTTGATGTTCAAGATCTTGTCAGGAAGCAAGAGTGACATTGCTCGTTATGAAATGCTTGAAAAGATAGGAACACGACGCGGGTTGCTTAAACAATCGATCCGTAGAGAAGTAGGCGTGTTATTCTTAGCACCAGGAATCTTAGGTGTAGTCCATGTCTTATTCGGATTACAAATGTTTGGTCTATTCATGCAAAATCCATACAAAGATATTTGGGTTCCGTTTACGATCTTCTTCGTATTGTATTTCATCTACTATGTACTGACGACATGGTTATATACTGGAATCGTATTGAAAAAGAGATTGTGAAAAAGCTGTCCTGCATCAAGTAATAAGAACAGCCAAGCAAAAATAGCTCCTCATATTTTTCGTTTGATTGGGCTTATTACCGCAGATGCAAGCTTTTGAACACCGTTTGTTCGGAAAAAGAGGTTGTGACAATACTTTTGTCACAACCTTTTTTCGCGGTCTTTTATTAGAATATAGTAAATTTTTTCTCGTTACTCACGGAATAAGCTGTTAAGAAAACGGTTTCTATGTATACTGGAATCAGTGCAAATGAAAGAAAAGAGGGTGCAAGGAACATGGAAATCAATGAACAAAATTTTGGCGAAAACTATCACTTGATTACTATCACGAATCAAAATGGGACATCTTTGTCTGTCAGTGATCTTGGGGCACGGGTTGTTCATTTTCAAACAATAATCGATAATGAAAAACGAGAGTTGATCTTAGGTTTTGATGAAGCAAAAGAATATCTAGAAAAAGACCCTTATATCGGTGCTTCAATCGGACGTATGGCTGGACGGATCACGAATGGCACATTCAAATTAGATGATGAAACGTTCGAAGTAAAAACAGACCCGGACACTGGTCATTGTTTACATGGTGGTGCACCTAGCTTTGAAGCCAAGCAGTGGCATTATACAGTCATCAATGGTGAAAACGAAGCATCGGTTATTTTCTATCAGACTAGCCCAGACATGGAAAACGGATTTCCTGGAACTTTAGATGTAGAAGTACGGTATACGCTGACGAACGATGATACATGGCGAGTGACGGTCCAAGGGATCAGTGACCGCAAAACAGTATTCAATCCTACAAATCATGTCTATTTCAATTTAACCGGTGATCCAGCACAGTCAATCGACGAACATATACTTTGGTTGAATAGCCGATTATTTGCTACGCTCAATAAAGATACAACGCCTACAGGAGAAGTAGTTTCAGTAAGTGGCACAGCATTTGACTTCCAACGTCCTAAAAAATTAGGTGAGGTCTTTGCCAGTGATTTTCGCCAATCAATGATAGTGGGCGGTATCGATCATCCATTTTTGTTGAAAAAACAATCTGGTTTACTAAATGCTGCGGAATTGACAAGCCTAGATGAAAAAGTATCGATCCAAGTAAAAACAGATGCTTCAGGAATCGTGATTTTTACAGCAAATTTTGGAGAAGATGGACCGGAAATGCGCGGGAATAAATTAGTAAATCATGGCGGTATCACATTTGAGACTCAAGAACTGCCAGGAGCGGAGCGACTTGAAAGTTTTGGAGATGTCACTCTGGAACCTAATCAAGTACGCGAGTTTGTAACGGAATACAAAATAAATATAAAGAAATAGAATAAATTAAAAAGGGAGTGTGACAGTGTCACATCCCCTTTTTAATTTATTCTATTTCTTTAAAGGCAGATCAAGCCAGAATGATTTGTCTAAACTTAACAAGGTTAGTACAGGAACAGTTGCAGCTTTAACTGTACGAGTAGTTGTTTCTGGTATCTGTCTTGCCGTAAAATTGTTCCACAAATCCCAGATTGAAGCGACACGGAAGATGGAAGAAGCGTTGTTGACGCGTTTTATCGTTGAAAATTCTAATCCTGTGATTGGCACGCCATCTGTTGTCCATTTGATTGGCACATCGAATCGCTTAGACATATTGAGGATTTCGGCGTTTGCTTCTTCAGTTGTTGCTGCTTCTTTTTTCGGTTCATCATATTTTGTCAGGTCGTACGCTTCGATGATCGCGTTCAATTTTTGTGAATATTGGCGATCTGTAGCATAACGTCCTTCCAAATATTTGGTTGCTTCTTTGTAGTCTTTTGTTTCCGACTTCCAAGTTGGTTTGTAGAAATCAGGATTGCCAGTCAGTCCATTTTTGATCAAGTCGGCATAGTCTTCCAAACTTTCCTTGTAAGAAGGATATTTACGGAATTGTGCGCGGATTTGGTAGCTTTGTCCGGAACTATCTTGTTCATGTGTATTGAAGGTCACGCTGCTTCCATTATATGATCCTTTGATACCAAAAAGGTTATGATTTGGTTCGCTTGATAATAAGCTGTTTCCAGATCCACTTTCAAGGATAGCTTGAGCCATCATGACTGATGCGTAGATTCCTTCTTTTTGCCCGATTTCCTGTGCATCATCTGCAATCTTTTTCAAGAACTGATCAGTTGTTTGGTTTTGACTGAAATGGAACGAGCCATCTAATCCATCTAAAATAGATGAACCAGTTAGCGAGCCTGAAGTAGCAGGTAAACCTGCTAAGTTTACTCGGACAGCAAAATCAGGCGTGAAATCTGAAATAGAAGTTACTCGAACTTTATCTCCTGGTTGGGGCGCATGGATAAATTGTCCGTTCCCAATATAGATACCTACATGGTGAGTAACACCGGAAGAAGGTCCCCAGAAGACGAGATCGCCAGGTTGGGCCTGACTTACTGGAATCTGCGTACCTGCATATTGCTGTTCGCCTGTCCAGCCACCGATATAATGACCGGTTGCTTTCATATATACGTAATAAGTCAAACCAGAACAGTCAAAAGTATTTGGACCTTTGGCTCCCCATACATATGGTTTTCCAAGATGCTCGAATGCTTCTCGAACGATTGCTTGTTGGACATTCGTTGTATTTGTAGGCAATACAGCATCAATTGGTGATTTTACAACAAAATCAGAAGAAGCAGAAGATGGATTCTCTATACCGCTTTGATTTGCTGTATTTGGACGAGATGAAGCATTGTTCGTTCCGCCATTCGATGAACCATTGTTTGGATGGTTTGGTTCTCTCTGAGTATTTCCATTGTTATTCGATCCAGATGGGTTTGTTTGATTCGAAGAATTCCCGTTGTTCGAATTATTGTTATTATTGTTTGAATTATTTGAACCATTATTATTGTTGTTATTGTTGTTATTACCCACATCTGGTTTGTTTGGCGTTTCCGGATCTGGTGTACTAGGGACTTCTTCACTAGGATCAGTTGGTTTCTCTGTTGAAGTATCCGGTACAGGTTCAAATTCTGCAGTAATAGATAAATTGTTCGTACCTACTGTAAAGGTCTTTGCATCATAATTTACTTCTTTGGCACCATTAACAGCGACTGAAGCAATTTGTTCACCTTCAGCTGGCGTAATAGTGTAAGTTACCTTCGTTTCCGCTAATAAACCTTCTACCGTTCCACTTTCCGTAATATCCAAAGGTTGCTGTTCAGGGGAATCCGCTGTCGAAGCAGTCAGTTGGATCTTACCAATCAAAGAAGGAGCAATTGTAAGGGAATATGTCTCGGCTGGCTTTTCATTTTCTGATGGATCAGCCGGATCAATTTCAGTTGGCTCGGTCGATCCTGTTGTTGAGTTAGTTGTTCCAGTTGGGTCTTCTGTAAAAGAATCCGTTGTTTCACTAGTAGCTGAGCTGGATGTAGTCGTATCTGTTGTGACTGTTTGATCTGCTGTTTGATTATCTACGGCAAATACGGTATTGGTCGACAAAACGGACGGAGCAATCAGCCAAGTAGCAGCTAGCAAACGTATCGTTTTTTTATTTTTCATAATAAACTAGTCCTTTTCCTTTCATTGATTTTCTGTCTTATTCAGCATTCATTAGACATTTTTTGGAACAGATAATCGTGTCGAAAAGCTTTTTCTTTTCATAAATCTGTCTGTGTATTCTAAATAAAACAATTTGTAAATAAGCAACGAGCATTCATTCGTTTTTCTTTGACGTTCATTTTATTGCATAGACCACCTTTGTTTGGGGATAAACAAGTGGGGATAAAAATGGTTATGCATATGTAAATTATACCAAAGTTTGGAAAGTATCACAAAAATTTATAAAAATAATGATCCTAAAAAGAAAAAGACTGAAATATGTGATAAACATCTCATACTTCAGTCTTTTTCATTAACTATTCATAAGACATTAGGTCTTCATCAAACCCGCTAACGAGAGTAGTAATCATTGCTACGACTAGACTAACAGCCAGTCCTGCTAAGTACCAGAAAAAAGTACCGGAAATGAATGCAGGCAATGTGGTCAGACTACCAAATACAAAAGCGATCGCTTTCACTTGGGCAAATCCCATTACAGCTCCACCAGCAGCTGCACCAATGCAAGCAGCAACAAATGGTTTTTTCAATGGGATCGCAATTCCGTAAACAGTTGGTTCGGTCACTCCCGCAAGTAAAATCGAAGCAAAAGCAGAACCGGAGATCGAACGAGTTTTTGAACGTTTACTTCGTAGAAATACACCTAAAGCTGCACCAGCCATTCCAAAATTGGCTGCTCCTGTCAACGGAACGATTCGGTCGAACCCATAAGCAGAGATATTACTGATCATGACAGGGTTTACAGCCCATTGGATACCAAATATTACCAAAATATTCCAACCACCAGCGATGATTGCGCCGCTGATCGGTCCGTTAATATCCATCATCCAAGTAATTGCGGCAGCTAAACCTTCGCCAAGGTAAACACCCGCAGGCCCGAATACCATTAACGTCAAAGGAACCGTGATAACTAATGAAAGTAAAGGTACAAATACTAATTGCATATTATCGCGAATATATTTTTTGAGGAATTTTTCAACAAAAGAATAAAAGAAAATACCTAAAATCGCCGGCATGACAGTAGACGTATACTGCATCAGTACTACAGGAATCCCCAGAAAATCAGTAGCTGCTTTGCCACTGTCTGAAAGTAAAGAGGTCAGATTCGGTTCAATCAGTGCTGCAGCAATGACAGCCGCAATATATCCATTCACTTTAAACGTTTTGGCGGCAGAAAAAGCAAGAAAGATTGGCAGAAAATAAAAGACGGCATTCGACGCAGCAGACAAAATATGATAAGTTCCGCTTGTTTCACTAAGCCAGCCAATCGTAGTCGCTAAAACAACCAGACCTTTTAATATACCAGAACCGGCAAACAGCGGAATGATCGGCGTAAAGATTTCCGATATCAAACCAAATAGTTTTTCGATCGGATTTAGCTTTTCTTTCGGAGCTGAATGATCGATTTGACGCGTCAATTCCTTGTAAGCAGGAGCCAATCCCTGATCCATGATTATTTCTGCATATCTATCGAGTAAAATGAAATACTTAATGGAAGGGATTTGCTGTTTTAATTTTTCTGCATTGGCTACTGGCTGTTTTTTCAATTTGATACGAAGCCGAGTCGCACATGGAAGGACAGAATCAATATTGTCTTTTCCTCCCAACTGTTCAATCAGCATATGAATCTGCTCGTACAGTACCATCTGTTCAGGATTCATTGTCGTTTCCATTAGAAGACCACTCCACTCACTAATATAATATTGGCGTAAGGTGTCATTTCGCCTGTACGAATAAATGCATGACAGTTATTCAACTCTTTTTTCATTTCTTCATGTGGGATAAAGCTAATCGGTGTATCTGGTAACAATAATTTGATTTTTTCCAATATTTCCGGATTCATTGTCTTTATTTCTTCCGCCAATTCAATCGATTGTACCTCAAGTTCTTCTAAAACGTTTTCTAAAACAGATAAAAAGCTTGGAAGACCGTTTGAGACAGCCAAATCTATTTTTTCAGTACCAAAGGGGACAGGCATGCCTGCATCCCCGATACTTAATTTATCAAAGTGCCCCATTTGTGCGATTACTCGTGAAATATCTGAATTGATTACTTTTCCTTTTTTCATGTTTGTTTCTTCCTCTCATTGTTAATTTTAGACTGCTGATTGTTCTAAAGCTTCGCGGTAAGGGATAGAAGGTTGCGCACCATAAGACTGCACAGCAACAGAAGAGGCTAGATTTCCATAAAGGATCGCTTCTTTCAAGTTACTAAGGTCTGGCTGAAGTGTGCTGCTTAATGCGCCAATAAATGTATCACCTGCGGCTGTTGTGTCAACGGCATCCACTTTAAAAGCAGGGACGATACCGTGTTCTTTTTCTGTATGATAGAAAGCGCCGGCACTGCCTAGTGTAATGATTACTGTTCCAATACCTAATTCATGGAGTTTTTCGGCTGCTGCGACCAAACTGTTATGATCTGTCACTCTGATTCCTGTAATGATTTCTGTTTCTGTTTCATTTGGTATAATGATATCTGTCTTTTCAAGTAGTTCAGTAGGAATCGTTTCACGAGCTGGTGCAGGATTCAGGATCGTTGTTTTTCCTGCGTCTTTTGCAATAGAAAAAGCTAGGATCGTCGCATCTAAGCTACTTTCAAACTGAGCAATAATAAAGTCACTGTTTGTAATCAGTTGCTTGTTTTTTAGGACTTCTTGTTCATGGAAAGCATTATTTGCCCCTGCATGGATCAAGATACTATTTTCTCCTGCTGCGTCTACCATAATCATTGCTTGTCCGGTTGTGGCGCCTTGGATTTCAGCTATCCCAGATGTATCGATGTTTTCTTTTGTCAGTAGATCTAATAACTGTTGTCCTTCGCTGTCAGCCCCAACGCCTCCAATAAAAGATGTCCGTGCGCCTGAACGTTTGGCTGCCACTGCTTGGTTGGCGCCTTTACCTCCGCCAGCGTGAAAAATCTCATGCGCATGCATCGTTTCGCCTGGCTTGGGCATGTTGGTTAAACGAAGGGTAGTGTCCATATTAATACTTCCAATTACTGTAACCGTGTTCATTTTACAAACCTCCAACTATCTCATTTATTTTGATGGGAAAAATTATTTTTTAAAACGTTTTAGTAAAACGTTTTAATAGTTCGATAAAAATATAGCACACCTTGAAAGCTATTTCAAGGGTGCAGTTGAAAATCTTTTTTCTAATCGTACAGGTAATCTTTTTTCTTCCCATTCTTTTTCTGGGAATTGGATCCGATCTAACAATAATTTGGCAGATGTTTGTCCCAATTCGAAGATCGGTTGTGCGATCGTTGTCAGTTTCGGCTTGATATACTCGCACATATCTATATTATCATAGCCAATAATGCTGTAGTCTTCAGGGATGCTTTTTCCAGATTCCTCTAATCCGCGATATAATCCAAAAGCTAATTCATCATTTAAAGCAAACACACCAGTTGCAGCAGAATCAAGAAGTTCTGCTGTGATTTGGTAGCCACCTTGTTTTGAGAACTGTGTAGGTAAGAGGATCAGTTGGTCGTGAGAGATTTGGTAAACATCAAGAGCAGATTTAAACCCCTCAATCCGAGCGTGGACATTTTCCGGCGGATTTTCAGGATAGACAAGGGCGATCGTTTGATGACCTAGACTAAGCAAGTGCATGCCCGCTAGGTAACCACCGCGAAAATCGTCTGTTCGTACGGCATCACTAAATCCTTCAGATTTTTTCTGATCCAAAACAATGAAGGGCCGGCCTTGTTTTTTCAAATTTTCGTTGATTGCATCTGTAGAGACAGCAGAAGTCGCGATAATGAATCCATCCACACCTCGACGTGTGAGCTCGGCTAGATATTCGATTTCTTTTTGATGATCAGAATCAGCATTACATAATATCGTGACGAAATTCTGCTTATACAAGATATCCTCAATTCCTCGCATCAGTGTACTGAAGAATGGATTCGTGATATCAGGAACGAGTACACCAATTGTTTTCGTTTCCTTGGTAATCATTTGTCTAGCAAAATAGTCAGGCTGATAGCCTAATTCTTCTTTGGCAGCTAAAACTTTCTGAACAGTTTTCGGACTGAATTTCTCCGTATTTCCATTTAATATCAAGGAGACAGTTGTGATTGAAACGCCGGAAAGTTTAGCGACTTCTTTGATTGTGATCTTTTTTTTCACCATGTTCATACTCCTATCTAAATCCTGTGGTTATTTTCCCATGAAATCAAAAAGAAGTAAATGAAAATCACGTGTGCCAGTACTTATTTGCTTTGTTGGATAGCTTCGATTATTTGTTTCGTTGAGCGTACTCGTGCAGTTTTCGGAAATATCTTTTTTATGAACAATTGATGGGATTCTTTGTCACGATCACTGCAAGCATCTTCAGCAAGTACGACATGATACCCATGTTGGAAGGCATCTAATGCAGTAGCATATACACCGTTTGTTGTCGCTACACCGCTTAAAATGATAGTTTCGATTCCACGCCGGCGAAGTTGAAGATCAAGAGAAGTACCAAAAAAGGCACTTGGATTGTATTTTGTGATAGTCAACATATTGTTTGTATCTTTCAAGGAATCCTTCAACAACAAGTCAGTGAATTCTGGAGGTACAGAAGCAGTCATTCCACCCATATCAGTTTGTTGACTCAAATAAGGGAAAGTGGAGATGTCTACGTTCACTAAAACTTTCAAGGCAGCGGTACGTTTCAATGTTCTTACTAACAAATCATTGTTTGACAGAATAGATTGTGCAGTGTGTGGAGAGAGTGTACCGTTATTTACGATCCCTTTTTGCATGTCGATCGCGACAAAAGCAGTTTTTGATAAATCAAAAATCATATTTTCCTTTAAATCATTCATGATGTTCCTTCTTTCAAATAACAATGTTTTTTATGTAAGTAAATCATAAATCGTTTATTTGTCAACTAAATAAAGGATTCCTTTCTTTAGTCTAGAGAAATTCAGTGGTAAAATAAATAAGTGTGAGAAAACGCATTCTATGCATAGATATAGCGAGAAATATCGTGAAAATGGAGGAATCAGAGTGAAGTATGTCGAAGTAAAAAATGAATACAAACGATACAAAATGGGAGAAACGACCATTACAGCAAATGACGATATTTCTTTTTCAATTGAAAAAGGCGAATTAGTGATTATACTTGGTCCAAGTGGAGCAGGAAAGTCAACGATTCTTAATATTTTAGGTGGGATGGATACACCTGATGAAGGTCAGATCATTATTGATGACACAGATATTGCGCAATTTTCAGATAAACAGCTTACTGCTTACCGACGAACAGATGTAGGGTTCGTTTTCCAATTCTACAATCTCGTTCCTAATCTAACAGCAAAAGAAAATGTGGAATTGGCAACGGAAGTTTCTCCTGATGCGCTTGATCCTGTAGAGGTATTGAGGCAAGTGGGCCTAGCTCATCGATTGAATAACTTTCCGTCCCAATTATCAGGAGGCGAACAGCAGAGGGTTTCAATTGCTCGTGCACTAGCTAAAAATCCCAAACTTCTTTTATGTGATGAACCGACAGGCGCGCTGGATTTTGAAACGGGCAAGCAAGTATTGAAATTATTGCAAAACGCTAGCAGACAACACGGCAATACCGTTTTGATCATTACACATAATTCTGCTTTAGCGCCCATCGCTGATAGAGTCATTCACATTAATGATGCTAAAGTAAGGTCTGTTGAATTAAATGATCATCCTTCATCCATTGATGAGATTGTATGGTAGGGGGATTTTATGAAAACAAGAACATATCTTAAAGCAGGTTTTCGCGAAATTCGGCAATCTAAAGGACGATTCATTGCAATCATCCTTATTGTCATGCTAGGAACACTTTTATTTGTAGGTGTCAAAACTGCTGGACCTGTCATGCAAAAAACGATGGATCACTATGTTGGTACAGCAGGACTTTCTGATTTGCAAATCGTTTCTACTGGTGGCTTGACACAAAAAGATATTGCTCAAGCAGAAAAGATCCCAGATGCAAAAGTAGAAACAGGAAAACAGATCTATTATTCCAATACTGGCAAAAACGAAGTGATTCAAATATTTTCTTATAACAAAAATAACAAGCAGAACAAGCTACAATTAACTGATGGAAAACTCCCGGAAAAACCAAACCAGCTTGTATTGGATGAAAAAGCGGAAGATGAAGGGTATAAAATCGGTGATATTTATCAGATTGATTCAGATGAATTGAAAGAAAAAGAGTATACCATCACGGGCTTTGTCCGTTCTCCATTGTTCATCAACAATTTGGAGAGAGGATACGCGAACGTCGGAAATGGTAGCGTCGATTATTTTGTCTATTTACCTGAATCCGTTTTTAAAACAGATATTTATTCTGTCTTATATCTTGATTTTACAAACGCAAAGAATTTGAATACGTACAGCAAAGCTTACAAAGATAAAATGGAGCAAAATCAAGAAAAGGCAGAAAAGTATTTACAAGATCGACCCGAAGAACGCTTAGAAGAGCTGAAAAAATCGGCCAACGAAGAATTAGAACCGGCACAGCAAAAAATAGCGGATGGCAAAGCACAAACAACGCAAGCAAGAACACGGTTAGAAGATGCTAAAAAACAGTTAGCGCAACAGTCAGCAACTATCCAGCAGCTTCCTGAAGCGCAACGAACAATCGCTGTTCAAACATTATCTCAACAAGAAGCTCAACTTGCTGAACAAGAAAGGCAATTAGTTGAGAAAGAACGTGAACTGGCCTCTGCAGAGGAAGAATTGAATCGAAATGCAGAAAAAATTGAAAATTTAACTAAACCATCATACCTATACAATGAACGTTCAGAAAATGTCGGTTTTCAAGAATTTGGTGATCTGTCTGATCGTATCGCTGCGATTGCCAATGTTTTTCCTGTTTTCTTTTTCTTTATTGCTGCATTGATCACCTTTACGACAATGACACGTATGGTAGAAGAAAACCGCAGGGAAATCGGGACATTAAAGGCGTTAGGTTATACGAAAGTTGAAATCGCAAAAAAATATGCAATCTATGCAAGTCTAGCCTCAGGGATAGGCATTGTTTTAGGAACGATATTAGGAACGAATCTTTTGCCAAGGATCATTTTTGAGCTGTCTAACGAGCGGTATGATATTGGGAGTGCGCTTATTTTTTATGACTGGCCGCCGATTTTACAAGCAGCTGCCGCATTCTTCATTGCCGCATTTGGCGCTGCAATGATCGTTTTATTCAAAGATTTAAGAGAACGGCCTGCTGCATTGCTTCAACCGAAAGCACCGAAGCCAGGGAAACGCATTTTTCTTGAATACATCACTCCGCTGTGGTCACGCCTTAGCTTTAATCAAAAAATCAGTTACCGAAATCTCTTCCGATATAAGTCAAGAATGCTTATGGCGATTATCGGAATTGCTGGATGTGCCGGGCTGATGGTTGCAGGCGTGGGATTGAAAGATTCTCTAAGTTCTGTCTCAGCCAAACAATTTGGACCGATCATTGACTATCAAGCAATCGTTACATTGGATTCATCCACGGAAGATAGTCGTCAAAAAGCAGCGGATATGCTGCAGAAGCAAGAAAAAGTAAATGAGATCCTAGCTATTCATACTCAAACCGTAGAATTGAGAAAAAAAGGACATGCTTCGCAAAGTCTGACAGTGATCGTACCAAGTAAAACAGCTGATTTGGATCGTTTTATCCATTTAACTGATCTTGAAGAGAACCCACGCTCCTTGCCTAAAACAGGAATCGCTATTACGCAAAAAGCAGCAGAACTATTTGACTTATCTACAGGAGATCATATTTCGCTTTATGATGAAGATCAAAAAGAATGGAAAGTCGAAGTAAAAGAAATCGTGAAAAACTATCTAGGTAGCTTTATTTATATGTCCCCTGAATATTATGCTTCAGTTACTGATCAATCGATGATGGATAATGCATTTTTGCTGCGTACAGATAAGATGACAACAAAAGAAGAAGAAATGCTTTCCGAGAAACTGCTTGCCACAGACGCTGTGACAAATACGTCTTTCATGTCCAAACAAATCGAAACGCAAGAAGAATCAATGGCGAACTTAGACTCGGTTGTCTTAATCTTTGTCGTATTATCAGGACTGCTGGCTTTTATCGTCTTGTATAATCTAACTAATATCAATATTTCCGAGCGTGTACGCGAATTATCTACAATAAAAGTCCTTGGATTTTTTGATAAAGAAGTCACGATGTACATTGTTCGAGAAAATATCATCTTTACTCTTTTAGGAATCATCGGAGGATTTGGTGTAGGATATATATTGACTGACTTCATCTTGCAACAAGCGTCTATGGAGAATGTCATCTTTCCATTAGTGATCACATGGTGGGCTTATGTCTTATCAGCAGGATTAACTATCGTATTCACGGTTATTGTGATGATCGTTACCCATTTCAAATTAAAGCATATCGATATGATTGATGCGTTGAAATCGAATGAATAAAAACAGAGGTTGTGAAAAAGCTGTCCTGCATCAAGTAATAAGAACAGCCAAACAAAAATAGCTTCTCATATTTTTCGTTTGATTGGGCGTATTACCGCAGATGCAAGCTTTTAAACACCGCTTAAGGAAGAGGTTGTGAAATCAGCGTTTTGAGCTAATAACGAGGGTCAGCTGCTAATTGAACACCGTGAATCAGAGGTTGTGAAAAAGCTGTCCTGCATCGAGCAAAAAGAATACTCAAATAAAATTAGCTCCTCATGTTTTACATTTGAGAAGACTGATTGCCGTAGATAAAAGCTTTTGAGCACCATTTATAGAAGAAACAAGAATATTTTGCTATTTTAAACAAGAGGATAGACAAATACATGTCTGATCTCTTGTTTTTTATTGGGCAACAGACCTCTTAGAATGTATAAAGATAAATTTTACAAACGCTTTCGGTTCAGTTATAATAATAAATGATAACTTGTATATATAAGTTTTGGTAGGTAATAAATCAGTTGAATGGAGGTAAATATCCATGACATTTAAAGACAAAGTCATTTACCAAATCTATCCCAAATCTTACAAAGACAGTAATGGTGATGGAATTGGAGATTTAAAAGGAATCAAAGAAAAACTCCCGTATCTGAATGATCTAGGCATCGACATGATTTGGCTAAACCCTATTTATCCAAGCCCTCAAAAAGACAACGGTTATGATATCTCTGATTACACAGCCATCGATCCTATCTTTGGTACGATGGAGGAATTCGAACAGCTAATAGCCGAAGCAAAGAAATACCGGATAGAAATCATGCTCGATATGGTGCTGAATCACGTTTCGACAGAACATGAATGGTTCAAAAAAGCACTAGCAGGGGACCAGCATTATCAGGACTTCTTCATTTTAAGAGAAGAGCCAACGGATTGGGTATCAAAATTTGGTGGAAGTGCTTGGTCGCCATTTGGAGATACGGGGAAATATTATTTGCACTTATATGATCGGACACAAGCTGACTTGAACTGGCGGAACCAAGCAGTAAGAGAGGAACTATTCAAAGTTGTTCGTTTTTGGATGGAAAAAGGGGTAAAAGGATTCCGTTTCGATGTTATCAATGTTATCGGTAAAGACGAACAATTGAAAAATAATAAAGAAAATGATGGCAAACCTGAATATACGGACAAACCAATCACCCATACGTATCTAAAAGAATTGAACCAAGCAACGTTTGGGACGGATTCCACTATCATCACAGTCGGTGAAATGAGCTCTACGACGATCGAAAATTGTATCTTGTATACAGAACCTAGTAGAGAAGAATTATCAATGGTCTTTAATTTCCATCATTTGAAAGTCGATTATGAAAATGGGAATAAATGGTCTACTCCTCCATTTGATTTTGCAGAATTAAAGCGACTATTTCATACATGGGGAGAAAAGATGAGTGAGGGTAACGGCTGGAATGCTCTATTTTTTAATAATCATGATCAGCCACGTGCGCTCAATCGATTTGTAGCTATCGATCAGTATCGAAAACAAGGAGCAGAGATGCTAGCAACCATGATCCATTTGAACCGTGGGACGCCCTATATTTATATGGGAGAAGAAATCGGCATGATCGACCCAGACTATTCATCGATTTCCGACTATATTGACGTAGAAAGTTTGAATGCTTATAAGTTACTCCTTGAACAAGGATTCACAGAAAAAGAAGCGTTTCGTCGGATCAAAGCAAAATCTCGCGATAACTCTCGAACACCCATGCAATGGTCAGACACAGAACAAGCAGGATTTACTACAGGGAAACCTTGGTTAAAAGTTGGAGGCAAGCTAGAAGAGATTAATGTAGAAAAAGAACTATCTTCTGAAGATTCTATTTTGTCCTATTACAAGAAATTGATTCGGCTGAGAAAAACATATCCAATCGTTGCACAAGGAGATTATCATGCTTATGAAGCAAATCATCCGGAAGTTTATGGCTTTCTTCGCCAATTTGAAGGACAGCAGCTGCTTGTATTAACAAATTTCTATGATAAAGATACAAGGATCGCCATCCCAGAAGGATTCACAGAAGCCAATATTCTTATCGATAATTATTCCGATACTGTTCTTCATCAAAGTCTGGAGCTAAAACCATACCAGGCAATTGCTTTGCTGAAAAATTAAAACAAAAACACAAAACGTCGTTCCTACGAGCTATTCTCGTAAGATCGACGTTTTGTGTTTTATTTAAAATAATCTTCTTCAGAAAATGAAGAGTTTTGATACTCTCCTTTATCGCCATAAAATTTATTGTAGCGTTGTTTGAATTTACGGAAAATAAAAGTAACGAGTAATTTGACTAACGTATAGATAGGAATACCAAAAATAACGCCCACAATTCCCATTAGATCACCCATGACAAGTAAAACGATTAAGATCGTAATCGGATGGATCTGTAAACGATCACCCATTACTCGAGGAATCACCAAGTCACCGTGGAGAAGTTGTACGGCAAACCAGACAATGACAAATTTGACAGCCATAAAAGTAGAGTCTTGGAATGCAATGATCAAACCTGGAAAGAAGGCGATAAACGGCCCAATATATGGAATGATACATAACAACCCAGCAGAAATAGCTAAAACACTAGCAAATTCTAATCCGATCAGTAAGAAACAAACCCAGTAGACTGCTCCAAGGATAAATGAAGCAATGATTTGCCCCTTTAGAAATGAACCCAATTGTTGATTAGCAATCTTTGTCAAATTTTTAAAATCTGTACGAAATGCTGGTGGGACAATCGCTAAAACTGACTGATAAAATTTTTGAGGATCTCTCAAAAGGAAAAAAGCGACAATTGGACCAGTAAATAAAGTAATAAAAATAGCTGTAACAGTTGAAAAAATGTTGCTGATCCGTTGTGCGCCACTTTCCCAATAATTTCCAATAAATCCAGCTATATCAGACGTCACGTCGTCAATAGAAGCGAAAAATTGATTAAATGAATCGGCAAAAGGTGTTTTCTCCAAAAATTGTCGGAGACTCTCTTGAAAATCTTGAAACAAATCTGGCAAACTACTGATCAATGTCTTTGCCTGTTCTTCAAGAAAAGGAACAAGCCATACGCTTCCAAGCCCCAATAAAAATAAAATAATCACATAAACGATAATGACTGACAAGTTCCTCGAAAGGTGCTTGCTCAAACGTTTGATGACTGGTTCCAAAAGATAATACAAGATCAGTGCAAACAATAATGGGGGCAAGATAGTAGCGATAATGATTCCGACAGGCTTGAATATAAACGAGATCTGATGGAAAAAATAAATGATCAGCGCAAGTAAGATAACTATTCCTAAAACATAGTAAGAGGTTTTTCCTCCTAAAAAGCGGATCAAACGATTCGTTGTATCTGTTTCTTTTTTCAATCTTTTTCCTCCTTTATCTATAACTTCATTATAGACAAAAGCGGGTATAAAAGGAAAATGATAGAGGTTGATTGCAAAAATATCGTCAATCATTCACATAAACTTTCTCATCAATTAAAATAAGAAAACGCTTGACAGTTATTTTAACCATATGATAAATTAAATCCTGTTGCTAAAACGTAACTATTACGGTTTACAAAAGGCGAATCGGAACATTCAAATGAAAGAAGATGAGAAGAGGAGTGTCATAAATGAAACGATTGATAGGTATATTGGCCATGCTGGTTTTAGCAGGTATGTTAACTGCTTGCGGGGCAAGTGGGAAAGCCGAGGACAGTAAAGAAAAATTGAGCGTGATGACGACCTTTTATCCCATGTATGATTTTACAAAAGCAATCGTCGGGGATGAAGGAGAAGTAGAGTTATTGATTCCAGCAGGGACTGATTCCCACGATTATGAACCTTCTGCTAAAGACATGGCAAAGATCCAAGATACAGATATCTTTGTTTATAATGATGAAAACATGGAAACATGGGTCCCCGCAATCCAAAAAACATTACAAGAAGGCAATGTCCATACGATAAAAGCGACAGAAGGTATGCTTTTACTTCCGGGAAGTGAAGAAGGACATGATCATGACCATGAACACGGGGAAGAAGGCCATACACACGAGCTAGACCCACATGTATGGCTAGCACCAAGTTTAGCAATCAAGCAGGTAGCAAGCATACGTGATCAGCTGATTGAAGCTTACCCAGAAAAACAGGAAGTATGGACAAAAAATGCAGCAGCCTATACCGAGAAACTTCAAGCACTCCATCAGCTTTATCAAGAAACCTTTAAGCAAGCAAAACAAAGATCTTTTATCACGCAACATGCTGCATTCAACTATCTGGCATTAGAATATGGATTGAATCAAGTATCGATTGCTGGTCTTTCTTCTAGTGAAGAACCGTCTGCGGCGAGAATCGCTGAACTGAAACACTTTGTTAAAGAACATGGAATCAACTATATTTATTTTGAAGAAAACGCCAAAGATAGTATTGCCAGAACGTTAGCAAATGAAGCAGGTGTATCTTTAGAAGTATTGAATCCTTTGGAAGGATTGACGAATGAACAAATAGAAAATGGAGAAAACTATCTTTCTATCATGGAAGCAAACCTCGAAGCGTTGAAAAAAACGACAGAGACAGAAAACCCGTTAGAAGATACTTTGACCCCCAAAAAAGAAAAGAGCGTCTATAACGGTTATTTCGAAGACGAGGATGTACAAGATCGCTCTCTTTCAGATTGGGCAGGAACTTGGCAAACAGTAGATACGTATATAGAAGATGGGACATTTGATCCTGTTTTTGAATATAAAGAAAAATTGAATCAGGATAAGACAGCACAAGAATATAAAGAATATTATACGAAGGGCTATCAAACAGATATTGCTTCAATCAAGATCAGTGAGAAAGAGATGGCATTTACGTTTAAGGATGGAACAACGAAACGTTCAAATTATCGTTATGTAGGGAAAGAAATCTTGACCTACGAGGCAGGAAACCGTGGCGTAAGGTATCTATTCGAAGCAGAAGATAAGGAAAGTGGCGCTTTTAGATATATTCAATTCAGTGATCACACGATTGCACCGGCTGACTCCGAACATTTTCATTTATATGCAGGAAATGAAAGTCAAGAAGCATTGCTGAAAGAAATGGAGAATTGGCCAACATTTTATCCAGATACAATGGATGGACGTGAAATTGCACAGGAAATGCTTTTGCACTGATAGGCAAAAAAGAACCGAAGGGTTTGGATCGGCTGGTCATTTAGTCGGTCCAAACTATTCGGTTCTTTTTATGAAATCAATTTCTTTAATCCACGGATAGAGGCTGGGATGGTCTCGCCGTTTGCCAACGTGACTTCTCTGGTTTTTTTATTAATCGACCGCACATTTTGTGTATTGATAACATAGGATTTATGACAACGGATAAAATTCCGATGCATTTTCTCGATTTCTTTGATCTTCTCATAGAATTGTAATTGGGCATGAGTCAAATGGACTTCCAGTTTATGTGGTGCTCCTAGCGAAGTAGAAAAATATTGGATGTCTTTGATCGGTAAAAATTTGATCTCATCATTAAACTCTATTTTGAAGATATCTTTTTGGATCTGGGACATTTGAAAATCTTCGAAAATTTTGCTCAGGATATGCTCGACATTTTCTTTTAAATCATAAAGATCCTCTTTGACGATATAATCAGTCGGTTCAATGTTGCTTTTTAAGATTTTCATCGACATTTCCGTATGGGAAGTCACATAGATTATTTTTCCTAAAGGATCTAATTCACGGATCAATTTACCGATCGCTACACCATCCATTTCACTGTCTTCTAGTTCGATATCTAAAAAGTAAATACCAAAAGAAGAAGTTCTGATCTTGGCTGCATTGAGAAGTTCTTCCGGATCAGAGGTAGAAATATGGACATAACTGTCTAAGTTTTCAATCATGATTCTATTTTTGATCACCGTTGATAAAACTTCTAATTGTTTTGGATCGTCTTCACAAATATAAATGGGAATCATATCATTACTCCTTTATTTTATTTGTATATAAATCGTTTGAGAAAAACGCTGGTTTTCAATTGATGTTTCAAGGAAAAGATAAGGATTGGTCTTTGTCAATTCATCCAAGATAAACAAGCCAAGGCCTTCGTTTTTTGGATTTGTTTTTGTTGAGAACCCTTTTTGTTTCAACTGGTTTAACGGCAATGTATTTGTTGTTGTATTGATCACACGAATCATTACGGAATGATTCTTCTTGAGTATGGTCAATTCGATTTTTTTCTTCTTTGCAGCACTAGCTCCTTCAATCGCATTGTCCAAGATAATACCAAGCATACGTACAAGGTTTACCGTATGTTTCGTATCCAGTTCGATTGGCTCAGGAAAATGAAGCTGGACGACCAACCCTTTTTCCTGTGCCATCATGAGTTTTAATGACAGTAAACTACGGATCTCAGGAACTTTCATATTATCCAACATACTTAGATTGGCCGGAAAAAGGTTCATCATCTGGCGTGTAGGTAATATCGTTTGATCATAATAAGACCGTAATCCTTCTAAGTCGCCTTCTGAAATATAGCTGTGAAGAGAAAAAAGCAGATTTTGGTAATCATGTTTGAATTCTCTCAAGTCTTGATAGTTTTTTTCTAGATCTTTGATATAATCCTGTTGCATCCTGACTTGTTGCTCTAATAACTGATCAGCTAATTTCTTATTAGAGATTTTCCAATAATAAACCAAGATGATCAGGCCAACACACAGATATAGAATGAAAAAACTCGTATTCAAAGCTAAGACATCAGGTGTTTCACCAGAAAAACGGGTATAAAAAATAATGATATAGTATGTAAATAATATCAATGTCCCGATCGTACCGATCATACGGCGGTCCACAGTGTGAAACCAAGTCTCTAACGTTTTTTTAAAACAAAAAGCTAATAAAGCAGATAAAAAAGCGGATAAGGCAATGTGAAAATACTGCAATGAATCTCCTGGTTCAATAACCGAAGATTTCAAAACAAAAAAATCGCCGATGCTTGTTAAGTGATCTCCTAAAAGCGACGTCAATAACCCAAAAGGAAGGGCGTAAACCAATTGTTGACGCGAAGTCGAAAAGAAGAAAAAAGTAAGCATCAGCATTCCTATAGCAATTAGAGCAGTAAAAATCCCTAAAATCGAATAGACCCATCCAATCAAAATACAAGAAATCAGAATGACTCCCGCAAACAGATATTTGTATCGGATGTGATGGTCAATCAATAAGATACAAATTGTGTAAATCAAATATTGCAACGCTATGGACCATAAAAACATAAAGTACAGCTCCCATTGATTTTTACCAAATTATAGCACAATTAGCGTATTATTTTTTTAATTTTTCAGGGATTTTGAATTCAGAACTCATACCAAAGCAGCAGCCAGATACAAAAAAGTCAGATAAGTTAGTTAATTGTTTAATGATTGTTTTTTTCATGAAAGATTCCTCCAAAATTCATCAAGTAGTTTGTAATAGGAAGCAACGTAGCTATTTCTAAAACAATCCCAAGTAGCAAATAGGTAGAAAAGTAAGAAGCTGAGAAAAATAAAGTAATGAGAGAAAAAATTAGAAACATGCTGATCGCCTTCTTTAATAATGGGGGACGTTTCTCGGGTTCAATGGGATTGATTGCTGTACCTCTTGATCCATAGCGAAGCAGTAACAAAAAGCAGCTGATTAACAAAAAGACCATCATTGGGAAGGAGATAGTCAATTGCAGATGTTTCATCACCAAGGGAACGCCCCATAAATAAAGTAGTGTCCACAGCAGACAAACGAATTCAGAGTCGGAATGCAATCCATAAGCATATCTGCGGATGCAGATATAAGAAAGAAAGGTGATTCCTGTTTCCGCCCATGAGCCTGTCACCAGAGAAAAGACTAGAACGACCGCTAGTTTTCCAAGATTATTCAATAAAACTTCTAAGGCAAATTTTACTTGGACATACACCATATCTTCTTCCGATTTGTCTCCGCTGAATAAGGCTTCTAATAATTTGTTCACAACTTTATCTTTCATCTCATACGTACCTCCACCACAAATTTTATGCTAAAAAAAATAAAAAACGTCTTTTGTTTCATAAAAAGTGGTTTTGACATCAAAACCGTCATGATTTCCTAAAAAAATCTTCGTTTTCCAAGAACCTTACCAAAAAAAGTGACAGTTTTGATACGAAAAGTACTTTTTATGACAAGTTTGTGCTTTTTCGAGTGATTTATGTTAAAAAATTACTGACCTTATAAAAGGTGATGGAGGGATTCTTATGGAAAATGAACAATTGTTTGAAGTCGGCGAAACATATGCATTTAAATCTGATTTATTTGAATCACCAATAAAAGGAAAAATAGAAAAAATCTATGAAAATAGTGTGATGATACGTGTCATGAAATGCGCAGTAGAAGACAATGATACCGCTCATAATCTGCACTGGCAGTTAGTTGTACGCAAATCAAGTACAATAGAAGAATAAAAACAGATAAAATGTTGAGAGCATAAAGAGGTTGTGAGTCTCCCGTTTAGCTCTGAGTTACAAGGAATAATGTTAAAAAACAGCTTTTCATGTTTTATGAATATTGCCTTGTGACCGAGGTGTTGGCAGGAGAATACTGTTTATTTGAAAAAAGGGCTGCGACAAGACTTTTGTCACAGCCTTTATTTTCATGAATAGGAGTTACTTTTGGCTACTTTTAGAGAAGTAGCATTTAAGGAGCAGATAAAGTCAAGGCTTTTATTTCTATAAATGAAGTAGTAAAATGAAGAACAGATTTTATTACAGGAAGGATGCCGATAATTGTGATCATTGTTGCAGGAACGATCGGTGCAGGGAAAAGCACACTGACTGAAATGCTTGCCCAAGATTTAGAAACAAAACCTTTTTATGAGAACGTGGAAGATAATGAAGTATTGCCGCTATTTTATTCTAATCCAGAAAAGTATACTTTTTTATTACAGATTTTCTTTTTGAACAAACGCTTTTTGGCAATCAAAGATGCTTTCAGCCATGATGACAACGTACTAGACCGCTCCATCTACGAAGATAGTATGCTGTTTCATTTGAATGCAGATTTAGGGCGTGTTTCTGAAGTAGAAGTAAAGCAGTATGAAGGTCTTTTAGAAACGATGCTGAAGGAGTTAGAAGAAATTTCGCCACAAAAGAAACCAGATCTACTGGTTTATATTCGTGTATCCTTTGAAACTATGTTAGCGAGAATCAAAAAAAGAGGCCGGGAATATGAACAGCTAGAACAAGATCCTGAACTCTATTCCTACTATAAAGAACTCAATCGACGATACGAAGAGTGGTATGAACAGTTTGATATATGTCCCAAAATAGTGATCGATGGGGACAAATATGATTTCGTAGCCGATCCGGCATGTGGAGAACAAATCGTACAAGAAATCAAGATGCGGGCAAAGAAAATGACAGAAGAGGCAGATGCCCAGTCGATCCGCTACACTACAAATAACCCGAAAGCAAAGGGAATCTTTACAACTAAATAATATAAAAACTAAGCAAATTGCTCACTCGCAGATATTTCTCTGTGAGCAGCATCTTGCTTAGTTTTTTTGATTCATTGAGATCAAATAGTGAACCGATTCGTATGATAAAATTGCCATAAATGAAATGTCTGAGTGAGGGCCATGATCAAAAATAAAATGGAAACGATCAAAATCGAATGGGCGCCAAACAGATGATGACAGAAAACAAGGACAATAGCTCCTGCGATAAAGGCAAGAACGACACTTAGATAGTGGAAAAATCGATCAAAATCTGCTTTTTCTTTAGAAATACAATAATCATATAAGTTCGTTGCTACCCCTTTTAAATTTCCAGTTGTAAATAAATTAGTGTAGGCACGCCCGTTGATTTTATCAAAAGCTACCCACTGGATCGATGCAGTAAAAGCAATCAAAATCGTTACTAATGCGGGATGCTCATGGACGGGTGTCAAACTAACAAAGAAAAAAATCACTGCTTCATAATATAGAACAAACAAGCGCCAGAAATGTTTTTCTTTTTTTCTAAAATAATCAATCAGATACTTTGTTAGAAGAATCCCTAAGAAAAAGAAAAGGGTAGACAATACTTTTTTACCAACACTTAGCCATTCTCCGTCAAATGCTTGGATGATCGATAGAATGATATTGCCAGTTTGAGCAGAGGCAAAAGCACCATATTGGATATAAGTATAACTGTCCATGGCTCCTCCGATAAATGTCAGCAAAAGTCCTATTGTACGCCCCTCGTGAAAGGAAGTCTGCATTTTTTTCATCACCTTTTATGAATATTTTTGTCTTCCTTATCTTAGCATAAACGATTGAAAAAAAGGAAAAATTTTCAGAAAACTAAAATCATATCGCTTCCCATTTTCATTTTTAGAAAGGTCTGTTAGTATAAAGAAAAAATAGACAACAAAACTTTAAATAACCAACTTTAAATAACCAACTTTAAATAACCAACTTGAAATAAACAAATTCAAAGAAGAAAGATGGGAAGGAAATCAATCAGTTGAATGAAAAAGAAATTCTCCGATTACAAAAAGAATTGAAACGCTGGGAGAACAAGTATAAAAAGCTTCAACAAGTCTTTCGGCTACAAGAAGAAATCATTGCTACCTATGAAGCGGCTTATGGCGAAGCACCCGGACTTATTGAGGAAGAAGTACAAGTAAAAGAAAGTGAAGGAAACAGCTCTTTCTTTAAAATGATGGAGAAACGTTCCTATAATCGCTTCAATCAAGAACAAAAAGCAGCTATCACATATGATATGAAGAAACATCTTCGAATCATAGCAGGAGCTGGGAGCGGCAAAACGCAAACAATCTGTGCAAAAGCTGTTTATCTGATGACGCAAAAACAAGTAGACGAAGAACGCATACTAATGATCACTTTTACAAGGAACGCTGCAAATGAACTAAAAAAACGAGTAGATAATTTCAGCCAGAGAAAAACCGCTGTCCATATCGGAACATTCCATAGTATCTTTTTTAGGATATACAATGAAATTTGTCGAAAATTTCCTGAAGTAGCAATGCAAGGAATACAAGGAGACTTTTCAAAGGATACTGCACAAAAAGTGAATGCTGTTTTGCAACAGCTGATACGTAAATATAATCTTTATATATTTGATCAATATGGAGAAAAAACGATTGCTTCTCGGTTAGACTATTGGCAGAATATGAACCTTTCAGTAGAAGAAATGGTTCAGTTAGTTAAAGAAAAATATGATTCCATTGATAAGAATGCACGACAGCCGATATCAGAACGACTGTATGGATTGCTCACGGAACTCCAAGAACAAAAAAGAAGCCAGCAATTGCTAGAGTTCAATGATGTACTCCAAAATCTGAAAAGCGCTTTGGAGAATGAGGAGATCCAGCATTATATCGGCCAAAAATATGATTATCTATTCATTGATGAATTTCAAGATACTAATCCACTTCAATGGGAAATCGTGAAACGGATGACAAAGGAAAACAGGATCAAGTTGATTGTTGTTGGAGATGATGATCAGAGTATCTATGGATTCAGAGGATCAGAGCCAGCATACATCAAGAACTTTGAAAAAGAATATCCTACCAAAACTCTTTTCTTATTAACTAATTATCGTTCTCGGGCAGCTATTGTCCAAGGAGCAAATAGATTGATCAGCTATAATAAAAATGATCGGATACCAAAGGCGATGATTCCAGCACAAAAAGAAGCAGGTGTTATGGAAGCCTATTTGTTTTCTGATACTAAAGCAGAAAGTCAGTGGCTAATCAAACAAATTCAGACATTTATTCAAAAAAATGGGAAATATAAGGAATCAATCATATTATACCGATCAGCTTCACAAACGCAGCAGCTTGTCCAATCTCTGCTGAAAACGAATATTCCTTTTGTACTGGAAGCAGATAGTCCATATGAAGGTATCTTTGGTATCAAGTCTTTCCAACATTTCTATCAAAAAATTGTTCATTGGCAAACAGCACTGAATCTGCAAAAGAAAAATCAGGCCTACCAGCAATTGCTCCGGCAGCTGATGGCAGACTGCTACCTGAAAAAAAGTGAATGCGATCAATACTTTTCTCCTAAATATCAAAATATAGCCGTTGCAGATTATATTTTGTCGATAAGCCCCAATTTAAAATCGAAATCTGCAGAAATCCGAGAGTTTGAGGAAGCGTTGCGTAAAACAGACCAGCATCAAGAAATCTATTCGCTTGTTCAAAGCTATCTTCATCTGCCACGTATAGCTAAGGAAATCGACCAGAGTGATCAAGAATGGATACGAGAAGAAGTAAAGCAGCATGCTACTTTCAGAAGACTCCAAGCCTTATCGCAAGAAACCCAAGCGACAGCTAAAGAATTAAAAACCCGCTTGATTGCTTACAGACAAGGAAAACTTGATGCACTATGTATCCAGAGCATTCACAAAAGTAAAGGTCTTAGTTACCGAAATGTCTTTTTGATTGGTTGTAACGAAGGAAGTTTGCCTTATAACGGAGCGACAGAAAAGAAAGTAATCGACTTTAATGAAATAAAAGCAGAACCAGTGACGACGATAGAAGAAGAACGAAGACTATTTTATGTTGCGATGACTAGAGCAAGAAATCGTCTGTATCTATGTGTACCTCAAATGAAAAATTCAAGAAAATTGAAAGTATCGAGATTTATCAAAGAAACCGGGAGTCGTGTGAAAAAAGGAAAGTGATAGAAGAGAGGGTGTGACAGAAGTGGTCAGTTTCAAGAAAGAAGAAGGAATGTACGAAAATTGCTTCTCAAATTTTTGTGAAACTTCAGCTTATTTTCGAAGAAGCTATTTCTGGAACACAGTTTATTCGGAAAAAGGAGGTGTGACAAGAATTTTGTCACACCTCCCTTATTTATTTTAAAAATGAGAATACTATTATCAAAATAGAGAATATATAGAATAATTCTCATTATTCAAACGTAAATAATCAGTTATTTTGATTTTTTTTTTTTTTATATTTTATTAGCTAATAATTGGTATTTTAAAAAAAATTACTGTAGAATTGGATTATAATTAAAAAGGAGTGAGAAAATGATAAAAGTATATACTTCGCCTAGCTGTACTTCCTGTAGAAAAGCAAGAGCATGGTTGCAAGCGAATCAACTTGAATTTGAAGAGAAGAATATTTTTGCCGAACCGTTAACAGAAAGTGAGATCAAAAAGATCTTGGCAGCGACTGAAGGAGGAGTTCAAGATATTATTTCCACTCGGTCGAAAATTTACGAAAAGCTGGGCATAGATTTTAACGAATTAACTTTAAAGCAAATGATCGTCTTATTCAAAGAATATCCTTCATTATTGAGACGACCTATTTTGATTGATGAAAAAAGAATACTAATCGGATTTAATGAAGATGAGATCCGGTCATTTGTCCCTCGTGAAATTCGATGTGTTGCCAGAAATCTGATCTATTTACAAAACAATAACATCTTAAATTCATAGGGAGGGAGCCTTCGTGGAAGTGAAAGTCTATGGATCAGCGCACTGTGTAACAAGTCTGAAGGCGAAACAATGGTTAGAACACCATCAATTGCCTTATCAATTTGTTGACTTAGAAGAACGCGATCTAAGTACAGAAGAAGCAGAAGAATTATGCAGTTTTGAAGAAGTGCAAGCAGAACAGCTATTTGCGACTTGGTCTGAGGCTTTTCACAACATTGCGATTGACCTTTCCTGTGTAGGAAAAAAACAACTGATTTTTTTATGCACACAACATACCAATCTCCTCAGACGTCCTTTGATTATTATCGATGAAGTTCTATTTATTGGATACAATGAGCAGTTGATGGAACAGCTTATCTTAAATAAATAGACTTTAACTGTTTTAATCAAGTCACTGAGCATTTCATACAGTTGTAACAGTCGAACACTTAGCATCAAGCGTGTTATGTGTTCTTTTTTTGACTTTATTTTTCTACTATAGAGACATGCTCAATTTATAGAGACATGCTCAATTTATGTGGTCAAAATTCAAATCTAGGTGGGGATATAGAGTTAAAAATATATTGACATGTGTAAATTTACATGATATATTCATTTCTGTTGTTTTAAGTAGCAAAGCAATAAAATAGTATTTTAAAAAACATATAAAATAGTTGTTGACATGTTGGAAATGACATGATAAGATAACTGAGTCGTTGAAAAAGAACCACTTGCGAAGCTTGATTCTATCGAAAAAAACTTCAAAAAAGTTCTTGACAAATAACAAACGATAAGTTATGATAAATGAGTTGCTGAAAGATTTCGAAAAACGAAATCGAAAAAAACTTTTAAAAAAGAGTTGACAATCGCTTGTCTCTCTGATATGATATAAAAGTTGCTACGGCAGCCAAAAACGAATCGGGAAACACTCTCGATGAAGTAGACCTTTGAAAACTGAACAAAGTAAGACAAACCAAATGTGTAGGGCGTCTTGATTCAATTCAAGACAACAAACATTTTTAACAAGCAAGCAATATGCTAGCAAACAAATTGAGCTTAACAATCGCAAGATTGTTCGAACTTTTTATGAGAGTTTGATCCTGGCTCAGGACGAACGCTGGCGGCGTGCCTAATACATGCAAGTCGAACGCTTCTTTTTCCACCGGAGCTTGCTCCACCGGAAAAAGAGGAGTGGCGAACGGGTGAGTAACACGTGGGTAACCTGCCCATCAGAAGGGGATAACACTTGGAAACAGGTGCTAATACCGTATAACAATCAAAACCGCATGGTTTTGATTTGAAAGGCGCTTTCGGGTGTCGCTGATGGATGGACCCGCGGTGCATTAGCTAGTTGGTGAGGTAACGGCTCACCAAGGCCACGATGCATAGCCGACCTGAGAGGGTGATCGGCCACATTGGGACTGAGACACGGCCCAAACTCCTACGGGAGGCAGCAGTAGGGAATCTTCGGCAATGGACGAAAGTCTGACCGAGCAACGCCGCGTGAGTGAAGAAGGTTTTCGGATCGTAAAACTCTGTTGTTAGAGAAGAACAAGGATGAGAGTAACTGTTCATCCCTTGACGGTATCTAACCAGAAAGCCACGGCTAACTACGTGCCAGCAGCCGCGGTAATACGTAGGTGGCAAGCGTTGTCCGGATTTATTGGGCGTAAAGCGAGCGCAGGCGGTTTCTTAAGTCTGATGTGAAAGCCCCCGGCTCAACCGGGGAGGGTCATTGGAAACTGGGAGACTTGAGTGCAGAAGAGGAGAGTGGAATTCCATGTGTAGCGGTGAAATGCGTAGATATATGGAGGAACACCAGTGGCGAAGGCGGCTCTCTGGTCTGTAACTGACGCTGAGGCTCGAAAGCGTGGGGAGCAAACAGGATTAGATACCCTGGTAGTCCACGCCGTAAACGATGAGTGCTAAGTGTTGGAGGGTTTCCGCCCTTCAGTGCTGCAGCTAACGCATTAAGCACTCCGCCTGGGGAGTACGACCGCAAGGTTGAAACTCAAAGGAATTGACGGGGGCCCGCACAAGCGGTGGAGCATGTGGTTTAATTCGAAGCAACGCGAAGAACCTTACCAGGTCTTGACATCCTTTGACCACTCTAGAGATAGAGCTTCCCCTTCGGGGGCAAAGTGACAGGTGGTGCATGGTTGTCGTCAGCTCGTGTCGTGAGATGTTGGGTTAAGTCCCGCAACGAGCGCAACCCTTATTGTTAGTTGCCATCATTCAGTTGGGCACTCTAGCAAGACTGCCGGTGACAAACCGGAGGAAGGTGGGGATGACGTCAAATCATCATGCCCCTTATGACCTGGGCTACACACGTGCTACAATGGGAAGTACAACGAGTTGCGAAGTCGCGAGGCTAAGCTAATCTCTTAAAGCTTCTCTCAGTTCGGATTGCAGGCTGCAACTCGCCTGCATGAAGCCGGAATCGCTAGTAATCGCGGATCAGCACGCCGCGGTGAATACGTTCCCGGGCCTTGTACACACCGCCCGTCACACCACGAGAGTTTGTAACACCCGAAGTCGGTGAGGTAACCTTTTGGAGCCAGCCGCCTAAGGTGGGATAGATGATTGGGGTGAAGTCGTAACAAGGTAGCCGTATCGGAAGGTGCGGCTGGATCACCTCCTTTCTAAGGAATATTACGGAGACTACACAATTTGTTTTTACTTTGTTCAGTTTTGAGAGGTTTACTCTCAAACACTTTTGTTCATTGAAAACTGGATATTTGAAGTAAATGTAAGTAATACAAACCGAGAACACCGCGTTGAATTTGAAAGCTGAACAAATTGTTTAGCCTAAAGCAAAATAGGCGGACGGCTATAAAATCTTTGATTTTATGAGACGATCGATCTTTTTGCCGTACAGGCTGATTTGTGAG
>NZ_CP172568.1:415000-960000 GCF_053011625.1 Enterococcus sp. PLH-Efm8
GCTAAAAATTCACGAGCCAAAGCTTGTGCACCTTCTAGTGTATGGCTGGCAGCCCAGCCACATTGTGTTTCATTGCTTGCAGGTACTTCAGTAGCTTCAAGAACATCTTTCATTGTTGCTTCAAGAACATCTAAAATGTCTTCGTAGCTTTCATGATTCAATACAGTCAAGTAAAAGCCTGTTTGGCATCCCATTGGAGACCAGTCTACGATGTAATCTGCGTGATTGCGGATTAGTTCGGCAGTCAAGTGCTCAAGTGAATGTAGACTTGGCATGTCCATGTGTTCTTTATTTGGTTGTTTAAAGCGGACGTCGTATTTAATGATGACATCGCCATGCGCACCCGTTTTTCGATCAGCTACACGTACATAAGGTGCTTTGACTTTTGTATGGTCAAGATTAAAACTTTCGACATTCATTCTCATTTGTAAGACTCCTATCTGTTTGTTCATTCGTTTTGATGCTTTTCACTAAAGAATTATTTAGTGAAATTTACAAAAACGTCTTTCTACTTGATTCTAACACTTATCGTTTCCAAGGTGTAGCAATCTGAAATATTTTTTAGATTTTTCTGCTAAGTCGTTTATTGGGACTTCTAGTTCTTGATTCTGTCAAATGCCTGAGCTAAATCGTTTATGAGATCCTGACCATACTCAATTCCTACAGAAAGACGGATCAAGCCGTCCTTTATGCCAGCCTCTTCTCGTTTTTCTTTTGGAATAGACGCATGAGTCATGACAGAAGGAATTTCCACTAAACTTTCTACGCCACCTAAACTTTCTGCTAAAGTAAATAGTTGGAGTGATTCAACAAATGGAATAGCAGTTTCTTCATTTTTTAAAGTAAAAGAAATCATTCCGCTAAAGCCGCTCATCTGCTGCTTAGCAACTCCATGGAGTTCATGATGGGGTAATCCTGGATAGTAGACCTTTTCTACTGCTGGATGAGAAAATAGAAAATCAGCTACCACAAAAGCATTTTTTTGATGTTCCTCCATACGAACACTTAGTGTCTTGATTCCGCGCTGAAGTAACCAACTATCTTGGGGACCAAGTACGGCTCCGATAGCATTTTGGTAAAATCCGATCTGATCGGCTAGATCTTTATGGTTAGAAGTCACTAAACCAGCTACTACATCGCTGTGTCCGCCTAGATATTTGGTACCGCTATGGACAACGATATCAGAACCGAGATCTAAAGGTCTTTGAAAATAAGGAGTAGCAAATGTATTGTCAGCAATAACTATCAATCCATGTTGATGAGCCAGAGTGGCACTTTTTTCTAAATCAGTAATCTTTAGAAGCGGATTGCTAGGTGTTTCAAGATAAAGTGCTTTTGTATTGGGTTTGATGGATTGTTCTATTTTATCAAGATTACTCGTATCTATGATCGTGTACTCGAGACCATTTTTAGTAAGAACTTTGTCAAATAGACGGAATGTTCCTCCATAGACATCATCTCCTAATAAGATATGATCGCCAGCTTGAAAAAGAGAAAAAACGGCATGAATCCCAGAAAGACCAGAAGAAAAAGCGAATCCTCGAACACCGCCTTCCAAATCAGCAATCAGTTCTTCCAATGCAAAACGAGTAGGATTACCAGATCTCGAATATTCATATTGCTTAGGCTGGCCGACGCCATCTTGCCGATAAGTGGATGTTTGATAAATAGGTACACTGACAGCTCCTGTTGTGGGATCTTCACTGATGCCTCCGTGGATCAATTTTGTTTGAATGTGCATGTTTCTTTCCTCCTATAAGTAAATGTTTTTTGATAAATAGCGGTCTGCTGCGTCTGGAAAAATCGTAACGACACGATGACCAGGTGGTAAACGACGAATTTCTCTTAATGCTGCTGCAAAAGCCGCACCACTCGAACTTCCAACTAATAGTCCTTGTTCTCGTGCTAACTGCCTAGTATAGTTAAACCCTTCTACATCAGAGATTGTCTCGATCTGATTGATTGAAAGGGGAGAAAGAAACGGCGGAATGAATTCTACACCGATACCCTCAATTTCGTGAGGGGCTGGATCACCACCATTTAACACAGAGCCCTCTGGTTCTACACCGATTATTCGAATGTCGGGATATTTTTCTTTCAAAAAGGTAGAAGTTCCAGCAAAGGTTCCACCACTCCCAATTCCTGCTACAAAACTATGGATATTTTCTTTGATTTCATGAAAGATTTCTGGCCCTAACGTATGATAGTAAGCAGCAGGATTATCTTTATTTTCAAATTGAAGAGGCAGATAGCTGTTTGATATCTCCTCTGCAAGTTTTTTACTTTTGCTGATGGCACCGATGATTCCTTGCTCACTAGGAGAATGGATGATCTTTGCTCCCAATGCTTTCATCAATTGTTGTTTTTCTAAGCTAAACTTCTCTGGAACAACAAAAACCGTTCTTAATTTGTATGTGAGTGCGGCCAGAGCGATCCCAATTCCTGTATTTCCGGCAGTTGGTTCGATGATCGTCGTTTTTTCATTGATTTTTCCTTGGGCAAATCCTTCTTTGATCAAATAACTGCCCAATCTATCTTTGATACTTCCTCCAGGATTTAAATATTCTAGTTTTGCATAAATAGCAGAACCTTTAGGCATAGAATAGTGCTGATTGTCAAAGCGATAAAGCGGTGTGGAACCAATAGCTTCTGTAATTGTCGAGATAATCATATGGGCCTCCTAAAAAAAGATAATAAAAAAAGGAGCTGACTATTAAATCAGCTCCTTGAAAGACATAGAGAAAAATTGAGTAGATAAAAAGATAAGTTACCTGGTACTCATTCTATGAAGGGCAATTAATAGACATGACAAATAGTATGCTGCTTTTATGCACCATACAACAGCAACGATTCAATTGTTTTTGGTTGCTGACTGTCATGTGTATCCCTCCAAGTAAAATTTTTATTAACGATAGCATGAAAAAAAATAAAAGTCAAAGGATTGAAAGAAAAAAATATTTCGATAGCATCGTTTACCCGTGTTTATTTTTCTGACAAATAGGCATGAGACCTTAAAAGATAGAGAATACTCTAGTTTTCTGGCCGGTTGTCTGATACAATAAAGTTGATTATGATAAAGAAAAGAAGGAGCAAAAATAATGATCTCAGCAAGTGATTTAAGAGCCGGTATGACTTTCGTACAAGACGGCAAACTGATTAAAGTTCTGGATGCAAGCCACCATAAACCTGGTAAAGGAAATACAGTTATGCGTATGAAACTGAAAGATGTCCGTTCAGGTGCAACATACGACACAACGTTCAGACCAGAAGAAAAATTTGAAAAAGCACACATCGACACAAAACCTGTACAATATTTGTACACGATGGATGATACAGCTTTCTTCATGGATTTGGAAACATATGAGCAATATGAAATTCCTGTAGAAACAGTAGAAGAAGAAATGAAATATATCCTAGAAAACATGGAAGTAAAAATCCAATTCTTCGGTAGCGAAGTCATCGGCGTTCAATTACCAACAACTGTCGTATTACGTGTTGTGGAAACACAACCTTCCATCAAAGGTGCAACAGTCACTGGTTCAGGTAAACCAGCGACAATGGAAACTGGCTTAGTAGTCAATGTTCCTGACTTCATCGAAACAGATGAATTGTTGGAAATCAATACAGCAGAAGGTTCTTATGTAAAACGTGCGTCAAAATAATTCGCTAACGGATTGATAAGAATTTGAAAACAGAGCTTGACCTCTTGAAAGGCAGATCATCGGATCTGCCTTTCAAGAGGTTTTTTGTGGAATCAGCAAATTGAAAAATAAAAAAGTATTTGATTTTATTTATATTTTGAAAGATGAATGGCAAAAGCTAGAGAGAGAAGAAACTGCACTTATTTATGAAGAAATTGAAATGATTCATAAAATTGAAAATATCCGAACTATTCCGAACTATATTGAAGCGAAAATATTTTTTCATCACTAAATAGTGTTGAATTTATGTTTTTGTGTATAAATAGCTTCTAATAGTTCGGGTATTTTGTTTTTATAACCATTTTTATTCTTATTTTTAAAAAAATATTTCGAAATATACTAGACAATTCAGAAAATTTTGTTTAATATTATTCCAATAAAATTCAAATCTTTATCAAATGAAATTCCAATAAAAACGGAAAAAAAGTGAAAAGAGGAATGAAAAAATGACAGAATTGATAATTGGCGGAGTCACAGCAAGCACATTGGCAGAAAAGTATAAGACACCTCTGTATGTGTATGATGAAGAAAAGATGAGACAAACGATGCTGTCATTCAAGCGAGGCTTTGTATCGAAACGTTTTGATACAAAAGTACTTTACGCCTCTAAAGCATTCCAAACGATTGAGATGCTGCATTTAGTTCGTGAATATGGATTCGGGCTAGATGTTGTCAGTGGTGGGGAAATCTATACCGCTTTGCAAGCTGATTTCCCTAGAGATACTATCTACTTCCATGGTAACAACAAGACGCCAGAGGAACTGATCTATGCACTTGAAAATGATTTGTTGCATATTGTTGCCGATAATTTGATGGAAGTTGAATTATTAGCAGAATTAAGCCAACGCTATTTAAAAAAAATCTGTATCATGCTTCGGTTGAATGTCGGAGTAGAAGCACATACTCATGAATATATCGTCACTGCGCATATTGATTCAAAATTCGGCATGAGCTATGAAAGTAAAGAGTGCCAACAAGCCCTTCAGTTGATAAAAGAAAGAAGCTATCTAGAGTTAGAAGGATTTCATGCTCATATCGGGTCACAAATTTTTGATGTTACTGCTTGGTTAGCTGAAATCGACAAATTGACGAATTACTTAACCGATTTTGACCAACCTCTTTCCTTGAATCTTGGCGGAGGGTTTGGGATTCGTTATACACAAAATGATCAGCCAATCCCAGTCGAAGAGGCACTAAAAAAACTGATTGAATATACGGAAGAAGCTTTGGAAAAACGAAAACTGACCATTCGTCAATTACTGATTGAACCGGGTAGAAGTATTGTTGGAGAAGCTGGTACAACACTATACACGATTGGTTTCATCAAAAAGACACCACATAAAAAATATTACTTTGTAGATGGCGGGATGACAGATAATATCCGTCCAGCTCTGTATCAGGCAGAATACGATTGTGATTTAGCAGCAAAACTGTCGGAAGAAAAAACAGAGAAAGTGACGATTGCAGGAAAAATGTGTGAATCAGGCGATGTGGTAATTAAAGAAGCTTATTTGCCGAAAGCAGAATCGGGTGATCTTTTAGCTGTTTATTCCACGGGAGCTTATGGATACTCGATGAGCAGCAACTACAATCGAGCGACACGACCAGCAGTTGTTTTTGTCAATAATGGCCAATCAAGACTGATTGTTCGCAGACAAGCATTTTCTGATCTACTAAGGGGGGAAGTTTCCTATGATCCTTCATAAATATAATGGCTGCGGAAATGATTTTATCTTATTAGATTACGCAGAAGACACAGATTATAGTCAATTAGCCGCTTCTTTATGCACAAAAGAAAAATATGATACAGACGGATTGATCGCCGTAAAAATCGATCCGTTGGAAATGATCTATTACAACAAAGATGGCAGCCGCGCGCCGATGTGCGGAAATGGCATTCGCTGTTTTGCTCGATACGTAAATGATCAGAACATGATGAATGAACAGGAATTCAACGTAGAGACATTAGCAGGCACAAGAAAAATTACGGTGTTGGATCCCTCACCTTTTTATTGCAGCGTAGATATGGGAGTGCCAGATGATTCTCCGGAAAAAATCAAAGCTAATCAAACTTATCCAATAAAAAACCAGGAAATAGAGATCAATGGTGAAAAAGTAACGATCACTAGTTTATTTTTAGGAACGATTCATACCGTTGTTTTTGTTGAAAATGCGCGTGAGGAAGTCTGGAGAAAAAGAGGTGAACTGATCTGTCATCATCCTTTGTTCAAAGAAAAAACCAATGTCAACTTTGTAGAAGTAGTCAATGAACAAGAATTGATCGTCCGTACCTATGAAAGAGGAGTAGGTTGGACACTTGCTTGCGGTACAGGTTGCTGTGCCTCTTATGTGGTTGCTAAGGAAACTGGGAAAATTTCAGCAGATCAGGTAGTTGTTCACTTGGAACAAGGAGACTTGATGATCTCTGGTGAGGATGCGATACAAATGGCTGGCCCAGCAGTTCATGAATGGACAAGAATATTGGAGGAATGAAGATGATAAAAGGTTCGATCGTGGCGCTGATCACGCCGATGAATGAAGAGGGATCAGTAGATTATGCTGGTTTGGAAAAATTGATCCAATTCCATTTAGATGAACAAACAGACGGATTATTAGTTTTAGGTACAACAGGAGAATCTTCTACGCTCACACAATCTGAGGAGGAGCAGATCCTTCAACTGACAGTAAAGAAAGTGGCTGGCCGTGTGCCGGTGATTGCAGGAGCTGGAACGAATAATACGAAAGAAACGATTGAAAAAGCGAAGCATTTTGCTTCTTTGGGGGCAGACGCACTTTTGGTCATCACCCCTTACTACAACAAAACAAGTGATGCAGGACTAGCTGCTCATTTTACAGCAATTGCAGAAGCCTCACCGATTCCGCTTATTTTGTATAATGTTCCTTCTAGAACAGGCATGTCGATTCCAATCCATGTATTAGTAAATTTAGCAGAACATCCTAATATCATTGGTTTGAAAGAAGCCTCAGGAGATATGGCTTATGTGATGGATGCCGCTCGGTTGATTGGAGAAGAATTCTTCCTTTACAGTGGAAATGATGATTTGATCCTACCAGTAATGAGTGTAGGAGGAAGCGGTGTAATAAGTGTATGGGCGAATATCCAACCTAAAATAGTCCATGAATTAGTAAAAGATACGCAGGACGGAAGATGGCAGCAAGCAAAAGAAAAGCAATTAAATGCACTTGAACTGATCCATGCCTTGTTCAGTGAGACCAATCCTATTCCTGTCAAAGCAGCCATGTCATTATTAGACTTACCTTCCGGACCTCTACGCCTGCCTTTAGTTTCTCTTTCAAAAGAGAAAAAGAAACAATTAGCTCAGCTTTTGTTAAAAGAAAGGACGGTTGAAAAATGAAAATCGGACTGATTGGCAGTGGACAGATGGGAAATAGAGTCGAAGAAGTTGCACAAGAAAGAGGAGATACGGTCCTTCTTTTACGGACGGCACCTAAAGAAGCAACTACGCTTGCTTTTACGGAACTGCCAGAACTGCTTATTGATTTTTCTCATCCAGATAATTTAGAGAAAATCCTTTCGTATAGCTTGTCTTATCAACTTCCGTTAGTCATTGGCACGACAGGTTATACACAATCACAGTTCCAAGAAATAAAAGAACATGCCAAACATGTACCTGTGATGTATAGTGCTAATTTTTCGTTCGGCATCATGGTGATGAATCAACTAATCAAGCAAGCAGCTGCAATGTTGCAAGGCTGGCAGATCGAACTGATTGAAAAACATCATAGTCGTAAAAAAGATGCACCATCTGGTACTGCAAATATGCTGCTTCAAACAATCCAAGAAGTGCAAAAGCTGCAGCCCGTATACAACTGGCAAGGGAAAAAAAGAGAAGAAAACCAAATTGGTGTACACAGTATTCGTGCAGGTTCTTTACCTGGTGAACATGATGTATTGTTTGCTGCTACTGATGAAATATTTACGATCAAACATGAATCTTTTTCTAATCGAATCTTTGCTGCAGGCGCAGTAGAAGCAGCGGACTGGTTGAAAGATCAGTCACCAGGTTATTACAAATTAGAAGATTTATTAATGGACAAAGGGGTGTAAAAAACGTGGAAGCTCAAGAAATCATCCGCTACATTCAAACGGCATCTAAAAAGACGCCTGTGAAAGTCTATCTGAATGTAACCGAGCCAATCGAATTTAAAGAAAGTAAAGTTTTTGGTGAAGGAAGCAGCTTCGTTGTTTTTGGTGACTATGAGACGATTGCTCCGGTTTTAGAAGCTGAATCAGAAAAAATCATTGAAATCGAAATCGAAACTGCTGCAAGATACAGCGCAGTTCCTTTGCTAGATATTAAAAAAATTAATGCTCGTATCGAACCAGGTGCTATTATCAGAGATCAAGTGTCAATCGGCAACAATGCCGTGATCATGATGGGAGCGATTATCAATATTGGTGCAGTAATCGGTGAAAACACGATGATTGATATGGGTGCTGTCTTAGGTGGACGAGCGACAGTGGGCAAAAACTGCCATATTGGTGCAGGAGCTGTCTTAGCAGGTGTGATCGAACCAGCATCGGCCAAACCGGTTATCGTAGAAGACGGCGTACTGGTAGGTGCGAATGCAGTGATTGTTGAAGGTGTCCATATTGGAAAAGATGCAGTCGTGGCAGCAGGAGCAGTGGTTTTAGAAGATGTGGCAGCAGGAACTGTTGTCGGTGGAATACCTGCACGTGTATTAAAAATAAGTGATGATCAGACAAAAGAAAATACAGCATTGATTGCTGCGTTACGCGAATTATAGAGGAGATGGAGAAAAATGCGCGAAATAGATACCTGTATTGTGGGGGCAACCGGATTAGTCGGCCAAACGATGCTCAAAGTGTTAGAAGAATATGATTTTCCAGTAGGACGATTGAAATTATTAGCTTCAAAACGTTCAGCCGGTAAAGTTTGTGTATTCAAGAAAAAGAAACACACTGTACAGGAATTGACAGAAACTTCATTTGAAGGATATGATTTAGCGCTATTTTCTGCAGGTGCTTCTGTATCCAAAGAGTTTGCGCCAATCGCACGAAGTCAGGGACTATTTGTCATAGATAATTCCTCAGCATGGCGGGAAGATTCGGATATTCCATTAATCGTTCCAGAGGTCAATCTGGAAGACTATACATTGAATCGGCTGATTGCAAATCCAAATTGTTCAACCATTCAAGCGGTACTTCCGCTTAAAGCTTTACAAGAAGCCTTTGGTATCCAGCGAGTCAATTATTCGACCTATCAAGCAGTTTCTGGTTCCGGGCAAAAAGGCATTGAAGATCTTCATCGTACGCAAAATGACGAGGAACCAGTTTTGTATCCTTATAATATTAGCCAAACGGTGATTCCGGAAATCGATCAGCCTTTGGAAAATGGGTATACAAAAGAAGAACAGAAAATGATAAATGAGACCCGTAAGATTCTGCATCAGCCTGCTTTGCCAGTATCAGCAACCTGCGTACGTGTGCCAATCGAAAATGGACATGGAGTCTCTGTGGCAGTTCAACTGCAAAAAGAGTTTACGACGGAAGAAATTAGAGAGTGTCTCAGCCAGTTTCCAGGGATTCAATTAGAAGATGATCTAGCAGCACATAAATATCCGACGAGCATTCTTGCTAGAGGAACAGATATGGTTTATGTTGGGAGGATCAGAAAAGACACTTCTTTAGAGAACGGATTGTTGTTCTATACGACTGCCGATAACATACGCAAAGGAGCCGCTGCGAATGCCGTACAGATTGCTGCAGCTTTAATGCAGAAAATAGCGGAGGTGGCAAGATGAGTAATACGCTGAAAGTAGCGAAATTCGGCGGAACATCGATGTCTCATGAAGAGCAATTCAAAAAAGTCCGTACAATTGTTCTTTCAGATCCCAATCGCCAAGTGATCGTTGTTTCTGCTTTAGGCAAACGTACGTCAGATGATGACAAAGTAACAGACTTACTTTATTTGATTTATGCTTACCTTCAGCATCATGTTGATTGGACACCCCTTTGGAAAAGGATTTGTGATCGTTTCATTCAAGTAAGAGATGTTCTTGCCCTGCAGTTACCTATTGAAGATGAACTAGCACGCATACAGAAACAACTGGAAGACGAAAAGATAACTGAAGATTATTTAGTAAGTAGAGGTGAATATCTGACTGCTCAACTGATGGCTGAGTATCTTGGTTACCAGTTTATTGACGCAAAAGACCTGATTTTCTTTGACTATGATGGGAAAATCGATCAGGAAAAAACAGCACAGGAAATCACAAAAGCATTTAAAAGATATTCGAAAATGGTTGTTCCAGGGTTTTACGGGGCGAACCCTGCAGGAAAAGAAAAATTATTGGGCCGTGGGGGAAGCGACATTACCGGCGCGATACTGGCGAAGATGTTGCAAGCGGAAAGTTATGAGAATTGGACGGATGTTTCAGGAATCATGATGGCTGATCCGCGAATCATCGATCATCCTAAAATCATCGAGGAAATCTCTTTTAGAGAACTGAGAGAGATGGCTTATATGGGGGCTAACGTTCTTCATGAAGCAGCTGTTTTCCCAGTTCAAGAGGCTGATATCCCCATCCAAATAAAAAATACCAATGATCCTTTCGCTCAAGGGACAAAAATATCGAATCACGAAATAGAAAAGGAAAATGGACTGACAGGAATAGCTGGACGCAAGGATTTTCTTTCCATCACTTTATTTAAACGACATATGTCCGATGAAATCGGGTTTATCTGGAAAGCAATGAGCATTTTTGCTAAACATGAGATATCAATCGAACATATTCCTTCAGGGATCGACAATATCGGAGTGATCGTCTCAGCAGAAGCGATTGCCGATAAATTATTTCTCATCACGAAAGAATTAAAAGAAACACTTGGCGTGGAAGAAATCGTCGTGATTGAAGACTTAGCTTTGATCTCTGTCGTTGGCGGACCACATAAAGAATTGATCGGTTTATCTGGAAAAGTGTTATCGATATTGAACAAATTAGAAATTCGCACATCGATCTTATCACAAGGAGCACAGGAGTTGAATCTGATCATCGGTGTACCGAATAACCAATATGAAACAGTAGTGAAGGGTATCTATGAAGGGATGGTGAATACGGATGCTGAAAGAATATCGAATGGCACTCCATCAAATTCCTGAAATCGGATTTCATGAATTCAAGACAAAAAAATATTTATATGAACAAGTAAAAAACAGCGGGGCCGTTATCCATGAAATCGGCGAAACAGGACTACTCCTTTATTTTGATAATCAGCAAGAAGAAACGATTGCTTTTCGAACAGATATCGATGCACTGCCAGTCAAAGAAGAAACGAATCTCTCTTTTGCTTCTAAGCATGAAGGGTATATGCATGCATGTGGTCATGACGGACATATGGCGATGCTTTTAGGGTTGACTGACTTTATAACTAAACACATTGAGGATCTTATTTATAATGTAGTACTGATCTATCAGCCATCAGAAGAAATTTCCGGTGGCGCACAAAGCGTTATTCAGTCAGGATTGTTGGATAAATATGAAGTACAAGCAATATTTGGCTTTCATCTATGGCCTGGACTAGCTAAGGGAGAAGTTTTCTCTCGACCAGGACCTTTGATGGCACAAAGCAGTGAAACAGACATTATCATTAAAGGCCAGTCTGCACATATTGCTTCTAGTGAAAAAGGAATCGATAGTCTGGAGGCAGCTGTACGATTTTTGAAGAATGTTTATGATTTTGACCGGCAATTACCGGCAGAGTGGAATCATCTAATGAAATTTGGCCAAATCCAAGGTGGAACGATCCGAAATGTTTTAGCTGGAGAAGTTATTGTATCTGGAAGTATCCGTTCTTACAGTTCAGATATGCAAAATTATTTGAAGAGGGGATTAGACCATTTAGCAGAACAGTTTCACTCTACAGCTACTATTTCTTTTCACTATAATGACGGCTATCCAGCTGTAATCAACCATAGAGGCTTATATGCAGCACTGTTAGATTCAAACAAACTACATGAATTAGATGCTCCAGTTCTTCAAGCCGAAGATTTTGGCATATATACGCAACAATATCCATGTGTATTTTTCTTTTTAGGTGTCGGTGATACCCCTGCTTTACATGATCCGACGTTCGATTTTGATATGGATGTTTTAGAAAATGGTGTAGAATGGTACAAAACGATTCTTTTTACAGAAAATCTTCTTGTAAAAATCGATAGCAGATCAAAAGAGGAGCGAGTATATAATGATGAATTTATCCAATCGATTTAGTCCCAGGCTTTCTAGAATAGAAGTATCAAAAATACGACAATTCGATCAGCAAATATCGTCGATACCAGATGTGATCAAACTCACCCTGGGAGAACCGGATTTTCCAACTCCTAAACATGTCAAACAAGCCGGAATAGCAGCGATTGAAGAAGACTTTTCTCACTATACCGGAATGAGAGGATTAGAGGAACTGCGGGAAGCGGCTTGTATGTTTCAGCAACAGCGTTATGGATTAACTTATGATCCGCAAACGGAAGTTTTGACGACAGTTGGTGCAACGGAAGCGATTGCCTCTGCGTTGTTATCTGTTTTGGAAGAAGGAGACAAGGTTCTTATTCCAGCGCCTGCTTATTCAGGATATCAGCCATTAGTGGAACTAGCTGGTGCTGAATTGATCCCGATAGATACTTCTGATACAGGGTTTGTCTGTCAGCCGGAACAATTTGAACGAGCATTTGAACAATATGGATCAGCTGTCAAAGCAGTCATTTTAAACTATCCTAACAATCCTACTGGGACGACATTGTCTGCAAAACAATTGAAAGCAATCGCTGAGGTTTTAAAAAAATATCCGGTATTTGTTATAAGTGATGAAGTATATGCTGAATTGACTTATAGTGGAACGCATATGTCCATAGCTACTTATCTTCCAGAACAAACAATCGTGATAAGCGGGTTATCCAAGTCACATGCGATGACTGGTTGGCGAGTGGGCTTTATTTTTGCTCAAAAAGCCCTTATTGACGAACTAATTAAAGTCCATCAATATCTGGTGACTGCCGCTACAACGATGTCGCAAAAAGCTGCAGCTGAAGCGCTAATAAATGGGGTGAAAGATAGCGAGAATATGAAAGAGCAATATCAAACACGAAGAGACTATCTGGTCCAGCAATTGGCGCCTTTAGGATTTGAAGTGACCCAGCCAAACGGTGCATTTTACTTGTTTTGCAAACTCCCAGCTGCCATTCAAACTGACTCTTGGCAGTTTTGTGTAGAATTAGCGGAACAGGCAAAAGTTGCGTGTATCCCAGGAATTGCATTTGGCCCAGAAGGAGAAGGTTATATCCGGATTTCTTATGCTAGCAGCATGGAAAAATTACATGAGGCCTGCAAACGAATCAAAGACTTTTTAACAGAACAGTGATTCATAGATTTTATCAAAAAAACAATCGTTAATTTTGCGGTATATTCTGCAAAATTAACGATTGTTTTTTAAATTTAGTTCAAATGAACGCGTTTCTTTTGATTCATAACTAATGTAATGTTAAGTTTAAATTGTTTAGAATGATTTTAAAAGAATATTCAAGGAGGTTTCATCAATGGAAAAAATCAAAGTTGTCATTGTAGGTGCATCTCATGGAGGGCATCAATCAATCTTGGAACTATTGACACGATACGGTGAAAATGTAGATATCACGCTATTTGAAGCAGGAGACTATATTTCCTTCATGTCATGTGGTATGGAGCTGTATTTAGAAGACAAGGTAACAGATGTAAATGATGTACGTAATTTCAGACCAGAAAACTTTCCGCAATCCAATGTTCATATTTTAAATAATCACGAAGTAAAAACGATCGATGCCGATAAAAAAACAGTAACGGTTACTAGCGTATCAGATAACGAAACAAAAGAATATCCTTATGACAAATTGATTTTGAGTTCTGGTGTCAAACCAAACAATCTGCCAGTACCAGGAGCAGATCTAGAAAATGTCTACTTGATGCGTGGATACAATTGGGCAACCAAAATCAAAGAAAAATTAAATGATCCGGCTATTAAAAAAATCGCTGTCGTAGGTGCGGGTTACATTGGGATCGAAGCAGCAGAAGCAAGCCGAAAAGCTGGGAAAGAAGTCGTATTGCTTGATGTGATCGATAGACCTTTAGGCACTTATTTAGATGCTGAGATGACAGATATTTTAGAACAACACCTAAATGAAAACGGTATTGAAGTTTTGACAAATGCAAAAATCGAAGCTTTTACTGGTAACGGAAAAGTTGAGGCAATCAAAACAAGTGAAAAAGAAATCCCAGCAGATCTAGTCATTCAAGCTGCCGGTGTGAAGGCAAATACAGAATGGTTAAAAGGGATCGTCGACTTAGATGAACGTGGCTGGATCCAAACAAATGAATACTTGCAAACGAATCTTCCAGATGTGTATGCAGTAGGAGATGCTACACTTGCTTATTCTATCCCAGCACGCAAAAAAATGCCGATCGCTTTAGCGACTGTTGCACGTAGAGAAGCACGTTATGTAGTAAAACATCTTTTTGAAGAAGTACCAAACAAACCGTTCGGCGGAGTCGTAGGTTCCTCTGCATTAAGTGTCTTTGACTATCATTTTGCAGCAAGCGGATTGAATAGCTTTACAGCAGCAAAAGCAGGAGTAGATGTACGAGTGTCTTATTATGAAGATACGTTACGACCAAAATATGTACCAGAAGAACAAGGAAATCCAAAAGTGTCCATCCAATTATTCTCGGATCCAATGACCCATCAATTGCTAGGAGGAGCAGTATTATCTACCTATGATGTTACAGGTCAAGGAAATGTATTGGCACTAGCGATCCAAAACAAACTGACTTTAGAAGAACTAGCAGAAGCTGACTTCTTCTTCCAGCCAGGCTTTGACCGACAATGGAGCATGTTGAATCTAGCCGCTCAACAAGCGTTAGGAGAAGAACCATTTGTAGAATAAGAAAACGAAATATTTGAAAAGAGGTTGTGAAAAAGCTGCCTTGCATCAAGTAATAAGAACAGCCAAGTAAAAACAGCTTCTTATGTTTTTAACTTGGCTGGACTTATTACCGCAGATGCAAGCTTTTGAACACCGTTTATTTTCAAAAAAGGGACTGTGACACGATTTGTGTACCGACCCCCAAAAGTTAGACCAAAAAATCTAACTTTTGGAGGTCGGTATTTTTTATGGTTAAATATACTTTTGAACTTAAATTAAAGATCGTTCATGATTATTTGGATGGCAAAGGCGATTGGACCGTAAAAATCCAGATCAAGAGATTGAAGCGGAAATGCTTAAAATTCGGGAGAAGCACAAGGATTATGGCTGTTTACGGATGACCAATGAACTAAGAAACCGCGGTTTCTCTATCAATAAAAAGAAAGTTCAGCGCTTGATCAAGAAGCTAGGAATAAAAGTAACGGCATACACGCGTAAATCACGTCGCTACAATTCTTATCGAGGAAAAGTTGGAGCAGTAGCCAAAAATCGGATCCATCGTCGTTTCTACACCAGTATCTGCCATCAGAAAATCACGACGGATACAACTGAATTTAAATACCATGAAGTGGATGCCAAAGGCATTATCCGTCAAAAGAAATTGTATCTAGATCCTTTTATGGATATGTTCAATAGTGAGATTTTATCCTATCGTATCTCTGAAAAGCCCAATGCATTAGCGGTAATGGAAGGTTTGGAGGAAGCTATCCAGACCACTAACGATTGTCCCTATCGTCGTACGTTTCACTCAGATCAAGGTTGGGCGTATCAAATGAAAGCTTATAGAAACAAATTGAAGGAGTACAAAATCTTTCAAAGCATGTCTCGGAAAGGGAACTGCTTAGATAATTCACTTATGGAGAATTTTTTTGGCTTATTAAAACAAGAGATTTTTCACGGGAAAGTTTATAACTGTTTCGAGGAATTAAAATCAGCCATCGATAGCTATATCTATTACTACAATAATGAACGGATAAAACAGAAATTAAACTGGCAAAGTCTCGTCCAATTTCGTAAAACAACCGTAACGGTTGTGTAAAAATATCATTTTAGAGCATAAAAAAAAGGAGTGGATTTCTCCACTCCAAAAAAGTCTAACTTTTGGGGGTCACTACAGTGTCACAGTCCTTTTTTTAGTAAAAGGATACATTTCTTCCTTGTATATTCCATGCGTGTTCGTGAGAAAGCATATATAATTTAATTAACAGATAGTTAGGGGGAGAAAAAATGATTTTTTCAATTACAATGAAACTGGTGTTCGGGTTGATCGGTTTATTATTAGTGGTACGTTTGCTTGGGAAGAAATCCATGTCAGAAATCACACCGTTTGATTTAGTCTATACGCTTGTTTTAGGTGGGATCTTAGAAGAATCAACCTATGATGACAATGTCCATGTAGGGCATGTCCTATTTGCCATTGCGCTTTGGGCAGTAATGATTTATGGTATCGAACGTATCGTCCAAAAAAATGAAAAGGTCAATCGTTGGGTCAAAGGCGAGCCATCTGTTCTAATCAAAGACGGCGTCATCAACATGACAGAGTTGACAAATAACCATATCGAGATGGAGCAGTTGCGAGCAATCTTAAGACAGCAAGAATGCTTTTTTCTTGAAAATGCCAAACATGTTATCCTAGAGAATGCCGGTCAAATGAGTGTATTGAAAAAATCAGATGAAGACAAAGCTTTATCGATCCTGCTTGTAGATGAAGGGCAAATTCAGCATAAAGTGCTTCAGTCCAATCAATTGACTGAAGCATGGCTTATGGAGAACTTGAAGAAAGAAGGCTATGCAGATGTAAAACAGCTGATTTATGTTGAATGGTCAGAAGAAAAAGGGCTCTACATACTAAATAAAGAAGACGTCATGCATGAATCTTACCGAATAGATGGATAGATAGACAGAGGTTGTGAAATCAGCGCCTTGGCTTGTTACTCAAAACTAAGCGACTTTTTCACAACCTCTGATATCTAATATACGTTGTTCCAGAAGTTGCTTCTTCGAAAAATAAGCCAAAATTCCACAAAAATTTAAGAAGCAATTTTCGAAAAATCCTTTCTTATTTTTTGAAGTTGATCACTTCTGTCACAACCTCTCATGTCACAAACCATTTTTTTGTTTCCTTTAACTCAATATACCGTACGTCTTCCCACAATATCGGCTGATGGTCAATCATAAAGTAATCTTCATAGGCTTCACCAATGAAGTGCCCTTCGACCTCATCCAAGAGTCTTCCAAATTCATCTTTTAAATTGAGCTGAATGATTACTGCTTTACGAGATAAAAAGGCTTCTGTCAGTATACTATCGATTTCTTGCAATGTCATTTGTTGTTTAGGAAGAGGCTGTTTGCGTGCTTCTTCTTCATTTTTTTTGATACCGTTGACTAGTTCTTCCATCGCAAAAGCAGTCCCCCATTTTAATCCAAATGGCCGATCTCGATACTCGTTATAGTCAATGAATTTTTTTGCTGTCCGTCTCATCTTTTCCACCTTCTAATCCACTCATACCACCTGCATGCCCGCCAACGAGAGAACTACGTGCGATGGCGCGTCCTCCTTGCAAGAGACTATGCGCATGGATGATTGATTGAAAGCCGTATTTTTTTCTAATCGTATCGACAACAAAATCAACTTTCGCTTCATTTATCTGCTTTTCAGGATCTTCAAAAAGGTTAAGCTGTAAACCTGTCGCGTATACGAGGTCGGAACAGTTCACGCCTACACGCCGAATATCCTGGTAGTGGTAATGCTGGTGGAAAATGGTCAATAAAGCATCTGCTAGATCTCTGCTAGCATTTGTCGCTTCGATTTTCATTTGCTGGTGAAACCCGGTCTTGCCATTTGGATCAAGATAGCCTAAAGAGTATCCTACCCATAAGCTGACTACTTGTGTTTTTGCTGCAGATCGTCTCAAGCGAGTGCCGACTTGGTCGGCCATTTCTTTGATAACGATCTCGATTTCTTCTCGTCTTGTATAATCTCTATCTAGGATTTGACTATTTCCGATACTTTTTGATTTTGGTGTATATTCTTGTCCCAAAAAACTTCGATCGATGCCCCAAGCATGGGCATAAAGCTGAGTACCGATGACCCCTAGCTTGCTTTTCAAGTGATAATAATCCGCGTGAGCTAAATCATAAACAGAATGTATACCCATTTGTTTCAGACGTTTTGCTGTTCGTTTGCCGATTCCCCAAAAGTCAGTGATATCTGAGATTTTCCATAACTTTTCTGGTACATCTTCATAACGCCATTCAGCAAACATTTGCTTTCCGTCTTTTGAGCCATTGTCTAAGGCTAGTTTAGCAAGTAGCGGGTTATCGCCAATTCCTATAGTCGTGTAGATTCCGGTCTGCTCAAACACATCTTTATGGATCAGTTTAGCCATGTCGTACGCATTTGTTTTACCAAAGAGTGCCATGCTATTTGTTACATCAAGGAAGCTTTCATCGACGGAATAGACATGATGGTTCGCTTCGTCTGCATATTTTTTATAGATAGAATTGATTTCTCTGTTCTTTTCCATATAATAGGCCATCCTTGGGGCAACAATATATAAATCACTTGGATAGGGGAAGGGAAGATCTCTGGCACGGCTGATATTGGTGATGCCGTAAGCTTTTTTTGCTGCAGGACTGGAAGCCAAGATTAATCCGCTACCCCGTGTTTCTGTCGAATCGGACGGATAGGACATGACTACTAATTTAGTTGTAAGGGGATCAAGATCCTTTTCAACGCACTCTACGGAGGATAGCGATAGGTAATCCTTTGATGCAATCTCCAGATTTTCCCCCGCTCCACACCGTACGTGCGACTTTCACCGCATACGGCGTTCCATCAAAGTTTACTAACAGTATCATACAGTTATAGATTCAGCGACAATTCACGATTCTTAGCTTTTTTGCGAAACTGGTTGATTATCTCAAGTTGAGCACTTGTAACTCTCATGTTTTGTATGAGAAGTGATGCTCTTGTTTTATCCTCTTCATGAATAAGTGAGTGAATGTTCCGGTGGACAATGACCAGATTTTGATAATTGTCTTTCCCACCTAGATTTTTAGGGACAATACGGTGGCAGTATATGTCTGCTAGCTCTAAGACTTCTTTCGTTACTCGGCAACGGCCGACTTGGGAAGAGTACTTGGATACACGATTGTCTCTAAACTCAATGCTTTCATTAGGATTAGACATGTTCATGAGTTGGTTGATAATATCGATTGGGAAAGTAAGATACCTGTGTATCAGCACACGACCTTCGGGCGTGTATTTACAGGTTCCTATCTTGGGCAGGGAGGTGTGGCTATGTTTTATGAATCCAAAAGGAAGCATAGGAACACCATTAAGCCACCTCAACTGCTTTGACCGAGCGTAATTTTTTTTAATAAAATCACTCGGTGGAGGACCCTTTCTCTTAATATCTAGTCGATTTTTGATGATAATCATTAGGCGTTGATTTATTCTTGGGCAGTCCACACTGATGTGGGTTGCCTTTTTATAATATTGATGGATACCTACTACCATTGAGTTATAAATACTTAACTGTTTTTGAAGTTCAACTTGGGTAGGTGAATGTTGAATCACCTTAATTTGTTTTGCTAACTTATTAGATGCTGCACTCATGGCTTTGGCGCACATGTGCGTTTCAATCACAAAGCTTTTTCTTTTGCGTACCAGTTTCATTGTGAATCCGAGAAAATCAGATTTCTGTTTCTTTAGATTCACTACCTTTGATTTTTCAGCACTTATATCAAGTTTCAGTCGGTCTTTTAACCATAATTTAGTGGCTAGAAAGATTTTGTCTGCGTCACTTCGTTTTCTACAGAAGATTTTGAAGTCATCTGCGTATCTAACAATATAAATCTCTTTTAGTTTCGAAGCACGCAGTGCTCGATATTTGTTGCTCTTAATCCATTGCTTTCTTGTTTGATGATAACAATCGTAGTTTTTCCTAGTCGGGTGTGTTTCCCATTGAGAAGATATCCACCAGTCCAGTTCATTCAAAACAACATTGGCAAGAAGTGGAGAGAGAACACCGCCTTGCGGGGTTCCTTTCTTTGGATGTTCAATGCGTCCATCCCTATGAATAATAGGTGCTTTAAGCATTGCTCGGATAACACCTAGAAGCCATTTATCACGTACCCCTAATGTCCAAAACTGTTTAATAAGTTTTGAATGGTTTACGTTATCAAAGAATCCTTCTATGTCTATGTCTACTACAAAAGTTAGTTTTGAAAGTTGCGCCATTCGTACTGCTTGAGCGAATGCATGATGTGCCGACCGGTTAGGTCGGAAACCATAGTTCTTATCATGAAACTTTGCTTCCATGATCGGTTCTAAAACTTGTAGTAGACACTGTTGTATGATTCTATCCCATATTGTTGGTATACCTAGTGGTCTAGTTTTCCCATTTGGCTTAGGAATATCTACTCGTTTAACTGGTTGCGGTTTATATTCTGAAAATTTTGTTTGAACAGTTTTTATAAACTCGATATTCGGTATTGCTTTTAAATCATCAATATTCTTTTTGTCGACGCCTGGGGAAGTACTACCAGAATTTCCTTTAACATTCCGAAATGCCAATAGAATGTTATTAGGAGAAGTGACAATTTCCATAAGGTTACTGAAAATTTTGTTCTCGCTACTCTCTTTGTAAAGAGAATCAAAGCTATCAATAAGACCATAATATTCCATATGGCGAATTGAATGTGATGCTGATACGTTTTCCATAGCACCGCCTCCTTTCGGACGTCGGCGTTTATTTTGTCATACTCGATTCTATGGATTGTATCATAACTGTTAGTAAAGCAAATTGACTTGTGGCTATCCCTCCACAGCTTATTATCACTGCTTCATAGGTACTGTGCCACTACTCTCACTAGTGTAAATGAGCTTATTATTCTTCGTCTCAACCGTTTCAAAGGAAGTTAGTCCTCCACGACACTAGCTTTCAACGTTCCAATGATTTTATCCCTGCATTTACTTTTAGGCGCTCACTCTGAACCTGTAACTTTCCAATGCCTACTACATTGCACGGTTGTTCATATCTACGATTCTTACTTAACCGCAAGCTACACCCTTTGTCACAGTAATATTTGTGCGGGTAAGATACATTTCTGTACCCCAAGCTTATAGATTCGTACATTCGCGAGTTCGTCAGTGCAGCTGCACATTCTCACCATGAGTAATTTCTGGACTCCCGGCCTATAGGTTACACCATTCACCGCTGAACAGCTTTCGATTGCATAATGCAACTGCGGTAACTCTCAGCCGACTTTACCGAGCTTTTGACAATTCCTATTCTAACTTAAGGTATTGCCAATCGGAGTATCAGAGGGAGCGCTTCAGGTCGTTACACCGTCATTTCACTCCTCAAATCATTAGTTCTACACAAGAAAATCTTGTGTGCCTAACCTTTTCAGTTAGGAACGTTTCGCACCGTAAAAAGATTTGCAGTCAATACATAAAATATCTCTTGAAGGTTCTTTTTCATAAACAAATACCGGATTTTGATTCGCCCACATAACAATCACCTCTTCAACACAATTAGAACACACGTTCTCTTTCCGTGTCAATAAAAAACAGCAATTTTCAAATACGAGCAAAAGGCTCACATTTGGAAATTGCTGAGAGGTTATTTTTATCTATTTGTTTTTAGCTGAGATCGTTGATTTTTTTATCAAACATGAACAGCTTCTGGATCGATCTTTGTTGTCCCATTTCCAATGTGTGCAACATAAAATTCCGGAGCATAGCCGACAACTTTCATGTATTCATCATAGACATTGTTTTTGAAGGCAGGTATATTTTCTTCTTTGACAAGAGCAATCGCACAGCCACCAAATCCAGCTCCTGTCATTCGTGCACCTAAGACACCTTCTTGTTTTTGAGCAGCATCTACTAGTGTATCTAATTCGATCCCAGTTACTTCATAATCATAGCGAAGAGAGTGGTGAGAATCATTTAACAGTTGACCAAATGCTTCTAAGTTCCCAGCTTCTAATTCAGCTTTTGCCTTCAAAGTCCGCTGATTTTCAGAAACGGCATGGCGAGCTCTGCGTATCAATGTATCATCGCCGATTTGGTCAATAGTTGATTCAAATTCTTCTTCATCTAAGTCTCCTAAAGAAGAGATAGGCAAAGTTTTTTGCAAACGTGCCAAGGCTTCTTCGCATTCGCTACGGCGTTCATTGTATTTTGAATCTGCCAATTCCCGCCGCTTATTCGTATTCATGATGACGATTGCATAACCATCTAGTTTCACTGGAACCATTTCGTATTTCAGCGTATTTGTATCTAATAAGATTGCATGATCTAGCTCACCGAAGCCGATGGCAAACTGATCCATGATACCTGAATTGACACCGATGAATTCATTTTCTACTTTTTTACCTGTTTGGACTAGTTCCAAGCGATCTGTTTTTAAATCAAACAGATCTTCTAATACAACACCTACTAATAATTCTAATGAAGCGCTACTGGAAAGTCCTGCACCATTAGGGATTGTTCCTTCCACTAATAACTCAAACCCATGATCGATTGAGTGTCCAGCTTCTTTTAATTTAAGGACCATTCCTTTTACGTAATTTGCCCAGTTTGCTTTTTTATCATATTCTAGCTCATCTAAAGTAAAACTAATGACACCGATATCGTCAAAGTTTGTGGAATAAACTAATATTTTATTATCGTCTCGAGGTGCTGCTACACCTTGCGTTCCATAAGTGATGGAAGCGGGGAAGACATGGCCTCCATTGTAATCTGTGTGTTCACCAATCAAATTGATGCGTCCTGGTGAGAAGTATTGTGTAGTTTTTTTAGGTCCGAATGTTTCGGCAAATTTTGTGTTTAAGCTTCTTTTGATTTCCATGATGAGTTATTCCTTTCTTGTTTTGATTTTGAATTCTGTCACTGTTTCAAATACTGATCCGGCTTTTAAATGAATCGAACCAAATGCTGAGAAGCGCTCTGCACCTGGAGCTGTTTGAGTCTCAAATGTGATGCCACCGTGATGTGCCAGTTTTCGGTTGCGCATTTCTGGTGTTTCTGTGCCGAAATTTGCAGTGAAAATAACCACACTAGAAGCATCTGTAGCAATATCTACTTGGATTCTTTTATCGGGGCTAGTCAAGCGAGCGGCTTCTTTACCCAAGCCGGTTTCTTTTAAGAAAAATGGATGATCGATTCCGTCAACAAGATTTTTTTGATCCAAATCACTAGCAAAAACGGACGCTAATTTTTTAGGTATTTGAAAATCGAAAGCACTTCCTGCAGCATTTTCTTTTACCCCTATAGGAATACTATCTGTTCGCAAAGGAGCATAAGCTTCGCTATTGAGCCAAAGCTCATGTTGATCGATTGACTGAGAAGCATCTCCCGTCAAGTTGAAGTAAACATGATTTGTCGGATTGAATAAAGTATCTTGGTCACTGGTGCCGCGAGAGGTCACTCGCCAGATATTATCTTTTGTCAAAGTATAGCGGATTTCCACATCCATTGTACCTGGAAAACCATGTTCTCCGTCGGGACTTGTAGTAGTAAAAATGACAGAAGCTTCATTTTCGCCATTCAAAATGACATAAGACCATTTTTTTAATTCAAATCCAGGAGCACCACCATGCAGATTATGTCCAGTTTTTGGATCTGTGGCTAATTGGTAAGTTTTTCCATTGAGAGAAAAGCGGCCATTTTCGATTCTCCCTGCGGTGCGACCGATAGAAGCACCGATATACGGATCTTTTTCGATATATTCTTCAGCGGTGTCAAATCCCAAAACTAATTCTCGATCATTTGATTTTAAACTGACGATTCTAGCACCTAAATCAGAGATAGAAAGTGCTAGCTTGTTTTTGTTCTCCAAGGTTATCAAGTGATAACCTTGGCCAAAATCTTTTTCTGTAATCTTCATTTTCAAGATCCTTTCTTAATGGGAAGGAACTACTGCATCGTGAAGTTCATCTTCCATTGTATCAGCTGGAGCCAATTTGTTTTCCAATTTCTCAACGATTTGTGCATGTTTTTTCTCTGTCAATGTAATCTTCCAAGCAAAAATAATAGCGGAGAAAATCATCAAAGCAGCAGGAGCATAGAATGCATAAGCTTTGAAAGTCGTTACGCCATGAGCAGTGATATCAGCAGCAGTAGCATTACCAGTCATCCCAGAAGCGATAGCGACAAACCCTACGATCCCGTTAGACAAAGCACCAGCGATTTTATCTAGTAAAGGGCGAATTGATAGAGTAACAGCTTCGTTACGGATACCATTTTTCCATTGACCATATTCAACAGAGTCTGTGATCGTCATCAAAGCGGATAAGAAAATCAATTGTTGAGGGAAGTAGAACAATACTAGCCCGATGATAACGATTGGCAAACTTGAACCTGCGATCGTAAAGAAAAAGTAAGAAGAAATCATCATTGCGATCCCTCCAAGGTAAACGTAGCGACGAGAGATGACGCGTGTAAGCATTGGGAATAGTGGAACAGCTACTAAACCAAGTAAGGCAGCAACTAGACCAACGATCCAAAATTCAGTTGGTTGGCCAAGTACATATTTGAAGAAGTAGAATAATACGGCAGTTGTTGCTACATTGGCAATCGCATAAGCGATATAAGCAAGGGCAAGCCACATCAACTGATCATTTTGAGCAACTGCTTTGAACACATCTTTGATCCCAGCTTTTTCATTTTGCTGACGGATCGCAGTATCGACTTCTTTTGTGCCCAAGGCAGTGATAATCGCAGTACCGCCTGAAATAACAGCAGCAATCACACCGAACCAGAACCAGCCTGAAGCGCCTTCAATATGTTTATGAGTAACAAGATAGGTAAAGAAAGTAACGATAGGGACAACGACTAGAGTAGTACCATTTGCACCTAGAGAAGAGCCGAAACGAGCAAACGTAGCAAATTTTTCACGTTCCTTTGTTTCCGTACTCAAAGCTGGAATCATTGACCAAAAAGCGATATCCTTAAATGAATAAAAACTATCCAATAAGATGAAAACGATTGCAAATAATATGATAAATAAAGTCGTATTATGAGTAGCTAAGCCAAAGAAATTGGTAAAGATTGCTACCAAGAGTACGGAACTAACAACGCCGCCGATAACTAACCATGGTTTGAATTTACCGTATTTTGTACGAGTATTATCGATGATGCCACCAATCAAAGGATCAAAAATAATTTCAACTAAGCGGATACCTACAACTAAGCTTGTAACTGTAGCAATCATTTTTGCATTCGTTGCCTTATCTGTTCCTGCGAACATCTGGCTTGTCACGAATACCATAAAATAAGTGCTTAATGTAACATAGAATGTGTCGTGTCCAAAAGCGCCTAAAGCGTAGGACACACGTTGGATCATTTTGCTTTTCATAATCTGTATTCCTCTCCTGTTCAATATATAATACTAAGTAAACCGGTTACAACGAATAACAAAGATCTTTTAATGACTTAAACTTAACAAGAAATCGCTTCCTTTTTAATATATTTCTGTGACTTTTATTTAACTTTTTGTTGCATTATACTAAAGGAGTAAGGAGGGATAGACGTGGAGCAATCGATTTTTTTAAAAAAGGAACATCAACAAGTAGAAAAAGAATTGTATTTTGATTTTTGTGGTTTCTCTAAAACGATGCCGTTTCATTCTTTTGGTCCTGCTATTCGCAATGATTACATCCTGCATGTCGTGATGGAAGGCAAAGGATCTTATCATGTGAAAAATCAACAATTCCAATTGAAAAAAGGTGATCTGTTCTTGATTCGTCCAGGAGACTCGACGTTTTACTTATCAGATGGAGAAGATCCGTGGATGTATTGCTGGCTTTCATTTGGTGGGAGTGCTGCAGAAGAAATCATTCGGCAGTCGCTTTTCAGAGAAGACCAATACACGATGGTCTCTTCTGACATACAAAAATATATCGACATTATTTTAGAATGCATGAAAGATACGGAAGAAACCTTGGAAAATGAATTACAGTTAACAGCATTAACCTACCGTTTTTTATCAGTCCTTTTAAAAGATGGCGGAAAGGTCAGCGGAGGTGTACAAAAGGTTCATTCCTCTTTAGCTGTTGAAACAGTCAAATACATCGAGGCACATTATGCTGAAAAATTGTCTGTTGAGGAAATCGCCCAGCATTTAGCGGTCAATCGGAGCCATTTGTCGCGAGTATTCAAAAATCATATGGGCACCAGTATCAAGGAATATTTGATCGGGGTACGGATCAATCGAGGGGCGTTTCTTCTTTCTCTGACGGATGAATCCGTGGAAAGTATTGCCTATCAAGTAGGGTTCAATAGTCTAGTCGTATTTAGCCGAATGTTCAAAAAGAGTACCGGAGAAACGGCTACGAACTATCGTAAACGTATGAAAAACGAAAATTTTAAGAATATTGCTTTGGATACCTTGAAAAAACAGTTGGAAAAACAAACCGCAGTTTCTTGGACAACCTGATTAGTCTGGTTAAAATGACAAGCATCGGCAAAAGAAACTTGTGGCGGTTATGCTACACTGTAAAGCGAAGACTAAAAAGGAGGAAAAGGGATGCGTACACTTATCATCATTAGCCATCCAACGATCGAAGAATCTTTAAATCAGCAATTTTTCAAAGAAGCTTCTGCTGGTTTACCAGCTACTTGGCATCATTTGGAATCAAGTTATCCAGACGGAAAAATAGATATAGAGACTGAACTACAGCTCTTGGCCCAGCATGATCGGATCATTTTCCAGTTTCCGTTTTACTGGTATAGTTCTCCTGCTCATTTAAAAATTTGGCAAGATAATGTCTTGGAACGAGCAGCACATGTATTAAAAGGGAAAGAACTAGGAATCGTATTGACAACAGGTGTGGCGGAAAAAGAATACCAAGCTGGAGGAAAAGAAGAATATACGATTTCCGAATTTTTGAGGCCGTATCAGCGAATCGCAAATAAATTCCATATGACCTATCTTCCGCCATTCGTTTTAGCACAATTTATGTATTTATCCCAGGAAAAACGTTGGGAGAAGCTAATTGCTTATCAGCAGTATCTCTCATTGGAAGGCAAACCATCGCTGACTCAGCGGATTGACTGGTTTATTCAAAGAGTACAGGAAAATCAGAAAATGCAGGAAGAAGAATCTGAAAAACAAGCATATATCGTAGAAGCACTGACTGAGGCAAAAGAGCAGATCGAAGACTTGACCTTTACACTGCAAGAAATGAAAGGAACTTCATTATGACAAATGATTGGCTGATCCAACAATTAGATGAATTAAGCGAAAAATCAGAATATCAAGACCGTGCGCTCTTATATGAAATAAAGAAACTGATGGCTGAGATAGACGAACGAACAATGCAGCTGCAAGGAGAAATCGACGGACAATCTTGGAATCATCTCAACTGGTGAAATTTTCTTATAAATAACAAAGATAAAAATGTGCACAGCGACAATTATTTGCTACAATAAGAATATGAAGCGTTTGATAACGCTATTATACATAAAAATTGGTGGTGAAAAAAATGTATGATGAAAATGAGTGGGGAGAAAATGTTCGGATGACCCGAAGAAGACAGCAAAAACAGGCAGCTCGTAAGCGGATGATCATGATTGGGGCAGCAGTTGCCGTGTTTTTGATCATAGCAGGAGGAGTTGCGGGTCTATATTTTCATGGAAAAAATTCGTCAGAAGCGAAAAGTACGACCATAACGGAAACAACGACAAAGAAAACAGAGACGAAACAAACAAGTGAGTCATCAACTAAAACAAAAGAGACACAAACTTCTGAAGAAAAAACAGCAAATGGTTTGCCAGAGCAACTTCAAGCAATCGTAAATGATTATTCGAAAAAGATCGAAGAAAAGACGCCTGCATTGATTGAAGAATACCAGACAGAAATTCAGGGAAATCAAGAGGGAATAGCTGGTTTATCAGCAGTTGCTAACCAAAAAGCACGTGAGCTTCAAGCAATCTCCGACGAAGGGATCAGAAAATTACGTGCAGCGTATCAGGCAGCAGAAAATAAAGACGGTGTAGACTTAGATACTTTGATCAATCAATTATCGGCTAATTATACGAATCATGTCGCTAAGATTTCCGATATTTATTTGCAGACTAGCGCCTCTCTTCAAGCAGAGTCAACAAGCACACAAGACACAACATCTTCTGATTCTGAGACAGCAGAGTCGGTAGAAGCTTCTGAAATGCAAGCTCGAACAACACAAGACACAACAGATTCCTCTGAAACTAATACCAACAGCGCGACTTCACAGGCTGCGACAACCGTAGTTTTGGAAGGAGAAGGTCCAAATCAAATAGCCGAACGAACTGGCGTACCAGTAGAAACGATCTTGTCGCTGAATGGGATGAGCATGGAGAATTATTTCCTGACTCCCGGTGAGACGCTAAAATTGAATTGATAAAAGCAATAAAAAAGAACGAAGCTTCCACTAAGGTGAAGCTTCGTTCTTTTTTTATTTTCCGGTTCTTTTTTCGCGTACAAAGTAATGGATCGTCATGTAAAGCAAGAAAACGAGTCCAATAATCAATGAGATTCTCGTTTCAGGATTGATAAACATGAAAATCAATACGATAGCTAAAAAAGCAAGTGTCACATAATTCGTATAAGGAGATAGTGGCATTTTAAAAGGATGATCATGCATTTTATCTGCGTGCTTCTTTTTGAAGCGAATCTCGCTGATCAAAATCACTACCCAAGGAACCATACCAGGCAAAATACTTGAGCTGTATACGAAAACGAAAATATTTTCTGACTGGTTGATGAACATTGGTAGAAGATAATTTAAGATCAGACCAATTAAGATTCCACCTGAGATTGCTACGACAGGATAAAAAGGCGCACCGTGACGAGATAGTTTCAGAAATTTTTTAGACATCTTTCCATTTATGGCAAGTGTATAGACCATACGACTTGCGCTGAAAATCCCTGAATTGCAACCTGATAATGCCGCTGTAATCACGACAAAATTAATCAGTCCTGCAGCAAATGTAATGCCGACTTTAGAAAAAGTTTGTACAAAAGGTGAACCAATCTCACTCAATTGATTCCACGGATAGATACTCACAATGATAAAAATAGCACCAATATAAAAAATCAAGATTCGACCGATAGTGGACTGGACAGCTTCAATGATCGTCTTTTTAGGATTCTCTGCTTCACCAGCAGTCATTCCGATCAGTTCGATTCCTTGATAGGAAGCAACAACGATCGATAATGCAAAGAAAAATCCTTTGACGCCTCCAGTGAAGAATCCACCATTTTTCCAAAGATTTGAAATCCCTACTGCCTGACCATGATTACCAAATCCAAATAAGATTACCCCAAGACCTGCAATGATCATCAAAATGATCGTTATGACTTTGATGATCGAAAACCAAAATTCTAATTCGCCAAACGCCTTGACAGAAATAAGATTTGCCAGCATAAGAAACAAGACGACAATGATTCCGGGAATAATTGCCGGCAAATCAGGCCACCAATAATTCATATAAGATCCTACAGCAATCACTTCACTTATTCCTACGACAATATATTGAAAAATATTACTCCAAGCGGTCAAGTAGCCAGCCACAGGATGGATGTACTCGCTCGCGTAATTTGCAAAAGAACCAGTCGAAGGATCAACGTAAAGCATTTCGCCTAAAGCACGCATAATCAAATACAAAAAGAATCCTGCAATCGCATAGGCTCCCATCACTGAGGGCCCTGTCCAACGTATGGTTGAGGAGGCACCCATAAACAGACCGACACCGATCGTTCCACCTAGTGCGATCATTTGGATATGACGGGCACTAAGACTTCGAGTTAACTTTTCTTCTTCCATACAAAAACTCCTTTCGTTGTTGAGTCAACAAGAAAAAATAATCAAACGTTTCAACACATGTTTTTCATTATTAGGTTAGCCTTATTGAACTCTTGATGTGATTCTACAGAAAATTTTCATAAAATGCGAGGAAAATTCGAAAAAAACTTTTTCATCATTCTACTTGAAAATGCTTTCCATTTTAGTTAAACTATATTTAAATAAAAAGTTAGGTAAACCTAAAAAGGAGTGTAAGATTTGGAACGTACGGCCATTGTAATTCAAGACCTTTCAGCCGCTTATCAAGGGAAAACTGTTTTGAAAACTATCAACTTGACGATAAATCCACAAAAAATTACCGGTATTATCGGACCAAACGGTGCAGGAAAATCAACATTTATGAAATCTTTGCTAGAGTTGATACCAGCTACTACTGGTAAAGTCACCTTTTCTGGACAGCCGGTAAACTCAGTCCGTAAAAAAATAGCCTACGTGGAACAGCGAAGTGAATTGGATCTTTCCTTTCCAATTGATGTATTAGGCGTTGTACTTTTAGGAACATATCCATCTTTACGAATTGGACAAAGACCTGGGAAAAAAGAAAAAGAACGTGCAAGACAAGCTTTGAAAAAAGTAGGGATGGAAGAATATGCCAAAAGACAGATCAGCGAACTATCGGGTGGACAGCTTCAGAGAGTTTTTATTGCAAGAGCTCTAGCCCAAGGAGCAGAATGGATCTTTTTAGATGAACCATTCGTAGGGATTGATGCGTTAAGTGAACGAAAGATCTTTGACATCTTGCAGGAATTGAAGAATTCAGGAAAAACGATTTTGATCGTCCATCATGATCTTCATAAAGTAGAAGAATATTTCGATGAGGTTATTCTTTTAAATAAACAGCTGATCGCTTCCGGTCCAGTACAAGAAGTCTTTACATCGAAGAACCTTCAATTGGCCTATGGTGAGATCATCAGACATTTAGTAAAAGGAGGAGAGAAAAAATGATCCAATCCTTTATTGATGGATTAATGAATTATCAATTCCTGCAATACGCTTTGGTCACTTCCATGCTTGTAGGACTTGCTTCTGGAGTCATCGGTTCTTTTATTATTTTACGAGGGATGTCTTTGATGGGAGACGCTATCTCTCACGCAGTTCTTCCAGGTGTAGCCATTTCTTATATGTTTGGTTTTAGTTACATCTTTGGAGCCACTGCTTTTGGGATGCTAACAGCAGCAGTGATTGGTTTCGTGACTCAGCGGAGCCGATTGAAAAATGATACAGCGATTGGAATTGTCTTTAGCTCCTTTTTTGCATTAGGGATTATCTTGATTTCATATGCCCAGAGTGCGACAGATTTGTATCATATTTTATTTGGGAATGTCTTAGCTGTTAGGGAAAGCGATTTGTTGCTGACAGCACTCGTTAGTGGAATCGTCTTGATATTTGTCTTTTTCTTTTATAAAGAATTGAAGATCACATCATTCGATCCGACAATGGCAAAAGCTTATGGGCTGAACACATCGCTGATCCATTATCTTTTGATGTTCTTTTTGACATTAGTGGCTGTAGTCAGTTTACAGACAGTAGGAACAATCTTGGTGATTGCCATGTTGATCACACCAGCCGCCACGGCTTACTTGCTAACGAACCATTTACTGAAAATGATCATTACAGCTGCAGGAATCGGTATGCTAAGTGCAGTTGTCGGTGTGTTTTTCAGTTATAGTTACAATTGGCCATCAGGAGCTACGATCGTGTTAGCATGTACCGCATTTTTTATCCTTGCTTTTTTATTTTCTCCAACAAAAGGAATTTTATTTCAGAAAGGAAGCAGATAGATGAAAACAAAAAAATCACTCTTTTTAATCTTGGCAGTTAGTTTCTTGGTATTAGCCGGTTGCGGAAAGCAGGCTTCTGACCAAGCGGATGAAGGAAGTAAAGAAAAGTTGTCAGTCGTGGCTACCAATTCGATCTTGGCGGACATGGCAAAAGAGGTCGGAACAGATCAAATAGATATCCACAGTATCGTACCAGTCGGAACAGATCCGCATGAATATGAAGTACTACCAGAAGACATCAAAAAGGCAAGCGATGCAGATGTTATTTTATACAACGGTTTGAATCTTGAAACAGGTAACAGCTGGTTCGATAACTTGATGGAAACGGCTAAAAAAGAAGAAGGAAAAGATTATTTTGCAGTTAGCAAAAATGTAGAACCTCTTTATTTAACTAGCGGTGAAGAACATACAAAAGCAGATCCCCATGCTTGGCTAGACCTATCTAACGGAATAAAATATGTGGAGGAAATCGCACGTATATTCTCTGAAAAAGATGCAGAAAATGCGACACTCTATAAAAAAAATGCAGAAGCATATGTGGAAAAACTAAAAGAATTAGATACACAAGCGAAGGAAAGTTTTGCTTCTATCGAAGAGAACAAAAAATTATTAGTAACAAGTGAAGGGGCATTCAAGTATTTTTCACGAGCATATGATTTGCCAGCAGCTTATATATGGGAGATCAATACAGAAAGTCAAGGTACGCCTGATCAAATGAAAGCGATCATTGATCAGATAAGAGCAAAAGAAGTACCGGTTTTATTCGTGGAAACCAGTGTAGACTCAAGAAGCATGGAACGGGTAGCAAAAGAAACGGGTTTGAAAATCTATGATAAACTGTTCACTGATTCCATAGCAAAAGAAGGAGAACAAGGAGATTCTTACTATCAGATGATGAAATGGAATATTGAAACGATCCATGAAGGTTTGTCACAAACAAAAGAAAGCTGAAAAGTGCAAGGTCTAGCTTGAGGAGCAGACCTTGCATTTTTTATAAGAGATATGAAAAAAAATTATGCTGTTTTTCGTCGTACAGATACCTTTTTTGAAGAAATTCCGTTATAGTTAGAGTAAGGAAGGAAGGTGTGGCTATGAATTTTACACGTAAAGATAAATATACGATTAAAGAAGAAGTCTTTCGATTGATCAGCCAGCAGGAAAATACCGACAAGGATCAAGACCTTCAATTTCTTGAAGCAGAATTAGCTAAATTATTCATAGCAAATCAAAATGAGACAACAGAACCAGATGAAGAGCTGTACATAGGCAAATGGTTGTTTGATGAATTTCAGCCTTTAGATGAAAATACCGGTATCGGTTATTTTGTGTTCCTTTCTCCAGTCGGCTTCACACCTGGCGTATTAGTTAAACAAAACGACGAAATAACCGTCAAAGCATGGCCTGCATTATTTTCAGTCATCAAAGCAGAAGGAGTAATCAAAAAGATCCAGTCGGCCTATTATAAAAGTCAATTTATTGCCAACAGCAAATTAATGAATATGTTTTATAATCGTCTAGTAGAAATTGCTAGGCCTGGGAAAATCCCGCAAACATTCACGTACACACAGCAAAAAAATCTCTATGAAGAAGTATTGTATTCCCGCGATCTGTCTGAGTTTTCGCCATGGGAAGAGGTAAGGCTCCATGAACTGTTAAGTACAAAACCAGTTTCATTGAATTTTTTTAATGCATTAGATAACAAAAGAAAATTAATTTCAACAAATTATTGGGAAGTATTTGCTGCAAGAAAAAAATGGATGGAAGAAAAGAAGATTGCCGATCAGCAGATCCAGTTTGTCCAGCTGAAAAAAGAAAAACTATATTATGGGTTATACAGCCGTTAACAGCAAGCGAGGAAGACCATGACATTAAAAGAAGAAATCATACAAGAAAGCAAACGATTAGGAATTGACAAAATCGGGTTCACCACGGCGGAACCTTTTGATTCATTAAAAGAATCGTTGGAAGAACAAAAAGCAGCTGGCCATACTTCTGGCTTTGAACATCCAAATATCGATGAGCGTCTTTATCCAGAAATGACATTTGATCAGCCGAAATCGATCATTTCCATTGCACTTGCGTATCCTACTAGGATCCATGAAGAAGTGCCTAGGGATGAAAAACGCGGGCAGTTTGCTCGTGCTTCTTGGGGGATCGATTACCATGATATACTCAGAGACCGTTTGAACCGATTGATCGAATTCATCCAAACAAGAGCAGAAAAATGGCAAAAAGAAGAGGAATGGCGTCTAGCTCCGCAAGTAGATACTGGAGAACTGATCGATGTCGCTGTAGCACAGCGAGCTGGTTTAGGATTTATTGGACGAAACGGATTGTTGATCACTGAAGAGTTCGGTTCATTTGTCTATCTTGGTGAGATCGTTACTAATATTGTATTTGAGCCTGATAAACCAGGAGAATTTGGTTGCGGTGACTGTATGCGCTGCGTGACTGCTTGTCCGACAAAAGCATTGCTTGGTGACGGAAGAATGAATGCCCAGCGATGTTTGTCTTATCAAACTCAGACAAAAGGGATGATGCCGGAAGAATATCGTAAAAAAATGCGAAATGTCATTTATGGATGTGATATCTGCCAGTTAGTCTGCCCTTACAATCAAGGAAAAGATTTTCATTTTCATGAAGAGATGGAACCAAAAGTAGACGAAATATATCCAAAATTAAAGCCAATGCTTTCGATGTCTAATAAAGACTTCAAACAGCAATTTGGGCATTTAGCTGGTTCATGGCGTGGGAAGAAACCTTTGCAGAGAAACGCATTGATTGCTTTAGCTAATCTAGGTGATCGAACGGCATTGCCTGAGATTTCAGAATGTTTAACAGATGTCCGCCCTGTCATCAGAGGAACAGCAGCTTGGGCTATTGGACGTCTAGGAACAAAAGAACCGGAAAAATGGCTTGATGTATTAGATGAAATATTAGCTAAAGAAACAGAAGAAGTCGTTATAAACGAATTGGAACATGCCCAGAAATTATTGCGGAGAAAGTTAAAATAAAAAAATAGTTAACATTATTCAAAGTTTTTGTCCAGTAATTGTTGTAACAATTACTGGTTTTTTTGTATTTTTTACATTTTTTTAAGAGAATTTGATAAAAATCAAAAATTTTTTTGCTTTTTTTTATGGATTATTGCAGTGAATGTTACAGAATCTGCGTTTTTCATTCAAAAATAAAAAAACATAGAAAAACGATTACTTTGCTTATACAACAAGGCTTTTATGGTTTTGTATCAAAAAAATATTTGTTTAAATGTTACAAATATTAAATAATTCGTTATTTTGTCATTAAATGTCATGTTTCTTTTACCTATGAAATATTTCTAAATGATAAAGTTAATAGCGTCGAAAGAATAAAAAACGGAGAAAAAAAGGAGTTTAATATGAATTCATTTAAGAAAATTGTTTTAGGTACAACTTTTGCTGCTGGTGCTACTGCAATGTTTGTAGGAACTACAAATGCTCACGCTGATGAAGTTTATACAGTAAAATCAGGTGATTCATTATCTAAGATCTCACAAAAATTTGCAGGAGACAACTCAATGATCGATGCAATTGCTGAAAAAAATTCGATCGCAAACATCAACCGCATTTATGTTGGTGAACAATTAACAATCCCAACTTCAAATGATTCTTCAGCAACAACAGAAAACAAAACAACAGAAAATACAGCATCTACAACTGAAACAGCAACGCAAGAACATACATACGTTGCACCTGTTGAAACAGTTGAAGTAGCTCCTGCTGCCCCAGCTGCTGCAACAGCGCCAACTTCAAGCTCTGCAAAAGAATGGATCGCACAAAAAGAATCAGGCGGTTCATACACAGCTACTAACGGACGTTACATCGGCCGTTATCAATTAGATGCTTCATACTTAAACGGCGACTATTCAGCTGCCAATCAAGAACGTGTAGCAGAACAATATGTAACATCTCGTTATGGTTCATGGGATGCTGCTAAAACATTCTGGTTAGCAAACGGCTGGTACTAAGCCGATAAAAGGAAAATGATGAAACCGAGAAACTTGTTTATTCAAGTTCTCGGTTTTTTTGTGTGAAAAATAACTCGTTTGCTTCCCACAGCGCAGCAGTACAAATAAAAACTCGAATAATGTATAATAAAGAAAACGTTTTTTTGTTTAGGGAATGAGGAGGAGCCATGAGTACAAAAGAGAGTCTCGAATTAAACGAAATCACAAGTGGAAATCCACTGTTATCCAGTATTCGATCGATTGTAGAAACGACATTTTACGGTAATAATGTTCATGAAGTTTTTGATAGGAAGACAGCTTATCAACTAGCAAAAGGGAGTCCAGGAACGATCATCACAGATTTAACAATCTCACATGCTGAAGAACTAGATTTACCAGCTGATGTTAGGACACTAGTATTCAATGATGGAAGCATTGTGGGAAGAACAGCAAGTGCTCGGCGGATCTTTGAGGACTTAGACAAGGAACAAAGCAAATACGAGAAAATTTTAAGAGAAGCTGTGTATCAAAGTCGCAAGCGCCAGTTTTACCATACAAAAGTAATCGTTGGCCTATCTGAAGAATTTTCTGTGCAAAGTCATTTGCTGATTCCAGAAGGATTTGAGAACAATTTGTATTCTTATTTGCTGAATTTTCAGCCAGCGAATTCGAAGATCTTAGAGACTTATCAAAAGTCTGTTTCCTTTGATGAGGGAGATCTTTATATCTTTTGTGATCCCGAATGGACACATGAAACATTTCCAAATGGACTCATTTTGTTTGATGCTCTCCATAATACAGCGGCTGTGCTAGGATTACGTTACTTTGGAGAATTAAAAAAAGCGACTTTGACGCTTGCTTGGGCATTGGGAAATCGCAATGGCTTTATTGCCTGCCACGGTGGGATGAAACAATATGCTAGTAATGACCAGACCTATACGATGGCTGTATTTGGGTTGTCCGGTTCTGGAAAATCAACGATTACCTTAGCAAAACATACGGAAGGTCACTCTGTTTCGATCTTGCATGACGATGCTTTCGTTATTTCTCGAAAAAATGGTTTTGCTACTGCCTTGGAACCTTCTTACTTTGATAAAACACAAGACTATCCGTCTGATGATCCGGCCATTTCTTCTTTCCTTACTTGTCAGAATGTGGGCGTGACATGTACAAGTAAAGGAGAAAAAGTCCTAGTAACAGGAGATATACGAAACGGAAATGGGCGGACAGTCAAATCACGTTATGCGACACCCGACCGAGTCGATCATCTTAGCGAAAAGATCGATGCTGTTTTTTGGATCATGAAAGATGATTCGCTTCCGCCAATTATCAAGATCAATGACCCAGTTTTAGCAGCGTCTTTTGGTGCAACATTAGCAACAAAACGATCAGACGCGGAAAATATCACTACAAAAAGACAGCTAGATGAGCTAGTCATTGAACCATTTGCTAATCCTTTCCGTGTCTATCCTCTTAGGGAAGACTATCAAGCTTTTCGAGAGTTGTTTTTGAAACAGCAAACAGCCTGCTATGTCCTGAATACTGGATATTTCGATGATAAAAAAATCAAACCTGAAACGACATTGTCAATCGTTGAAAGAATCGTGCAACAAACGGCAGAATTCAAGTCGTTTGGTCCATTTGAAGACATCCACTATTTACCTATACCAGATTTTCCTGTTTCTTTTGAGGATACGTCCTATAAAAATCTGGTGAAACAACGACTTGATATTCGTTTACGATTCATTGAAGCTCAGATAGGAAAAGATCTCTTGCCAGATGAAGCAAAAGAAAGTTTGGAGAATTTGATTCAGAAATTGAACTAAAATAACAGCTTTTTCAAGAAGTAATCCATGCGCAATATCGCTCGGGATCCTTACTTGAAAAAGCTGTTTTTCTATGATGGATTTTTCGTAATATAGGTGGAGATGTCCTTTTGATAATCTTCCGTAGGCCAATGACCAGTATTTAAGAAGTTGGCTAATAGATAGCCGATATAAGGACCTGTGGTCAAGCCAGAAGAGCCTAGACCGCTAGCAGCCAGTAAGCTTGGATCATCTGGCAGTACGCCGAAAAATGGGGAAAAATCTGACGTATAAGCACGGGTACCTACACGGAACTCGTATGGCCAGTTTTTTATCTGATCTGGATCAGTCAAGAACTGTTCTGTACTCTTAGTCAATCCCTTATAAGCTTCGCTAGTAGGAGCCAAATCCCAGCCTTGATCGTTTTCATGGGTAGCACCTAAAAGGATCTTTCCATCCATGAAAGGAATGAAATCAGCTTCTCCGTCAAGCATAGCAACAGGCCAGTCTTGACTCATCTTATAAGATGTCTGAAATGCTAAGAGCTGCCCTTTTTGCGGACGTATATCTGCAGCATAGCCTAATTCTTGTAATAAAGGCTTAAGTGCCGGGCCAGGTGTCAAAATTACACGATCAGCTGTGTATTCTCCAAACGGTCCCTTGATGAGCCAAGAATCGCTCTTCTTATGCAAAGTGACTTTTGCCTGGATCTGCTCCATTTGTTTTTGTGCTAAACGCTGACCAAGATGTTCTAAATATGCTTTTCCATCCAGACGACCACCACCACTGATACGCAGTGAAACTGCTGGTTTCAATAACGGAAGTGCTTGAGATGTCTGTTCAGGTGAAAGCCATTCGATGTTTCCAATTTCTGGCGCTTCTTCTTTTCGTTTCTCGGCAAGAACAGCCAATTCAGCTAAATCTTTTTCAGGTCGAAGCAAAAGTGTCCCTGATTGTGCGTAAATCGTTTGATCAAGTTGGAAATCTTTTATAAGTTTAGGGAAAAAAGCAGCGCCGTCTTTAGCCAGACGATACCATTGTTTGTTTCTGCGTTTCGACAACCAAGGGGAGATAATCCCAGCGCTAGCTTTAGTTGCCTGTCCTGTCCCTTCATCAAATAAAGCAACATTGAATTTTGATGTATCTAAGTAACTGGCTAGGGTCATACCAATGATCCCGCCACCGATAATGGCAATTTTTTCCATAAAAAAGCCTCCTTTTACAAACAACCATTTTCACACAAAAAAACGGCAGATGCAACACCTGCCGTATATGGAATCTACGCTTTTTTAGCAAAGAACAGATAATAGGCGAATCGAGCAAAGCTTACGAGAAGCAACAGCAACAAGACGCCTAATGCTGCTTTTGATCCTAATGTAGTAGACACTTCATAGTTATGGGAAGTATGATGCTGGACGTAATTGATAATGACCGCTACTAATGAAGTAGCCACAGCGCCAGAAAACTGCTGCAAGGTATTGAACATTGCGTTCCCGTCTCCTTGTAGTTCTTCATTCAGTGCATTCATTCCGGTGGTCATCATATTGCTGTAAGATAATCCGATACCGATCATATAAAACACATGACAAGCAATCAATACACCCACTGAAGCGTGTCCTATGAGTAGGAATAATGCTAGCCAACCAATCAAAGAAAGAATCAGCCCAGCAAAAATTGGCTTCTTCGGACCATATTGATCCAGCATTTTCCCGGAAAAAGGAGAAAGCAAAGCACCAACCGCTGCGCCGGGAAGCATCGCTAATCCAGCGACAAAAGGACTACTTCCTTGAACGATCTGAAGGAAATTCGGCAAGACAAAAGATACACCAAGTAATAAAAACTGATAAACTAAGAAGCCAATCAAAAACAAGCGGAATGTTTTATTTGAAAGAATAGACAGTCGGATCAGTGGATGCTCCACTTTTTTACTTCGATAGTAAAAAAGGAACCAGCCAATACCGCCGATGATTAAAGCAATCCAGCTGGAAACTGTTCCCAACGTACTCAAAAATGTTAGACTTCCACTAAACAAAAGACAAATTCCTAAAACGCTTATCCAATCCAAATAACCACTTTTTTGTACTGCCATCTCGGGAATAGCAAACCAGCCGATAATCAAAGAAAGAATCAAAACGGGCACAAGAAACAGGAAGATATGATTCCATGTAAAATGTGAAGTCATAATGCCTCCATAAGTGGGGCCAATTGCTGGAGCAATGGCCGTTGTCAAAGTACCGACACCCATCATCGCGCCTCGTCGATTGAGGGGGGCAAATGTCAAGATAATATGGAACATCAACGGAAGAGCGATACCTGTCGCTGCACCTTGGAGCAATCGACCAAACAATAGGACCATGAAGGTAGGAGAGAAGAAATCGATCATTATACCTGCCAAGAAAAGCAGATTTGAAGCTAAAAAGAGTTTTTTGAGACTAAAATTGCGATTCAAATAAGTAGACAGCGGAACAATGATCGAAATCATCAAAAGATAAATCGTTGTTACCCATTGGACTTGTGCAGTCGTTAAATCAAACTGTCTGATAAGAGTTGGGAAAGTTACATTCATGGCCGTCTCGATCAATACGCCCGCAAAAGACATCATCCCTGTTGCAATTACTGCAGGTACTAAAAGCAGCTGTTTTTGTTTTGTCATTTACATCACCTCTAAAAAATTTCGTAAAAAAAGAGAGTGATTTCTATTATAAAAATAGAAACCGCCTCTCTCTCGACACGCCGAAACGTGTTATCTGTACGATTTATTTACTTCACTTATTCTAGCACAAACTGAAAAATAGTGTCAACACGATTAGCCAAGTCACTCAAAAAGAGGTATGATAATAAATAACTAAATGGAATTTCGCGGAGGAAGAAAAATGGAAAAAATTGAATGGCGTAAAGACAAGAGCTATAGTATGAAAAAAAGCCCGCAAATACTAGAGGTTCCTAAAAAATCATTCTTTAGCATCAGAGGGATCGGCGACCCGAATCAGGAAGACTTTAAACGAAGAGTAGCCTGTCTATATGCAGTCAGCTATGCAATACGCATGTCGCCTAAAAAAAATTGGCTGATTCCTGATTATCAGATGTATACTGTCTATCCACTGGAAGGACAATGGGGACTGCAAGAAAAGTATTTGCATGAACCAGTGATGAAAAAAGAACATTTTTCTTATCAATTGATGATCCGACAGCCTGACTTTGTTACAGAAGCGATAGCACAAGAAGCCATTCAGCGTTCTAGCAAACTTCCGGAAGACTTGAAAGAACAAGTAGTATTCAAAAAGATGGAAGAAGGTCTTTGTGCCCAAATCTTACACGTCGGGCCCTATGCCGAAGAACCAGCAACGTTTGAGAAATTAGAAGCATTCATCGCAAAAGAAGGCTATGAAAGAGCTTCTAAAGAACACAAAGAGATTTACATCAGCGATCCAAGAAAATCAGCACCTGAAAAAATGAAGACGATTTTGCGTGTTAAAATAGAAAAAGGTTAGCAACCTGAATGAAAACAAAAAATAAAAGTAAAAAATACCAAAATATGAAGAAATATTACTTATCTTTTGCTATAATCAACATTGAGAGGTGTCTAATATGAAAAAGAAACAGCGACAAGCACTGATCCGCCAGATCATTACAGAACAACCTATTGGGACACAGGAAGAGCTGCTTGCGCGGCTGCATGAAGCAGGCGCCGATGTGACTCAAGCAACGATTTCTCGAGACATTCGAGAAATGAAGTTAGTAAAAAGTCAAAATGAAAACAAAATAGTACGCTATACATTATTTAACCAGCCATCTGTTTCTTTAAATGAAGAACGTTTGCGTACAGCAATTAGACGCGAGGTTTTGCGTATCCAGTCTGTTCAGTTCATGGTTATCGTATTGACTGAACGAAATGGTGCCGATGTGGTAACGAATTGGCTAGATGAAGTGGCTTACCCTGAAGTTGTCGGAACGATGGCCGGTGTAGATACATTCATTATTATTTGCCGCTCAGAAGAAGAAGCACAGCGATTTGCAGAAAAGCTGGAAAAAATGAGGGAATAAATGAGGAGGACTTTTATATGAAAGATATGAAAGCGCTGCAAAATGGATCGGATATTCGAGGAATCGCATTACCAGTTGAAGGATATGAAGTAAACTTGACGACAGACATGGTAAAAAAGATCGGCTGGGGACTAGCAAACTGGATAAAGAAAAAGAAGAAATCAACCGATCCAAATAAAAAATGGACGATTGGGATTGGTCATGACAGTAGGATAAGCGGACCAGCACTGAAAGAGGCGTTGATCCAAAGTCTGAAAGAACAAGGGATACATGTCATCGATTTCGAATTAGCTACTACGCCTGCTATGTTTATGTCCACTCAATTTGAACAGTTCTCGTGCGATGCTGCGGTTATGCTGACTGCTAGCCATCTTCCCTATTATTATAATGGAATAAAATTCTTTACCTCAGAAGGAGGAGCAGAAAAAGAAGATATTGCTTTTATCCTATCACAGCAGCAAAAAATAAAAAGCGAACAAACTGGAAGCGTAGAAAAAGCAGACCTTTTGACACCTTATGCGCAAGATTTAGTCACAAAAATTAAAAAGGGGATTGGAACACTAGAAAGCAAACCACTAAATGGTTGGAAAATCATTGTTGATGCCGGAAATGGTGCTGGTGGATTCTTTGCTGAAAAAGTATTGAATAGCTTAGGTGCGGATTCAACAGGTTCCCAATTTTTGGAACCAGATGGCCGATTTCCTAATCATATCCCAAATCCTGATAATAAAGAAGCGATGGAAAGTATCAAGCAGGCTGTTTTAGCAAATGAAGCAGATCTTGGGATCATTTTCGATACAGATGTGGATCGTTCTGCAGTTGTCAGTGCTTCTGGAACAGTGATCAATCGAAATAATTTGATCGCAGTATTAAGTACAATCGTATTAAAAGAGCATCCAGGAACAAGAATCGTGACGAATTCCCCTACTTCTTCTCATCTACAAAGATTCATTGAAGAAAAAGGAGGCATCCAAGTTCGTTATATTTCCGGCTATCGAAATGTAATCAATAAAGCATTAGAACTTAACCGTCTTGGGAAAGATACACAGCTAGCCATCGAAACAAGCGGACACGCTGCATTCAAGGAAAACTATTTTCTGGATGATGGTGCATATGTCATCGCAAAGATCCTGATGCTTTTGCCAGAATTAAAAAGAAAAGGTATCACATTAGATGAACAAATCAAAGAGTTGAAACAGCCCGTAGAAGTACAAGAAATCCGATTAAAATTGTTCAGCGATGAACCACGCGAACAAGGAAACAAGATATTAGAAGAAATGAAGCGACTGTTGGAAGAAGAAAAAGGGATGAACTTCGACCCGGAAAATGAAGAAGGTATTCGATATGATCTAGAAGAGCCATACGGAAACGGCTGGTTTTTGATCCGTTTAAGCTTACATGAGCCGTTACTAGTATTACAGATAGAAAATGATGAATTCGGAAAGAACAAGTTGGCGTTAGTAAAATTAGCAAAATTATTCGGACATTTTTCTGATCTTGAATCATTAACAGCAGAATAAACCAGTCTTTTTGAAAGGCTAGTTGCTTGGACGGCAAAAAAAGTGGTATGGTTAAATCGAGTGCTGGTAGGGAGACCAGCAAAAGGAGGAAAAAATGGTAACGAATATGGTTATTTTTTTAACAGTATTGGTTTATGGGGTCAACTTTCTGGTATATATGTATCTTAAAATCAATCATATAAAAGATTATGTAGAAAAGATTGCTATTTATTTTGGAACAAATATGACGCTGTTGTTCACGAGTAGTATTTTTTTGTTTTTTGGAAAAATAGTAGAAGACGGCATTCTGGTATTCGAATAAGCAGAATTTTTGTAGAAAGCGCCTTACTTGTCATACACTATAATTATAGCCAAGTAGCAAATGGTCAATCGAAAGGAGCAGTACAATGAAAAAAGCATACGAAACAGCAATGATCAACCATGGCGGGCGCAATGGAGAAGTCGAGGCACCAAATGGCTCGATGCATATGAAAATCACTCCTCCAGGAATCCATGCAGAAGGAACAAATCCAGAACAATTATTTGCAGCAGGTTATGCTTCTTGTTTCAATGGGGCGGTACAACATATGATCAAAGAAGCAGGAATGACAGCAGAGTCCACAGTAAAAGCACGTGTCTCTCTTTATAATTTAGATGATGGCGGCTATCAGATCGGTGTAGTATTAGAAGTGCATATCGATGGCATCAGCGAAGAAGAAGCCCAAAAAATTGCAGAAGATGCGCATGAATTCTGCCCTTACTCCAAAGCAACTAGAGGAAATATCGATGTAGAAGTAACGATTGTTTAGAAGAATAAAGGAAATCGAACCAGACTAAAAACGTGAAAGGACCGCTTTTTGTCTGGTTTTTTTTGACAAATAAAGCAGATGATTTGGAGAATAGACAATTATCGGTTATCATATTTTTGTACCAATCGGTAGGTAAAAAAAGAAGCGAGGGAAAAAGGATGGAAAAATATCAAAATATTGTGATCGGTTTTGGAAAGGGCGGTAAGACTTTAGCGAAGGCGTTAGCTTCAAAAGGCGAATCGGTTTTAGTCGTTGAAAAGTCAACACGTATGTATGGCGGAACATGTATCAACATCGGCTGTATTCCTTCTAAATCATTGATTTTCAATGGAGAAAGAGGAATCGACTTTACAGAGGCTGTTGCTCGGAAAGAAAAATTGACGGGCATGCTTCGCGCCAAAAATTATCATATGATCAGCGATGAGGCAACTGGGACAGTGATGGACGGTACAGCACGTTTTCTTTCTAACCATCAAATCGAAGTGACGAATAATGGTGAAAAAGTGATTGTTGAAGGCGAACGGATTTTCATCAATACTGGTTCTGAACCAATCATTTTACCAATCAAAGGATTGAATACAAGTCGCTACTTGATTGATTCTACGCAAGCGATGGATCAGGAACAATTACCGGAAAAATTAGTGATCATCGGGGCTGGATATATTGGCTTGGAATTTGCATCAATGTTCAATGAATACGGATCTAAAGTTGTCGTTCTTGATGCCCATCCTGAATTTCTTCCTCGTGAAGATGAAGATATCGCGCAAATGATTTTAGAAGACATGACAAATGCGGGAATCGAATTCCATCTAGGTGTATCTGTAGATCAAGTAGCAGACCAAGAATCAACAGCTGCCGTCACCTTTACAGAAAATGGCCAAGAAGTAACAATCCAAGCGTCAAAAGTTTTGGCTGCAACTGGAAGAAAACCAAGTACAGCATCACTTGGATTAGAAAATACAGATGTTAAACTAACAGATCGCGGAGCAATCGCTGTGGATGAATACCTTCGTACAGATGCAGACAACATTTGGGCGATTGGAGACGTCAAAGGCGGATTGCAGTTCACTTATATCTCTCTAGATGATTATCGAATCATTATGGATCAGTTGAAGGGCGAGAATAAACGAACAACGAATAACCGGAAAGCTGTGCCTTACAGTGTATTTATCACTCCGACTTTATCCAATGTAGGTTTAACAGAAAAACAAGCCAAAGCACAAGGCGTCAATTACAAATTATTCAAGTATATGACAAGCGGTGTCCCTAAAGCACAAGTATTAGAAGATCCTAAAGGTGTATTCAAAGTTTTAGTCGACCCTGAAACTGACTTGATTCTAGGGGCAAGTATCTATGCGGAAGATTCTCATGAAGTCATCAACTTGATTTCGCTAGCTATGAATGGAAAACTTCCTTATACGTTATTGAGAGATCAAATCTATTCTCATCCAACAATGAGTGAAGCTTTAAATGATGTATTAAAATAAATAACGAATGGAGAATCCACCATGTTCAATAATAAAAATACAGCAGTAGTTCTCACTGACCCGCAAGTCGAGTTCTTGAAACCAGCAGGCGGTGGCTTTAGTTTGACAAAAGATATCTTAGAAAAATACAATACGATCGAAAACATGATCGAAATGGTGAAACAAGCAAAAGAAAAAGGATACAAACTCTTTATTTCTCCTCATTATTTTTACCCACATGACCATAAATGGCAATTTGGCGGTGCAGGAGAACATATGATGCTTGAGCAACAGATGTTTGCTAGGAAAAGTCAATATGAATCAGTTGAAGAAGGTTCAGGAGCTGATTTCATCGAAGAATTGAAACCATATTTGGATGAAAATACGATTATCAGCTCTCCTCATAAAATCTTTGGACCAGAAAGCAATGATTTGGCGCTCCAATTGAGAAAAAATGGAATCGACACAGTGATTCTTGGTGGAATGAACGGAAACTTGTGTAGCGATTCCCATATGCGTGAATTGGTAGAGAGTGGATTCAATGTTGTGGTAGCGACAGATGCAATTGGTGCTCCTGGTCAAGAAGCAATGGATGCAGCGTTGACGAACTTTGGCTTTATTGCAGATCAAGTGATGACAACAGAGGAAGTATTAGAGCAACTATCATAAGATAGGAATTGCTTTTGTCCTCGCAGTTCTTGAATCAATGAACATCTAGCTATATGAGAACAGTTTTATAGTGAGGGCTGTGTCAGATAATTTGGCACAGTCTTTTTTAAACGATTAAGAAGAAAAAATGATGAATTTATTGTATAATATAGGACTATGAGAAATGAAAAAGGAGAATATCATTGAAAACAAAGGAAAAGATCTTGGAAGCGACCAAAGATCTTATTTATAAAAAAGGCTATCATGAAACGTCAATCCGAGATATTCTAGCAGCTTCTGAGACGGGGAAAGGGCAATTTTATTATTACTTTTCTTCAAAAAAAGAAGTTTGTCTAGCGGTGATCCATGCGCATATGGTCGTGTGGCAGACAGAATTGTTCGAAGACATCTTAAATGCTGGAAAACAGCCAGAAGAAGCATTAGAAGAAATGTTGGACTGGATTTTTGCTGATCATGAGACACAGATCACTTATCATGGCTGTCCTGTAGGTAATTTGATTATTGAGTTGAGTACAGTGGATGAAGAATACCGTCTGTTGCTACTAGAATTAGTCAATCAATGGATCAAGTATACGAAACAAAATATCCTGGCACTTTCTGAAGAAAAACTGTCCGATGAAGAAGCAGACCGTCAAGCCAAAGCGTTGATTGCTGAAATCCAGGGAAGTATCTTATTGTTGAAAGTCACACAGGATCTATCACTACTTAGACAAAATTTTCAATTGATCAAAGAAAGATTGTTAACTTCGCAAAAGGTTCTTTAATAATTAGAGGTTGTGACAGAAGTGGTCAGCTTCAAGAAATAAGAAGGAATTTACGAAAATTGCTTCTCAAATTTTTGTGAAATTTCGGCTTATTTTTCGAAGAAGCTACTTCTGGAACACCGTTTACCTAGAGGTCGTAAGCCTGCCGTTTCACTCCGAGTCACAAGGAACAATTTCAAAAAGCAGCTTCTCATGTTTGTTGAATATTGTGACTTGTGACCGAGGAGTTGGCAGGAGAATACCATTCACTGGAGAGTTTGTCACTTGTCACAACTTTTTTAGTTCTACACAAATTGAAAGCGTTTTGTTGGTACGGACTTCTTGTTGCAGTGTATGATAGAAAAAAAGATTGGGAGGGATTAGGATGTGTGGTCGTTATTTTTTTGATCTAGAGTCAGAGCTCCTTCAGAATTATTATCGAGAAGCCCAGACGAAACAACCGGAGCAGGCAGCAGAATTAGCAGCTGGAGAAGTTTTTCCGTCAAATCTTGTTGTGACGTTAAGAAAAGAGGAAGAAAACATCCTCACTCCGGAAATCATGAAGTGGGGATTTACCGGATTTAAAAAAGGACAATTGATGATTAATGCCCGTGCAGAGACAGTAGAAGAAAAAAAGACCTTTCATCAACCATTTTTGCAAAATCGTTGTGTTTTCCCAATGAGTGGCTTTTATGAGTGGAATGAAGAAAAAGACAAATTTATGTTTTCAAATAAGGAAAAAATAGTGTATATTGGCGGTTTTTATCGTAGCCATCAGGATGAAAAAATGGCAGAATCAATCATAATGACTACTGAACCTAACCGCACAGTCGCACCAATCCATGACCGAATGCCGCTTGTCTTGACTGAAGAACAAATCGAACCTTGGGTAACAGATGTTTCTTTTGCGCGAAAAATCATTACTCAACAGATGCCTGAATTAGTAATGGAGAAGGTATAACATAATCGATTTTTCAAAGAAAGAGCGGCAAAAAACGAAAAAGACTTCAGCACAGATCCCAAAAACAAAGAGAACAGAAGAAATGCTCATAAGCTGCATATACTGCATCTATAGAGTCACAGTCGACCTTTCTAAGGTATAGCTTCTATTTGTTTTTTACTCGTTCTGCGAGTCTTTTTTATTTATACCTAATGATGTTTATCATTATGACTCTTTGAATTCTTGGAATCTAAAATTCAAACTTAACGACTGGTTGGCAGTTGTATATTCTCTGAGTTTATAGATAAGAGGTTGCCATTTATCCACATTGATATGAGTTGGATCATGTAAAATCCCTTCTTCTACAAAAATAGCTACGATCTCACATTCTACAATAGCAAAGTCTTCTCTAGTTGAAATTCGTTGAACCAACGTTTCTATTTGAATCGGGCATTCTTTAATCCGAACAGTTGAAACTTCTTCACCTGCTAGTTTCGTGAACTTTCCCAATTGAAATTTGTCAGAGCAAAAGGAATAGCCAGCTTTTTGTTTATAATCAGGCATGATAGGATGGCCTGTCGTCTTTGCGATTTTCTCGATTTTTTTCCAAAGCGTTTTATCTGCAAGATTGAAGGTAGCGGGGAGTTAGCTATAGTATTTGGGTAGCTTTTGGATCCATAGGTTCAATGTTTCTTGGATTATTTTTTTATTTAAAGAAAAAATGAACTGGCTACAATTTATTTCTATTTATATCCAATAAGATATACTTTAAACAAAACAATTTTCTAGATAGTTTACAAAGGGGAATTTTGCGTTACTTAGTGTTATATAGTATACTTTTATTAAGGGAGTGATGATAATGCTTGTTACAAAATCTAGATTACAAGGAAGTTCTGTAGTGGTAACTTTACCTTCTGATAACGGAAAGAAACCTTCAGAAAACCAAGAATATATCGTTGTGTATTCTGATGATGGAACAATTACGTTAGTTCCAAAAATTGAAGATCCATTTAGTGGTGGGGAAGAGGCCGAGTATTATGAGAAAGACGAATGGGAAGATTTAACTCCTGAAGGGAGAGAAATTTTATAGTGTCAGAAGAAAGAATTTATATTCCTAAAAAAGGTGATATTGTATGGATTGATTTTGATCCCTCCGTAGGAAAAGAAATTCAAAAAAGACGACCAGGACTAGTCGTCTCTCGTTATGAATTTAACCGTAAAACAATGTTTTCGGTCATACGTCCAATTACTTCCACTATAAAGAATTTACCGACACGTTACTCATTACCTGAAGAGCTAGATATAAAAGGACAAGTAATTATTACACAATTAAAATCTCTTGATTTTAAGGAACGAAAACTCAAAAAAATAGAAAACTTACCATTGCAAGACATGGCTAAAATTGATCAGATTATACAGTATATGTTTTAAGCATTGTAAGTAAACTCTATAATATTTTTATATGCTAAACATAACGAAATTAAAAAAAGGCCAAGTAAATGTCGTTCATTCTACTAGTGTGGTCGATGGCATTAATTTCCGTATCTTAAACTAAAGAATATATAGCATTTTAAACGAATGATTGAGGTGATTTCCTCAAGTCATTCGTTTTTTTGTGTCACAAAACTTGTTTTTTCACGACATATCTTAACGTATACGAAAAGTCGCGACAATACTTTAACAGAAAGAAGAAAAAGAACAACTGACAGTTTTAGTCCTAAAAAATCTAAACTCTTTAGATATGAGTAATGTCATTTTAAACTATATCGATGCTCAAAAACGTAAAATTTGGGATCAAGATCTGTCTAGGAAAGAATTTCTATAGTTTAACTGAATAACACAAAAAGGCATATCATGCGACAAGAAAAACAATGAAAAGAGAAATTTGCCATCACTGGAACATCCATACAGAAATTAGCATAGATTCTGAAAAATCTACCGCTAGTTTTTATTTAGTTGTTCTAACGACACCAATACTTGTAATGATCGAAAATGTGCAATTGGGTCAGATAGTGAACCAAAGTAGAATCTCAAAGCGACAATTATGAATGTAAAAGTACCTTTTATGATTAGTTTATTCTCTAATTGATTACATCCCGTATAATTAATAAAATTACTTTACCGATTACACGATCTTATGTCAGTAGAGCTTTTAGGTACACTATCAATACAGTTCATTCCAGTATAATGTAAGTTTTTTTTTATTTTGAGTCACTTTTTGTCAATATTATTATTTACAATACCTTCTATAATAAAAGTTATTTAAGGAAGTGTCTATGAATGAGTAAAAATTCTAAAGGATTCCTAACCATCTTATTAGCTTTTATAGGGTATATGTTGGTTGGGCTGCTAAAATCATACAGTAATGAGTTGCTGAATTTTTCAACATTTATTAATGATACATTAGTTCCAAGTTTGTTTTTCATTGTATTTTTTGCTGTTGGTTATTTTATAATAAAGATATGATGACTAATTTAGCTCAACTATTCCAGCGTCAGCTGAAGATATTGCAATTCCCGATTCCTTAATCATTTATCTGGATGAGACAGAAAGTGAAGTTGCAACAGATGTGCATGTAGTTGAGGATAAAAATGATAGTTTAAAAATTAATAGTTCAGATACTTTACTAAGAGTAAGTCCTATCTTTTCAGCTGTTATTTAGATGCAAGTAGCAACTAAGTTAGGTAGTACTCCTGCAATGGATAGGTATTTGTGTGTTCGATATATAAGTGGTCGAAGTATCAAGGTTATGTATACTGGATGGGAGATAGAAGAGTTAAAAATTGGAGGTCACCGCCACAAATGGAATTTAGATTTAGAGGTACCTTAGATTTGGTATAGTTATTAAACACAAGATGGCCTGGTTTGTAGGGAAAGTCGAAGAGTATTTTTCCACTTCTGCGCCCCTTTAATTTTTCTAGTAATGCCGTGAATTTGTGATTAATTGGAAATATGAAGAAAGGAGAGTCTATGAAAACAACACTAGTTCTATTCTATAAAAAGCATCCTTATTTTACACTTCTGATAAATATATTGTTGGCTAGTGTTATCGGGATTTCTGTTGAATATCTAATAAATAAAGATTTCATAGGTTCTTGTTTTTATACGGCTTTATTTCTTGGACTTCTTGAAGCATTTTCCATTTATAAAAAATCAAAAAAATAAAATAGATTGCCGTAAGAGATCTTTTTCATTTCATTTTTTTCTGAAAACCCGTTGTTTCTGTCAGTGAAGCAGCGGGTTTTTAGATTTATTGTCTTTAGACCTAATTGAGCGCGCCGAGCGATTGAAATACAAAACCACTTGCTATGCGGGTGGAGCAATAAAGGGAAATAGTTTAGCCCGTACAAAGTAGATGTGTAAATACCACATTGTATTCACACCAAAGTATAGAAGAAAAATAATTTATAATCAATATCGAGCCAATATTCAGGAGATCATCAAGAGATTGTGCAAATCTAAAATATAAATTTGGGTATCGACACTTTTGGGTGGAAGGATACTATGTGACAAAAGTAGGACAAAATGAAGCGACCATCAAAAAGTACATTCAAGAACAAGAAAAACATGATAGTGCGTTAGATAAGCTGAGTGTACGAGAGTAAGACGATCCTTTTAAGGGCTAAGGAGTAGTACATAAACCTTTTAAGAGGTGGGCAAAACTGGCAAAGGCAATATGGCTTGAACATAAAATATGAAAGCCAGCGTCTTTAGGCGCTGGCCGGTGATTTGAGCTTATAGCTCTAGAGAAAACCACCCTTTTGAAGGGTGGTTATGATTAATGACTTTAGTCAGTTTTGCTCACAAAGCGTGTGGAACAAAAAACGGGTGTTTCTACGGGTAGATATTTATTTCTTGAATGGAGGTGTCCCATACATTTTTGGTGTTACTGGTTCTAATTTTGGTGCAGCGCCTTCGATCTTAGGTTCTTTCAACCATTGATATTCGCCTTCGCCATCCAGTGCTTTGCCACTAGCCCAAGAACCTTCACTACTTTGGTCTCCCTCTGAGAAGTTATAGAAGTCATAAGCAATGTCTTTTCGTTCTTTGTCACGCGGGAAAGTACTTGGGACTAAGATTGAACCTTCTTTTTCTTCTAATTCTTTCACTGCACATTCCCATAGATTTTGATGATAGCTATCTCTTGCAAGGAGAACAGACAGCATATCTTTTACGCCACGATCATCGATCATTTCGTAAATACGTGCTACTTGAAGTCTTCCTTGTGATTCGGCATTTAAATTAGCTCTAAAGTCTGCTAACAAGTTGCCACTCGCAATGATATAGGCACCGCTCCATGGATTGCCCACGCTGTCAGCAGGACGAGGTCCTAAGCCAGCTACGATCGCGTGCTGTGGATTCATTCCAGAGATAATGGCACCGATTGTTGGATCTTTTTGCATCGCTGCTTCTTGATCTTCAACAGGCGCACCCTCTAATAAACGAGCAACCATTGTCGCCAACATTTCCACGTGGCCGATTTCTTCTGTTGCAATGTCCATCAGCATATCTTTATATTTTTCTTCTCCTCGGCAGCTCCAGCCTTGGAACAGGTACTGCATAGCTACACTCATCTCGCCATATTGGCCGCCGATCAGCTCCTGCAGATATTTCGCGATTAATGGATTCGGACGATCTGGTTTTGCTTCAAACTGCAATTCTTTCTGGTGTCTAAACATCAAAATTCCTCCTAATCTATTTTTAATACATTCTCATTCTGCTACGAAAGATTAAAAAATTCAAAGAAAGCGCTCGCGAATTATATAAAGTATTGGTATCATTAATAATTTTTTTAGAATCATACCTTATAAATTGTTATTTTCAGAACAAAATGATATCGTTATATTAAAACCGGCATCGGTTACATTAAAATTTGGAGGTAAAATATGAAAAAATTATTGTTTACAGGGTTGCTGGCAAGTTCAGCATTGTTTTTATTAGGAGGATGCGGATCAAGTAATGCAAGCGATGCCAGTTCAAGTGCAGCAAATTCTTCTGAAAAAACAAGTGATGGAAGAAAAAATATTGATTTCTGGTCCTTTTGGGGATCCGGTGCACGAAAAGAAGCTATCGAAGAAATCATTGAGGATTTCAATCAATCACAAAACGAGATCCATGTAAATTATAAGTATCAGCCATGGGGTGACATCTGGACTAAATCTTTATCTGCAATAACAGCTGGAAATGCACCCGATGTTATTGTACAGGACATAAATTCCGTTGCCCAAAGAGCAGAAGCACAGCAAGCAACTAATCTCTCCAAATATGTAGAAAAAGACACTTCTAAGGATTTTTATCCGCAGCTTTGGGATACAGTAGAATATGAAGGTGATCCTTATGCGATCCCATTCAATACAGATACACAAGTCATTTTTTATAATAAAAAGTTATTTAAAGAAGCTGGAATCAGTGAACAAGATCTACCGACAACTTGGGATGAATTAGAAGAAACAGCACGTAAACTAGATAAAAAAGAAGGAAAAGAATTTACACGCATCGGTTTTTATCCATTATGGAATTTAGGGGCTGATGTATGGGCGCTAAACGCAGATAACGGGACTAGTTGGTTTGACAAAGATGAAAAAGTCAAGATTGATACTAAAAATAAAGTGGAAGCCTTGGAGTGGATCCAAGACTGGCAAGATTATTATGGGAAAAATACGATCAATAAATTAGAAGCCGAATTTGGGTCTGGTGTATCTGATCCATTTATTTCCGGATTAGTAGCCATGCGTGCCCAAAATATCAATTATTACTCTAGTTTGATGGAAAATGCACCGGATGATTTTGATTTTGGCGTGATGCAGCTCCCAGAAAAAGAAGAAGGTTCAGGCCATTGGTCGTGGGGTGGCGGATTCGTCTTGGAAGTACCATACGGAGCAAAAGATCCTGAGGCCTCTTATGAATTCATCAAATATCTTTCTTCTCCAGAAGTACAAGAAAAATTCGGCGAAAAAAGTTTTGATATCATGGCGAGCAAGACAGCCAATGAGAATTTAGTGAATAATGACAACCTAACGGATAAAGGAAAAATGATCTATCAAATGGCGGACGAAAACTTTAAAAATACGGTGATCACACCAGTTCCTTTAGATGCTCCGGATTACACGACATTAGTGAATGAACAGATTGACCAGATTCTTTTAGGAACAAAATCACCAAAAGAAGGATTGGCAGATGCACAAAAAGCAGTAGAAAACTTAGTCAAGCAAAATCAATAATCCATTTTTGACTGTCTAGGTACAGAGGAGGCAAGAAAATTTGAAGCGTTTATCTATCCGAAAGAAAAAAGAAGCAAGATGGGCCTATTTATTTATCTCGCCTTTTATTATCGGGTTCTTGGTATTTATGCTAGGGCCTATGCTTTTTTCAGTTATTGGTAGTTTCACCGATTATAATTTGACATCCAAGATGAATTTCATTGGTCTAGCAAATTTCAAAAGAATGTTCGTTCACGATGATTTATTTTGGAAATCGTTATACAACACCGTTTATTTCGTCATCTTCAATGTACCGCTGACGACGATTTTCAGTGTGTTTTTAGCCACAGTACTCAATCAAAAAATCAAAGGAATCAGTGTATTCCGTACAGCTTTCTATTTACCGGCAGTCTTATCAGGAGTAGCAGTCTACATCTTATGGATGCAGCTGCTTTCTCCATCTGCAGGATTGATCAACACATTTCTGGGCTGGTTCCATATCCCTGGACCAGCTTGGCTGTTTGATCCACAATGGACGAAACCTGCGTTGATTTTGATGAAAATATGGAGTTCTGGAGGAGCAATGCTACTTTACTTAGCTACATTACAAAATGTTCCTAGATCTTTATATGAATCAGCAGAAATCGATGGAGCAGGCGTTTGGGGAAAGTTCAAAAGTATTACTTTGCCATTAATCACTCCTATTATTTTTTACGATGTGATCACCTCTACGATCGGTTCTTTCCAAATTTTTCAAGAAGCTTATGTCATGACGAAAAATGGAACAGGCGGACCTGCAAATTCTTTGCTTTTTTATAATCTGCATATGTGGAACAAGGCGTTCGTAGCTTTTGATATGGGTTATGCGATGGCTATGTCAATGATCCTGTTTCTGATCGTGTTGGTTCTGACGTTTGTCAATTTGAAGCTTGCACCTAAGTGGGTCTATTATTCTGGAGGTGACGGCAAATGATGGATTATTTCAAAAAGACCAGTGTGAATCGGCAAACAAAAAAAATACTAAGTTATGTCCTCATGACAGTAATAGGAATCATTTTGATCATTCCATTGCTTTGGATGGTGTTTACTTCATTGAAACCAATGGAAGAAATCGTTCGTTATCCTCCGACCTTTTTCCCAGAAAAAATCGTATGGGAAAACTATCTGGATACGATTGCCGCCTTTCCTTTTTGGCGCTATGCAAGAAATACATTATTCATCACTGTGCTAGTAGTGATCGGTAATGTCCTTTCAAATTCTTTTATTGCTTATGGATTTGCGAAGCTTGATTTTCCTGGGAAAAAGCTGATGTTTGCTTTGGTTCTTTCTACGATGATGATCCCGGGGTTTGTAACGATGATCCCTCAATATGTATTATTCTCCAAGATCGGCTGGGTAGGTACTTATTTGCCCCTGATCGTTCCATCGTTCTTCGGCAATGCGTTCAATATATTTCTGATGCGTCAATTTTACTTATCGATCAATAATGAATTGATCGAAGCTGCTGAAATCGACGGAGCGAATCATTTGTATATTTGGAGTCATTTGATGCTTCCATTGACGAAACCTGCCTTGATTACCATTGCGATCAATTCCTTCAACGCAGCTTGGAATGATTTCTTAGGTCCTCTGTTATATATCCAAGATCAAGAAAAATACACGTTACAGATTGGCTTGCAAGTTTTTCAGAACCAAGCAACGACACAATGGAATTATCTGATGGCAGGAGCAACACTTGTCTTGATCCCGACGATTTTGCTGTTCTTTTTTGCACAACGTTATTTCATTGAAGGGATGGATTTGACAGGAGGTTCAAAAGGATGATGAATCGATCGATTGGTAAAAAAGCCAATGATTATTTCTTAGAAATCATTGAATGGATTCCACGTCTTATCCATTTACAGCTACTATGGTTCCTGTGCGTCTTGCCTGTTTTCACATTAGGAACTGCAAGTCGAACAGTTCTGTATATGATTTATCATTACAAAAAAAATGAAGAGAAAAAGCTCGGTTCACTATTCTGGAAAAAGTTTCGTGAGAACTTCTCTCTTTATGGAAAGCAAGATAGTTTAGCAAGTGTTTATTTTCTTCTTCTATTGATCGATTATCAGATTTTCCGCTATTGGGGTGGGGGAATTGGCTATACATTGATGTATACTACGTTGTTTTTGCTTCTATTAAGCGCGCTTCTCTTTAGTTACAAAATCTTGCTTCAACTGGAACAAAAAGAAGCTTCTTGGATTACTGCATTTTTCTTGTTTTTTAATGATTTCAAAAGCGCGCTTTTCTATTTGGCAGGCACGTTGATCCTTCTTGTCGCATTCTGGTTTGCAGGACCAATCTATTTTGCTTTATTAGGTTTCAGTTTCTTGTTTTATTTTCAAGTCCTGCTTTTTATCCATCGTACGCAAGAAAAGGTTCTTAAAAAGGAGGAATAACATGTTGCGTTTGATTGCTAAAATCGATGATAGTATTATCAACAAGTTCGCCAAGCAACGGAAAACGGATAGTCGAAAAATCAATTTTTTGAAATTTATCAGTAATATCTCTAATGGTGGTTTTATTTGGTTGCTCCTTGCTGCTGTTTTAGTCTTGATACCTGATACTAGAGAATATGGTCTAGCCATTCTTATCGGCAGTTTGATCTATTTTTTTGTTGGTTTGCTTTTTATCAAAAAAACGACAAGACGGAAAAGACCTTATGAAAAAAATCGTCGGCTTGTCCTTTACACAAGTAAACCGAAGACTTCTTCTTTTCCTTCAGGACATACAGCGCTAGCCTTTTTATCAGTAGCTGCGTTGTTCGAATTAAGTCCAGTTGCAGGAATATTAGCCTTTTTATTTGCTTGTTTGATCGCTTATTCGAGGATTTTTTTACTTTTACATTATCCTACTGACATTTTAGGAGGAGCTATTTTAGGAAGTGTTATTGGCATCCTATGCGCTGCCGTTATCTGAATTAATTGTACGAATAAAGCATGAGTGCGTAAATGCGCATTTGTGCTTTATTTTTTTGTTTCGAGGAAAGCGTAGTTGTTTATTCATTTGTCTTAATAACTTAAGTTTTGTTAAATGAGAACGTTATAAAATTTTATAATTTAATTTTAATAATAAATGTTGTATAATTGGTGTTTTTAACTAAAAAGGATATCATTTGATTTAAAATTAAAATTAAATTAAATTATAATTAGATGGGCATTGTTTTGTTGATTGTTGTGAAAGAAGACAAATATTTTTGAAAGGAGTATAAGGATGTGAAAGGGTTAAAATTGAAGCTTTTGCAGTTAGTAACTGTCAGTTTGCTATTTGGACCATATTTCCAGTCAGTCTATCATATGACGACCCTGGATGTAGCTGCTGAGTCAACAGAAACAAAGGAGGATGAGGTATTCTTAGATGAGGACTATGCAAAAATTGAAGGGAAGTATATTGAAAAAGAAGAAACCCTTGAATGGCATCTGGCTTTTGAAAAAAAGGAAAGTGCCAATGAAGGTAGAATACGTTTAGCAATCGATGCGGCAGCCGCCGGGATTGGTACCGTAAAAAACGTTCGTGGAACAGGTCTATCCTCCTATGATGAAGATGGAGAAGACCTAAAAGTCGAGACGATCGATGGTCAAGAATGGTATGTCGGAAAAGTTTATTCAAAAGAAGCAGAAACCGGCACATTGATTTTTGAAACAGAAAAGATCCCCGATGTGAACGAAGGGTAACTACCTCTTCAAGTGGTGGTTGATGAAAGAATAGATGAAGTTTACAACGAATGACTATACAAAAGTGTTAGGAAATTGGACACAAAGCAATGAACGCTATCAAGGAGACAAAGGCTCGCCATATGACGGAGAGAACTTGATCGATGATAGTGATTATACAAACGGGGGAGCGAACTGGCGAAATTACGACTATGCTACTAATAATGGATCAACTGCAGGCGAAGAAGATAGAAACGTTCCAGCTCAAACCGTTCAGCTTTGGGGAAATGAACGGAATTTTGAAAACAGTTACTTGGATTATAACGGGGCGTACATCAAAAAATGGGTAGAACCTGTTCTGCCAAGCAGCACAGCATCTGATCTACATCCTGAAGATGCAACAACCCTTTACAATGTCTATCTAGATGTCATCGGGGGCGAGAAAAAGGAAATCAGTCCAATCGATATCGTTTTTGTTCTAGATAAGTCAGCGAGTATGAGTGAATTAACCGCTGGGACCAATAGTCAAACTAAAAATGCTGCGTTGATTGAGGCAGTAAACGAAATGAGTAAAGATCTGCTCTCTGACCCGAGTCTGGATATTCGAATCGGTATGGTGAATTTTTACCATAATAGTACAGCTATCAATAACCATGAGCAAATCAGTTCGGACATCTTTCCATTGACAAATGATATCAATCGTTTGACGGGAAGTGAGAATACAGCATTAAATCGTACACCAATCGGAGGAACTCCGCTTACACTAGGGCTTAAAAATGGCTATGAAACATTGTATAAAGACAATGGCGGAGAAAATAGAAATCCAGAAAAAATCCTAATCGTTGTGGGAGATGGGACACCGACCTTCAGTTATGCACCGATTCAGTCAAGTTATCGTACGAGCACTAATGGAGCTTGGAGCAACTGGACTGTGATGGAAGATAAGATTGCTGAAGATAATGACGTTTTGTTCAGAAATTTTGAGGAGTTTTCTGGGAATACTTCTAATGCAGGGTTTACTCATCCAGTTACCTATGCATCTGACTTTAACCGTCCAGAAGATGAAGTAAATGTACACTATCGTTATGGAGAGGTAAAAGAAGGAGATAATAAAGCGACTCACTGGGTTGGTGATGGTTCTTCTAATAACAATACGAATGGCAGTCCTACTTCGCAAGAAAAGTCATCTGCGATCAACACAGTTGCTTATCATCATTGGCTGAAAAACAAGTATCAAGAGAACCCGCCAAGTATCTTCTCCATTGGTTTAGGAATCGATGGAAACGTTAGCGGGAGACAACGACTAGATGCTATTGGACGAAATGTATTGAAAAATATTGCTGATTTAGAAGAAGATGGCGTAACACCGCGATATTACAATGCGAACAACAAGAATGACATTGTTACAGCCTTGGAGGATATCTCTTCTACCTTCAAGAGAACGATCCAGCAAGCCACACTTTATGATGAAACTGGTTTTAATGTCTCACCATTTGGAGCTGGCAGATCGGCAGATATTCAGTTTTACCATCTAGATCCAGGAGAAAACGGCATGAAGTACCAAGAGCCAGAAATATGGGATGAAGAACGTCATGGACAAGCCCCACCAGAAGTAGTGGCGACTCCGACAACGTATGTCGGACGGGAAAACCAAGCTTATAAATTTTCTCCGATTTCTTTAGGTGAAGGGGAAATGGTCAGGATCAAGTACCAAGTAAAACTTGATGCGGGAGCTCAAGACGGAAATTTTTGCACAGTGAACAATATGGCCTATATTCAGAACCTGGAGGATTATGAGAATGATATCACTACTGGACGGATGTATTTCCCATCTTCTTCCATTCGTTACGAACATAAAGGCCGTAATTTCCAAGTCAGCAAGAAGGGTCAAAATGGCGAGCCGTTGGCTGGAGTCGAATTTGCATTATATGACCAAAATCCAGAGAGTGGGGAAGCCGAACCAATCGAAACAAGTAAAACTACCACGGACGGAATAGCGATCTTTGAAACGAAGATGCCGATTTTAGGAGATGAAACTGGAGCAGTCAGCGACATATTTTGGATCAGAGAGATCGCTGGACCACCACGTTATCAGTTAGTAGATGAGACGTATCAATTCCAAATCAAAAAATATGCAGCCAACGAAGATGAGATGTTAGGTCACTACGAGCTTGTAGATGAATATACATCTGGTTCGAGAGTCGGCGGACCGGAAGGTAAAGATCCGAATTCCTATTATGAAGGAGAATATCACAAGCTTTCTGTTGTACAAGAGCCTAACATAGAAGGCACAGAGTATGATGAGTTGTATGTCAAACTGGAAATGCGAAATGAATTCAAGCCAATCCACATGAATATCAATAAACTAATTGAAGGCAGTAATATGCCAATCAATGGCGCAGAGTTTGAACTTTATGAAACAGATGGTAACGGACTGGAAATCGGATATCCAGTAGCGAAAGGGCTTTCTGGTGTGAACGAAGTAGAGGAAGAGAAAGGGAGACTCACGTTCTATTCAGTAGATGAAGACGGGAAATATGTAATCGTGGATGGTGAGAAAGTTATTCATCCAATCGGAGAGCCAGATTCATTTGTTTATAAGGATAGTGAAGAAACTACCAACTATGCAGAATACAAAATCATTGAGAGCCAGAACCCAGAAGGTTTCAAAGAACCTGATGAAAATGACACATGGATCTTGCGACTTTACGATAATGCTATAGGGACTATCCAACTCAAGCAAACAGGTGAAGAAAATTGGCAATATCTCACGTATACAACAGATGAAGAGGATCGTTTATGGGTAGCATTCACTGCTTACAATACGTTTGATTATCGGGAGATCCGAGTTAGAAAATTAGACCATGAAGGCCATACATTAGATGGTGCAGGTTTCGATATCAGGAAAGTGGGGGATTCTTCCTTCCCGCTGTATCGAGCATACACTGGTAATCCGTTAGAACCAGAAGAATCGAAACGTTTGCCTGGGATCGGATACTTCTATTCTCGTGCCGTAGGAGTAGAAAAGTATGTCGATTTAAATTACGACCAACCTCTGCATCTGTCTATTGGTGAATATGAGGTCTCGGAATCTGTCGCACCAAATGGGTATCGGCTATCTGATCAAGTGTTCCAGTTTGCACTGAATGAAGAAGGTAAGTTTATCATTGAAGATACGGTCATCGAAGACGAAACTGCTCCCTTGCCGGAAGGCTATGAAATCATCGATGGTGTACTACAAGTAACCTTAGAAGATGAACTAGCGCCAATCGATTTGGAACTTTTGAAAATTGACAGTATGAATAGCCGACGTCTTGAAGGCGCAGAATTTTCAATTGAGAAACAAAATAGTGCAGGAGAGTATGAAATCATCGAGGGAGGCTTGGCACCAGATCCAAACGATTCTTCCCTATTCAATGCTTCAGACTTGTTGGAAGGGGTCTATCGGATCAAGGAAGTGAAGTCACCTGACAGCTATAGAAAACTTCCAGGTTACTTTATTTTAGAAATTAGTTATCGAGAAGAACCTGACATAGAAAATGATCGGGTAGTTCCAGGAAAAGAAGCGGGTACACTAAAAGTTGAGATTTCGTATTATCCAAACGAAGAAGCAGAGACGCCTGATCTACAGCAAGAGTTAGAATATGAACTTTTGGAGACAAATCGAATCAGATTACAGCTTAGTGTCGGGAACGATCCTGAAAATCCGTTGCCTGCTACAGGAGGATCCGGACGATTATTCTATATCCTGCTTGCTGCATTCTTCATGGCGCTTGCAGGAGCAGCCTATGGTTTGTTTGTCAGACAATCTAAAAAGGAGGGAGCAAGGTAATGAAAAAGCTGTTGTGTTTGATGCTTCAATTACTTGTTTTACTACCGCTTGCAGCAGTCCTTCTTCCACATGCGATGTCGGCAGAAGAATCAGGGGAAGATGTCGTGGAATTCGTGTTGCATAAACGGATGATTCGAGATATCGATTATAACGATCAATTTGAATACCATGAAAATGATGGCTTGGCTATCTCTGAGGAAGCAGGGGAAACAGCAGATATCATTTCACAGACGGTGCCACTAAATGGAGCGACATTTGCCATTTACGACATGACCGATTATTATCATGAAAAAAAAGCTGCTGAAAACATGACTCCTAAAGAATTCGTCCAGCAAATCGCTGAAACGAACAGAAACAATATCCGTCAGCTAATCACAGAAGAAAGGCTTGTCCAAATAGGGACTTCGGTAACAACTGGGAAAGATACGGTTGGCGGATTAGGAGACGGGATTGCACGTATCAAAGCACCTAAGAAAAACCAAGATCGGGATGCAGTTTATTTGATTTTCGAAGAATCGATTGATCCAGAAGTTGGATTGGATGTTGATATCGATCAGACAGCTATCCCAATTGCTGCTATTTTGCCAATTTATCACCCGACAGAATCAACCGAGGAACTGCAAGAGATTCATATCTATCCTAAAAATGTCGGTTATCTAAGAGATCCATACTTCTTCAAGTATGGACGTCAAAGAGGAACAACTGAAAAAGGAAAACCATTAGAAGGTGCTGTTTTTGCTCTATATCAGATGATAGAAGGGGGGAAATATTATTTAGATATGGCTCCTGCTAATGACTTGAAAAATCAATGGATCAAACCAGCAGACAATGATCCTTTGAATGACAAAAATGTAAGCAAATTCATTTCGGATAAAGAGGGCCTTGTTACGACAGGACAACGTTTCTTGCCTTCTGGCACCTATTATTTTGAAGAATTAAAAGGTGTGGAAGGTTACGAGATGGATGAAGCAAGTAAGAGAATCGAGGTCATCATCCCTGAATTTTGGGTGGATGCAAAAGGCCAACCACAATATGTAGTAGTTAACGGACAGGAGATGGCTGAATTAGAATCCGGGAAAGTTCCAGTCTCTGCCTATGAATCCGCAACACCACGTGTTTATAACGAGACCGTAAAAGAAACAACGGACAAACCGAAAGAGCCGAGTGGTCCAAGCAATCCAGGTCAATCAGGAAAATGGTCCGTATTCCCGCAAACGAATGAAGCAAGAACGTTGATTTCTTTACTAGGAATTCTTTTATTGTTAGGTGCTGTTTTATTAATAAAAAAAGAACGGGGAGAAAAAAATGAATAAAAAAATGATTGTCACGGGAATGAGTGTACTGTTACTCGTTACTGCGGGAATAGGGATTTTCGGGAACGGAAAACTAGTCAAAGCCGAAGAAGTCGCACAAAAACCAAGTGAAGTGACGATTACATTACACAAAAAAGGTTTCTCATCTGTTCCGGAAGAACGACCGAATAGCGGATTGGTTTCTACGGATTTTGGTGAAGAAAATATTCCAGGAGTCGATTTTGATTTGTTTGACGTAACGGAAGTATATTACGATTTGATTCGAGATAATCCTTTAACACCGGAACGAGAAGACGGTCTTAATTCTGCCGAAGCGATTGAATGGATTCAAAAACGGCACACAGAAAGTTGGTTTTTAAAATATCGACTGACAAGTATTGACAAACAAACAACGAATGAAGCTGGAGAAGCGGTATTCTCTACCGTCCAAGTGACGGAAGAAGCACCTTCTTCTAGAGATAAAGTCTATCTTTTCTTAGAAACTTATTCGCCAGCTCATATTTCCAGAATCGCGTCTCCAATGGTTGTTATGATGCCAGTGATGATGCCTGATATGGTGGATGGCGTGTGGGATGGTTCTACATGGAAAGACACATACAATACAGATGTGCATTTGTATCCGAAAAACGAAATCAGAGAAGCAGATAAACAGATGAATGTAGAGGAAAGCGACCTTAGACAAGTAACGATTATTAATGAAGCTGGAGAACAAGAAACGATTTCTTATATTGATCTAGAAAGAGGAAAAACGGCTTCTTACACGATCACAGCACCTATTCCTTATTTCATCGATTCTGTCCTTGAAAACGGAAGCGCTGTTATCAAAAATTACAAAATCACAGATACGCCTACAGTTGGTCTAACTTATTATGATCAGGAAATAGAAGTGCGAGCCGGCGAGACGATTTTAACAAAAGGACAAGATTATATAGTAGAAGTAGTAAGCAACGGGTTTGTCGTGACGATTTTGACAGAAGAAAATGGAGTAGCCAAAGTAGATACTTTAGGTAGATTAGCAGATGCACGTGGAGGAGATTTAACGATCACGTATAATTTGAAGGTTTCCACAGAACTAGAAGCGGATGATTTCCATAACAACACAGCGGTTATTGAAATCGGACGAAATGATGAATTTGATTATGAAGAAGGAGTAGAGCCGCCAGAGAAAGTCACAACAGGTGGAAGAAAGTTTGAAAAATATGATGCATCAAGCAGTGAATTGCTTAAAGATGCAAGATTCGAATTGTGGAATGAAGACCGTTCTGAATACGCAATATTTTATAAAGGGGAGTCGCCTTTAGCTGTTTATGAATCAGGAGCAGATAGAATTGAGTGGGCAACAAGCGGACAAGCAACAGAATTTGTCGCAGATGGAAATGGATACTTTGAGGTTCAAGGGTTAGATTATGGAACCTATCAAATGAAAGAGACCATGGCGCCAGAAGGTTATGTACTTCCAACAGGTGAGGCAGCCTTTACTGAATTTATCATCTCTTATGGAAGCTATAATGAAGAAATTCAGATCGTAGGAGTAGAAAATCCAGGGCCAGAAAGAGTACCGAATATGAAACGCGGGTCACTTCCTGCTACTGGTGGGAACGGGCTCTTGGCATTCTTACTAATCGGAATAAGTTTGATGATTGGAGCGTACAGCTGGTACCGTAAATCTAAAATGAAGTCTGAAGTATAAGCAACAAAAATAAGCTGCAGCAATCGGTTTTATAAAGGTTGCTGCAGTTTTTTTAAATAAGAAGGTGAAGAAAATGAAAAAGAAAATAGGTAATAGACCTCAAACCCAAATCAGTCTTTTATTACAATTATTTATGGCAGTGATGTTTCTTGCCGGAGCTGCAGTTTTTACATATCCATTTTTAGCAGATGCTCTCAGCAATTATTTGGATCAAAGAAGGATCGAGAATTATCAAAAGCAGCTTGAACGCGATAAAGAAGAAAAACATGAGCAACAATTAGCAGTGCATGAAAAGAAAAATCAGACGCTTGCTCATACATCAGTAATCCCAGGAATGGGACAAGTCAAAGATCCTTTTGAGCAAGCGGTTAGAAATGTCCAAAATCCAGGAAAAGAATATTACGAACAACATATGATCGGAGCCATCTATATTCCGAAAATCAATGTTAGCTTGCCTTTATTTGATGAAACGAATGATCTTTTGTTAGATAGAGGAGCGACAGTCCTGCAAGGCACCTCTTTTCCAACTGGAGGAGAGAGTACACATTCCGTGATTACCGCCCATAGCGGTATTGCTGAGAAAAAACTCTTTACGGATCTTGAAGAAATGGAGCAAGATGACCGATTCTATCTTGAAGTGTATGGTCGGATGCTCGCTTATGAAGTCGTTGAGAAAATTGTTGTCCTTCCAACAAAAACAAATACATTAGCAATTAGAGAAAAGCAGGATCTAGTCACACTTATCACTTGTACACCTTACACCGTGAACACTCACCGATTACTAGTGACAGGAAGACGAGTTCCCTTTACAGAAGAAGTCTCTTCAAAGATAGAACAGACAAAAAAATACCATCTTTATCGATTACTTATACTCCTTCTAGGTATATTGCTAGTGCTAACGCTTTTCGGTTATTGGTGTTATCGAAAATTTAAAAGACAAAAACAACGAAAGAAAAATAACAGATAATAGACCAATTATTAAGAATAACATAATAAATTTAAGCTGCTTGGAAGAGACAAACGCGATTAAATCGCATATTTCCAGTTTTTTTTAACGTTTGCTAAAATGACATTTTCCAGGTAAGCCAACTTGTTTCACAAGGGCTTCTTTGATATTGTAGTAGCAAGAAGAAAGATGGAGGGATTTTTTATGGCAAAAATCATGGTAGTCGAAGACGAAGAGATCATTCGACAATTGATCATGGAGGAACTTGAGAAATGGCAATTTGAAACCTTTGGAACGACCGATTTCAATCAAGTGTTCTCAGACTTTGAAAGAGAAGAACCACAGCTTGTATTACTAGATATTAATCTTCCCGTTTTGGATGGCTATTATTGGTGTCAAAAAATACGTGAAGTATCGAAAGTACCGATCATTTTTATCTCCAGCAGGAATACGAATATGGATATGATCATGGCTATGAACATGGGGGCAGATGATTTTGTGACAAAACATTTCCAAATCGATGTACTGATTGCAAAAATCAATGCATTACTTCGCCGTTCTTACAACTACACAGAATTATCTAGTGAAATGATGAGCCACAATGGCATTACGTTGAATGTTGACAACGGAAGTATGGAAATCAACGGAGAGATCATTGATTTGAGCAAAAATGAATATCGTCTATTATTTATTTTGATGAAGCACAATGGAAAGATCTTAAGTCGGGAAAAATTGCTGCGAGCACTGTGGGATGACGAACGATTTGTAGATGACAATACATTGACAGTCAACATCAATCGGTTACGCCGAAAAATCGAACAGGCAGGTATCCAAGGATATATCGAAACAAAAGTAGGACAGGGATATATCGTTCCCTGAAAGGATGAGCGGTTAAGATGAATTTTTTTAAATATTTGAAAGATCAGTGGACATTGATCTTGGGATGGCTGTTTTTTATTGCATTGACGATCTTTGTGATGTGGCTGGCGCCAAACATCAAAGTTGATTTGAGCACAATTGCTTATTTAGCTTTGATTGAGGGCGTCTTTCTGATTTTTTATCTGCTGGGTGGTTACTTGAGCAAGAGAAGATGGTGGGGAAAATTAGCCGACATACAAAAAACTTCCCCTTTGCAAAATTATTTGAGTGGTGGGAGGACAGAAGAAGAAAAACTGGTAGAAGAATATATCAATCAGCTGATCCGTGAACACCAAGAAGTAATGCAATCAGCAATCAGTAATCAACAAGACCAAAAAGATTATATTGACTCATGGGTCCATGAAATCAAAGTGCCACTTTCCGCTTCTAAATTGCTAGTTCGTTCGATCGAGTTCGATATTGACGATCAAAAGTATACATTACTAGAAAATGAATTATCAAAAATCGATGAATACGTAGAACAAGTTTTGTATTATGCAAGACTCGACAGTTTCTCGCGGGACTACCTCATCCAAGAATATGGACTAAAAGGAATCATTCAGCCTGTGATACGCAGTCAGGCAAATTATTTTATCCAAAAAAATATTCGCTACGAGATCGTTGGTGAGGATCATACTGTTTTGACCGATGCTAAATGGATCGCTTTTATCTTCAACCAATTGCTTAGTAATGCCATCAAATATACGCCGGATCACGGAAACATCATTGTGAGCATAGAAAAGGAAGCGCAAGGAGTCAGCCTTTCAGTTAAAGATTCAGGGATCGGTATCCCAGCGGAAGACTTGAAACGGATCTTTGATAAGGGATTTACTGGGAGAAATGGTCGACTTAGCAAAACACATTCAACAGGATTAGGACTTTATTTAGCAAAAAATCTGGCCGAAAAATTAGGTATCCATTTGACGGCTGAATCAACTGAAGGAAAAGGGACAACAATGACTTTATTTTTCCCAATCTTAAATTTTTATAATGAAAAACGTTAGAAAATCGTTAGAAACGAAAAAAAGTGCTTGTGTTGTTAACGTTTTCGCTGATAAGTTTCTTATCATGTGAAATAAAAGGAGATTGGTTATGGAAATTTTAATAGCATTAGTCCCTATGTTGGCATGGGGTAGTATTGGTTTAGTAAGTGGTAAAATTGGTGGCGATGCCAATCAACAAACACTAGGAATGACGATCGGTGCATTTCTGTTTTCTTTAGTTGTCTTTTTCGTTGTTAGTCCTGTAATCACCCCTTGGATTTTCTTGATCGGATTTTTATCCGGCTTAGCTTGGAGTGTTGGACAAAATGGACAGTTCCATGGAATGAAGTACATGGGTGTTTCTGTAGGGCTACCATTGTCTACTGGTTTTCAATTAATTTTGAATACGATTGCGGGAGCCGTTTTCTTCCATGAATGGACACAAACGAAAGATTATGTATACGGTATTATTGCTTTAGCTCTTCTTGTAAGCGGTGCGTATTTGACTGCCCGACAAGATGACGAAGGAAAAATAGATACAGATAATAAAATGCTTGATTTTGGTAAGGGTTTTAGAGCATTGATCTTCTCTACGATTGGTTATGGTGTATATACCATCATCGTCAACTGGGCGAATTTGGATGCGATGTCAATTATCTTACCTCAAAGTATCGGAATGATCTTAGGCGCAAGCTTCTTTGCTTTCCGTAAAGTTAAAGTCGATCAGTTTGTGTGGAAAAACATGATCTGTGGATTATTATGGGGCTTAGGAAACATCTGCATGCTTCTAACAGTCAAATCACTTGGTTTAGCTGTTGGCTTCTCACTTTCACAAATGGGGATCATTATCTCTACTTTAGGTGGGATTTTCATCCTTGGCGAAAGAAAAACGAAAAAAGAGCTCATTTATGTTATTGTTGGTTGCCTTTTAGTCATTTTAGGTGGTATCCTTTTAGGGTATATGAAAACAGTTTAATCGCTGTTTTCCAACCTAAAATGGGGAGGAACTTCAATGGATTTGTTTCGTAAGAAAGAGATCAATCTCAATCATACGAGTGAGATGAAAAAAGAACTAAAAACGTCTGATTTGATCATGCTTGGAATTGGTGCGATCATCGGTACGGGAATATTTGTGGTGACAGGGGTTGCGGCCAATCAAAATGCTGGTCCAGCACTGTCACTTTCATTTGTCTTAGCTGCAATCGTTGTCATTTTGTCTGGACTAAGTTTCGCAGAATTTGCTTCGCGAGTGCCAGTGATTGGTGGGCCATATGCCTATCTGTATGTTGTATTTGGTGAATTTGCTGCCTGGCTGACAGGGTGGTTGTTGATCGGGGAATTTTTACTAGCGGTTTCCTCTGTTGCTTCCGGATGGTCTGGCTATATGCAAGGTTTTTTGAAAAGTTTAGGGGCCGAACTTCCACAAGCATTAACTGGCGGGTACAATCCGGAAAATGGTACATACATTGACTTGATTGCGGTGCTCGTAGTGATATTCGTCACTTACATCGTGTCGCTTGAAGCCAAGAAAGCATTACGTTTGAATAATGCCATGGTATATGTCAAATTTGGTATCATCGCGTTGTTTATCATTGTAGGAATATTTTTCGTTAAACCTGATAACTGGCAGCCATTCATGCCTTTTGGTTTTTCCGGTGTGCTAGATGGTGCAGCTCTTGTGTTTTTTGCTTTCTTGGGATTTGATGCCGTTGCAATGGCAGCCGAGGAAGTCAAAAACCCGCAAAAAGATGTGCCAAGAGGAATCATTGGTTCGATACTGATTGCTACTGTCCTTTACATCATCGTGACGCTGATCTTGACAGGAATCGTTCCGTATACTGAACTAGGAGTCAATGACCCAGTGGCTTTTGCAATGAGGTATGTAGGACATGGAACAGTGGGCGCGGTGATCGCTGTAGGGGCAATTTTAACGCTACTGACGGTAACGATCTCGATGATGTATTCACTTGCTCGTTTACTGTTTGCTGTCAGCAAGGATGGCTTACTTCCTAAGTTTATGACAGAAATCGATCAAAAGCATCGTACACCGAAAAAAGCGACTTATGCCGCTGGTGTGGCAGCTGTATTCTTTGCCGGATTTTTCCCATTGAATGTATTAGCGGAACTAACGAATATCATGGCGCTCGCCTATTTGATGCTTGTTAGTCTAGGCTTACTGAAGTTGAGAAAAATGTTTGGCAAACCAAAAGCTGGAGAATTCAAAGTGCCATTCGTTCCGCTATTGCCAATCGTCTCCATCTTGACTTGTATTGTATTGATGCTTCGTCTGCAAACTGTGACATGGATCGTGTTCGGTATCGTAATGGTTATTGGACTGATCATTTATTTTGGCTATGGCTATGGACACAGCAAGATGAATGAGAAATAGACTCCAATGGAGAAGTTAGAAGAAAGATAAGAAAAACGCCCATCAACAGTTGTAATAAACTGTTGTTGGGCGTTTGTTTTAGTAACAAGCGAAAGGTGATCTATTGGGTTAAATCCAACAGTTTTTGTTTCAGATCTTCTTCCATGTGTCCAAGCTCTACTTCTGCATGACGACGTTTTTCTTTTCCTTCTTTTTGGATACGCAATGTCTCTTGGATTGTTTCGATCAAATCATTTTGAGTGGTTTGAAGGGTCTCGATATCCACGATTCCACGTTCATTTTCTTTCGCTGTTTCGATGGCTGAGATTTTCAGCATTTCTGAATTTTTCTTCAATAAGTCGTTTGTTGTTTCAGAGACTTGGCGTTGAGCAGTTACTGCATCTTTTTGACGAAGCAAGGTCAATGCGATCACGACTTGGTTTTTCCACAGCGGAATGGCTGTAGCGATAGATGCTTGGATCTTTTCAGCCAAGGCCTGATTTGTGTTTTGGATCAAACGGATTTGTGGTGCTTGCTGGATCGTGATCTGTCTAGCTAAGCGAAGATCATGCGTACGTTTATCCAGACGATCTAGGAATTGCGTGTAATCATTGGCAATCTGAACATCCATCTGATCGCCAGTTTCTTCTGCTCTTTTCATCGCTTCTGGAATGATCGTTGTTTGAAGTTCTTCCATTTTCAATTCTCCAGCAGCGATATAAATATTCAGTGCATCAAAGTAGTCTTTGTTTTTCTGGTAAAGCTGTTCTAACATCAGATTATCTTTTAGCAGACCGTCTTTTTCTTTATCTAATTTCACTGAAATCTTGTCAATTTGTGCACCAATCTTTTGATATTTTGCTGTCACTTCATAGATCGATTGTTTGACCTTCCCGAAGACACGCTGGAAGATGTTCCCTTCTCCGGCACGCAGTTCGTCAGGATTGGCTTCTTGGAGACGATACATCAGTTCAGTTAAGGAATCTCCTACAGGACCAATATCTTGTGCTTGCACATGATTCAACATCGATTGTGAGAATTCACTTAATTTTGCTTGGGCAGCCGATCCGTAGCTGATGACAGACTGTGCATCATTAGCATCGATTTTTGCTGCTAGCTGTTTAGCTTGTTCTTGGCGTTCCGCCGGTAGTTTGTCAATTAAACGAGCAGCTGTCTGTTGCTCTTGGAGCTGATCAATCTCCGCTTGTTGTGAAGTGGTCAGCGTATCTGTTGGAGTTGAAAACGGGTTGTTCAATAAATCTTCAAGTGTATCGTTAACTGGTGTAACATCTTTTGTTTCAGTCGGTTTATGATCCATAAAAAATTCCTCCTTGTTGAATCTGTTCTCGATTCTTACATGAATGTCTCTACTTTAGAAAAAGTACTCGAAACAGCCAGACATCATCTGAATGTTCCGAGTCTTCTTTTATGAACAAAAGAGTTAATCCTTTTGTTCTGGTTCATATTTATTATCACGCTTTAAGCTCTGTTTCGCAACAGATATCTCTACGTCGATATCATCTAGATCCTCAGCAACGAATTTTTGATAATCTTGTGCGATTAAAGCTGACAGCTGGTCGATGATCTGCGCGCTTTCTTCTAGTTTTTCATAGGTCTGTTTGTTTTTGATCTCATGGTCATTGATCTCATTATACTTATTTGTCAAATCAACTAGATTCGGCAGATGCGTATAAAGAAACTGACTTGCTTCATGCAGTCGGTTTGGTTCTTTCACCAATTCTTTGAATAAAGCTTTCGCTGCTTTGACTGGATCATGGCGGAGATCGATTGCTTTAAGTTTGGCTGTCTGCTGCATATTCATTTGCAATTGATTGATCTCATTTTTTGTTTGATTCATTGTTTGTCGAAAAAATGAAATTTCATTCGCTGTCATACCGCTTTTTTCATAGTGAGTTTCAAGTTCGTCAGTCAGTGCAGGAATTTCTTCTTGTTTTCCCTTTTTCCTGCGCGAACCAAAGAGTCCCCACAAAACTAAAACTACACCTATCAATAAAAGTCCTAGAACAAAAGAAAAACTATTGTTTCGGACAAAGAGAAATAGCAAGACCAATGCTAGAAGCCACGGCCAATTTCGTTTTATCATAATAAACCCTCCATGTCATTTATCGTTGAGTATTGAATTCTTTTCGTTATTCGATTACATACTTATTTTAGCATACGGACTACTATAAAGAGTATCGGACTAAAGAAGGATTTTCTATATTTAGAGAAAATCTAAGGTTTATCTATGGTAAACTAATAAGGAGTTTTTGAGAAAAATTGAAAAATGAAAAAAAAGCAGTTATGATTACAAAGAAAGCAGGAGAAGATATGCTGAACAATGAGCAATTTGAAGAAAAAACAATCAGTCGCAAAGAAATCTATAGCGGAAAAATTATTGATGTTGCTGTAGACGAAGTTCGTTTGCCAGATGGAGGAACTTCGAAGAGAGAACTGGTATTTCATCCTGGCGGTGTCGGGATCATTGCTTTTGACGAACAAGATCGTCTGCTTCTTGTCAAACAATTTCGAAAACCTTTAGAAAAAGTGATTTTGGAGATTCCAGCTGGAAAAATCGATCCAGGAGAAGGACAAAATCCCGAAATGACAGCAGCTAGAGAATTAGAAGAAGAAACTGGCTATCGTGCGAAGTCGCTGAGCCATCTTACTTCGATGTATCTTTCACCAGGTTTTGCAAATGAAGTCCTTCATATTTATCATGCACAAGGGGTAGAGAAGGTCGAGAATCCTTTAGCACAAGATGAAGACGAAGTACTGGAGTTGTATCATCTAACTCTTGAAGAGGCGCAACAAGCGATGAAAGATCAGTTGATTTGTGATGCAAAGACGATTTATGCGATTCAATACTGGGAACTATTGACCAAAGGAAAGTAGAGGGATCGGCTTATGGCCAAAGGACCGCTTATTACGCGAAGCGAACTTCGCAAGCGACAACAAGCACAAGCAAGCGAGTCATTAAAAAAACAGCGAAAAGCAGAAACAGCTTATCAGCAAGAAGAAAAAAAGATTGCCAGCTTTTATCGTAAAGAAAGCAAAAAGAATAAACCAATCACGAAAACAAGGATCAGCGAACGGGAAAAGACGACCAAATGGAACTCTTTTTTGATGAAATCTCTTATTATTGTTATCCTAATGTTATGTGTGGTTTTTTTAGCAATCGCATTTATATAGAAAGAAGGAATTAAAAAGATGAAAATCGGTATTATCGGCGCAATGGAAGAAGAAGTAAAAATTTTGAGAGAGAACCTAAGCGAACCATTATCATGGGAACGCGCAGGCGCTTTATTTATTTCAGGTTCATTAGGTAACCACGAAGTGATCGTCGTACGTTCCGGTATAGGAAAAGTCTTAGCATCTATTACCACAAGTCTGTTGATCCAACAATACGGCGTGAACATGGTGATCAATACAGGTTCAGCTGGCGGAATCGGTGAAGGCTTACAAGTAGGTGACATCGTTATATCAGACAAAGTAGCTTATTTTGATGCAGATGCAACAGGATTTGGCTACAACCCAGGACAATTACCAGGAATGCCTCTATATTATGAAGCAAGCACATATTTGCGCAGTGAAATGGTTAAAGCAGCAAAAGCAACGAATTTGAACGCAAAAGAAGGATTGATCGTTACAGGTGATACATTTGTCGACTCGCCAGATAAAATCAAAGAAATCTTAACGAATTTCCCTGAAGCATTAGCTTGCGAAATGGAAGGAGCCGCTGTTGGACAAACAGCTCGTCAGTTCAATATCCCATTTTTGATCGTACGTGCAATGAGCGACACAGCAGATCACTCGGCGACACAAAGCTTTGACGAATTTATCGAAGACGCAGGCAAACGATCAGCAGAAATGGTGATCGAATTTGTCAAACATCTCGTATAAGGAGGACTAAGATGAACGCATTGATCTCGATTGACTACACATATGATTTTGTTGCAGAGGATGGAAAGCTGACTACTGGGACAGCAGGACAAGTAATTGAAAAAAAGCTGACTGCTCATACAAAGAAGTTTATTGATCAAAAGGATTTTGTCGTTTTTGCCATTGATGCGCATGATCCAAAAGATTCCTTTCATCCGGAGAACCGCTTATTTCCTCCGCATAATGTGATAGGAACGGGTGGACGGGAATTGTACGGCTCTTTAAAAAGTTTATACCAAGACTATGAGCAAGAGGAAAATGTTTATTGGATAGACAAACGGCATTATTCCGCTTTTAGTGGAACAGATCTAGACATCCGTTTGCGAGAACGCCAGATCACAGATATTTATTTGACCGGCGTATGTACAGATATCTGTGTGTTGCATACAGCAGTCGATGCGTATAATCTAGGATACAAACTCCATATTTTCAAAGATGCCGTGGCAAGTTTCGATCCCGTTGGACATGAATGGGCATTGAGACATTTTGAGTCCACACTAGGCGCAGAAATTTTATAAAAAAACAAAGTGATTTGATAAAATAAAAAGCACAAAATAATAAAAGAAGAGCATAAAACAAACGACTTTGTTTTATGCTCTTTTTTATACGTTATTTTAAAAAAACTTATTCTTTTTACGTTAATAAATCTCTTTATTATCAACAACTTAAGTTATATTTTTTCTTTTTATAAAATACACTTATTATAATTTTGTTTTTTATTGACAGTAAAAATAAATTAGGTAATACTTTAAGTAAACGCTTTCTAATTTGTTACGGGAGGAATACACTTGTTAAAAAAACGTATAAAATACAGTGCGCTAATGATGAATCTCCTTATGCTCAGTACCCCGGTTTTAATTTCTGTCGTTGAAGTTGCTGCTAACGAACAACAGTCTGTGAACGAAGAAAATGCACACGTGAACATTGAAGGGATGTCAACAATGGAGGAAATACCAAGAACTAGTGAAGATATGGATACGGAAGAAGGAAATGATCCTATGATGAAAGAATCAGAAAATGAAAAGACAAAAAAGCAATCTGAAGAAGCAAATGAAGAGTGGAAAGGGGTTGTTTTCGGAGAAAGCACAAGTGCTAGTAGGTATGCCATTGAACCATTAGAAGACGGCGTGCGGCTCTCTTCCACGAATAACGGCGGAAAATTCCAGTCAAGCGGATCAGATGGAATGACCTATTATTATCAAGCAATCCCCAAAGACATCAACTTTAGGATGCGGGCGACGATCGAAATAGAATCTTGGACCTATACGAATGCCCAAGAAGGATTTGCTTTAATGGTAAGAGACGCAGTACCAAAAAATCATTTGTTTGGGCAGGCATTTTATTCAAATTCATTTGCCATACTAGGCAGTCGGATCGAATATGTCTGGGACTCGGATAGACAAGAAGTGGTCAACACGAGCGGCAGCAAATATACGATGCGACTTGGATTGGGGACACGGGCAATCACAGGAATATCATCTGAAGATCCGCAAGCTGCGCCAGCTCCTGGGAGTGTCTCAGTGGAAACAACACCTTTAGAGACTTCAGCAGGGTTCTTGGAAAAAGAAACAGGTTCTTATAATATATTCGGAAACGGTCATGGGAATCTGTTTCCGGCCACGAACTCGATTACTAAACTGGACGTAGAGATGAAAAAAACGAATACTGGTTTAGAGGCATATTATTACGATCCTGAAACAGGAGAAGAAATGGCTTCTGACATCATGTATGACTGGGAAAAATTATACGCTTCAGATGAATCGGTTATTTATGCAGGATTTGCTGCAGCAAGGAATATGACGATCAAGGTAGAAGGAATCGAAGTTGCTTACTCAGATCCTGCGACAGATCCTCCTGGGCAAGAAAGACCTACTCGCTTGATTGATCCGATTTACACTGTGACCTCTAGTAATCATTCAGGAAACCAAGATCATACTATGTCCTTTAGAGCAAATGCTGACGGATTATTGACAATTAAAAATAAAGCAACAGGAGAGGTGCTTAAGAACGCAAAAAACTTGGCTATCACTGCGAATCGGGAATTTGATTATCAGACAAAACTGATGGAAGGAACGAACGAATTTACTTTCAGTTTTACGCCAGATAAAAACTATCCGCCAGAAGAATACGTAGAGATGACTAGTTATGAAACAAAAGAGATTCTTCATACAGTGGACTACCGTAAACCTAAATATTCGACAGTTTATGTAACACCAGAAGGGTCAGATGCAGGAAACGGAAGCAGACAAAATCCATTATCTCTGACACAAGCATTGAGATACGCATATGCTGGGCAGACAATCGTCATGGCGCCTGGAACTTATTCCTTCGAAAGAGGATTGACGATTCCAAAAGGCGTTAACGGGACAAGAGAAAACCCGATTCAGTTGATTGCAGAGAAAAATCCAGAAAACAAGCGTCCTGTACTTGATTTTAAAGGAACTGGAAATGGGATGACACTGTTCAGTCACTACTGGGGTTTACGAGGGTTTGACATTACAAATAGTGCAGCTATGCAAAAAGGATTACAGATTTCTGGAAATCATAATTTGATCGAAGAGATTCATGCTTATCGGAATGGAAATACAGGAATCCAAATCAGCGGTAGCTCAAATGATCCTTTCGAAGCATGGCCCGCGCATAACTTAGTCAAGAACTGTACATCTTTTGAAAATGCCGATCCAGGATTTGAAGATGCCGATGGATTTGCGGCCAAACTGACAATAGGAGAAGGAAATGTATTTGACGGTTGTATCGCGTATCATAATGCAGATGACGGTTGGGACCTTTTTGCTAAAAATGAAACAGGTTCGATCGGAAAAGTAATCATCAAAAACTCAGTTGCTTATCGAAACGGCTGGGTACCAGGAATTGAGGGAGAAGGTAACGGTAATGGATTCAAAATGGGCGGTTCTTCTTTAACGGGCCCTCATGAATTGATCAATAGTTTGTCTTTCGAAAATCTTGCGAAAGGAATCGATTCCAATAGCGGAACAGATATTATCGTCAATAGCAGTACAAGTTTTAATAACGGTTCATATAATGTGGCTCTTTATACCTCTTCAGCAGGAAACACAGACTACCATGCTTCTGGTATCTTATCTTTCCGAACAGAGAATCTTGAGATGAGAGAGCAGATCCGCCCATTGAATCAAAACGAAGATCAAATCTACCACTCGTTGAACTACTATTGGAATGAACGAGAGAAACAATCAGAAAATACTCTTGGACATACCATATCAAAAGATTGGATCGAGTCTCTAAATACATGTTCGAAAGAAGGTCAGCAGCCTGTTACGCGCTATGAAAATGGAAGTATCCATGTTCATGGACTGATGCAGATTAAACCGGGGAATCGTCAAACAGAAAAGGAAAGAGTGGATGGTCTTCCATTATCTGTAGGTGCTATTTTTGACGGAGAAACCTCACCGTCTTCGGAATATCCAGAGTATGCAATCGTACAAGAACCAAATCAGACAAAACCAAATGAACAAAATAATCCGATTATTATACAAGAAGCAAATGGTGTGGCGGAGAATGCAGAAGGAAATATCATTGAACTGAAGCCTTTTACAGTTTTTGTGTCAACTTTCACACCAAATCAAGGAACGCCTGTCTTTGAAGATATGCGTTATTTCCCAGAAAAGATCCAAATCGTTGAAACACAGTCAAGTGCTCAATTTTCTAATCATACCGCTATTTTTTCAGCACCTTCAAAAGGAGAATATACGCTAGAAGTCACTTATCGTTCGGAAATATTTGATGGGGAAAAATGGTCTGCTCATACAGAATCTGTTACCCAGCAAAAAGCGATCACTGTGCGAGAAACTGCCGATGTGCCCCCGGGAAATGACAAACCAGAAAGAGAAAATCCAGGAAATGAATCACCAAATGGAAAACCAAATGGAAAACCTTCTCATCCGGATAGGACAGCAAAAGAAAGTGAAAAAAATGGCACTCAAGGACTCCCAAAAACGGGAGAATTTAATAACCCGTTGCTAGCATTAGCTGGAGGAATTTTGTTAATCGGTGTAGTTGTTTATGTCATGAAACAGCGAAAAAAATAAGTGGAATTTCTCCTTTTATGATGTAAAACAATTGACTGAGGAAAGTAAAAATAGAAGGAAATGAGACCAATAGATGTCTCACTTCCTTCTATCTTTTTATAGATGAGGTTCTCCTTGCTGCTTTTGATTGGCTGTTCTTATTACTTGATGCAGGACAGCTTTTTCACAATCTCTCCACTAAACGGTGTTCAATCAGCTGACCCTCGGTATTAGCTCAACAAACGGCAAAATATGAGGAACTATTTTTCCGTTTTTTTCTCTAATACTCAGGTCAGGACGCTGATTTCACAACCTCTCGATAAACGGTGTTCAAAAGCCAGTTTCTCGGTAGTAAGTCAAATTTATGCAAAAATGTGGAAAGCCATTTTCACAAAATTTTTCTTACTACTTGAAACTAAGCAGCTTTTTCACAACCTCTAATACATGGTATTCCAGAAGTAACTTCTTCGAAAAATAAGCCGAAATGTCACAAAAATTTGAGAAGCGATTTTCCCAAATTCCTTCTTATTTCTTGAAGCTGACCACTTCTGGCACAACCTCTTACCAGATTCGCACTCTTTTTTCTGGCGCTAGATACATAGCGTCTTGTTCCGTGATACCAAATGTTTCATAGAATTCGTCAAGGTTTTTTGGTTGCACGTTTGCTCGGAGTTTAGCAGGGGCATGGACATCGATTTGCAGTAAAAGTTGTTGGTATTCTTTTTTTGCTTTTGTACGCCAAATCGTTGCCCAATTGACAAAGAATTCCTCGATAGAAAGATCTGATTCCGTTTTTGCTGCTTCCAATGCACAGCTTAGACCGCCTGCATCAGCAATATTTTCCGAAACGGTTAATTTTCCGTTTACTTTTCCGTCAGCAAAAGGCAGACCATCGAATTCTTCGATCATTGCTTGTGCTTTGTTTTGAAATTGTGTAAGATCTTCTTCTGTCCACCAGTTGTTCAAGTTGCCATATTCGTCAAATAAAGCGCCGTTATTATCAAATGCATGGGAAATCTCATGAGCGATAACAGCTCCGATTCCACCATAATTAGCAGAGCTTGATTGTTCTAGACTGTAAAATGGTGCTTGAAGGATCGCTGCCGGAAAGACGATCACATTCCGAAATGGATGATAATAAGCATTGACCGTGTCAGCACTCATTTCCCATTCTGAACGATCCACTGGTTTGTTCCATTTGCTGAAACGATCTTTTAATGTGAGTTTGCTGAAAACAAGAGTATTTGAAAGCAAAGTACCACCCTGATCTGCAGGTACTGTTTTGAACTGGTCGAATAATGCTGGGATCTTATCGGGGTAGCCTACTTGGATACCTAAGTTATTTAATTTTATGACGGCTTTTTCTTTTGTTGCATCCCCAAGCCAGTCATTTTCTTCTAGACGTTTTTTATAAACGGCGATCATTTTTTTCACCATTTGTTCTACGTCTTTTTTAGCAGCTTCGCCAAAATATTTTTTTCCGTAGTAATCGCCAACTACTTGATCGAATTGTCCAGAGGCAAGGTAATACGCTGCTTTTTTCTGAGGCATTGCTTCGTCTGTTCCAGACAATACGCGAGAATAGATTCCGCTGACTTGGCGGAATTCTTCTGATAGATAACCACTAAGAGAACGTACTGTTTTAATGATCATCCAGCTTTTGAATAACGGAAAATGAGCTTCTGTCAGGATGTCATTCAAATGATCGAAGTACACTGGATCAGTTACGATCACTTTATCTGGAGTTGTCCCAATCAAACCCGTGACAAGTTTTTTCAAGTCCAGTTTATCTGTGTATTTAATAAATGTATCAAAAGATTGCGGATTATACATTTTGCTGTAATCTGCGTTTTCTTCTGCACTTTTTACATGAGGAGCAATCAATTTATCAAATTGCACTGCTTGTTCCGTGATTGCTTCTGCCTGACTTTTTTCTTTGCCGGCAAGCTCTAATAACTGAACAGCCATATCAAAGAAAACGCCTATTAGTTGTGCACCGTTGGGATGGTCTGATGCATAATACGTCTTATCTGGAAGGAATAAAGAAGGCGGATAAGCAAAGAAGGCGTTCGTTTGCGCATTCTTCATATCTGCATCTACATCCAGATTAAATGGCAATGGTAATGTATCCAACAGCCATTCTGGAAATTGCTTATTCAATTCGTCGAAAGACTGCAATGATTCAACTTTTTCGATTATAGGTTGAAGCGGTTGAGCATGCAACTCATTTCTTCGGTCATAATCGTTTGCCAGTTGATAATATGCAAGGAAATGTTTCATTTTTTCTGAAGACACTTTTTCTGGATGGGCAAGCAGATCGTCTGTTTCTCCCATCAAAAGTTGGTCGATCCCGTCAACTAAATCTTGGAAACCGCCTGTAGCTGGTTTATCTGCAGGGATTTTTGCTGTTTTTTGCCATTCTTCATTGACTGCTTCATAGAAATCTTGTTTCAATCGTTCTTTGTTCATTCATCGATCGCTCCTTTTTTGTTTCGTGTGCCCATTATCTTACAAAATGAAGGAATTAACAAATAGAACATAAAAAATTGAAAATTCGAACAATCAAACTGATTTGTTTTTTTCAATCCTTCACTTATAATGAAAAAAAGGAGGCGATCCCAACTGAATCAAGTAGTGGATAAACCTTTATATTTCAAAGTAGATAAAAAAATTAAAAAATTAGCCAGCACTCAGCAGCTGCAGTCAAGAAAAAGTAAATTGCTTTTTTTAGCTCTGGTTTTTGAAGATCAAAGTTATGTGATTATCGATCAATCAGGACATCCGGTAGAATATTCTCCAGCAAAATATACTTATCAAGAGGGTCTTTCTTGTAAAAAATGGAAGCTGATCAATGAAGAGCCAATCGAGTTATCTAGATGGATCAACAGAAAAGAAGATATTCCCGTTTTGATCGAAGAAAAAAGGTCAGGAAAGGAACTCGCAAATTGCTGGGTGGGATTGCCAGAAGAACGTTTTTTGAGGTATAAGAAATGGGCTACCCCCTCAGGCTATCTTTGTGGTACTTACGCGGCAGCAGTTCTCCTTGCCTATTATCAAGACTATCGTAAGGGGTGGATGCTTCCAAATGAGATTCGCAAGAAAAATACGGCTGATTCGTTGGTTTTGACGAAGGCATTGCGTAGCCAGATCCAACCACTAGGACTTCCTACGATTCCTTTTCAGGTTAGTACAGGGATTTCTAGTTTTTTAAAGAAGAATGGCAATCATGAGCGTGCACGAGCAACTCTTCTAGGTTCATGGCAGCGAGCTACAAAACGTATACGTGAAGGCAAACCTGTGATGATTGGTATTTTGAAAGTACTTGGCAGTACATATGGCAATCATTGGGTGACAGCGTACGCTTATTTTGAAACTGAAACAGGAGAACGTTATTACAAAGTACACGACAACTGGGGCGATTATCATAAAGTCATTCCTGCCAGTTGGAGTAACGGAACAGTTTCACTTCCTTAAGAATTTGCTGAAATTAACAGAAAATCTTGGAAAAATATGTTAAACTATCGAAGAATAGAGAAGTTTTGGGGAGGACTACATGAGTAATAAGTATCAGGATGACACGTTGAAGATTTTTAGTTTGAATGGCAACCGTCCATTAGCTGAAAAAATCGCGAAAGTGTTCGGAACAGAATTAGGTAAAAGCGTCGTGAAGCAATTTAGTGATGGCGAGATTTCCATCAATATCGAAGAAAGTATTCGAGGGGATCATGTGTATATCGTTCAATCAACGAATGCACCTGTCAATGATTACTATATGGAACTACTGATCATGATCGATGCAATGAAGCGAGCAAGTGCGAAAACGATCAATGTCGTATTGCCTTACTATGGGTATGCTAGGCAAGACCGCACGGCGAAACCTCATGAACCGATCACTGCGAAATTGATCGCTAACTTGATCGAAGAAGCAGGGGCAACTCGAGTACTGACTTTAGATCTGCACACGGTTCAAGTACAAGGATTCTTTGATATTCCTGTAGATAATTTATTTACGATGCCGTTGTTTGCTCATTATTACCGTCAATTAGGTCTGACGGGAGATGACATCGTAGTTGTTTCGCCAAAAAACAGCGGTGTTCAGCGTGCACGTAGTCTTTCAGAATATTTGAACAGCACATTAGCCATCGTAGATCATGCAGATGATGCTTCAACTGAGGGTGGTTATGTGATCGGTGATGTTCAAGGAAAGACATGTATCATGGTAGATGATATCTTGAACACAGGAGCAACGCTTGCACGAGCAGCAAATGTATTAAAAGAAAACGGCGCAAAAGAAGTATATGCCTGTGCGTCACATGGATTATTGTCCGATCATGCGAAAAGTATTTTAGACAATGCACCAATCAAAGATATTTGTATCACTGATTCTGTTTTCACAGAAGAAAATCGTCATCCAGAAAACTTAACAATCGTTACATGTTCAGAATTAATGGGTGAAGCGGTCAAACGCATCCATGAAAATACACCGATGAGTCCGTTATTCCGTCTGGAAGAAAAAGAATTCGAATAAACAAAAAAAAGAGGGAAAGAAGTTGTGACAGAAGTGAGCAGCTTCAAGGAGCTGCGACAAGACTTTTGTCACAGCTCCTTTTTTCTATGCCCATGAAACGTCCTCTAGACAAAAATGAGCTCTTCTTTGGTTTGTTCGCTATTTTATGCTAGAATGTGCCTAGCAATAATTTGGAAGGGATGAATGAAGTGAAAACTATTTATCTGGATCATGCGGCAACTACCCCCATGCATCCACAAGTAATTGAAGCGATGACGGCAATCATGCAAGACACGTTTGGAAATCCTTCAAGCATACATGGATTTGGTCGCCACGCGCATGAAAAATTGGAAACAGCAAGACAAATCATTGCAGACAGTCTGCAAGCAAAACCTCACGAGATCATCTTTAACAGTGGGGGAACAGAAGGGGATAATACAGCTATCTTAGAAACAGCGTTCTCGCGTCAAAAAGAAGGCAGACATCTAATCACTACAGCTATCGAACATCCTGCTGTTCTTAATACCATGAAATATTTAGAGACAAAGGGGTTTGACGTTACATATCTGCCTGTAGATGAAAAAGGGAATCTGTCGATCGAAGAGGTCAAAAAAGCGTTACGAGAAGATACGATCTTGGTCTCTGTGATGTACGGGAACAATGAAATCGGAAATTTGATGCCAATCAAAGAAATCGGTGAACTTTTAGCGGATCATCCAGCTTATTTCCATACAGATGCGGTACAAGCGTACGGAAACCAAACGATCCATCCAGAAGAATTAGGAATCGATTTATTAAGTATCTCTGCTCATAAAATCAATGGGCCAAAAGGCGTCGGTTTCTTATATAAACGAGACGGAGTAAATATCCCTGCATTGCTTTTAGGCGGGGAGCAGGAAGAAAAGCGGCGTGCAGGTACAGAAAATTTAGCAGGGATCTGGGGTATGGCAAAAGCAGTTGAACTGCTGTCACCTGAAGAACGTGAAGCACGTAACAACAAATATAAAGGATTCCAGCAATTGATTCTTGATACATTAGAAGCAAACGAAATCCCTTATCAAGTAAATGGTGATTTAACGAATAAACTCCCTCATGTGTTGAATCTTCGCTTAATTGGCGAAGCAAATGATTTGCTACTGATGAAGCTTGATCTTAATGGGGTCGCTATTTCTACTGGTTCAGCTTGTACAGCAGGAAATATCGAGCCTTCACACGTATTAGAAGCAATGTATGGAGAAGATACACCGATACTAAAAGAATCCATCCGTATCAGCTTTGGTTTGGGAAATACCGAAGACGACATCCAGTATTTCCTTGATCAATTAGTTCGTGCTGTCAAAAAATAACTAGTGAAGTCATTCTTATATGAACAGATGTCTGAGAGAACGCCTTCATTTTTTAGGGAACTTAACTGAAAAACCTAGTAAAAATCAGGATAAACTTTTATAATAAAGAGAAACTAATTTTATCGAGGTGAAAATCATGGCATTTGAAACAACAGCAACGGTACTGGGCGCACCAATTAGCTATCGTTTGCATCCTGATGCAAAAAGATATACATTGCGCGATAATGGATTTACAGAAACAAACGGAGGCAATTATCAATTGATCCGACCATTAGATGCCACGCCGCAAAGCAAAGAAGGATTCAAATTAAAAATCACTGTATCAAAAGATATTCAAACATTGAAAATGTCGATCACTACAGCAAATGGATTGAAAGCAGTCAATATTTTCAAAGATCCAAAACAGAAAATGAGCCAAGATAAATTTTATTTTCTGATGGATGGGATGATTAGCCGTGGGTTATTCGAAAAAGTCGAATGATCTGTGGATATAAAAAGACAACTAGTTTTGAAACGGCCTATTGTTAGATGACTAACTTTGTAAGGACGACGCAAATTAGTTGTCTTTTTTATTTTTAAATTTAACACATGTTGTTATTTTTAATATTTTGCTGATTTATTGTTTCTAAGTAAAGAAATTTAAATTGAAACGATTGTTATTTAGGGAAAAAGGTATTTTTTGAAAAAAGAATCCCGTATAATGATTGTTGTGCAAACGCTATACAAAATGAAAAAGAAAAGAGGGATGTTTATGGAAAATGAACAGTCGGTCGTTTTAACGAATTGGAAGAGAAATTATTTGTTCTTTTTATCGGGACAGTTTTTGTCAGGAATCACTAGTATGGTCGTCCAATATGCGATCATCTGGTATTTGACAAGAGAAACCGGTTCGGCGACAATTTTGAGTTTTGCTACTTTACTAGGAATGATTCCCATGGTTTTACTAAGCCCATTTGTAGGACCGCTAGTGGATCGCTGGGATAAAAAAGCTCTTTTGATTGTCACGGATATTATTGTAGCGATTTTCGCGCTTATTTTAGCAGTAGTCGGAACGATTTCAGAATCCTTCCCGATTTGGCTAGTTTTTGTGTCTTTGTTTATGCGTTCGGTCGCACAAACATTCCAAATGCCAACGATCCAGTCGATTATGCCGACAATCGTTCCATCTTCTCACATAACAAGGACGAATGGACAGTTAGGAATGGTCCAATCAGCGAATTTCATCATTGCGCCAGCTCTAGGTGCGGCTTTGTTTTCAGTCGTTCCTGTCAATTACCTTATTTTATTAGATGTATTGGGGGCAGTTTTTGGTGTCGGCTTATTGATTTTTGTGAAGATCCCAAAAGTTTCTCCTGAAATATTGGAAGTTCCGCTTACTATTTTTAAAGATGCAAAATTTGGGCTGCAGCAATTGATGGATAATAAAGGGTTATGGTACATAACGATCAATGGTGCATTTGTGATGCTGTTGTTCATGCCAGCAATCAGTCTGTATCCATTGATGACGCTAGATTACTTTGGTGGTTCCGTTGGACAGGCGGGAGCAGTGGAAGTAGTCTACGCAGTCGGAATGCTCTTAGGCGGTGCACTGATCAGTTTTATAGGAACATGGAAAGACCGAATGAAACCTATTATTATAGCCTACATCATTATGGGCCTGACGATCGGTGCAAGCGGATTGGTTCCAAACGATAGTCAAGGGTTCTTGTACTTTCTTATCTTGAATGCAGGAGCAGGTTGTGCAACGCCATATTTCAATACACTGCTGATGGCAATGATCCAGCAGAGTTATGAATCGAATGTTTTAGGTCGTGTCTTAGGGAACTTCAACTCTTTGATGAACCTGGCAGGTCCAATTGGATTATTATTTGCAGGACCATTAGCTGATCGTTTAGGGGTAGAAAAAATGTTCTTGTTTTCCGGAATCGGGATTTTATTATGCGGAATCGTTTTATTTTTAACGTCAGCTGCCCGAAATTATGATAAAGAATTACAGAAAAAACTGGTAAAAGAACACCATGAGCAAAAAGACGAATAGTATGGAATGGAGTTGTGACAGAAGTCTTGTTACAACTCCATTTCTGATCCTAATGTTCCTGTGGCAATAAGCCTACTCAAATGAAAAATATGAGTAATTATCTTTATTTGTTTAATACTTGATATAGGGCAGTTTTTTCACGACCTATCGTACTTCCTCTTTGCTTCATAGATTTCTTTGATTTGTTGCTCAGATAACGGAGTGCCAAATGGTAGTTTTTCCTTTAAGAGTTCTCTTTCCGGTGCGTCTACGCCTACATTGACATCGTTCTCGATAGGTACGCTGTAATGATGGATATGTCCATGAAGATTGCGGATAGTGTCGTTAGGCCCGAGCAACATCGGATAATGAGTCAAGTAATATTGTTGATGGTCGAATTTAACGATGGCACCTACATCATAAAAATAAAATTTGGGACTTCCGTCAGTAAGCCTAGGATCATTTTTTTCTAAATAACGGAAAAAAGCGCGACTGTCATGGTTCCCTTTGATCAAGTGGATTGTTCCTTGCAGTTGAGTGACCAGTTCCAAAATTTCTGCATTTGCTTTTTCATATTGCGGATGCATAGCAAGGTCGCCTAGATGATAAACATGGTCGGTTTCTTTTATTACTGCATTCCAGCTAGTGATCAACTGTTGGTTCATTTCATCCACATTTGCAAAGAGCCGCGGAGCAAAGTCGTTTTTTCCTAATAAGCGTTCATGGAAAAAGTGCATATCACTGATAAAGTAATTCATGTATCTTTTGCCTCCCTTTTTTCTTAGAGTAAACAAAATCACTTATCTGAGCAACTCATAACATCTAAAAAGAAAAGGTTGTAAATGAGACGTGCAGCTTTAAGCGATAAGAAGCAATTTTGAAAAATAGTTTTTCACAATTTATAAAATTATTCCTTATTGCCGAAAGGCTGGCCCTTTTTATGAGTATGCCAATTTTTTATATCGAATGCTCAAAAGATGAGTGATTTTTTGGTTGACTATCATGTTTGTGTACTGAATAGGTCCAGTAGAACAGTATTTTTACGACTTGATAATTAAGGGATGAAATTTTCAGAAATATGACGTATAATGTAAAATACTGAAAAGTTGCGACCTTCAACTCGTAGATGTTTCAGAATCTAATTGAAATGATGGTGATATCATGACAGACAACAGCAAAACACGCGTTGTCGTAGGGATGAGCGGCGGTGTCGACTCATCTGTAACAGCACTTTTGTTAAAGGAACAAGGATACGACGTGATCGGAATATTCATGAAAAATTGGGATGACACGGACGAAAACGGTGTATGCACGGCCACGGAAGATTATAAGGATGTAGCGAAAGTAGCTGCTCAAATCGGGATTCCTTATTACTCTGTGAATTTTGAAAAAGAATATTGGGATCGTGTATTTGAATATTTCCTAGCCGAATACCGCGCAGGACGTACACCTAACCCAGACGTGATGTGCAACAAAGAAATCAAATTCAAAGCATTCTTGGATTATGCAATGGATCTTGGCGCCGATTATGTAGCTACTGGACATTATGCGCAAGTCACTCGCGATGAAAACGGCGTGGTCCACATGCTTCGTGGAGTAGACAATAATAAAGATCAAACTTACTTCCTTAGCCAATTATCACAAGAACAGCTTTCAAAAACGATGTTCCCTCTAGGCGGCATGGAAAAATCAGAAGTACGGGCAATTGCTGAACGCGCAGGCCTTGCGACTGCTAAGAAAAAAGATTCAACGGGAATCTGCTTTATTGGTGAAAAGAACTTCAAACAATTTTTGAGCAACTATCTGCCAGCAAAAAAAGGAAATATGGTCACTCTTGATGGTGAAGTCAAAGGACAACATGCTGGCTTGATATATTATACGATTGGTCAACGTCAAGGACTAGGGATCGGTGGCGGAGGAGATTCGCAAGAACCCTGGTTTGTTGTAGGAAAAGATCTAGCGACAAACACATTATATGTGGGGCAAGGGTTCCATCATCCTGCATTGTATGCCACAAGCTTGGATGCAAGTGAAATCCACTTTACGACGAATGAACCAATGCCAAAAGAATTCAAGTGTACAGCGAAATTCCGTTATCGTCAGCAAGACGTTCCTGTGACAGTTCGCTTATTGGATGATAATCGTGCAGAAGTCGTATTCGACGAACCTGTACGTGCAATCACTCCTGGACAAGCAGTTGTATTTTATGATGGAATGGAATGTCTGGGTGGTGGTTTGATCGACCACGCATATCAAGAAACAAAAGTTTTACAATACGTTTAAGCGATATTAAATGAATCAAAACAGCTATGGCTAACAAAAGAAACACCTTTTCTTTTGGATAGCATAGCTGTTTTTTTGCAATAAAATTAATTTTTATTCATTTTATACTTGAAATACTTGTGTAAAAAGTTCATAATATCCAATAATATGAATAAAGTTGCTTTTTGTTAAGCAAGAGCAGTTGCAAAATAGAAGGGAATCTTTTGCAAGTGATTTGTTCAATTTTATAAGTGAGGGTGATGGAAATGGAAAAGAAATCGACGGGTATTAGCAAATGGGGACTGGTTGCTCTGGTTGTCAGTTCGTCAATCGGAAGCGGTGTGTTTGGGATCACAAGTGATCTGGCTAGTTCTGCAGCTCCAGGGCCAGCGATCCTTTCATGGATAATCGTTGGGATTGGTATTTTAGCTTTGGTATTATCGCTGAATCATTTAGGAGAAAAGCGTCCAGATCTAGATGGTGGTATTTTCGGTTACGCGGAAGCTTCATTTGGTAAATTAGGTGGCTTCATCAGTGGTTGGGGTTACTGGTTGTCTGCGTGGCTGGGAAATGTTGCTTTTGCAACGATGCTGATGAGCGCCATGGGAGAATTTTTCCCGATATTCAAAGGTGGACAAAATGTTCCTTCTATTTTATTTGCAAGTATTTTTATTTGGGGTCTGACTTTATTAGTAAACAATGGAGTTGAAGGAGCGAGCGTCATCAATACAATCGTGACGATCTGTAAATTAGTGCCATTATTCCTATTTTTAATATTTGTATTTATCGCATTTAAAGTGAATATATTCACTGCTGATTTTTGGGGTAACGTATCTGATAATCTAGTGAATGGAACAGGGCAGCAAGGAACGATCTGGTTGCAGATTAAAGGTTGTTTGATGGTTATGATGTGGGTCTTTGTAGGGATCGAAGGCGCAAGTGTTTTAGCCAACCGCGCGAAGAAACGTTCAGAAGCCCAGCAAGCATCGATCATTGGTCTGCTTTGTTTATTGTTTATCTATATCCTTGCTTCGATCTTGCCATACGGCGTCTTATCTCAAGAAGAGTTAGCAACTATTTCACAACCTGCTATGGCAAATATTTTAAAAGGAATCGTGGGAAATTGGGGAGCAGCGCTGATCAATATCGGCTTGATTATTTCGATCATTGGTTCTTGGTTGTCTTGGACGATGCTCCCAGCAGAAACAACGATGTTGATGGCTCGAGACGGTCTGTTGCCGAAAGGTTGGGGAAAAACGAATAAAAAAAATGCCCCAACTTATTCGTTAGTTGTTACTGCAATCTTGACTAATCTATTCTTATTGACTTTCTTAGTTACTGATTATGCCTATCAATTTGCCTATTCTTTATGTACAGCGGCAATTTTGATTTGTTATCTACTTGTCGGGATCTATCAAGTCCAGTTTTCTTTAAAAGAAGGAATCAAAAAACAAGTAGTGATCGGTGGGATTGCTGTAGTTTTTGAATTGATGGGCATCATTTTAGCAGGATTTTCTTATGTCCTTTTATGTAGTATTGCCTATCTTCCTGGTTTTTGCTTCTACTGGATCGCTTGTCGTGAAACCAAACATCAAATTACGGGAAAAGAAAAAGTAATGATTGGGCTGATTTGTGTGGCCGCACTGCTTTCAATCGGGTTGCTTGCTGTAGGCTGGATCAAGATATAAGGGGGAAAGAAACATGAAAATCGCAAATTTCGGTGTAGAAGAATGGCTAAATAAATGGGAAAAGAAAGCGGTATATGATATTGCACAAAGCTCGATCGAAGCATTGACATTAGACGAACTCGTTGGCTTAGATGGGACTAGCGTAAGTAAATTTTTCGAAAAACGCAAAAACGAACCATTGGACTATGGCTGGATCGAAGGATCAGATGTTTTCAAACAAGAAGTCGCTTCTCTTTATCAAACCGTCGATCCGGAAAACATCTTACAAACGAATGGAGCGACTGGTGCTAATCTTTTAGCTCTATACGCGTTAGTGGAAGCAGGAGACCATGTTGTTTCGATGCTTCCTACTTATCAGCAATTATATGACATCCCCAAATCTTTAGGTGCCGCTGTTGACTTTGTTCATTTGAAGGAAGAAGAAGATTGGCAGTTTGATTTAGAACAGCTAGAAGCCTTAGTCAAACCTGAAACAAAAATCATCTGTTTGAATAGTGCAAACAATCCTACAGGCACATTGCTAGATCGGAAAACTTTAGAAAAAATCGCAGAAATTGCTCGTACAGTAGATGCATATGTATTGATAGATGAAGTATATGCGCCTTTAACGGATAAAGGTGAATTCTTGTCGATCGTAGATGTCTATGAAAAAGGTATAGCAACCAATTCCCTATCCAAAACCTACTCCATTCCAGGTATTCGTATTGGCTGGACAGCTACTGGACCTGAGTTGGCAGAAGTTTTTCGAAAGTATCGAGACTACACGATGATTTGCGGCGGAGTCCTGTCAGATGATCTTGCTGTACATGCATTGAAGAATAAAGAAAAAATATTGGCGCGAAACAAAAAGATCATTACAGAGAACCTTGTGATTTTAAAACAATGGGTAGCCAATGAACCGAAAGTTGAACTTGTCGCTCCCAATTACGTCTCTACTTCTTTCATTAAATTAGCCATCGAAGAAGATGACCAGACATTTTGTATCAATTTATTAGAAGAAACAGGAGTACTATTAGTACCAGGAAGTGCCTTTGATTTACCGAAGCATGCCCGACTAGGTTACTGTTGTAAAAAAGAAACCTTGGAAAAGGGATTATTCCTCTTATCTGAGTTCTTGAAAAAACAGGCCTAAACAAAAACACTGCAAGGACAGTCTGTGACAACTGTTCAAGCAGTGTTTTTCATTTACGCTTATTGTCTATGAGAAGGAGAGTGCCCTGAAGCTATGGAGACTCCTGAAGCTTTTTCTTCTGCAGTTTCTTGCTGATGGATCTCTTGTGTATTGTGTCGTACAAGCAAGAAGTTGACCAAAACAAGAAGAGAAGTCGAAAGAAAGACGCCACGATAACCAAATGCACTGGAAACACTGGAGCCGATCATAGGCCCTACTACGTTACCAGTTGCTTGGAAAGATTGGTTATAACTGAAGATCCGTCCAGCAGCTTGATGAGGCGAATATTTTGTGATCAATGCTTGGACAGCAGGGAGCAGACAAGCATCAGAGATACCAATCAAAAAACGTAAGGCAGCTAATTGCCAAACATTCGTGACGAATGCCATTGGGATATAAACCAGAATCGCAAAACCCAAACCAATCGCAAGTATTCTTTCACTCCCAATCTTGTCACCTAAGCGACCAAATCTTGGAGCGGCTATCAAAGTGGCAATCCCAGGTATCGAAGCAATGATTCCGCTGATCAACGTAACATTCCCATGTCCATGCAGCAATTGGCGAATGTACAGACTGATGATTGGACTAATGGAATTGTTGGATGCTTGGATGATCATCGTTGTGACGAACATACCGATGACGACGTGTGGATATTTCAAGTCTTTGAAAATCTGTTTGGCAGAAACCATGTTTTCTTTTTTCACTGGGACAAATTTTTCATGGACGAAAAACAGACTCAACAAGAAGACGAAAAATAAGATGATCCCTGTAATGAAAAAGGTAGGGCGATAGCCAAACGCTGAAGCAGAGATCCCGCCAAGAAGCGGTCCAAGTAATGTTCCTGTAACAGAACCAGTTGCTAAGGTTCCAAGAACTTGACCACTTTTTTCTTTTGGCGTCCCAGTTGCGACAAGGGCAGTGGCATTACTGATATAACCAGAAAAAATCCCTTGAAGCAGACGCAATGCGACTAATTGATACACACTAGTCACGCAACCCATCAAAGAAATGACGATTGCCATTCCTAATGAAGCACGCAACAGCATCAATTTTCTTCCTTTTTGGTCGGCTAATTTTCCCCACCAAGGAGAGATAAGCGTAGTCACCAAGAAAGTAGATGAAAAAGTCAATCCGCTCCAAAAGTTCAATTGTGACGTACTATAATTACCTAACGTATCTATGTAAAGTGACATAAAAGGCATGACTAAACTAAATCCGATACCAGCCATAAATGTTCCAAACCATAAGACAAACAAGTTTTGTTCCCAAGTTTCTCTTTTCCTAAATAATTTTTCCTTTATTCTTGCAGCCAATTAGACTCCTTCTTTCTGAAAATTTTCATCTACAGCTCTTTATTATAAACTACAATATGTAGTTTATCAATGAAAGTCTCTTTTTTCTCTTTCTTTTTCGTGGTAAACTGAAAGAGTGAAGGATTTATTTTATGAGAGGAAACATGGAAATGAAAAAAAGAAATCTGTCTCAAGAGAAAATCATCGACTGCTTTCGAGAACTAGCAGAAGAGATGGATGTTCAGCAAATAACCTTTCAGCATTTAGCCAAACGCTTGGATATCAAGGCTCCCTCGCTGTATAACCATTTCAAAAATATTCGTGATGTCAAAACAGCGCTAACAGCGAAACTTCTGCAGGAACTTAATGACCAGCTGCGACGGGCTCTTGTGGGAAAAAGTGGTCAGGAAGCACTGCAGATCTATGCAGAAACTTATCGATCCTTTGCTTTTTCAAATCAAGCAGTGTATGAGTTACTGATCAGTGTACCGCATACCAATGAAGCTGTTTTATTAGATGGAATCCATGAAACGAATCAGATCATTTTGCAGATATTTGAGGCTTTTCAATTAACGAAAGAAGAAAAAGTTCATCGAAGCAGGGAACTTCGTAGTATGATCCACGGTTATCTTTCCTTACGTTTTTTAGGATACTTTACAAAAGAACCAACAATCGATCCAGAAGACAGCTATTTTTGGATGATCAATAACTTTATCGCTACTTTGCCTTAAACAATCAGATTCATTTGTAACAATTTTAAGATGTTCATTAAATGACCCTTTTATAAGAGAAAATTCTTGCAACTTTCTTGAAAAGTGACTAAGATGAGTCTAGAAAAGCTGAAAGAAGGAGCACGAGTATGTATCAAGTAATTACCATGTTCGGGGACAATGAGCCTTGGTGGTTTTTTGAAGACTGGGAAGAAGATATTGAAGAAGAAGAAACATTCGAGTCTTTCGAAGAAGCACGACAAGCGTACGAAAAACAATGGAACGAAATCCATCAAAATTATGAATATATCAATGCAAAAAGTAACTTTCTCAGCGCCTTTTGGAATGACGGAGATGAGCGCTGGTGTGAAGAGTGTGACGATGATTTACAGCAATACAAGGGACTTGCGTTGTTGAAAAATCATCAGCCCATCACAGTAGAAAGCAGAAAGGAATTTTATGAAACAACTAATTCTAGCGGAAAAACCAAGCGTTGCGAAAGACCTAAGCAAGGTGCTTGGTGCTAATCAAAAGCACAAAAATTATTATGAAGGACCCAAGGTGATCGTTACTTGGGCCCTTGGTCATTTATTAGGATTGAAAATGCCGGAAGATCTGAATAAGGAATGGCAGAGCTGGCAAATGGACACGTTGCCAATGATCCCTAAAAAACTAGGAATCAAACCACTTCCTAAAACAGGACATCAATTAAAAGCAATCAAGCAGCTGGCTCAGCGAAAAGATGTCTCAGAAGCAGTCATTGCGACAGATGCCGGAAGAGAAGGGGAACTTGTTGCTCGCTGGATCTTAGAGTATGTGCATTTCAATAAACCAGTGAAGCGGTTATGGATCTCTTCTCAAACAGATAAAGCAATCAAAACTGGATTCAAGCAACTAAGACCTGCGAAAGAATATGATGCATTGTATGAATCTGCTCTTGCCCGGGCAAAAGCGGACTGGCTGGTAGGATTGAATGTGACCAGAGCCTTAACTGTGAAGTACGCGGATAATTTATCAGCAGGCCGTGTGCAGACACCGACACTAGCATTAGTGAGAGACCAAGAAAAGAAAATCGAGCAGTTCCGTCCACAAACGTATTTCACGATCACGTTGCAAGCTGGAAAAGAACAAGCCAAAATGCTTCAAAAAAATCAATTTGCTTTAAAAACACAAGAAGAAGCACAAAAACTTGTTCAATTGATCAGTACAAGCAAAGGAACTGTCACAGAAGTCCAAGAAAAATTAAAAACGGAATCTGCGCCATTGCCTTATGATTTAACAGAGATCCAAAGAGAAGCCAATCAACGCTATGGCTATTCTGCAAAGAAAACATTAAGTCTTGTACAAAGTTTGTATGAGACCCATAAGATCGTTACTTATCCGCGTACAGACAGCAAATATCTGACAAATGACATGAAAAGTACGATGAAAGAACGATTGCAAGCAGTCAGCGACTTTGCTCCTGAGGTCAAGCAGTATTTGAAAAACGGAGCCATCGTCCAACAGACAAAAGTATTCCAAGACAGTAAAGTGACCGATCACCATGCACTTTTGCCAACTGAAAACAGAGCACGTTATGAAAAATTAAGTAATGAAGAGCGAAAAATCTATCAAATGATTGTCTCTCGTTTTTTAGGACTGTTTGCTCAACCCCATAAAGTCAGCCAAACAAAAGTTACGGTTGAATTTGGTAAAGAACGATTCATTTTTCGGCAAAATCGTGTCGTCCAAGCAGGATGGAAAGGCGAAACTGAAACTGAGACGGAAACAGTCAAATGGGAAAAAGGAATGAGAATCAATCCCGATTTCGCCATCAAAAAAGAACTATCTGCACCGCCTAAACCATTGTCAGAAGCAAGCTTGCTTGGTCAAATGGAAAAATACAGTCTGGGAACCCCAGCTACGCGTGCAGAGATTATCGAGAAACTAATCAAATCTGAACTGATGGAACGTACCCCTCAAGGACTGCAAGTATCTCCTAAAGGTAAGCAATTATTAGTATTGGTAAATCCCTCTTTAGTAACACCAGATTTGACAGAAAGCTGGGAAAAAGACCTTGAAGCTATTGCTGCAGGAAAGAAACAAGCAGGAACCTTCTTGAATGGAATCGAAAAAGAAACAAAACGCTTGGTGAATGAGATCAAATCAAGCAAACAAGAATATCAAGATTTCTCGATTACCCAAAAGAAATGCCCAGAATGTGGGGCCAATCTGCGCGAGAAAAACACACGTGACGGCAAAATCTATGTCTGCACCAATTCAGATTGCAACTACCGCAGAAGAAAAGATCCAAAAGTCTCTAATCATCGATGCCCGCAATGTCACCGGAAAATGGAAATCATCGAAGGTAAAAACGGTGCTTATTTCCGTTGTAAATACGATGGAACGACAGAAAAATTGCTTGATAAAAAAGAGCAGAAGAAGAAAATGACCAAACATGAAGAACGACGCTTGCTGAAAAAATATGCACAAGCAGAAGAACCAGAAGAAAGCCCATTAGCAGCAGCACTAAAAGCAGCAATGAAGAAGTAATAAGATATGAAAGAGGTTGTGATAGAAGTGGTCAGCTTCAAGAAATAAGAAGGAATTTACGAAAATTGCTTCTCAAATTTTTGTGAAATTTCGGCTTATTTCCGAAGAAGCTACTTCTGGAACACCATTTATTCGGAAAAAAGGACTGTGACAAGACTTTTGTCACAGTCCTTTTTCATTTAAAAAAATGTTTACTTCATTTGACGTATATTATTGGTGAGGCTTCAATTCATTTGGCTTCACTTTTTCTGTTTCTCTTATGATATAAACAGGACGCTGTTTCGTTTCTAAGAAGATTTTCCCAATATATTTCCCGATGATTCCAAGACATAACAATTGGATTCCACCAATGAACAGGAAGATCGAGACCATGGAAGGCCATCCTGATGTAGGATCACCAAACAACAATGCCCGCAAAATAATGAACAAAATTGCAATACCAGAACCGACACAAGACAAAGCGCCGATAAATGAAGCAATCGTTAACGGTGCATCCGAGAAGTTCACGATACCATCAATCGAGTAGTTGAATAATTTCCAGAAGGACCAAGATGTTTCGCCAGCCACACGTTCGCGGTTTTCATAAGAAATATATTCTGTTTTAAATCCGACCCAGCTAAATAATCCTTTTGAAAATCGGTTGTATTCTGTTAATTCTAGGACGGCATCCACCATTTGACGAGTCATCAAGCGGAAATCACGAGCGCCATCGACCATTTCTGTATCGCTGATTTTATTGATCAACTGGTAGAATTTTTTCGCAAAGAAACTGCGTATCGCAGGCTCGCCTTCACGAGTCGAACGCCGGGTGCCGACACAATCGATATCAGAAGTAGTGATCCGGTTGATCATCTCAGGAAGCAGTTCGGGCGGATCTTGCAGATCAACATCCATCACGGTCACTAAATCTCCTGTAGAAGCTTGCAATCCAGCGTACAGAGCCGCTTCTTTCCCAAAATTTCTGGAAAATGAGACAAAGCGGACATAAGGATAAGCTGAGGCTAGCTTCTTGATTGCTGCTAACGTACCGTCTTTTGATCCGTCGTCAATAAACAAATATTCGAACTCATGGGCACCTTTGAATTTTTCAACCTCATCAAAAAAAAGAGGAACAGTTTTTTCTTCATTAAAACATGGGACAACAATTGATACTTTCATCGTTTCTATCCTTTCAATCGTATGTTTATATATGGTTTACATTCAAAATTTAATAAACCTTAAATAACACCTTTAAAATTTGATTTTACGTAAAAGAACAGGTATTCTTTTTGTAAACTAACGTATTTAGTTTACCATGTTTCCTCGGTTTATCAAACTTTTAAGAACAATTTTTATTAGTTGGCAAGTAGTTTTGGATAGAGAAAAAGGAGGAAGTTCCAGTCTATTGACTAGGAGCAAACAAAATGAAAATACACACACCTATCGGCTTTTTATGGTTAGATGCAGATGAATCCGGATTGACTGCTGTATCTTTTCAGCCAATTTCAGAAAGCGAATCAGCGAATCAGCGAATTTTAACGCGCACACAAGAACAGTTTGAAGAATATTTTGCGGGAAAAAGAAAAGAATTTGATGTTCCTTTATCTATAAAGAGAGGTACGCCTTTTCAGCAAAATGTCTGGAAAGCTTTGTCGACCATTCCTTATGGAGAAATCCGAACGTATAAAGAAGTAGCCGTTGCTGTTGATAGTCCGAAAGCTGTGCGAGCGATTGGGCAGGCAAATCGAACCAATCCATTGCCAATCGTTATTCCTTGTCATCGAGTGATCGGGCAAAATGGAAAACTGACAGGATATATGGGAAACGCAATAGATGGGGTTGAAATCAAACGCCAATTGTTGTTGTTAGAAGGATATCTGCAAAATTAAAAACAGTTGTGATTCGGACATTGTTCCATGCGAGAATCACAACTGTTTTTTCATGTTCATTCTAAACTTTGATCAGCCAAATAAATAGTAAAGCCATCACTGTTTGGAGAAGCCCGACAGCTAATCCATAAGATAAGAAGCGTGTACCTTCTTTCATGAATTTTGCAAAGTCTAAACGCAGACCAATTGCCGCTAAAGCAGTGATCTCAAACCAGCTGCTGATAAAATGTGCCGATTGGTCAATAACTACAGGTAAAGAAAACAAGCTGTTGACCAAACAAAAGATCACAAACCCTAATACATACCAAGGAAGCGGTAATTTTCGTTTTTTCTGCGTATCAGTTGGCGTTTCAAACAGAGCTGGTTGTTTCTTGTGCATGAATTTTTCAAACAGATAGACAACAACAACGAGCATCATAATACGTAGAATCTTAAATAGCATGGCGAATTCGACAACAGAATTGTCAAGTAAGCTTGCCCCAGCGACTACTTGACCAACAGATTGGAGTGTACCACCCAAAAGTGCACTTTTTTCAATGAGATTTCCACCAAACAACTGTAATCCAAGAAAAGGGAGAGTCAACATCATCACAGTACCCAGTAGATTGACTAGTGTGATGATCTGTCCTTTTTCTTCCTCTTTCGCATGGATGGAAGGGGCGATTGAAGCAATAGCAGAAGAACCACAAACAGCGTTTCCTCCAGCCATCATCAAAGAAGAAGTATCGCTGAATTGCAGTTTTTTACCAATCAAGTAAGCACCGATGATAGTGACTGACATTTGCAGTAACACAAAAACAATTCCTTTTACACCAATTTGAGCAATCGTTTGAGCTGTGACAGTTGCACCTAGTAAAAAAACAGAGAATTCTAATAGTTTGCTTTCAGCAAATTTTGTGCCGATTGCTAGAACAGGCTGTTTAAAAAAAGTATTTCCTAATAAAATACCCAATAAAATAGCAATAGTCGCTCCACCTAACTGTGGCAGATAAATAGCAAGAAGCCTGCTGAAGGCAGCGATGGCAAAAGAAAGCAGTAAACCGGGTAAGATTTCGCGGACCGCTGAATCCTTTACAGATTTTATTGGATGTGACAATGATTTCATTTGATCGGTTCCTTTCGTCAATAAATACTAAAAGCATACTCGAACATAGTAGCACTAAACCAGTATTTTGACAAAAGAACAAGAGGTCGTGACAAAAGTCTTGTACGACCTCTTGTTTCGAATAAACGGTGTTCCAGAAGTAGCTTCTACGGAAATAAGCCGAAATTTCACAAAAATTTGAGAAGCAATTTTCGTAAATTCCTTCTTATTTCTTGAAGCTGACCACTTCTTTTACGACCTCTTGGTAAACGGTGTTCAAAAGCTTGCATCTGCGGTAATAAGCCCAACCAGTACAAAAACATGAACAGCTGTTTTTGTTTGGCCGTTCTTATTACTTGATGCAGAACAGCTTTTTCACAACCTATTGAATCGATTATTAAGCGATTTTTTTAGAAACAAATTTTCCATGTTTGCTATGTTCTTTAATTAAGAAACGTACGTAATGAGCAAGAACGTAGAAGACAACTACACTTGCAAACAGACATTCCGCAACTTTTAAGAAATCCAATACGCTACTATAGATACCTAAACTGTTGAAGTAATGAACAGTAGTAAATATAGCTGTTGCAGAGATAACAAGCGGGAATGTAAAGGCTGCATAGCTTGGATAAAAACGAAGCTTGAACAAACGTGGAAGCATAGACAGCACAACGAAATACAATACTTGAGATAAAGCGAACAATGCTACGACAAGATAAAAATTAGGTTCAGCAAAGTTTTTAAGATAACCTGTTAGGCAAAGAGAACCAGGTGCTGCAACGATCGTAATCAGCGGACGTGTCGGATGAGCCATATTTCTTACGAAAAAGACACGTTTGATGATGATCGGCAATAAGAACGCATAGCAGATCAATGAAATCCAAAAGAAAATTTTTCCAATAAGTGGGAAGAAGTTCCCGGCAGTTACAGTGATGACCCCAAATCCAACGTAAATGATAAACCAGCTTGGATAAATTGCTTCAATTGAAAGATCAGCTTTGATAACATGGTGATAATTGAAATAAAAGACAAGGATCACTTGGAAGATAACAGCGCACAGCCAAATGAATTTGACAATTGGTGCAATACTTTCATATGAAACAAAATAAGTACAAATAACCATGAGTGACATCGTAAAAGTTGGTGAAACGGAGGCGATGATTGGATCATGCAACGTTTGTTTCGTGTGTTCGAATAAGATAAACAATTTAACAAAAATGAATATCATAAGAATCATAGAGATACCGCCAGTTAGATTGCCTAAAGCAACATGGTGATAGTCTTTAAACAGATTTCCAAGGGAAGCTAACCCAAGGATCAACCCGCAGATCGGGATCGGAATAATTTTCAAAAAGTTCTTCATATATAATATTCTCCTTTTTATTTAATAGATTTTAGTACCAAGATGAACGAATACATTGTAAAATGAATAGGAATGTATGATTACGAGCAAGCAGACAGCTGATTGTCTTCATCTAAGTTACTAGTTGGATCAGCAACTGTTTTGTTGTACATTTCTATTATAGATGGTTTTTTGTATATTTAAATCAAATAGTTTTTATAGTAATTATCATAAAAAGTTATGGAAGTGGTGCCATGTTTAAGTTATTAACGACTTTTCGAGCAGTATATGAAACAAGAAATTTTTCCAGAGCAGCAGAAGTACTGTTTTTATCTCAACCAGCAGTCTCGAATCAAATCAAACAGTTGGAGCGGGAATTGAATATCGATCTTTTTCAACGTAACGGAAGAAAAGAGATGCTTCCAACTAAGCAAGCCGACTTATTATATGAACGGACACTGGTTTTGTTAGAAGAATGGGAAGAAACTCAGCAAAAATTGCTCAATGAACAAAATGAAGAAGAAGTATGTCGGATCGTTGCTTCCCACACCTTTGCTGTCTATCTTTTGCCTCAGTTGATGAAACATCTGATCAAAAGGTTTCCTAAAGTGCATTTTGAGATCGAAATCACGAATTCTCATGAATCATTAGAACAAGTAGCGAAACATGAATCCGATTTTGGTTTTATCGAAAAGCCATTAGAGACTTCCGGCGTACAAAGATACTCTTTGATGGAAGACCAGCTAGTCATCGCTGGGGACCCAAAAAGCAAATTGTGGCTTGTAAGAGAAGCAAACTCTGGTGTTTTTCATTACACGCAGCGTTATTTTGAAGAGATGAATATCCAAGATAAGAAGATGATCGTGAAAAGTAACGATGTAATTGTTGCGTTGCTGAAGGAAGGAATCGGTCGCTCGATTTTGTCTAAGCGCTCTGTTCCAGAAAATGTGCCAATGACTCCGTTGAATTTCCATCGATATTTTTATTTCATCCAACGAACCAATCTGGTTTCTGATCAGCTGCTAGAGATTGCCGAAGAGATCCTTCGATACAATGAAAGCACAGAAACTTCTCACAGCGAGGAGAATCTCAGCTGGTAGATAATTGCATGTATCAAAAAAAGTTCTATGATACACTAAAGATAAGCAGTAGGCTTTTGTACTGCATTTGCTCAAGCAACTGCACAAACGGAAAGTTAATTTTTCCCAAATGTCTATGGAAAGACTTTCCATTATCTAACTGGACCGCTATAATAATCAGCAGTATGGTTTTTAAGAAAAGGGATGAAACATGGAAAAAAAATTAAAAGCTTCGAACGATAATCGTATTGATTATGGCGTGATTTTACCAGTCTTTCTGTTATGTTTGATTGGTCTGCTCTCATTATATGTAGCACTTAGCCATGATCCGAACAATCCAGCAGTCTTGAAAGGCGTAGGGATGCAAGTTGTCTGGTATTTAGTTGGAGCGGCAGCAATCGTTGTCATCATGCATTTGAATTCCAAATGGATCTGGAAACTGACTCCTTACCTTTATGGTTTGGGGTTAGTGGTAATGGGACTCTTGCTCAAATTCTATGATCAGAATTTAGCTGCTTCAACAGGGTCTAAAAACTGGTTTCGATTCGGTGCGTTTACTTTCCAGCCAGCAGAGTTGATGAAGATTGCGTACATCTTGATGATGGCACTGATCGTAACTAAACATAATACGCAAGTAAAAGAACGGACGATGAAATCGGACTTTTGGCTGATTGGGAAGCTCTTGATCGTGACAATACCGGTTTTAGCATTGATCATGGCCCAAGATGACTTTGGAACGATGCTTGTCTTTCTTGCGATCTTTGGCGGGATTTTCCTGATGTCTGGAATCTCTTGGCGCATCATCGCACCTGTAGTAATCTTGGCAGTAGTCGTTGGAGCAGGAACGATCTTCTTGGTTACGACTGAAGGCGGAAGAGACTTGCTTTATAAAGTTGGATTCAAATCTTATCAGTTTGCACGTATTGATTCATGGCTGGACCCTTTCCATGATACGTCAGGAATGAGTTATCAGCCGGCCCAAGGACTTTTGGCAATTGGTACCGGTGGCTTGTTTGGTAAAGGATTCAACGTAAGCAATATCTATGTGCCTGTTCGTGAGTCCGATATGATTTTTACCGTTATCGGTGAAAACTTCGGCTTTATCGGTGGTGCATTCGTCATTTTCTTGTATTTTATTTTAATCTATCGTATGATTCGGGTGTGTTTCGATACGAATAATGAATTTTACGCCTATATCGCAAGCGGTTTGATCATGATGCTGCTGTTCCATGTCTTTGAGAATATTGGAGCAAATATCGGATTACTTCCTTTAACAGGGATCCCATTGCCTTTCATTAGTCAGGGAGGATCCTCGATTTTAGGGAACATGATCGGTATCGGGTTGATATTATCGATGAGATACCAAAATGAAGCACCTGCAAGATCTTCAAGGAGGTAAGAAAATTGTACACCTTTTACTGGTACCCGAAATGTTCAACATGCAAAAAAGCCAAAGCGTGGTTAGACCAGCATGGCGTTAGTTATCAAACCGTTGATATGATCAAAGAAGTACCGAAGGCCTCAACGATTGAGACTTGGCTAGAAACGAGTCAAGTACCAATCCGTCGCCTATTCAACACAAGCGGGATGAAATATCGGGAACTTGGACTGAAAGATCAAGTAGGCGAGTTTACGGCTTCAAAAGCGAGCCAAGTCTTATCGACAGATGGTATGCTGATCAAGCGACCACTGATCTTACGAGAGGACCAGCTTGTTGCAATTGGATTCAATGAAAAAATTTATGAAGGAGAACTGATATAAAATGGCAGGCAAGCATTTGAAGAAAAAGGACAACCTTTGGATCTTATTTAATGGAAAAGAATACTGTGTTGGTTTGACAAATGAAGCGCAAGAAGAACTTGGAGACATCACGTTTGCCAATCTGCCAAAAGCAGGACAATCGCTAAAAAAAGATGAACCTCTGATCGAAGTTGAAGCGGAAAAAGCGGTCAATGAATTTGCCAGCCCGCTAACGGGTACAGTTTCTTCTGTTAATGATAAAATCGGTGAAGATATCAATATCTTGAATGATTCAGATGAAATGAATGCGTGGATCTTAAGTTTCAAAGATGTTGATCCAAAAGAATTTGACGAATTATAAAATCAGAAAATCACTTGAAAAAAGTTGACACTGATTCTTCCAGTTGCTATAATCATAAGCAATCCTATATGAAACGAGAAAGCTTTGAAAAGAAGAGTACATGTCACGGACGTTTGAAGAGAGCCCTGTTTGCTGAAAATGGGTAACGAAAATGAGATGGAAGATGGTCTTAGAGCAGAGTAAGCGAGCGTAAGCAAACTTACTACGGGAGTGCCCGTTACAGCGCGACAGTATACGGAAAGAAGCTAAGTCCAAGTACTGGAAGAGGCTGTTATTGCGAAGTAACGGTAAATCAAGGTGGTAACACGGAAGTTCAAGCTTTCGTCCTTTTGCTTAAGGCAAGAGGGCGAAGGCTTTTTTGTTTGAAAAATCATAAGAGAAAGATGTGAATGGCATGTCATTAATCCAACTAACGAATGTCAAAAAGACATTCAATGGGAAAAACGGAAACATCCAAGCCGTCAATGACGTTTCACTAAACGTTGAAAAAGGGGATATTTATGGAATCGTCGGCTATTCTGGCGCAGGAAAAAGTACATTAGTCCGTCTCCTGAATGGACTTGAGCTTCCCACGAGCGGCGAAGTGATCGTAAACGATCAAGATATTACAAAATTAAAAAACAAAGAATTACGTACATTCCGAAAGAAAATCGGTATGATCTTCCAGCATTTCAACCTGTTATGGTCAAGAACTGTACTTGAAAATATCCAGCTGCCGCTGGAATTAGCTGGCGTACCAAAGAGCAAACGTAAAGAACGGGCAGAAGAACTGTTGCGTTTAGTCGGGTTAGAAGGACGCGGACAAGCATATCCTTCACAACTTTCCGGCGGACAGAAACAACGCGTCGGTATCGCACGAGCATTGGCAAATGATCCTGAGATCCTGCTTTGTGATGAGGCTACTAGCGCATTGGACCCGCAAACAACAGAAGAAGTATTAGACTTATTGTTAGCGATCAATAAGAAATTGAATTTGACCATCGTCTTGATCACACATGAAATGAATGTGATCCGCAAAATCTGCAACAAAGTCGCTGTGATGGAGTTGGGGAAAGTCGTAGAAGAAGGAGACGTATTGACTGTCTTCAGACAACCGAAAAAAGAAGTAACCAAACGCTTTGTACAACAAGACATCGAACCAGAAGCTGATTCGACAGAACTATTAGCTGAACTCATCAAAGAAAATCCAAGCGGCCGTTTGGCAACTTTGACCTTTAGCGAAAGAAATGCCAACGAGCCAGTCATTTCCCAAGCGATTCGACGCTATAACATCGATGTCAACGTTGTGTATGGAAAGATCAAACAAGTGAAAGAAGGTTCCTTTGGTTCATTGACTGTCTTGATGACTGGTGAAACCAAAGAATTAGATCAAGCAGAAGTGTTCATCAAAGAACAAGGAGTAGGAATTGAGGTGATCCATCGTGGATAAAAGCTTTTCAGAAACATATCTAGATTTTAAACAAATCAACCCGGAAACGATGAATCAGGCTATCCTTGATACACTATATATGACATTAATCTCAATGGTCTTAGTGACGATCATCGGATTAGTTTTGGGATTGATCCTTTACTCTATTGGACGCAAAAACAAACCGTATGCTCGAATCATTTATGGAATCGTATCGATCATCAGTAATATTTTCCGGTCAACGCCATTTATGATCCTGATGGTTTTGATCATTCCATTTACTAAAGCAATCGTAGGCACTATGCTAGGTGCGCAAGCAGCCATTCCAGCTCTTGTTTTATCCGCAGCACCATTTTATGCCCGTCTAGTAGAGATTGCTTTTCGTGAAGTCAGCCCTGGTGTACTGGAAGCAGCAGATGCAATGGGAGCAAGTTACTGGGAAATCATCTGGAAGGTCTTGATACCTGAAAGTATTCCCGCATTGATTTCTGGATTAACAGTTACAACGATCTCGATGATCGGATTTACTGCGATGGCCGGCGCGATCGGCGCAGGTGGACTTGGAGGTCTTGCTTGGCAGGAAGGCTACCAGCGTGGTAATCTAACAGTGACATTCGTTGCGACTTTAATTATTTTACTAATCGTATTTATCGTTCAAGGAATCGGTGATTTCTTAACTAAGAAAACAGACAAAAGATAATAGGATATAGGGGGATGTAGGATATGAAAAAGAAAATTTTTGGATTTGCAGCAGCGCTTTTGCTGACTGTAGGATTAGCAGCATGCGGTAACAACAGCGACAGCAAAGATTCAGCAAATAAAGCAGACGACACGACATTGAAAGTCGGCGCTTCACCGACACCGCACGCAGAGATTTTGGAACATGTGAAACCATTATTGAAAGATGAAGGAATCGATCTTGAAATCGTCAAATTCGATGACTATGTATTACCGAACCAATCTTTGGAAGAAGGCGACATTGATGCCAATTACTTCCAGCATATTCCTTATTTGAACAAAGAAATCAAAGAAAAAGGATATGACTTTGTCAATGCCGGTGCTGTCCACATCGAACCAATGGGCTTGTACTCTAAAAAAGTCAAAGATGTTTCCGAATTAAAAGATGGTGCAACAATCATTACTTCAAATTCTGAATCAGACTGGGGACGCATCATCACAATTCTACAAGATGCTGGCTTAGTCAAAGTCAAAGATGGAGTAGATCTGGAAACAGCAACATTCGATGATATTGAAGAAAACCCTAAGAACTTGAAGTTCAACCATACGATCGACCCATCACTTTTAGCTTCTACGTACCAAAATGATGAAGGTGACCTAGTTGCAATCAACGCAAACTTCGCTTACGGCGCAGGGTTGAATCCATTAGAAGATGCCGTATTGCTTGAAAAGGACAACTCTCCTTACGTGAATATTATTGCGACTCGTAAAGGTGATGAAGACAGTGACAAAATCAAAAAACTGATTGAAGTGCTTCACCGCAAAGAAGTCCAAGAATGGATCACAGACAAATGGGGCGGCTCTGTTAAACCAGTAAAGGCTGATGCAAAATAAGGTATGGAACAAAAAAGATGAGAAATAAGTCTGTAATGGCTTATTTCTCATCTTTTTTATACCTATTCTAATTTAGAAATCAAAATTGTTTAATAATAAATAAAAGATATTTGATTTTAGTAAGGAAGGTCATTGCGCTTCATTCTCAATTAGTCTAAAATGAGTGAGAACGAAAGAGAATTTGGGGGTATAATGCATGTCTGTCTTAGAAATAAAAAATCTACATGTGTCGATCGAGGAAAAAGAAATCCTTAAAGGCGTAAACCTAACAATGAAAACCGGAGAAATCCATGCCATCATGGGACCTAACGGCACAGGAAAATCTACCTTATCTGCCGCTATCATGGGCAATCCAAACTATGAAGTAACAGAAGGCGAAATTTTGTTTGACGGGAAAAATGTTTTAGACTTGGAAGTAGATGAACGTGCGCGACTTGGCTTATTTTTAGCTATGCAATATCCAAGTGAGATACCAGGTATCACGAATGCGGAATTCATGCGTGCAGCGATCAATGCGAAACGTGATGAAAACGACAAAATTTCTGTTATGGCATTTTTGAAAAAGTTAGATGAAAAAATGGCTTTACTAAATATGCCAGAAGAAATGGCTGAACGTTATCTGAACGAAGGTTTTTCTGGCGGAGAAAAGAAACGGAATGAGATCCTGCAATTGTTGATGTTAGAACCTACATTTGCAATTTTAGACGAAATCGATTCAGGTCTGGATATCGATGCTTTGAAAGTCGTTGCTAAAGGAGTAAATGAAATGCGCGGAGACAATTTCGGTGCATTGATCATCACCCACTATCAACGATTATTGAACTATATCACACCTGATGTCGTTCACATCATGATGGAAGGCCGAGTAGTCATGACAGGGAATGCTGACCTAGCTAAACGTCTGGAAGCAGAAGGCTACGCTGGTATCAGTAAAGAATTAGGAATCGACTATAAAGAAGAAGAAGCGTAAGGGGGAGCAAGAATGAAAGAAAAAAACTGGCTCGATTATCTTGACGCGGTAAATGATTTTTCTTTAAGTAAAGGCGAACCTGATTGGATGAGAACCTTCCGTCAAGACGCACTAGCGAAAGCAGATGAACTGCCATTGCCGCATATCGATCGGGTGAAATTCCATCGCTGGTCGTTATTTGATGTGAAAGAAACACAAACCATCAGTGAAACAGGCACGATTCCGGCATTTGATGCAATGAAAGACAATCCTGTGCTTGTCCAACAAGGTTCATGGACGATTTTTGAACAACTGCCTGTGGAATTAGCAGAAAAAGGAGTCATTTTTACCGACTTGTTCACTGCAATGATCGAATATCCAGAACTAGTCCAAGAATATTATATGAAAAAAGCAGTAAACATGAACGAAGACCAATTGACTGCACTCCATGTAGCTTTTATGAACAGCGGTATTTTCCTGTATGTGCCTAAAAATGTCGTGATCGATGAACCACTCGAGTCCTTATTCATTCAAGATGGCGCATCCGATGAGCACTTCTTCAAGCATGTGTTGATCGTGGCAGATGAACATAGTGAATTTTCTTATCTGGAACGTTTCCAGACAACCAAAGAACAAGTAGCAAAATCATCAGGTAATATCATCGTGGAAGTCATCGCTAAAGCTGGTTCAAAAATCAAATATTCAGCCGTAGATCAATTAGGAGAAAATATTACTTCTTATATGAATCGCCGTGGGCACATTTTACGAGATGCTTCTGTCGACTGGGCAATTGGTGTCATGAATGACGGTCATGTGATCGCTGACTTTGACTCAGATTTAGCAGGAGAAGGTGCACACGCAGAAGTCAAAATCGTGGCAATCAGCTCGGGCAGACAAATCCAAGGAATCGATACACGAGTAACCAATAAAGCCCCTCATACGATCGGGCATATTTTGCAACACGGAGTGATCCGAGAAAAAGGAACATTGACCTTTAATGGTATCGGCCACATCTTGAAAGGGGCAAAAGGTGCAGATGCCCAACAAGAAAGTCGTGTCTTGATGCTTTCTGATAAAGCACGTGGTGATGCGAATCCTATTCTTTTGATCGATGAAAACGAAGTAACTGCTGGACATGCTGCCAGTGTAGGACGAGTTGATCCAGAAGAAATGTACTATCTGATGAGTAGAGGATTGCATAAAGAAGAAGCAGAGCGCTTAGTGATTCGAGGATTCCTCGGTTCTGTCTTAACAGCAATCCCTGTAGAACAAGTTCGGAAAGAATTAGTCGAAGTAATCGAAGGGAAGTTGAATGGATGATCGATGCTAAAAAGCTACGCAATGATTTTCCTATCTTATTTCAAGACGTCAATGATGAACCTTTAGTTTATCTGGATAATGCAGCGACGACCCAAAAGCCAAAACAAGTACTCCAGGCATTAGCGTACTATTACGAACACGATAACGCCAATGTTCATCGCGGTGTCCATACGTTAGCAGAACGCGCGACCCATGATTATGAACAAGCAAGAGAAAAAGTACGGGCGTTCATCCATGCAAAAGAAACAGCAGAAGTGCTGTTTACTCGTGGTACGACGACAAGCTTGAATTGGGTAGCCAGAACCTTCGGCGACCGCTATATCAAAGCAGGAGACGAGATAGTGCTCTCTTACATGGAACATCATTCTAATGTTATCCCGTGGCAGCAGTTGGCAAAACGAACAGGTGCTGTCTTGAAATATATCGAACTAACAGAAGAAGGCTTCCTGGATATGGAGGATGCAGCGAAAAAGATTACGGACAAAACCAAAATCGTCTCCATTGCTCATGTATCCAATGTCTTAGGTGTCTTCAATCCTGTTCAAGAATTAGCTGAACTTGTCCATGAAAACGGCGGGGTCATCGTAGTAGATGGTGCTCAATCTGCCCCGCACATGGCCATTGATGTCCAAGCACTAGACTGTGATTTCTTTGCTTTCAGCGGACACAAAATGTGCGGACCAACAGGTATTGGTGTTTTATATGGTAAACGAAAATGGTTAGAAGAAATGGAACCTGTTGAATTTGGTGGCGAAATGATCGATTTTGTCGAATTATACGACAGTACATGGAAAGAACTACCTTGGAAATTCGAAGCAGGGACACCAAATATCGCCGGCGCTATCGCATTAGGCCATGCAATCGATTATTTGCAAAAACTCGGTATGGACAATATCCATCGATATGAAGAAGAACTAGCCGCTTATGTGTTGCCAAAATTACAAGCAATTGATGGATTGACTGTTTATGGTCCACAAGACCCGAATTTTCGGACAGGAGTCGTTGCATTCAATTTGGATGGGTTACATCCCCATGATGTCGCGACAGCTTTAGACATGGAAGGGGTAGCCGTCAGAGCAGGTCATCATTGTGCGCAACCGCTATTGAAGTACCTTGAAGTATCAGCGACTGCTCGCGCGAGCTTTTATTTCTACAACACAACGCAAGACGCCGACCGTTTAGTTGAAGCAATCATGGCAACAAAGGAGTTTTTCCAACATGGGACTATCTAAATTAGACAATTTATACCGTCAAGTGATCTTGGATCATTCTTCCCATCCGCATCATCGTGGAAGCTTGACTGACTCGACAAGCAAGATCGAATTGAACAACCCCACATGTGGAGATGTGATCGAATTGCAAGTCGATGTAAAAGACGGAATCATCAAAAATATCGCCTTTGACGGCAGTGGCTGCTCCATCAGTACGGCAAGTGCCTCGATGATGACAGACGCCGTCATCGGAAAATCAATAGAAGAAGCAGAACATTTAACTGTAGACTTTCTACAGCTTGTCCAAGGAAAAGAAGTCAAAGATCCCGACCAATTAGGCGATGCTGCTATGCTTGGTGGTGTAGCTAAATTTCCCGCTCGGATCAAATGTGCGACACTTGCCTGGAAAGCACTAGGAAAAGCAATGGAAAACGATGGTACCGCAGCTTTCCATCATTACCACAAGGAAGAGGAGTGAGAACATGGGCGTACCAGAATTAGAAGAATATAAATTCGGGTTTCACGATGATGTCGAACCGGTTTTCAGTACAGGAGAAGGCTTGACAGAAGAAGTGATCCGTGAGATGTCAAGAATCAAAGGCGAACCAGAATGGATGCTTGAATTCCGTCTGAAATCTCTAGAAACATTTAACAAAATGCCAATGCAAACATGGGGCCCCGACCTTTCAGACATCGATTTCGATGCCATCAAATATTACCAAAAACCAAGTGACAAACCCGCTCGTGACTGGGAAGACGTACCAGAAAAAATCAAAGATACATTTGAAAAGATTGGTATACCAGAAGCTGAACGAGCTTATCTAGCCGGTGCTTCCGCACAATATGAATCAGAAGTCGTGTACCATAATATGAAAGATGAATTCGAAAAGTTAGGAATCGTCTTTACTGACACTGACTCTGCTTTGAAAGAATACCCTGAATTATTCAAAGAGTACTTTTCAAAACTTGTACCGCCAACCGACAACAAATTAGCAGCGCTGAATTCAGCCGTATGGTCAGGTGGGACCTTTATTTACGTGCCAAAAGCCGTCAAAGTCGATGTTCCATTACAAACGTACTTCCGGATCAATGCGGAAAACACGGGGCAATTCGAACGTACGCTGATCATTGTTGACGAAGGAGCAAGCATCCACTATGTCGAAGGTTGTACGGCACCTACTTATTCAAGTAACAGCCTGCATGCCGCCATCGTAGAAATCTTTACAAGAAAAGATGCGTATTGCCGTTACACAACGATCCAAAACTGGTCAGACAATGTGTACAACTTAGTAACCAAACGAGCAAAAGCATACGAAGGCGCAACCGTTGAATGGATCGACGGAAACCTAGGTGCAAAAACAACGATGAAATACCCAAGTGTTTACTTAGATGGAAAAGGTGCACGAGGCACCATGCTCTCCATCGCCTTTGCAGGAGCAAACCAAATCCAAGATACGGGTGCAAAAATGATCCACAATGCACCAAATACATCTAGCTCTATCGTCTCTAAATCAATTTCAAAAGACGGCGGAGAAGTAAACTATCGAGGACAAGTAACCTTTGCCAAAAACAGTGCGGGTTCGATCTCTCATATCGAATGTGACACGATCATCATGGACGAATGGTCGAAATCCGATACGATCCCATTCAATGAGATCCACAACAGCCAAGTCTCTTTAGAACACGAAGCCAAAGTCTCAAAAATCTCAGAAGAACAACTCTACTATCTGATGAGCCGAGGCCTGACCGAATCTGAAGCAACTGAAATGATCGTCATGGGCTTTGTTGAACCATTCACCAAAGAACTTCCAATGGAATATGCAGTCGAACTCAATCGATTGATCAGTTATGAGATGGAAGGCAGTGTAGGATAAACTTGTTATAGGAGCTAGAATCCTTGGTATATAAGGGTTCTAGCTTTTTTATTTTGTCTATATACTAGAAATGACCAGCTTTTGACCAGCTCTTTTACTGATGAGCCATCATATCAGCAAAGTCTTGACCTGTTTTCTTAGGTGCATTATTTGTAATATGTGCATAGATGTCTAATGTCACTTTACTATTTTCATGCCCTAATCGTTGTTGAACTACCTTGACAGATTCTCCTGCTTCTAATAATAAACTAGCATGTGTATGTCTAAACCCATGAGGTGTAATACGAGGCAAGTTATATTTTTTCAAAATATATCTTAACCAATCATTAACAGTGTTTGGAATGTATAGAGTGTTTTTAACTGTTGTAAAAACATGTTGCTCTTTAGAGCTAGTATTGTATCCAAGTTTTAAATACTCTTCTTTTTGCTGTAATTTCCAGTTGTTGAGGATAGAAAGAGTCTCAGTATCTAAAGAGATAACTCGTCTAGAAGCTCTTGTTTTCGGAGATTGAATTATAACTTTACCAAATTCATCTACAGCAAGAGTTTTATTGACATGTAGTTCTTTATTAAACGTGTCTATGTCTTTCCACTGTAAAGCGAGTACTTCACTCTTTCTCATACCTGTGTATGCCAATAATCTGAAGAAGGCGTATTGTTTCATGTTACCAAAATCTTTAAAAGCATCCAGTAAATTATTAAGCTCCTCTTTTGAGTAAAATTTACGATTTTTCTCATACTCTTTTTTTCGTGGAAGAAGTGTTTTTTCCATAGGATTATTGTCAATATATTGCATTGCAACCCCGTAGCGTAAAATTTGTGCAGTCTGTTTTCTCATATAATCGTAACTTTCATATTTACTGTGCCATTCATCTACCACTTTTTGACAATATGGGACAGAGATATTCGATAGTTTAAGCTTACCAAATGCTGGAAGTATTTGATTATTTGCGTATCTTACTGAGATTGCGATTGTTGAAGCTTTAACACTGGTACGCTGATGAGTTATCCATTCATTATACAGGTCTTCAAATGTCATATCAGGTGCTTTCTTTTTAACACCGTATAATATTTGATGTCTGTACTCGTCATAATCTTTTTGAGCTTCTTGTTTGCTACTAAAACCTCTTCTCGTAGTATTTATTTTTTCACCAGTTCGTGGATCGGTGGCAATGTGTCCTTTATACATCCACGCCACTTGACCGTTTTTCTTTTTGTACTTTGATATTTTTGCCATGAAATCATCTCCTCTTAGTTTACAAGGAGTACTTACCACTAGATGGTATCACCTCCCTTCATTTTTTTCTTAGTGTATTTTTTCCCAATTGATGAAATCGTTTGTTTTAGCTTGTTTATATTATCAATAATTTCGTTTACAGCTTCTTCGGGATAATTCATGTCTTCCACTTGACTATGTATCCCTTCATCTATCATTTCTTCTAGTTGTTCCTCTATACTGCTAGTGAGCAGAAGAATGTTATTGTCAAATTCTTCTATAATAGCATTGATGAATAATTCTTCTATTTTTAAGATATTGAAAAGACTAATTTTTTCATTTTTAACTTTATTACAAGTCTTGTTAGCAATAAATTCTTGCATCTCTGGTTCTAATTTGGAATATCTATCCAGCCATGTATCTAAATTAGAGTGTACTGGTGGGAACTGTTGACGAAGATGCTGGAACAGGTTTTTATCTGGAAATGTTATACCATCTAGTACAATGCTATCTCTATAAAGAATAATTCCCAAAATATATTCTTCTACATTGCCACAAACTAACTCCTCTATACTCATATTTCCCAAATCAGCAATTCGGGATAATCGCTCTGGTATTGGTAAATAGGTTCCCTTTTCCCATTCGTAGATAGTTTTTTTGTCAATCAATTGACCATTGTTAATCATAAGACCAAATGCTGGTTGTGTTAATTTTTTACTCTTTCTTATAGCTTTTATTTTTGTTCCGAGTATCTTTTTTCGTTCTAAATAATTTATTGGTGGACGCTTTATCATATTGACCACACCTCCTAAAATTAGTATACCTCAAAAAGGGGGTGTTGTAAATAAATTCACACAACATATTGACACCCCTTTTGTATCGAGGTATTATGTGTATGTCGATGAACTGATAATCATTTTTTATTTGATTAATCGGTTAATAACAACAAAATACTTTTATTTTGATCAAATAATACGAAGATGATTCTTAGAAAATTTGTTCAAGTAATCACGAAAGGAGGGGGAAATATGTCTCTACAAATCATTGATAGCATTGTTTCTATACAAGTTGAACAACAAGTGAAAGAGATAATTACAGTGCTAAAGCCTATGCTAGAAGACATTATTTCTGGTGTTACTCTAGAGTATATGGACTATCAGCAGGCAAGTGAATATCTAGGTGTATCAGTAGGAACGATTAGAAAATATGTTTCTCAATACGGGTTACCTGTTATAAAAATTGATACGGTCATTAGATTCAAAAAATCTGATATTGATAGTTTCATGGAACAGTATAAAGGTTGAGTAAACAAATAAGACTAAAACATATAGTAATAAAGAGTTTGTGTTTATTATCTGTATGTTTTAGTCTTTAACAGAATTTTATAAGGAGGAAACACAAATGGAAACACCAATGATTAATATTCCAATTAATGTAGATAAAGAAAGACTATTAGAGAAACCAGTTATAGAGGATGAAAAAAAGAGAATACGAAAAAGATGTTTAGATAACTACAGAGAAGTTACAAGAGATGAGTTTGTAGAGATACTAAATTCATCACAATCATTTATTCCAAGTAAGACAAAGAATAAAGGCAACAAAAGTGAAGAGTTTTTAGAAACTAGAGTAATTATTCTGGATGTCGATAACACTGTTAAAGATGAGAAGGGGAAGGTAGTAGATTTAAGTAAAGATGATAGTAGATACTTAAGCATAGAAAAGGCTTTATCTATCAATTTAGTTCATAATTCTGCGTTTGCGATACAAAAAAGTATTCGGTACTCTGAAAATCTAGAAAAATTCAAGATTGTCTTTCTATTAAAAGAAGCAATTACTGACTATAGTAAAATGATTGCTGTTTACGAATACTTGAAAAAAATCATACCCGGGTGTGATGACAATGTAAATGCTTCGAATAGAATGTTTTTTGGAGGATATAAGTCAGATGCAGTGATAATAATTAATGAAGACAACATGTTAGATATTACTGAGCTTCCGATTGATTTTACCATGACATGTTCTAAAAATTGTCAAAGTGATTCAGGGAGAGAGTATGAACTAGTCAATGAAACTGATTTTGTTAAGTTGATAAAAAATGACGACAAAGAAGAAATGAAACAGTGGTTTAAAGACTGCCTGTTTGATTCCTCCGACATGTCTTTTAATGAGATTTATGAAAGATTGTTAACCATTGATATGAATAAATTACTTAAGTCAAGTAAAAACTTAAGATGTCTGTTTCACGACGACCATAATCCATCTGCTAGTATTTTTACCAGTAAAACTGGGCATTCCATTTTTTATTGTCATTCCAGTAATTGTGGTATCAGTGAAAATTTTATTGGGGTTGTGATGTTAATTCTAGAGAAAGATAGTCGGGTAGAAACATTTAATTGGCTATTAGAGAATCTAGACCTGTATCCTACACATTTTCGAAAATTGAAAGAGGAATCAAAAGTACTTTTTGACACTCTTGAATCTATGGAAGACAAGCTTTTCAGGACAATAAATAATTATCTAGAGGAAATGCGACGTGTCTATGATGCCTTGCTTTCTGATGTTAATTTTTTTGATGATAGTAAGGAAAGTGTGACTTGTATTTTATCAGGAGAACAACTAGCTAAAAAAATGAGTTCTTACTATGGTAAAACTTATGACATAGATAAATGGAATAAGTTACTATCATTTATGACATTTATAGGATTGATAAAAAAATTAGATGATGAAGATGTTCCTTTGAAGATGCTCGAATACCTAAATAGGTTAAAGGAAGAGAAAGCGTTAGGAAACTTTAATCATAAGAGAAGCAATGTCTATCGATTAGACGTTTTTAATGCAACTTCTGTGATTCAAAAATTGAATGAAGATATCCTTCCACTTCTGAAAAAAGTTCATTTTACATATCAATATTTTTCTTATGAATGGGTTAAGATATGTTTTAACGAAAAAGAGGCTAAAAGAGTATTTCCTCAAAATTTTCGGTCAGAACTCAGCAAGGAAAAACAATTGATTTTAGATGAGGCACATGAAGTTTTACAGGACTTATCGTGGCAAGGGACATATCTAATGACAGAGAAAGAACTTATTAACACTGTTTGTGAACGTCTACGTAATGTTGGGAATAACAGCGTGGAAAATGCTTTAAAAGAAAACAGAGGCTACTTTGTTAAACAAGGATTCACTCTTGAACGAGCTTCTAAGGATATTAAGAAACTATACAATGTGAAAGCAAGCAGTAGTTTTTTAGTCTACCTAGCAAAAGGAGCAGGGATAGATGAAGTAATAAAAGAATTGATAGCATCTGGTGTTGAATTAGTTCCTCTTTATCAATTTACAAGTGTAACAAGAGATGATGGACGGAGAGTAAGGAAGAGAAAAGACCCAATTGTATTAAACTAGACAGGTTATCCATAGCTCTTAATCTTATTTCATCTCAATACACCCACCGTTAAAGTTCGGTGGGTTATTTATTTTTCAATCTTTCAATAGCTGATTGCGTTCATTTTCTTGCCTTTTTAATAGCTTCATATAGTCAATTGTTCGAACTGCATCTTCAGTGCTAAGAGAACGATAGAGAGCCAAAAACTCTTCCTCATAATCTACGACAACATTGTCTAGAAAATGGCTTACAGGGGTTCCTAGGGCTCTAGAAAGAGCTGTTAAGCTATCGAGGTTAGGCTCTGTTACAGAATTTTCCCATCTTGCTACTGCCTGTTGTGTAGAGAAGATTTTTTCAGCTAATTCTTTTTGTGTCCACCCGAGAGCTTTTCGCTTTTCTCTAATGACCTTTGCATATTGTTTCTGTTTCATTAATACACCCCCATCTCAGTATAGTACAACAAGTTGTTGTATTTGTAATGGTATTTGAAGTTTTTATATTTTATGAGTTGAAATACATCATATTGTTGTATATAATAAAACAGGAGGGGAGAATCATGAAAAAAGTAAGTAATCTCAGCCGATACAGAAAAGAAAAAGGACTTTCTCAAACGGAGTTAGCAAAAAAAATGAATGTTACACAGCAATGTGTAAGTTCGTGGCAAACAGGGAGAACGATTCCTAAACCCTATCAAATGAAAATGCTTTCTGAGATATTAAGTGTACCAATAAACGAGCTGTTTTCTGATGTGTTTAATAAAGTAAACAGTTAACTATTAAGCAATTGAATGATTTTAGGAGGAGAAGACATGTATTGTAGAAAATGTGGTAAAGAAATAACAGATGAAAGTAAGTATTGCCAGTTTTGCGGAGCATTACAAGAAACAGATGAGACAACTGGAGCAGACGAAGTAAAGAAAAGTACTGAGCAGACATTTAGTGAAATGAAGGAACAAATCGTACATGGACAAGAGACAGGGAAGCTGTATTTGATTATTGGTTGGATTTCTATGGTAGTATCGTTAGCATTTATTCCTGTTGTATTTGGTGCTGTTGCTGTTATTATGGGCTACTTATATCGAGAAAAAGATGAGAAAATGGGTACGATTTTGATGATAGCAGGGGTAGCTGGAGCAATCTTTGGTGTACTTTTAGGGATGTCAATGTACTGATAAGAGGGATAAGAGCAAATTATTTTGGAGATAGGAGATAAAAAGTTGAATAAAGTAAATATGAACAAGAAGTTTGTCATTATAGGTATCGTTGTCTTGGCTATTATAGGTATCATTTTTTCAAAAATGACAGGTACATCTGGATTAGAGAAGTCATCTAAACCATTGGTGACACAGATTTTACAAGAACAGTACAACTTAAATAGGTCATGTGATGATGTGACGATTACTCATGAAAATGGAGATAACACATACCGGGCTAAAGCTACGTTAGACAATGGAAGTGCTATCAATATAAATGTCGAGTACTATCCAAAGAAAGACCGTGTATATGTAGAGATACCATATACTGAGGTGTTAATGTTAAATTGATTTAAATGTATTATGTATACCGTCCAAACAGGAACTCCTAAAGGTGTAAGCTTACTAAGGAGTTTTTTTGATTCCCTGTAAATAAAATACTAATATAGATGAGAAAAATAATGTTATAATAATTGATGGAAATTGTTTTTAAAGAGCTTTAAAAATTGGGTTCTTACATTGTTGATTAAATGCTTTAAAAGAGGAGCTTTATGATGAAAAAGAATTATTTAAAAACAGGTATATTTTTGGTTATAGGAACTATACTGGTTATTCAATTATCAGGTTGTAGAAATAAAGATAAAGATTTCTATGGATATTGGTCAGGAACTGCTGAGAAAATTCCTGTAGACTATAATTTTAAAATAACTAAAGACAGAGTAATAGAACTACAAAAAAATGGTGAAATGGTGGATTTTAAGTATACTCTAAGACATAAAAAATTTGATTCAACTACATTTCGTTCAATCATGATATCAAAAGATGAATTAGTTAAAGCGATTCCAGAATTAAAGGAAACCACGGGAATAAGCAATATAACGTTCATGCCTATTGACGGTGAAAAAGATAAATTAACTGTGTTGGTAAATTTGGATGAACACTTATCAACAGCCACTCTTTATAGGACTACGAAAGATGAGAGTCCAATTGGTAAGGTAGAAAAGAAAAACGATACAATATCAAGACAAACTGTAGATAAAAAAATTGATACGTTCATAAAAACATACGCGGCTATACCACCTACTTGGAAACTTGTAAATGAAGATAAGGGAATAACGATAAATACTGATACAGAGATTCCGACTGATGCTCAATCTTTATCAGATTTATTAGCTAATCTAACAGGAGTCAGTAATGCGGTGTCAGAGCAAGTCGGTAAAGATATTCCACTTAGGTTACTTGAAAATGGAAAAAAAGATTATTCTGTGGTATTTAAGAACGGAAAGGTAACTGATTACAACGAAATATTTGAGAAAGTCATTGAATAATGGTTTTTCTATCTTTTTATTAACTACCCTACCCCGTTGTTTTTTGACCGTGTTTCGAGAGGAATCATTAGAAAGCATAGGCTAACTAGGGGTTTCTTTTTCTTTTATTTTTTGGGAATCCGCTTAAGTGAAATGTATCTGAAATGAAACGGAGATAAAGTGATTTTTTGCTGTAATGACAAGGTTTTAGCTGTTTCAGATACCATGTAACCCAAAATAGTTTATTGAGAAAATAGGAGAGTATTTGATACTAACTAGTAGGGAAAAATGAGATAAAAAGTAAATGGAATCATTTCAGGTAATCTGAAATAAAAAAATATACAGTCCTGTGGCACTTTACCTATGGGACTGTATATTTTTTACTCTCAGCGTTTTTTGACTCCGTGTCTGACTCCGTTTTATTGATTTTATATGTTATTCAGTGACCCTTTAACAGGTCAATTTTTATGTTTTTGTCTTCGTATGACTCAGTTTGATACCTAGTGATTTCCATGGTAATACGGGATGTTGAACAAGCTAGAGAAGTTCTGCAGGGGTTAATTGCAAACAATTCAGATAAACAAATTACAATAGATTATTTCAAGAGGGAAATTAAAAAATCAGAGGAAAAATATTTAGATTTAAAGTCGGATATCCTATTAGCAGACGATATAGGTTCACTAACTGTCGAAGAAGATAGCCTATTCTACGTCTATTGTGCATTGACTTCGTAAAAGAAGACGTCTTTTCCAGGTATACAGTTCTTTTATCTACTTCATATGAAAATTTGGGTACAAACGACAAGGAAGTCAGTTTTCTGGTCAGACTATCGTACGAACATCTTGTTGTGGTATTTACACTCAGCTTTGATGATGAGTACAAGAGTTTTTCAGCGAACAAGACAGAACATCGAAAGAGGTTTCCAGACGAAGTTTTACAGGCTGGGCTGAAGTATTATCAAGAAGGACTCACCATTAAGAAGTCTTTATCGAGAATATAAGAAGATACAGGTATAGAAGTCAGTCGGTCAACATTCTGTGATTACCTAAACAGCAAGGAGTAACAGGTGAACGGGAAAAAGAGCACAGGGAGGGCTATGTTCACTGGCTGAAGAAGCAAGATAAACCTGTTTATGACTTGTTCTTTGAAATAAAGAAAGCTTTAGATAGTCAGTCATTAGAGAACTTCATTGATGGGTATGATGAAAAGTTATCTAATGAGCAAATGATTGCGATAATGAAAGAGGTGTTTCGTCAGTATGGGTTATCAAATAAACGTAGGAAAGAGGTTTTTGACCACGTTAAGACAATAATGAGCTTTTACCACACGACCCTCGGCTAAATCTAAAGAGGGCGAAAAAGGGACGAGTGGTAAAATTTAATGGGAATAGCTAAAAGTAAATAATAATAAGTCAAAGACTGCCTAGTTTGGTGGTCTTTTTTCATGTTCATAAAAATAAAATAGGACAGACGAACATCTTCGCTAACTCCCCTGTGTTGCAAGAGGCAAACTCTATAATTCTCCAGTTAAGCTATATTTTGTTCTTTATTTTGAGATAGAGGAAAAAACAAAAATGTGTTAAAATTGAACATAAGCATAATTAGAAATTGTCGAGTTTTTTCAAGTAAAAATCTTGACTTGTAAGGAGGAAAAGGGCATGATGACACGCAATCACAGTACTAGCCAGCAGTCTGCCCAAAAGCCCATATATGAAAGTGATAACCGATTCGTAGCATCCGTTTCGGTTATTTGTGTTGGGAAGATGGGTGATTTTTAGTGGTTGAAGATATGGTGATGGTTGAAGAGGAACAAGGACGACTAATCAAAAGTAAAAAACGTGTCCAGAAGCACGGTGAGGTATTTACACCGCAAAGAACTGTCAAAGATATGTTGGATTTGCCAGGCATAAAAGAGGCTTGCGAGGAGCTGCAGACGACTTTCTTAGAGCCTTCAGCTGGAGAAGGTGCTTTCTTAGTTGAGGTTTTGACTAGAAAAATGGCAATGGTTGCTCGTGAATATAATGAGTCCCTAGAACAGTATGAAAATTACTCCTTACTGGCGCTTTCAACTCTATATGGCGTGGAGTTACTCGAAGACAATGCTCAGACCTGTGTAATGAACATGTTTCAAGTATTCAACGATTTGTACAGAGAACAATCGAAAAAACATGGTACCGCAATGAAAAGGAAAGTCCAAGACAGTGCAAAGACTTTGATTTCTAGGAATATCAAACAGGGAGATTTTCTTACAAAACGAACACCAGATGATAATCCGATTATTTTTAGTGAGTGGACACCTAAGACGCTAAGAAAAGGACAGAAAAAAATCACTGTAAATCGAACTGAATATTCTTTGGAGGATATTTATTCAGGGGTAACACGAGAGTTTGGAGAGGCATACTCAGCTCTGCCTGTATTTGAACAGCTCGATTTGTTTTCATTTGATGACGAGGTCGATGAAGAAGTTTCAAATGATCCAATATTACGTTATGTAGCGATGCCGATAACTGAGGTTTATAAGGAAGAGATGGAGGAAATTGATGACGACAGCGTTGAAATCTAAAGCTAAATACTTCGATTACTTACCTAAATATGGTTCTAAGCTAGAACACTTCCTTGGGATTCCTAATTTAGTAGATGCAATTAACACGTACCGTGTAACCGTTAATCAAATACCTAATGAAGTTGCTATTGGAACTAGACGTTATTCGGAGGTAGCAGCACGGAAGATTGCTTCAAATGTGGGTATTGACCAGCAAAGTATGAAGTATGTTGATGTACTTCGCGAGCTTAGGGTCAGAAATAATATTACTCCTACGATAGCTGACTTATTTCATAAGTTGAGAAAATATGGAAATGTTGCAGCACATGAAAATGGAATTATACCTGTTTCAGAGGCGGTCGAATCTTTAGTTACTCTTGATACCTTGCTAAGAGTCTTTGCACGCAATCTGTCTGGGGATAAATCGTTAAACCCAAAGGAAGAAATTACGGATGAGATGTTTGTTATCACCTATAACACCTTTGACCGTAAACTTATTTACATCCAGAGTGCCAAGGATGCTGACGGCACATGGAAAATGTACCAAGGACTGGAAAAGATTGGGGATGCATCAGTACCAGAGAATTATGAGGCAGACTTTACTCCTAATAGCGAGTATTTAAGAGAGTATGCAAGTAGAAGAATAAAGCAGTACATGACAACAGCGGGGGTACCTTTTGTCCTTCATTGGGCGCAATTGGCTGTTAATAAGAAGAACCAATTTTTCCGTGACCATGACGTGCATGAAGTATTAAAGCGTTCGGGCTATAATCCTCAAACGATTGGCGAAGATGACACAGGGAAGCCTAATGAGTGGTTCAGTGTAACAGTTGACGTTGCCAAGAAAGCAATCCAAGCGGTTAAAGATGGTAAAGGTAGTCTTGACTCAGAAAAAGATGACTTTGACGAGTTCAAAATTAATTTTAGACCAGAACAAAAAGATGCTATTGAGCAGACTAAGACTGTATTCAAAACGAAAGATGAGATGCTTTGGAATGCCAAGATGCGTTTTGGTAAGACGCTTTCTTCTCTTCAAGTGATTAAAGAGAGCCAATACAAAAAAGTTCTTATCATGACTCATCGACCTGTTGTAAGTGATGGTTGGTTTACGGATTTCAAAAAAATCTTCACAGATGGTTCGTACATCTATGGTTCAAAACAAGATGGAGAAAAGATTCAAAACCTTGTTGATACCGAAAAACCTTTCATCTATTTTGCAAGTATTCAGGACTTACGCGGTTCTGAGTGGGCAGGTGGAAAAGCAGGGGATAAAAACTATGAATTCTTAGCGATTGACTGGGATTTTATTATTATTGATGAAGCTCACGAAGGAAACGAAACGGAATTAGCTAATAACGTAAAGGCTAAGTTGCGGAAAGAGCATACCAAGGTCTTAGAGCTTTCGGGTACACCATTTAACCTTTTCGATAAGTATGATGAGGATAATATTTTCACTTGGGATTATACTATGGAGCAAGAAGCTAAGGAGAAATGGTCAGTAGAGCATCCCAATGAACCTAACCCATACGAAGGTTTACCGAAAGTATCTATGTTCACCTTTGAAATACCAAATAAATTTGATTATTTCGATGAAAATAAGGCATTTAACTTCCGAGAATTCTTTAGGGTTAAGGAAGATGATGAAACAAAGTTGCTTCATGAAGGTGACGTACGCAAGTTTCTTGATTATATTACTACAAACGATGAAAAGACTAATTTTCCTTTCTCAAAACCAGAGTTTAGAGAAAACTTACGGCATACTTTATGGCTGATGCCGGGGGTTAAAGAGGCAAATGCTTTTGAAAGAGTGCTCGAAACGCACCCTATATTCAAAGATTACAATATTGCAAACGTAGTCAAGACAGGTGACAGTGAGCATGCTAGTGATTCAGATTTAGAATTGGTGCGTAAAGCTATTGGTAATCCAGCTAAGTCTAAGACGATAACCTTAACAGTTCGCAAGCTTACAACAGGAGTTAATGTTCCAGAGTGGACAGGGGTATTTTTCCTTTCAAACACAGAAAGTCCTACATCTTATCTGCAGGCAGCGTTCCGTGCACAGACACCTTTTAACCATGCAGAGCTTGGAATTAAGAAAAACTGCTACATCTTTGATTTTGCACCTGACCGTGCTTTAAAAATTATGAGTGGAAGTGTCGGACTAACTAGCAAGAAGGGAAAGGTTAATAGTTCAGAGCAAAAGAAAAAACTAGAGCGCATGCTAAATTTCTTACCTATCCTTGGTAAACAGGGGAATGTGATGAAAGAATTTAGCGTTGACCGAATGCTTACGGCACTGAAGAAGGCTTATGCAGAAAAAGCTGTACGGACTGGCTTTGAAGACAGCTCTCTTTACAATGACAACCTATTAAATTTAGACCAAGCTGATCTTACCAAATTTGAAGACCTTAAAAAAATTGTTGGCTCAAGTAAACCAACCAAAGTGAAAGACTTCATTGTTTCAGATAACGGTATGAGTGAAGAGGAGTATGAAAAAGCTTCGAGGGCAGAAAAGAAACCAAAACGTCAACGTACCAAAGAGGAACAGGAAGCAATAGATAGGGCAAAGAGGCTTCGAGAGCAGCGAAATAAAATGATTTCCATTTTGAGGGGCGTTTCTATTCGCATACCTATGATGATTTATGGGATGGACATTGATATTAAAGATGACGTTACTATTGAGATGTTTCTTAATTTGGTTGATGAGGCTTCATGGAATGAGTTCATGCCAGAGGGGTTAAGTAAAGGGCGATTCAGAGAGTTTATTGAGTACTATGATGCAGACGTTTTTGTGGAGGCAGGACGCATAATCCGTAGACGTGCAAAGTCTTATGATGAGTTAGATGTTATTGAACGTACTAGGAAAATAGGTGAATTATTTAGCACTTTTAAAAATCCAGACAAGGAAACCGTATTGACTCCATGGCGAGTTGTTAATATGCACCTTGGTAACACTATCGGTGGACTTTCCTTCTTTGATGAAGAATACCAAAATTCTACGGAGAACGGTCAACCAATCGTGCGATGGAGGAAAACTGACTGTACAGATGATATTTTTAAGGAAAATAGAAAGATTCTTGAGATAAACTCAAAAACAGGGCTATATCCTTTATATGCAGCAACGAGTATGTACTATGTTCAGCTCCTTAAACAAAGCGATATTAATGCTGGAAGGGTAGATTCAGAGGCAATATGGGAAAAAGTATTATCAGAGCAAATTTTTGTCATTTCTAAAACTCCAATGGCTAAGACGATAACGAAGAGGACTTTGATTGGTTATAACGCATGGAAGGTAAATGTTGAATACTCAAGTGAATTAGTTACGAGTATGAAACGTTCAATCAATGACGGTTTAACGAATTTGAAAGGAGTTTATAAAAACGTGAAATTTGATGTGATAATTGGTAACCCACCTTATCAGGAGAAAGATGGAGGTTCAGGAGCTAGTGCTACACCGCTATATAATCTATTTGTAGAAACCTCTGTTAAGTTATCAGAACGCTATGTTTCGATGATTACTCCTTCGAAGTGGTTTGCAGGTGGTAAAGGGTTAGATAAGTACCGTGACTTTATGCTTAACAGCTCTAGCTTGAAGGTGATGGTGGATATAGTAAATGGGAAAGAAATATTCCCAAACACCAGTATTGGTGGCGGTGTTAGCTATTTCTTGTGGGATAAGAAATATAATGGATTGACACAGTATACTAATCAACATGATGGTGTATCAAATACACAAGAGCGAAAAATGAACGAGTTTCCAGTGTTTGTGCGATATAATGAAGCCATTTCTGCAATTCACAAAATTGGGGAACACGCTAGTGTTGGTGACTTTGTTATATCACGTAACCCATTTGGGCTTCCAACGAAAATTCGAGGGGAAGAAGTGCAGGATTCCAGAAATTCAATAAAAGTAATCTCTAGTGGTGGGGTAGGCTTTGTTCCACTGGAAGATATCACTAAAGGACAGGATATGGTTGGAAAGTATAAAGTCATTAGTAGCTCACTGACTAGCGAACATGCAGGTGAACCGAACAAAAATGGTATGTTTAAGGTGATTTCTACTAACAGAGTTATTAAACCTAATGAAGTAGTTACAGATTCATACCTAGTGCTATTTTCTGCTGATACCGAAACCGAAGCAATTAATTATCTGAAGTATTTACGAACACGTTTTTACAGATTTTTATTACTTCAAGCAGTGACATCTATTCACCTATCCAAAGATAAGTTCATGTTCATACCAGTACAAGATTTTACCTCAGGTTCAGACATTAACTGGAATGTAGGTATTGAAGAAGTTGATATGCAGTTGTTCAAGAAATATTCTTTCGATGCAAGTGAGATATTGTTTATTGACCAAACAATCGTCCCGATTCTTCACGAGGAATATTACTAAGAGAACAAGCTAACAAATGAGGCTTAGAACCCTGTTTTCTTGATTAATTGCCCCACTTTAAATCAAGATTTAACTGTCTATTATCAACAGGTCAAGGTAAAATAAAGGATGTTAGCAAGTAAAGAGATTGATTTGAGTCTACATCGAACAAGGGAATAATCCAATAAAAAATGATTTAGAATATCAAAATAACAAAAAAGAGGACTACCTGTATTAGTCCTCTTTTTTGACCAGATTTTGACCAGTCTATTTTACATTCTAATATATTCATATGAGCTAATTTTATGATTAAATGGTAAGTTTTTCCTTGTTTGTTTTAGTTTAAACTAGTGTGTAATTCAAAAATCTATATGGAAGGGTCTGTGGGGTAATACTTAAATAAAGGCTAGGAACCTGATAACATCAAGGTTCCTAGCCTTTTTATAATAAAATGAAGCGAAAATAATTTCTTTTAAAGAGCCGAGATTATCAGCTATATAAGAGTGAATTTGATGCAAAAAACAGAGCCGAAACAGTCTTGGTGTTCGTAGCTCTGCTTATATGTTTCGAATTTAAGACAAAGAGTTGGCAAAAGATGTTGATAAGGAAGATAAGATAACTGTGTTATATAAACTAGGTAACTAACTGTAACAAGCTAATTTTAAGAGATTCTTATTAGAAGACGTTTAGGAATATAACTAAGAAAATGATTATACAGGTAATTGTCATTTCAATAATGTTTTCTAATTTTCGCGTCTTTGTTTTAAGAAAAAGGCCAGAATCAGTTGGAAAAAAGTTCGTACGATAGTGAAGAGGGGCAAAATTTCCTACTAATATTCCCACTAACAAGAGATAAAACGGCCAGGTTGGTGTGATTCCTCTATAAAAAAATGCCCATGCTACCGAAATCCCATAGATTAACAACTGAACAATTTTTACAATGAAAAAATTGTTCTGCCATTACTCAAAGTCTCTTCCTCCTTGTATCGTTTATTTGTTTCATTTTATCATTATGATAGGCGCTTGAACAATCCATTTTGTATTTTATTGAGTACTCTTGGATAAACTACCAGCGATTATCATATTTATTTATGTTACTGTAAGCCATCATATAAAAGTAAATGAGCAGATCATAGAAATATAAAAAAGAACTAAAATTGATCTAAATTATGTGCAGCTTGACTACGTACCAATCTATATTACTTACTAGATTGGTCGTTAATCTATTCGGATCGAATGAGCAAAATATTTTTGTGAATGTCCATCCTTGATTATGATTCCAAAAAGAATCATTGGGAGGCTGTGGCGTAAATATTATACTATAAGCCAGAAATACCTATCATTCTGAACTTTTTTATTTAGGAACTTTCATCTCAAGGCTTTTTCAATTAATTTGTACCCCTGTTTTTTGGATAAGATCATGTGCATTGATTTTTTCTATCTCTACGTTCATCTCCTACTTAATGCCTATCTGGCTCCTGAGGGCTTCTTTTTAAGGCGTCGTCATAGTCTTGGCTGAGGATTTCTTGGTAATCTGAGGGAATGGCTTCCCAAGTGAGCAGGCGAACGTTCATGACGTGTTTTCCTTTGTGTTTGATTACAGCATGGTTTTTCTCTTTTTCTACCTCTCCAGCGTGAAAAGACAGCCATGTACCATGGCCAAAGATATCATTACATACCCAACGTTCGATGGAATTGTCCACGTATCCTACAGGGAGTGTGGTATAGCCGATTTGTGGTTTCAAAAAAGGATTGAATCGATCGATCGTTTCATTTTTGTATTGATAATTGATAAGAAAAAGATAGACCAAACAAAAGACGAGCAGAAAGAAAGATAGTGTCTTTTTGAGTGAGAAGGGTTGTTTTGATGAATAAGATTTCTTGTTAACAAGAGGTTCATCTGGCAATGTTGGTTCTATTGATTCGGTAGCTGATTCAATAGAAGGAAAATCAATCGGCAGACCTAAAGTATGATGTAAAAGTGACAGCATTTCAAAGTCTGGCATTGTACGAGAATTTTCCCAACTAGAAATCGTTTTATCGGAAACACCAATTTTTTCGCCTAATTCTTTTTGCGTAAGCTTACAATTTCTGCGGTAAGTTCGTATTTTTTCTCCGGTGTTCATCTTCTTCTCCTTTCGATTCTACAGTATATAGATTTATTCTACATGACCTATACACTTGATAGATACGTTTTTTTGATGAAAAACGGTATGATTTTATCAAAGAATCATTTAAGTAAGGGAGAGTGGTGATAATCAAAAAAAAGTTCACAGTTTTACTCACAATCATAGTGACCGGTATCATGAGTGGTTTTGCCTTGGTTAGTATAAATAAACAGGTACTCTATCGGACAAATGAATTTTTCCATCAAACAGATACTTATACTCCGATTCGATTGCCACAACATTTTATTGGGCAAGAAGAATATGAGCAGCTAATCATGGTATTTGAAAATGTCTCATCAGAAACTGAGCTTTCTTATATGAAAAAAACAGTAAATGAATCCAATGAAGTAGATACATCTTGGAACTTCAAGATACAGCCAAAGCTTGAAATGACATTGTATTATCAAGGGGATGTCAAATCTTCTCACGAGAAGGTACCCTATTCTAATACCTCCTTTCGCGTAACGTCCATTGAAGAATCGATCAAAATAAAAGATTTTGAAGGTGAATTTTTCTTGATGACGAGAGAAAAAGAAGCCTATGAACGGGTCATTTCACTATTCACTGATCGATTCAATCAAGCATTTCACACTGATTATGCCACTAATATTTTTGAAGACTTTGAAAATAGCTATTCGTATTCGGTTATTTCAAATACAGACGTATATAATTATCGAGTGTATTTAACTATTGGATTGATTCTTTTATTCCTTTTGTTATCATCCTTTTTCTTATTGATGAATAAAGAAATCAGTTTATTGTTGAATAATGACTTTTCATTACATCAAGTATTGTGGTGTTTATTGGGGAAAAAGAAAATCATTATTACATTCATAATTGCAGGAATCATTGGTGGTTTTATTTTTATGTATTATAAGGAGCAATTTCTTTATTTGTTCCAGATGTACGTTTTCTTGTTCAGCGGAATATATGGTATCTCTTTGATTTCTCTTTTATTAGTTGAAAAAATCGCTTCGTTAAGAGAAGCGTTCAACTATATCCAATACATTCTTTTTACATTTGGATTGTTGTTTTCTCTTCTTTTGACCGTTGCCAATGTCGAATTAGCAACTATCGTTTTTTCTTCTTCACAGTTAGCTGTTTCCCATGAACCACCAAAAGAAATCGCTGGTGAGGACTATCATGTATTTTATCCAGTAACCATCGGGAAAAACCACGTGGATTTTATTTATTCCAATCGTTTTGCATCAGCAGCAGATCAGGAATTATATGAAACTTTGAATAAAAACGGAAGTATATTAGTCAATGTATCAGATTACTTGAATGAAGAAAATGAACAGTTTGGCAGAGGGATAAAAATAAATCTGAATTATCTTAAGAAATTTCCTTTGATTGATGTCTCTGGAAGGTTGATCCAAATAACCGAAAAAGAAACGCACCCTGTTATATTGATCCCTGAACGATATAGACATACAGATTTAAAAAATGACCTGGCGCAAATAACAGAATATTATCAAGAAATCAGTGAAAAAGAACCGAAATTTCTATTTATAAAAAACAATCAACCCATTTATACATTTATTCCTTCTATCCCCTGGATCGAACATTATCCGGTTGTTGAAATACTGACATTGAAAAACAGTATGTATTTGGAAAGAAATATTCTCAGCGGAGAAATCTATCCACCGTTAAAGATCAAGATAGGCTCTTTGTCGAAAGAAAGGTTATTTGAGCTGATTGAAGAAAGTCAGTTACGTGATAACTTGCAGTTATCATTTCCGTATACTCAGACTGAAGAGATAGCTGTCAAAGTGTTAAGCAGATCATTTCATTACTTGATACAGATATTTTTACTCACTTTCTTTTCTTTCTTCTTGTTGAGCTATGTCATGTTATGCATATATTTTGTCTACAATTGTCGGAAAATCGCTATCTTTCGTTCAAGTGGTTATTCGCTCTTTGAAACGTATAAAGATTTCTTCATGATGAACCTCATCAAATGGGGAACGACAAGTGTAATCTTCCTTTTTCTTATAGAAAGAGAGCCTAAATATCTTTTTAATATTTTTTTCTTTAGCTTCATTGATTTTATTCTTTCAGTTGTTTTTATTTTGTCTACAGAAAAGAAAAGTCAGTTATTGCTGATGAATGGAGGTTAACAATTGGAGCCGTTGATAGTGATAAAAGGTGCGAAAAAAATCATTCGAAACAAAACGATTCTTCATTTGGATCGTTTCACTGCGGATGCTGGGGATCTTGTGACTGTTGTTGGAGAAAGTGGAGCAGGTAAAAGTACGTTATTGAATATATTAGGATTGAATGATCAGTTCAGTTCAGGACAATTCTATTTGTTCGATCAAGAGACGAAACAATTAACTGGGAGAGAGAAGCGCTTGATAAAAAGAAATACCATATCTTTTCTTTTTCAAGATTTTGGGTTGATTGAATATGAAACAATCGATTTTAATTTAGATATTGGATTGAAGTTTTCGAATTTAAATGTTTCAGATAAGCGAACAGCAAAGTATGAGGCATTGAAAAAAGTAAATATAAACAAGAAGCTAAGTACGCCTATCTACACATTATCTGGTGGTGAGAAGCAAAGAATCGCCTGTGCGAGAGTCTTATTGAAGAATAGCAAAATCATTTTAGCCGATGAACCGACTGGGTCATTGGATAAAAGAAATAAGGATAAAGTAGTTGAAATCTTATCGCAACAAGCTTCCCAAGGTACGTTAGTTATCGTAGTCACGCATGATCCATATCTGACCAAAATAGGAAACAAGAAGATCATGCTTTAAAAATCAAAAAGGAAAGGATGTCGTTTTATGAAAAAAGCAGTTATTATTTGTGCACTAGGGATAGGTTTTGTTGGAGGAAACGCTATGTCATCTGAAGTGGAAGCAAATTCAGTTCACGGTGAAATCTATTACAAATCTTTAAAGCCAGGAGAGATTCATTTTGATGCTAAAGGTAATATTATTAAGTCAAATTTACCAGTAGACCGGGAAATTTCTAGAACAGCAATTAATCATAGCTCTGGAAGATGGGTTTATTATAGTGATACAACTTGTACGAGAAAAACAGGTCATTCTAACCACTATAGTCGTGTCTATAATCGTCACGGTGCAAAAGCGAAAGTTGGAAACTCTATTCGATCAGCAAATGCAACAAAAGGAGTATGGGCCTATGCAAGTGCGACAGGAAATAGAACTGACACATTCTCATGTTGGTACAATCCAACCGGTTGGTATTAAGTATCCAAAAGTTTATATAAAATAGAAAAAACATATAATGAAACAGCGTTAAAAGTTATTTTTGGTAGTTTTAATATATTCATTTTTAGTTGTATAAAAATATATCATAATAAAAACAACAAAAAAATGTCTGGAAAATCGAACATAAAAGTGTCTGATTTGAATATCCCAGCAGCGGAAGAAGAAAAACAAAATCGATAACATTTGTTCTAAGAATTAGTTACGTTAAATACGGAACGCAAGATAGACTTGAAAAACGGTAACAAAAGAAGTAGTATATTAAGGTGTGATGTGCTACTTGACATTTATTCTGCTGAGCGAACTTTCTGGATTGTGTAGCCTTATATCTATTCAGGACGTATCGAGCAGATTAGTAAAGGTGTTCTTGATGATTTTCATCTTGAACACCTTTGTTTTTAGCAATTCGCAAAAAACGAAAAGTAGGAGAATTGATAAATGAAAAAAAGATTTTTAGCACTTGCCATCGTACTAGGCACTGGCTTATTGTCAGGCTGTACGAATGCCGGTGAAAAAACAGCCGTTAGTTATAAAGGCGGTACAATCAGCGAACAAGAAGTAATGGATAGCTTGAAAAAAATGCAAGGAGCAGATTCCGCTGTGCAACAGTTGATCGTTTATCAAGTATTTGAAGATAAATATGGAGATGACGTATCAACCAAAGAAATCGATTCTCAATATGATCAAACAAAGAAACAATTGGGTGATTCATTTGATTCACAATTGAAATCTGCAGGTTACACAGAACAAACATTCAAAGACAGTATCAAACAAAGTCTAGCCTTTCAAGAAGGTCTAAAGAAACATATCAAATTGACCGATGAAGATTTAAAAACGGCTTGGGAATCTTTCCATCCAGAAGTGGAAGCTCAAATTATCCAAGTAGCAAGTGAAGATGATGCAAAAGATGTGAAGAAAGCTGCTGATAAGGGAGACGATTTCTCTAAATTAGCCAAAGACAAGTCAACTGATACTACGACAAAAGAAGATGGCGGAAAAGTGAAATTTGATTCCACTACTACAACGGTTCCGGCAGAAGTCAAAGAAGCAGCCTTTAAGTTGAAAGATGGTCAAGTTTCTGATGTGATCACTTCTACCAATGCTTCAACTTATACTACGGAATATTATGTGGTTAAAATGGTGAAAAACCAAAACAAAGGCAACGACATGGATAAATACAAAAAAGAATTGAAAGAAATTGCAACAGACACAAAATTAAGTGACAGTACCTTCCAGAATAAAGTAATTGGCGAAGTATTGAAAGACGCTAATGTAAAAATCAAAGACAAAGACTTTGAAAATGTTTTGAGTACATTCACTTCAGATTCTAGTACAGCAAGTAGTAAATAAGCGGTATAAATAAAAAATATGAACTATTTAAATCAATAAAACTGTTCATCTAAATCTTTTTATTAGAACTAAATCAACAGTAGTTTAATTACTACTTGATTTAGTTCTTTTTATTTTAAAAATTTTTTTTACTTAGAATCCAGCGACCCTAGATATTTTTCTGTATAATCTTAAATAAAGAAAACAATATCAAAAAATGCACGTAGAAGTAGATAAATGGAGTGGTTTTGCAAATTTCTTTTATTTCTAGAAGTTATTCACGTATACGGATTTGTTTTTCTCACAAATAAAAAGGCAGGAAGTACAATGGATCATTTGTATATAAAATATATTCATCAATTTTCCGTTTTGGTGTTAGGCACACTAATTATAGCGGGGATTGTCGCATTTATTATTCAAGGCCGTGACATATTAACAGTACATCAAGAGTTTTTCAGTTATGCATTTGGTATTCCTCTGATCGCTATAAGGTCTGATAACAAAAAGTGGAAGAAACGCTATTACATTCTCTTGCTATTTTTGTGTTTTTATCTGCCACCTAAGATTTTTACTTTATTAGGTATACAATGCCTATCATTTTCTTTTATTTCCTATATCATTGTTTTAATTTTCCTCAGTTTCATAGTATGGATGTTTTATCTTGTCAAAAAATAAATGAATGTTTCATGAACAGTACTTCATCACAGCCTAATTTTTTTCTTTATGCTATCGTTATATTAAAGAAATCAATCAGAAGGGAAAGAAAGTGATGAAAAAAGTTTTATTAGTGGTAAACCCCAGTTCAGGCGGTGAACAAGCAAAGGAATTTGAGCAATTAGCGATAGCAAAATTGGAATCGGTGTTTGATGAAGTGGTCGTCTTGCATACAAAAAAAGCAGGGGATGCAAAAAACTTTACTCGCGAAGCGGCTACGGAAGGGTATCATAGTGTGTTTGTCATGGGCGGAGATGGAACAGTCAACGAAGGAATCAGTGGAATCGCTGAACAAGAACATCGGCCAAATTTCGGATTTTTCCCATTGGGTACGGTGAATGACTTGGCTCGAGCATTAGGGATACCGCTAGAACCTGAGGAAGCGATCAATCATTTTTCGATTGAATCAGTCAAGCCATTGGATATTGGAAAAATAAATGACGACTATTTTATGAATGTCGTCGCAATTGGCTCTATCCCTGAATCAATCAATGATGTAGATGCGGAGAAGAAGACGAAATTTGGAAAACTAGCTTATTTCATGTCAGGAATCAAACAGTTAGCTTCCACACAATCCTACTCGTTTCACGTAGAAGTTGATGGAAAGAAGGAAGAAATTGAGAGCAGTACCTTGCTGATAGGACTAACTAACTCAGTCGGCGGTTTTGAAACATTACTTCCAAATGCAAAAGTGGATGATGGTAAGCTCCATTTGGTTTATTTAAAAGATTCTTCTTTGATCGATACGCTTAAAACATTGCCAGACCTATTAAAAGGAGTAGATGAATCTACGAAAAATCTAGCCTACCTTACTTGTGAGCAATTAGTTGTGTCATTAGCTGATGAGGAAGAATTGACGACGAATGTTGATGGAGATGAAGGGGATAAATTACCTGTGACAATCAAAGTATTGCCCTCACATTTACAGGTTTATTGTTAAAATGGAGGTTGTGACCGAGGAGTTGGCGGGAGAACACCGCTTGTTCGGGATAAGGGACTGTGACAAGACTTTTGTCACAGCCTTTTTTTTGTACAAAAAAGAAATTTACACCTAATAGAAAAATTTTTCCATAAAAATACATATTTTAAATATGAAAGTACAATTGGAAATAGATTAAAACGATAAAATAAAATTGTCAAAACGTCAGAGAGGATGGTGGAGAATGAATCAATGTGTAAAAAAGCTGATTGCGTCGATTTTGTTTGTCTTCCCTCTCTTGATGGTGACATCCGTTTTTGCCGATGTAGAGAAAACAAACGAATCAACGCAATCAGAGAATCAAAGTTTTGACAAGACTACTTTTTCAGAAGAATCGATTACTTCTGAAACTACAGAATCTCAAAGTGAGGCTTCTACTAATAAAAGGCAAGAAGAAAATAAGACAAGTGAGACCTCAGAAGTAGCTGAACAAACGTCTGATAGCAGTGAAGCGGCACTGGCAAGAGCTGTTTCAGCGGATGGGTACAGCGAAGCTGCCACAACAGAAGAACTGGCGCAGCTTCTCGCAGACGAATCAGTAACTAAGATCCGACTGATTCAGCCTTTGACTTTAGACAGGGAATTAGAGATCAAACGAGATATCGTTATTGATTTTGGTGGATTCGCTCACAATTTCGGCACACACCATATTTATATCAATGAGATACCTCAGTCGATCGAGTTCCAGAATTTTAAAGGAACAGCTGCACATCCAGGTGGATTGACACCAAATATCGATGGAAATGCCATTATCATTGCTTATATGACCGATTTTTGGGGAAGCAGATATCATTTTACGGGAGAAATAAAATTTACCGGGACACTTGATTTGTATGATGGGTCCAAATTAGGACTGATTTACGCTCCTCGTGCAACTGTCACATTAGATGGTGTTTCCGGTGTGTTGGATGTCCAACCAGTGAAGGAAGGACTGAATGCCGCTCCGGGTAAAGCCTATTTTTGTAGAAGCTATCAATTGAATGTGATCAATGGTAGTCAACTTTATGGACCGTATCTAGGGAAATTCTACGGTTTTCTAGATTCAGGAGATGAGACTGGTAGTGGAAAAACAGCGCCAGGAATCCATATCTTAAGCGGTTCAAAGGTCTCTCTTGATTATGATCGGGCAGATGGCGTTAGCGATGAAGGAGAGGCAGTCGATACGCTACCTGGTAATGTCATGTTTGAAGTCAGTGGTTCGGGAAGCGAATTTTCGGTAAATACAAAGATCAATATTACCAATGACAACAATCGCGGAATCATCCAAATGAGAGGTTCAGGATCGAAAGTCACTGTATCGAATGGTGGGAAAATCACCATCAATACAGCAACTACGGGCGGATTTCGCTTGCAAGGAGATTCTAGTCAAATCCATGTATCAAGTGGTGGACAAATCTCGGTCAAAATGGCTGGAGATGACGATCAACCCGGGAACAATGGGATGCGTTTTGTAGGAAAAGGCCTTTCTTTGATCGTAGAAGGAGCCGGATCAGTTATCGACATCGATAAGCAGAGTGGGCGTTCCAGCGCAGTTCGTTTTGAGAATGGTACGCAAAAGCTGACAGTAACCAATGGAGGCTCATTGAGGGTAAGAAATACAGGTGATGGCAAATCTTACGTGAACAGACTCAATCAAGGAAATCAAGCGATCCAATTTTATGACGCTTCTGGTTTTCTAGAAAGTCCAGGTTCAGCTGATTTTACAGTCACTGGAGAAAAATCAAATATCGATATACGCGCAGATTCCGGAGCAACTGTAGATACAACTGGAGATATTGATTTAAATTTTACGGCAGGTGAAAAAACTTATTTAGTCATGGTCGGGAAAACAGGGGAAGATAAGACCGGCATCATCAGTGGGGATGTGTTGAATGTGGACTTAGAATCTCCTACCTATTTTGATTTCCAAAACAAACGGATTGGAAGCGAGACCAATGGCATAGGCGGCTGGGTATTCCAAGGAAATGGAGATTCTTCTTTAAAGATCGCCCATTCAGAAATCGCTTTATGGCGAAAAACAGGCGCAACATTCGATAACTTTGAAAAAGACCCGGATTATTTTTCTGATATGACAGACTTATCGATCAATGGGACCGACTTAGGCAATTTCGTATCAAGCCCTAGTGCAGGTTTAACAAATGAATTTGCTCAGACAGGTGCCGGAATGAAAAATTATAATCGAATCAGTGCCAATAATCAGCTCCCGATGATTGAATCCTTAAGAGTGCCAACGAATGCAGATAAAAAAATCTATGGGCATGTCGTTGTTCCCGAAGGTGTCGAGGCAAAGCCAAGAGATGCTTGGACAGGCGAAGTAGAAGTGACTTTACGTATTACTTACGCAGATACGACGAAATCATCTGTAGAAATTACTGCTCTCACGCAAGGACAAACAGATGAAAATGAAGGGGCAGGATATAACCCATGGGGAGAAGGCGAACAAGGCGGCTTGTTCGAAGTTCAAGTACCCAATGATGAGAGATTAAAAACGGAGGATCAAGTGCAAGTTGTTGCTGCTAAAAAAGTAAGAGGTGGCCAAGAAGTGACAGAACTGGACTCTGCCAAAACGACAGTCGATGTGATTCCTCCTGAACCTGCTAATTTAAGTACCACATTGATCAATGCAGCTTCTCGCACGATCACAGGTACAGGTGAAGCAGGAGCCTTGGTTTCATTGAAAAAAAATCAAGCTGTTTTGTCAGAAACAACTATTGATGATACAGGGGAATTTGTTCTTTCTATCCCAGAAAATCAACTTTTTGCAGGAGATGTATTAGAAATTGTATTAAACGACCAAGCAGGAGAAGCTACTGCTAAGGGTGTGCAGAACAAGCCAAGTACCAACGATGAAATTGGGAATCACAATCCAAGTGATACGCCAGTTGTTTATCATGATGCCCCGCCTTTTGCACCTGCTACGAAGATCGTAGTAGAAGGTGGTCTCTCATTTCTTGCCCCTTCCAAACTCGATTTTGGTCAGATCAAAGCAACTGGTTTGACACAAGAAGCATTTGGCCAAATGGATATACAGGAAAAATTATGGATTTATGATCAGCGAGAAACGAAAAATCCGTGGATCTTAACGATAAAATTATCTCAGCCTTTCACAAATGATGCAGGATTTTCTATGCAGGATGTCCTATATTTCAAGAAAGGAGAGGAGTATCAATTAGTGAATGAAGAAGAACTGGAAATTGTCAGAGGACAAAATTCAACGAATGTGCAAGCAGATTATTCAGAATATTTAAATAACGGTCGGGCGTTTAAACTTGTCTTAACCAAAGAAAATCAGATAGCTGGTAATTACTCAGCAGAGATAACATGGACATTAGCAGATGCGCCGACAGAATAAAGATCAAGGAGGATGATTGATGAATCGAATATGGAATAAAAGTCATCGAAACAACTGCTCTTTACTTATGATCCTTCTCCTTGGATTCATCCTTTGGCAGACACCTGTCCATGCCTCCGAATTCAATTTTGCGGTAGATTTTGAATTACCGGCTAATCAGATTGATAAGAACAAAACATATATAAATGTAAGGATGGAGCCTGGGAAAACACAGGAAATCCCCTACACGGTCTTTAACCGAACAGATAAATCAGTAACAGTTGAGACATTGATCCACTCCGCTACGACGAATTCAAACGGTGTGATCGAATATGGAGAATCAAAAAGTAAATTTGATGAAACATTAAGTTATGATATGAAAAACTTAGCAAAAACAGTGGGAGAAATAACTGTTCCTCCTCAAAGTGCGGTCACTGAGACACTTTCACTGAAAGCGCCAGAAAAAGAGCTGGCTGGTGTGGTCGCAGGAGGGATCACGTTTCAAGAAAAAAAAGAGAACGTTTCTAACAAAAGTACAGTTGGTGTCGTCAATCAGTTTTCTCAAGTGAAAGCAATCTTGATTTGAAATAGCGAAAAAGAGTCTTCCCCAGATTTGAAATTAAAAAAAGCTTATGCGGATCAAAGCGATGGAAGAAATGTGATTAAGGCGAATCTTCAAAATCCAAATGCTTCTTATATGTTCGGCTTGACTACATCGGTTGAAATCTACAAAAAAGAAACAAAAGAGCCTTACCTTTCAATAAAAAAAGAAAAAATAGATGTAGCACCCAATACAAATTTTGATTTACTTGTCCCATTAGAAGGAAAAAAATTAGCTCCGGGACATTATCAAGCGGTTGTGAAGGGTGCTTGGAAAGAAAAACGCTGGAATCTCCATACCGATTTTGAAATAACTGATGATGCAGCGGACCAATTGAATGAAAAGGATATTGATTTAAAAAATCAGCCAGAAACATTTGACTGGCGATGGCTGATACTTGTTGGAGTCATTCTTATTGGCTTATTTGCTGGATTATTTATTTTAAAAGAAAGAAGGAAAAAGAAATGAAAAAAACAATTGCATTAAGTACCGTTCTAGCTGGAAGTCTATTATTATGTACACAAAGTGTTTTTGCTGAGAATAAGAGCTCAGCCACTACAGAAGGAACGATTTCTGTGACCAAACCAGATGCTGCAAATCCTGAAGACGTTGTTCCAGTTCCTCCTGTTGATCCAAATGATCCTGATACTCCTTTTACACCTGACGAACCAAATCAGGGAACATCCGGATTACTGACGATTGACCAAGCTCCAGATCTTGATTTTGGAACAATCAAGTTAGGTACAGCAAAAACAGTATATGCTGCATTACAAAGCGGAACGGACAGTACTGGAGCACAAACACAAGTACAGAATTTCGTACAAGTAACGGATAAAAGCGGAAATTATGCCGGTTGGAAATTATCAGTCAAACGAACAGAATTTATTGGTACAACATCTGATACGAATAAACTAACTGGTTCAAAGGTGAAATTCAAAAACGCCGTGATTCGAAATAGCGCAACTAATAGCAGTGGAATGCCATCTACCGTTTCTGGAACTGGCGCTGAAGGAATCGAAATCCCAGCAGATCAGGCAGTAGATCTAGTAACTGCAGGAGCAAATGAAGGGATTGGCACATGGATTTATTCATTAGGAGAGAATGTGGAACAAGGGAGACAATCAGTGGAATTATTTGTTCCTGTATCCAATTATGCTGTAGACAACTACGTTTCAACATTCACATGGTCGTTAACAGATGCTCCTACAGAAGAGGAAGCGTAAAATCATATCAACGACTTCAGGGAGTGGAGCCGATTCAAGGCCCACTCCCTGAAATCTGCTATGCTTACGTCTCAGCTCTTATTCATCAACTCGAAGCAGTTTTTTGGAAGTCATGGAAACGTTCCTTTGTCTTTTCAAAGATCTTTCGACCAACGAGTAAGGAGTCACCGTTGAAAAATTCTAACACATAATGAGCAGAATCAATTTTCTGCAATTGCGATAAGTTGATACAGTAAGATTTTAAAAGTAAAAAGTAAGCATACTTTTCTAACTCTGTCTTCAATTGTTTTAAAGAAGTATTCACTAATTTATCTTCTGTAGTTGTTTTGACCATAACTTGGTTTTTCAAACCTTTGATACTTTCAATATATAAAATTTCCCGAGGATACAGGACGAGACTTCAGTCAAGTCCAGACTCCTGTGTAAAATGCTATACAATGTTTTTACCATTTCTACTTATCAAAATTGATGTATTTTCTTGAAGAATAAATCCATTCATCATGTAGGTCCATAAGAACGGCTCCAATTAAGCGATTGGCTGATGTTTGATTGGGGAAGATGCGAATAATCTTTTCTCTTCTGCGTACTTCTTGATTCAGTCGTTCAATTAGATTGGTACTCTTTAGTCGATTGTGGGAATTTCCTTGTACGGTATATTGAAAGGCGTCTTCGAATCCATCATCCAATGATGCGCAAGCTTTTGAATATTTTGGTTGATCGATATAATCATGAATCAATCGATTTTTAGCCTCACGCGCTAAGTTAATATCTGTGAACTTAAAAATTCCTTTAACAGCTTCTCTGAAAGATTTTGAATTTTTTTTAGGAATGGTGGTAAAGATATTTCTTAGGAAGTGAACTTGGCATCTTTGCCAACTTACGTTGGTGAAGGATTTTCTAATGGCAGAGACTAATCCTTTGTGCGCATCAGAAATAACGAGTTCCGTACCTTGTAAACCGCGTTCTTTTAGGTATTCAAAAAATGTTGTCCAGGTCTCTTCGCTTTCGCCACTTTGAATCATGAAGCCGATAATTTCACGGTCGCCATCTTTGGTTATTCCAATCGCTATATGACAGCTTTTTGAGAGTACTCGATTTTCTTCTCGTACTTTTATATAGAGTACATCGGTCATTAAGTAAGGATAATTTTTTTCTGATAATAAACGATTCTGCCACTCGTTAACCATAGGTTCTAGCTGTTCTGTTAAGCTAGAAACGAAGGACTTAGAGACGGATTTACCACAAAGTTCTTCCACAATTTTTGATACTTTACGAGTTGAAACGCCTGATACATACATTTCCAACATTGAAGCCATGAGGGCTTTTTCGTTTCGTTGATAACGTTCAAACACTGTGGGTGAAAAATGGCCATCACGTGTTCTGGGTACTTTTAATTCTAGCGTGCCTACACGTGTCGTAAAGCTGCGCTCATAATAGCCATTTCGTTGACTTTGTCGGTTTTCTGTTCGTTCATATTCTTTTGCTTGAATATATTCTGTTCGTTGATTTTCCATTAGTTGATTAAATACCGTTGTTAAAATATTTTTAGAAACGTCATCCTTTACAGAATATTCAATAATGCTTTGAATCTCTTCGCTTTTCAGTGTAAAATGTACTTGGGTCATGTAAAAGTCCTCCTGGGTATGTTTTTGTCGTTAAAAACATTGTACCGTAAAAGGACTGTTATATGGCCTTTTTACTTTTACACAATTATACGGACTTTATCGAGACTTCCACCTTTTTGATCAATAAAGATTTTATCGACATTTACGATCTGCTGTTCTTTCCAATTGATCTGTTCTAGCACTTGACGAATTTGTTCAGATAAATTCCTGTCTTTTCTGATATATCCAATCGGAAGGATTTTCCGATTGATGATCTCTACTGCAAAATTCGTATAAGCGGTGAAAAAAACAATATTACTATGTGCATTTTTTTTACGTATTTGTTCGGCGACATCAATACCTGTGAGTGATTGCTTCAAGTCGATATCGATAAAGAAAACATCGTGATTATCAATAGTGCCCAACTGGATCAACTGATTGATTTGAGAGATAGAAGTGAGCTGCACGATATTCTCGATATGATGATTGACCAATTCTCTGATGATCCATTCGCTGTGAAACTGGTTATCTTCTATGATAAAATACTTTTTCATATGCAGGCTCCTATTAAAAAAATATGTGTACATTTTGAAACAAAACAATGGAGGAATAAGATGGTCGCAACAGTGACACTTTATTTGACCTTTACTTTGATTTTAGATTTAGGTATCTATTTATTCTTTTCGAAACAACTGCTAGTAAAAAACAGCTTTGGTTGTATAGCTTTGATGGTGGTGACACTTTTACTTCCTATCCCTAAAGTGAGCTTTCCTTACCTAATTGGCTTATTATTGATGTTTCTTTTTTATTTTACTACGAAAAACCTGTTTATCAGCTGTTTGATCAGTAATCTTTTTTTTGCTATCACTGGACTCAGCTTTTTTCTGGTTTTTGATCTGATGGATTATTTAGGAAAGAGACATCTTGGAACAGCAAGTTTTTTTGCACTACTTATCGCATTTATTTTCTATCTATTAGTAAAAAGTATAGACAAACAGACGAGATTTCTCAACTTGCTTTTTACTTATCCAACTGAACACTATTTTGGAGGTATTTGTATTTTATTAAGCTGGGGCGTGATTTACTTGGTATTGGGAAGTGTTCACTTCCGCTCATCTAATTATCTGCTTCTATCTCTTTTGTCGATAGTCATCAGTTTTTTTTCTTTGTTTTTTTCCATTATGTTGATCAGTTTCCAAGTAAAAGAAAGACAACATCAGGAATCGCTTCAACTGTATCAAATAAATGAAGAATATTACCATCATCTAGAGGAATTCAAACATGATTATAAAAGTCTACTGTTTTCATTAAAAATTACTCTTCAGGAAAATAAAAAAGAAACGTTGGAATTTTTAGAAATATTAGAAGATCATTCTGCAGCTATTTTTGAAAAACCGCAAATACAACAGCTAACAAATATTGTATCCCCAGCTGTCAGGGGTGTCTTTTTAAAATTTCTAGAAAAAGCAGAATCGGAGAAAATCCCGATCCAAGTAGTTATTCCTGTCGAAGTGAAAACAATCCCGATTGATCTGGTTGTTTTTATTCGCTGTTTATCTATTTTTATTTCTAACGCATTCGATCATCGTGTAGCCGATCAGAGTCCGATTACGATCAATCTGCTGGAAGAAAAAGAGGGATCACGTTTTAGTATAGCGAACAAGGCAAATCCAACGAATTTGACGCTATCGGAGATGGTCAAAAGAGGAAAAACCTCTAAAAAAAATGGCGGGTTAGGTCTATACAGTGCGAAAAAAATGTTGGATGTTTACGAAAATGCAGAACTAAAAATCGAATTTTCAAAACAGAATCACTATTTTTTTGTAGAAATGTATCTGGCATCTAGAAAGAGCAAATCAGCCTACTGACTTACTGTCAAAGGATAAGTTTGAGGAAAGTCTACACGGAGATAGAGACAACAACACAGCATATTCAAAAGAAACAGAAGCGTGATGACCGTTGTCACCCTTCTGTTTCTTTTGCTATGTAGTTAAACAAAGTAGTTGACACTTCCGCTACTTAGTATTAGTACGAAAGTATACTTCATGATACTAAGTAGATAAGAAGTGAAAAGCGGAACCCACGATCGTCAAAATGCTAACTGCTTTGCTTACACCAGATAAAGGGAAGAGCAATATCGCTTATTTTAGGCGTGGAGAAGCAAGCAAATCCCTACGATCACAAAAAAAATGCTGACCCAGCAGTTAAGAGAGTTAGAACAAGATGAAAGTATCCATCGAAAAGCCTATAACCAAGTCCCGCCTAAAGTAGAGTACTCGCTCACCGAAGAAGGAAAATCATTAAGAGAGATTCTAGTAGCGTTGTCTGTTTGGGAAGAAGAACGTATCGAAAAACAAAAAGCCTCAAGGGAAGAAGACACGCTACTGCATACACATGGTGGCTACCTAAATTATTGATTTTCTATGACATTTATTTTAAATAAAAGAAAACAGGAGTTTTTTTAAAAGCATCATCTATTTTTTATGTAAAAAAATGGTATGATTAATCAAGTAAGAAGTGATTGGAAGAAGGCAAGCAAATGAATAGTATGGAAAAAGTCAACCAGTTTAGAGATGAACGTAATTGGCGACAATTTCATAACGAAAAAGATTTGGCTATCTCTATTTCTTTGGAAGCATCTGAATTGTTAGAACTTTTTCAATGGAAAACGCCGGAAGAAGTAAAAGAAACACAATTAGAACGAATCAAAGAAGAACTGGCAGATGTATTGATCTATTCATACATGATGGCAGACAACCTTCACCTGGATCTAGATGAGATCATTGAAGAAAAATTGATCAAAAATAATTTGAAATATCCTGTAGAAAAAAGCGCAGGTGTACGAAAAAAATACACAGAGTTGTAGAAATGTGTCATTCGGCTGTTGGAAAGAGCAAAAGAAAAACAGTAAAATGAGTCTGGAGGGAGAGAAAATGAAAAAAAAAGGAAAAGCAAAAAGATGGCTAGTCAATATCCTCTTGTTCCTCTTGTTATTAGTAGGACTAGCTTTGATTTTCAATGAACAGATCAAGGATTATTTTGTCAGAGAGACAGGAGATAAATATGCTATAGCGAATGTAACAAAAGAAGATCTGAAAAAGAATAACGATAAAGATGTCAGTTTTGACTTTGATGCGGTAGAACCAATGACGACAGAAGGGGTCATGAGGTCGCAAATGAGAGGAACAGATCTACCAGTGATTGCTAGTATCGCAGTCCCTTCAGTTTCAATCAATTTACCGGTTTTCAAAGGCTTGGATAATACGTCACTACTTTACGGAGCAGGAACATTATCTCCAGATCAAGAAATGGGAAAAGGAAATTATGCCTTAGCAAGCCATCGTGCAACGAACCCTGAATTGCTGTTTACACCGCTAGAAAATTTAGAGATGGGTGCCAAGATCTATTTGACAGATTTAGAAAATGTGTATACATACAAAACATTTTTTAAAGAAAAAGTTGCTCCTACAGATACCCAATTACTGAATGAAGTCGAGGGAAAAGAAATTGTCACACTAATTACTTGTGGCGACATGGACGCCGTCACGCGACTAGTTGTACAAGGAGAACTGGAAAGTGTTACATCGATAAAAGATGCGACAGATGATATGAGATCTGCTTTCAATCTAGAGACAAAAACATTTTAGGATACTGGGACATAAGTCGTTACAGATTAAAAACAGCCAAAGGATATGAATCGATAAGGAAAAACCAATTTGCTGAAAAAAAGAGAAACGCAAAGAGGTGCATCTCTGATTTGGTTGTTTTCTAGATAGACTTGTGTTCCAGTTTTTTTATTTTTTATATGAAAAGGCTTGCATAAATAAAAATTCGATGGTATGATGATTTTGAATAAGAAATGGATTGTTACTGTACGGCAGGCAAAACCAGAATTCAGCTAAGAAACAGTAGGCGAATTCTAGGTTTTTTTATTTTTCTTGAGAGGGCGAAGCAAAATGAAAATTGATAAAATTTTGAATAACAATGTCGTCATTTCGAAAAATGGATTCGGGGAAGAAGTCGTTTGTATGGGAAAAGGACTAGCTTTTCAAAAAAAGATTGGGGACGAGATTTCGCCAGAAGCGGTCCAAAAAGAATTTGTTTTAAGAGATTCTTTTGCTAAAAACCAATTCCAGCAGCTGATGGCTGATATTCCGGCAGAGGAGATCGAATGGGTCAAACAAGTAGTCGAACTGGCTGAAGATAAACTAAAAGTTGAATTTTCGCCTAATATTTATCTGACATTGACCGATCATCTTCATTATGCGATCACACGAGCAAAAGAAAATATCCAACTGCCTAATCCATTATTATTTGAAACAAAAAAATTTTATCCGAAAGAATATCAAGCAGCGAAAGAGGCTCTTTTGTTCGTGAAACAAAAGACGGGTGTGGAACTTTCTGAGGATGAAGCCGGTTTTATTGCCTTTCATTTTGTGAATAGCCAACAAGGAAACGAAGACATGCAAGTGACGATGACCGCTACCACAATGGTAAGAGATATACTGAGTATCATCAGTAAATTCTTCGGCATCGTGTTCGATGAAGAATCTTTGAATTATCAGCGTATCATTACTCATCTGCAGTTTTTTGCCCAGCGTTATCTCAAAGGGGAAGGATCTGACGAGCAAGATGAATTTCTCTACGCATTAGTTCAAGGAAAGTATCCAAAAGCGTTTCATTGTGTCGAACGGATCAATGAGTATCTTCGACAAACGCAAAAACAGGAAATGGGGATCGCAGAGCAGATTTATTTAACGATTCATATTCAAAGAGTAGTAAGTGAGAAAAAAAGCATCCAATCATAAGGATTGTTACTGTATGGCAGGCAAAACCTGGATTGAAAAAATAGGTTCACGAATGTTTGTGACTGTTTTTTTCAATCTGGGTTTTTATTTTTTAAATAAAAAAGAAAGAAGGAAAAAACAATGGATAATCAAGCAGTTGGTCGTCGTGTATGGGAAGCGGTAGGAGGACAAAAGAATGTCAAAAGTTTAGTACATTGTGCTACGCGGTTGCGATTCAGATTAAAAGATGAATCTTTAGCAGATACGCAAAAGTTAAAAGAAGACCCGGACGTGATCCAAGTCGTACAAAGTGGCGGTCAGTATCAAGTAGTGATTGGCAGTAATGTAGCAGATGTTTATCAATCGATCGTGGATGAGGAAGGTCTTGCAGTTTCGGAGGATGGAAAAGAAGAGTCCAAAAATATTTTGAATCGTCTGATCGATATTATCTCTAGTATATTTACACCTTTTCTAGGGGCGATGGCAGCCGCCGGGGTATTGAAAGGATTCTTATCATTGGCAACGGTGATGGGCTGGCTGACAGCTGATAGCGGTACTTATCAAATATTGTTTGCTGCAGCAGATGGTGTCTTTACCTTCTTACCTGTCATGCTTGCTTTTACAGCAGCTAAAAAGTTCAAAGCCAACCAGTTTTTAGCAGTAGCAATTGCTATGGCACTTGTGTATCCAGCTATCACAGCAGTTGCTGGTGCGGGAGAAGCTATCAGTTTCTTTGGGATCCCAGTGATTCTTTCACCATCTGGTTATACTTCTTCTGTCATACCAATCATTCTAGCCGTATGGGTTCAAAGTAAATTAGAGCCATTCGTAAAAAAAGTGATTCCGCAATTTCTGCAAATGATTTTAGTTCCGCTTGTCGTTTTAGTAGTGATGGTTCCATTAACATTTCTTGCTTTAGGACCAATCGGGACGGTTGCCGGTAATGCTTTAGGCGGTCTCTTCAACTCGATTTATGGATTTAGTCCAATCGTAGCAGGTCTAATCATGGGAAGTTTATGGCAAGTATTCGTGATGTTCGGCATGCATTGGGGATTCGTACCGATCATGTTTTTGAATATCGAACAATATGGGTTTGATGTATTGATGCCAATGCTTCTTCCAGCCATCTTGGCACAAGGTGGGGCTGCTTTAGCTGTAGCATTGCGAACAAAAGATACGAAACTTCGAGCATTAGGGATTTCTTCTACAGTGACTTCGTTATTTGGAATCACTGAACCAACTGTGTATGGTGTGACATTACCTTTGAAGAAACCATTCATTGCCGCTTGTATTTCTGGAGGTATTGGTGGAGCTATTATCGGATTTTCCGGAGTAAAAGCTTTCTCCAGCAGTTTGGTCAGCTTATTGACGATTCCGACTTTCATTAATACGGTGGATGGTGTAGAGTCAAATGTGACAGTAGCAGTAATAGCTACAGGAATTGCTTTTGTTCTTGCATTCGTAGGTACATTGATTTTAGGATTTGACGAACAAACACAAGACAATCAATTAGAAAACAAACATGCGAATGCAGGAGAACCGATTACTTCAGCACGGCATACCTTAAAAAGTCCTTTAACGGGTAAAGTACTGCCATTGAGTGAAGTACCAGACCAAGTTTTTTCTTCTGGCGTGATGGGAAAAGGTATCGCTATTGATCCAGAAGTAGGAGAACTAGTTGCACCTGCAGACGGAGAGATCACGACTATTTTTCCAACTGGACATGCTGTAGGGATCACAACGACTGACGGAGCGGAGATTTTGATTCATATCGGGATGGATACAGTAGAATTAAATGGGAATGGCTTTGAGATCTTAGTCAAACAAGGGGATCTCGTCAAAGCAGGAGATTTATTGATTCGTTTTGACATCGAAGCAATTAGAGCAGCTGGCTATAGCGTAATCACTCCAGTTGTCATTACGAATACTGATGCATTTGCCGATATACTTGAATTAGACCAAAAAGAGATTATTGCAAACGAAGATGTTCTGGCAATTGTAAAATAAGGAGGAAATCAGGATGCAATCACGTTTTTCAGAAAAATTTTTATGGGGTGGAGCAACTGCTGCCAATCAATTAGAAGGGGCTTATGATCGAGACGGAAAAGGGCTATCCGTTGCAGATGCTATGCCTGGAGGTAAGCAGCGCTTTGCGATTATCGGCAGTGAAGAATTTGACTGGACGATTGATCAAGAAAAATATATTTACCCGAATCATCGAGGAATTGATCATTACGATCGTTTCAAAGAAGATCTTGCCTTGTTTGCGGAAATGGGATTCAAATGTTATCGTTTTTCGATTGCCTGGACACGAATTTTTCCAAATGGAGACGAAGGTACTCCTAACGAAGCGGGATTAGAATTTTATGATCAGCTGATTGATGAGTGCTTAAAATATGATATTGAACCTGTGATCACGATTTCTCATTACGAAATGCCTCTTCATTTGGCAAAAGAATACGGTGGCTGGAAAAATCGAAAACTGATCGACTTCTATGAACGATTTGCTCAGACAGTATTAGAGAGATACAGCAGTAAAGTCAAATATTGGATGACTTTCAATGAAATCAATTCGGCCTTTCACTTTCCAGCTTTAAGTCAAGGATTAGTAAAAAGCAATGGAGCAGGAGAGTACCAAAATATTTTCCAAGCATGGCATAATCAATTCGTTGCAAGTAGCAAAGCCGTAAAAATCGGCCACGAATTGCGTTCGGATATCCAAATCGGCTGCATGATTATCTATGCAACAACTTACAGCATCGATGCCAATCCAGTCAATCAGGCAGCAACAATGATCCAAAACCAAGAATTCAATTTTTTCTGCACGGATGTCCAAGTACGTGGAGAATACCCTGCATACACAGCGCGTACCCATAAAAAATATGGAGTCGATCCGGAAAAATTAGAGCAAACGGAAAAAGACTTCCAGTTGCTAAAAGAATATCCAGTGGACTACATCGGATTTAGTTATTATATGTCTACGGCAATCAATGAGACTGATCCACAAGCAGCAACTTCAGAAGGGAACTTGCTGGGAGGAGTAAAAAATCCGTTTCTTGAGGCAAGTGAATGGGGCTGGCAGATCGATCCAGAAGGGCTGAGAATCGCATTGAATGAATTATACAATCGTTACCAGAAACCATTATTCATTGTTGAAAACGGTCTTGGAGCCATTGATCATATGGAAGAGGATGGCACGATTATTGATGATTATCGGATCGATTATTTACGTCGTCATATCGAAGCGATGGCTAATGCAGTAGCAGACGGTGTAGATTTGATGGGCTATACGCCTTGGGGATGTATCGATCTTGTCAGTGCATCAACAGGAGAAATGAGTAAACGTTACGGCTTTATCTATGTGGATCTAGACGATGAAGGAAATGGGACACTGAATCGATCAAAGAAAAAATCTTTTGATTGGTATAAAGAAGTAATTGCCTCAAATGGCGTAAACTTGTAATTAAAGCAGCTGAATGAAAAAGAACACACTTCTCACATGTGATTTGTGTTCTTTTTTTATTTTTTATGTGCTATTCTTTTAGTAATAGTAAAGCAAAGGGTGACGTTATGAAAAGGACACGTGTACTATACTTGGAAGTCGCAGATAAAATTAAAGAAGATATTTTCTCAGGAAAATATCCAGTCGGTTCGATGTTGCCGACAGAAAGTGAATTAGAAGAACTGTTTCAAGTCAGCAAAATCACTGTCCGAAAGGCAATCGAACTGCTGGCATCAGATGAATATGTCGCAAAGAAAAGTGGTCGTGGGACGACGGTTCTAAGCAATCGTCCTTACAATCGATTATCCAAAGCGGCAAGCTTTACGCAAATCTTGGAGAACTCCCGATATGAAGTCCGGAAAGAAACGCTGGATTTGCAATTGGTCCATATAAAGAAGGAAGATCCTTTGTTTTCCTTTTTCGGTGAGCAAGCTGTTTGTTTTAAGCGCTTATATTATTTGAACAATCAGCCTTATATTTATTTTGTTCATTATCTTCCACAAGAAATGATGCAATTCAGCAGAGAAGAATTTGGCAAAGAATCTTTGTATCGTTTGCTGACGAAAAAAGGATATACTATTGACTCATTTTCTGATGATTTCTCGGCAGTATTTTTAACAGAAGAAGAACAAGGAATTCTGAAAACAGACGCACAGATCGGCATCAAACGGATACGGAAATCGTCTACGCAAATTGGGGAAATGATTGAATATTCGGAGGCGGTCTACCATACGGAGCTGCATCCTTACCATATTGATTATGAAACATAAATAAAAAAAGAGGTTGTGAAAAAGCTGCCCTGCATCAAGTAATAAGAACAGCCAAACAAAAATAGCTTCTCATATTTTTCGTTTGGTTAGGCTTATTACCGCAGATACACGGCTGTTTCTGGATTACCATTTATTCTGGATAAGGGGGTGTGGCACGATTTTCAGAAGGAATCTATGAACCAATCACTGTATTGATTTTAGCTTCGATGGTAACCCCATTCGGCTTGACGATCGCTTATTTCTTAGGGAAAATCATTCGTAAAAATATACTCAATCGTCAAGAAATCGATACATTGAAGACCGCTTTTCCTATGGGGATCTGTCAGATCACAGAGGGATGTTTCCCTATCGTATTGAACGACTTGGCACGCAATGTCATAGCAACGGGAGTCGGTGGGACAGTAGGTGGCGGATTAAGCATGTTTTGGGGCGCAGATAGCCGTATTCCGGCATCGGGAATGTTTGCAGTCGCTACGATGACCAGACCATGGGCATTCATTGGTGCATTGTTAGCTGGTTCTTTTGTCACAGGAATAACCATTTTATTATTGAAAAAACCAGTAGATCCGAATGCAGAAATCATCCAAGAAGAAAAAGAGGAAGAAGACATATCTTGGGATGATTTGACAATTAGTTAGGAGAGGCAGAATGGATTACAAGAAAAAAGTACAATAGATGTACCTTGAGACAGGAATGGTATGAAAGAATCAGAGTTAGAAAGAATCGAATATACAGATTTTGGTTTAGGAGCGATCGAAACTGTCCAGAGCATCGGCACCCTCCTTGAAATGACGATGAAGGAAAAATGAGAACCTTTCGTTGTCGAAAGGGTCTGGTATACCTTATGTCGAAGGAAAGGAAACAAAAAAACTTTCCTGTACTATTCCAAAAAGGAAAGAAAGTTATTATACAGTAAAAAAAGAAATTATTCTTCATGCTAGAGATCAGTACACGTTCGAGCCCAATATCAAACACTAGTTCCAGGCAGGCGCAACAGGTGCGGTTATCACTGAATTTTCTTCCAGCAGTGACGATTCAAGTGATATTTTTACAAATCCAGCTATTTATCGTTAACAAAAAGATTTTTAGGAGAAGCTGATGAACAAAAATGATCAAATTTTGATCGTTTAGTTCGTCGGCTTTTTTATTTAGAGAAACATCATTTATCAGTGAAACATAACACGAGAACAAAATGATTTTTTCGTTAATAAAAGAAACAAGTATTTGTTGTTTAAAATAATACACGTTATTGGCATATAGGACGAAATCCCAGTATCTTCTATAAGTAAGTCATTTCATATCGATGAAAACACGTTATTTATTTTTGTTTTATCTATAAAATGGCTGAAAAATGATTTTTTTCTAAATACTATATATAGTGGCGTCTATCCTATATACCACTAAAAAACTACAAAATCTAGTCTTTTATTTTAAAAAAACACGTGTAGAATGAAGATAGACTTTTGAGTTAGGGAGTGTTTTTTTATGAAACTTACTGTTTTTTGCGGTTCCCGTTTTGGTAATAAAGAAAGTTACAAATTTATTGCGCAAACGTTAGGAAAATACATGGCACAAGAAGAAATCGAACTGGTTTACGGTGGTTCATACTCCGGGATTATGGGAGTGATTAGTAAAACAGTACTGGAAAATAACGGAAAAGTCACAGGTATCTATCCGAATGGGCTTTTTGAAACTGAATTGCCTGGAAAAGATGTTACTACATTTATTCCTACAGAAACGATCGATGAAAGAAAGGTATTATTATTTGAAAAGGGAGATGCTGTCCTCGTTTTCCCTGGAGGTCTAGGTACATTGGAGGAATTCTCACAACTTCTTTCTTGGATAGCAATCGGTCTGACGCCCGACAAGCCAATCGGAATATTGAATATTGGCGGTTATTACAGCGGCTTGCAACAATTATTAGAAACTTTTGCAAAAGAGGATTTTATGGATAAAAAATGGTTGGATCAAGTAATCTTTTCCAACAATCCATTGGAACTGGTCAATGAATTACGAGCAGTATCTATTAAAAATCAGTTATTATTGAAGGAGGCAAAATAATGAGTCAAATATATTTAGCAGGACCATTTTTTTCAGAGGAGCAAATCGATCGAGTAAGTCGTATCGAAAAAGCGTTGGAGGAAAACAAAACAGTCACAAGTTTCTACTCTCCACGTCATCACCAAGAAAGCAATTATGAACTATTCAGCGCTGGATGGGCGCAGGAAGTATACGAAAAAGATATGGAAGAACTGACAAATGCAGAATTTGTTGTTGCTATCCTTGACTTTGAGCATCAAACAATCGATCCAGGAACGGCTTACGAATTAGGTGTGGCAACTATGTTGAAAAAACCGATGATCATTGTACAAGAAGAGACGGTACCTACGAACTTGATGATTACACAAAGTCTCCATACGTATTTAAAATCAGACCAAGCTGTACGTGAATATGATTTTGAAACATTGCCTGTTGAAACTTACGTAGGCGAGTACTTATAGAAGAGGAAGGGTTGTATGTCAGTGATTTTGATTTCAGGAACGATTGGTGCAGGTAAGAGCAGTTTGACGGATATGCTTGCAAAAGAGATTGATTCTAAACCATTTTATGAAAATGTCGAAGATAACGAAGTATTGCCGCTCTTTTATTCAAATCCTGAGCAGTACGCTTTTTTATTGCAAATCTTCTTTTTGAACAAGCGATTTTTAGCAATGAAAAATGCTTTAGTGAACGATGACAATGTGCTAGACCGATCCATCTATGAAGATAGCCTGTTGTTCCATCTAAACGCTGATTTAGGTCGGGTAACGGATATCGAAGTACAGCAGTACGATAGCTTATTAGATACGATGCTAAACGAGTTAGATGATGTTGCTCCAAAAAAACGGCCTGATTTGATGGTCCATATCAAAGTTTCTTTGGACACGATGCTAGAACGTATCAAAAAACGTGGGCGTGACTATGAACAGCTAGAAAGCGATGAGACGTTATATACCTATTATGAAACGTTGAACACCCGCTATAATCAATGGTATGAAGATTTTGATGTATGTCCTAAAATACAAGTGGATGGGGATAAATTCGATTTTGTAGAAAATCCAGAAGATGCAAAAAAGGTGATCCGTCAGATCCAAGAAAAATTAGCTGAATTGGAAGGAAAGCCTGCTGGAAAATATTTTACGGATAACCAGCATGCAAAAGGTCAAGAATTAGGCTAAAAATAAAAAACCAAACGACGGGAAAGAAAAATTACTACGTGATGTAGAATAAGCCTTTCTATCGTTTGGTTATTTTATATTCAAATATTTGAAATAAATAAATCTTTACTCTTTGATTTGTAAACTGAAATGATCCACTGTTTGTTTTACTGATGAAGCTTGATCAAAGGAAGAAGCTGAGTTTGAAGTTCATAAAAATCAGCCATAGTGAGTTTTGCTTGGATTTGTTTATCTTCTTCTACTTTTTACATAATTTTGAACAGGATAAGATTCAAATGTTTTAAATGAATCTTTGACTAGTTTGTGACAGTTGTCGCATATGCTCAAGCTTCCTTGGTCATTAAATTCTGTATGGATATTTTTGTTGTTATTACATGTACAATAATCAGGACTATCGATCATCCATTTCGTCTCCTTTACAATCATCTTGCTTCTTTACTATAGCAGAAAAGAAGGGGAGAAACAAAAGAAGATCCAACAGACGGCACTATAGACTGTAGATGTTGCCATCCTCATCCTTCAAACGGTAATTACCGATTTTTGTAAATATGACTGTTGTTTCTTTTTTATTTTCTTTTCCTGAAATAATATATTCGTCATCTTTGGTAGTGATCTTGATATCTGTCAGCACTGTTTTTTCTTCAGATGATTCAGAAGAATCAGTTCCTTGTGTCTGATACGTGCGTGTCCATTCCATTTTTTTATCTGTAAATGTCAACTGTCCCGCGGATAAATCCATATCTTTACGTACTTTTAGCGTATATACACTGTTGGTGGTATCTGCTTTTTCCGCTTTTAAGACAGAAGAATCGGTTGTTTCGTCCGAGGATTGGTCAGAGCCGCCAAACAAATCACAGCCAGTCAATGTCAAAAGTCCCGCAGACAAAATAAATAGTACGATTAATTTCTTCAAAATACTTCCCCCATTTGATAGGATAAAGAAATTATACCATTGGAATGTAAAACTTCAAACGGATGGAAGAGAAAAACGCACAAAACACCCACAAATAGAGTAAATTTTAGAATAAAATTTTAAAAAGGCAAAAAATCCGCCACTTTCAGAAAGCGTTTTAAAAAAGTGTTGCAATCTTTTAAAAAAATGCTATATTAAAAATGAACCGGTTCAAATACTTGTTTAAGTATAATTAATAGTGAGAGGAAGTTGCTCTACTGAAGACTTTAGTTATATGGATATTGATGACAAGCAACACTATGCAAAGAATGCGGTCATCATAATCGAACAACAAGAAAGAGAAATCAAATGTAACTGGCAGGAGTGAGAATGTATGGCATCGATCCGTGATGTGGCTAAGATGGCTGGTGTTTCAGTGGGAACAGTTTCCCGTTACTTGAATGGTCAGCAACTGAAGGAAAAGAACATGAAAAAAATAGCAGAAGCGATTTCAGCGTTGGACTATAAAGAAAACATCATTGCTAAAGGGTTGAAGAATAATCGAAGCTTCTCTATTGGACTTTTGATAAACGGGATTTCCAGCCGTTTTGGGTCGGAAGTTGTCTCAGGGATCGAAAGAGTAGCTGAAGAAAATGGGTATAGCTTATTATTAAGCGGGTTTGCCGATCAGCCAGAAAAAATTGAACAAAAAATTGAATACCTGATGAAGCATGTGATCGATGGGCTGATTGTCTTCTTATCCGAAGAAGAGTGGTCTGGATTTGAAATGCTCACAAAAATGAGTATTCCAGTTATCGCATTGAATTGTCCAGAAGGACCAGCAGGTATTGATACAATATTAGTGAATGATCGAGAAAGTGTAGCAAAAGTGATCGCTCATCATGGTGAACAAGGACATAAAAAAATCGGATTTATTGCTGCCACTCAAACAGACTACGTAGCAAGAGAACGTTTAGCAGGAGCCAAAGAAGCGGTCCAAAATGATCCATCGATCCAATTAGAGGTCTTTACAGGAGACTATTCTAGAAAAAGCGGCTATTACGGGGCAAAAGCATTATTAGAAAAAGGGGCAACTGCTATTTTTGTCAGCAATTACAATATGTCGATTGGTGCCATCGAATGTTTCAATCAAGAAGGTGTCAGAATCGGGAAGGATATTGCGTTCAGTCACTATGATTATTTAGATAAAAACGATCTGAGTATCCTTCCGAAAATCACGATCACGCCACCAACAGATAAAATCGGGGAACGAGCAGCAGAACAGCTGTTAAAACGAATCAAAAAAGAAGAGGAAGAAAATGAAAAAGTGATTGTGATGGAAAATATCATACATGGAATCAACTAAAACGAACTAAAAAAGAAAAAGAGGTGCTTTGATGAAAAAATATCAATTTCCAGCAAATTTTTGGTGGGGTTCTGCAGCAAGTGGCCCACAAACAGAAGGAAGGATTTCAGGCGATGGAAAAGGAGAGAACATTTTTGATTATTGGTACAAAAAAGAACCGCAAAAGTTCTTTGATCAAGTAGGACCTGAAAAAACCTCGCAAGTTTATACGAAGTATCAAGAGGATGTACAGTTGATGAAACAGACTGGGCATAATTCATTTCGAACATCTATCCAATGGAGCCGTTTGATACCTGATGAATCTGGAACAATCAACGAAGAAGCCGTTCGTTTCTATCATCGTTATTTTGATGAGTTGATTGAAAACGGTATCGAACCCTTTGTGAATCTGTATCATTTCGATATGCCGATGTATCTGCAAGAAAAAGGCGGATGGTTGAACCGAGAAACGGTTGAAGCCTATGAAAAATATGCCAAAAGTTGTTTTGAATTGTTTGGTTCGAAAGTAAAAAAATGGTTTACTCATAATGAACCAATCGTTCCAGTCGAAGCAGGTTATTTATATCGATGGCATTATCCAGAAGAGTCAGATATGAAAAAAGCGATCCAAGTTGGCTATCATGAAGCGTTGGCTTCAGCGTTAGCCATCAAATCTTACCATGAAATGGAGCAAGGTGGTGTTATTGGTATCATCTTGAATCTGACACCAAGCTATCCAAGAGACGAATCAAACCCTGAAGATGTTAAAGCAGCGCAAATAGCAGATGCGTTCTTCAATCGTTCATTCCTTGATCCAGCTGTAAAAGGCGAGTTTCCAAGTGAATTGATTGAGATAGTAAAAGAACTTGATCTCATGCCTGTGATCCATGCAGAGGATTTGACGGTTATCAAAGAAAATACAGTAGATCTTTTAGGTATCAATTATTACCAGCCACGCCGGGTAAAAGCAAAAGAAACACCAATCGATACTAAAAACGGTCCAATGCCTGAGGATTATTTCGACAATTATGAAATGCCTGGTCGTAAAATGAATCCTTATCGCGGATGGGAGATCTATGAACAAGGAATCTATGATATTTTGATCAATGTACGAGATCATTATGGAAATATCGACTGCTTTATTTCTGAAAACGGTATGGGTGTAGAAAACGAAGCACGATTTATCAAAGAAGATGGCATGATCCACGATGATTATCGGATCGAATTTGTCCAATCTCATCTGAAATATGTCCATCAAGCCATTCAAGAAGGTGCCAATTGTTTAGGCTATCATATGTGGACATGTATGGATAACTGGTCGTGGACCAATGCATATAAGAATCGATATGGCTTTATTTCAGTAGACTTAGCACAAGATGGAAAAAGAACAATCAAAAAATCGGGTCATTGGTTCAAAGACGTATCAGATAAAAACGGATTTGAGGCTTAAGAAAGAATAGTTGAGAGCAAATGCGTGAAATTCTCCATTCTTACCATTTTGTGAAAAAGAAGTTCAATTATTTACGATCTTTTTCAACTTTTTTGTCTTTCTATTTCATTTTTTGTATATAATAGAATAGTCAAAATTAAATAGGAGTGGAGGAAAGCATGAGGAAAAAAAGACCGTTTCTTCTCTTTTGGTTATTCGGTTTTTTCTTACTGCTTATTTTATCCGCAGCATTTTCAGGAAAAATGACAGCAGATCTTGCTCAGAAAGAAACAGAAAAAATCGTAGCAAGCAAAGAATCAGTAGATAATTTCAAAAAAGAATTCTCAACTTATTGGTGGGCGGAGTATAAAATAACTGCCAATTACGAAAAAGGCGAATTGGACATTTATTTGCCAAAAGGAAAAGAAGAAAATCAATTTATTAATATCGATGACGTACTTAGTGCGATTTCTCTCAGACAATATCAATTTAAAGACAAGCATTTGACCGTTTTGCTTTTGACTCATGTTGGCGACAAAGTAGCCCGTTTGAAAAATGGAAAAGTGATCACCGCTTATTCTGAAAAAGTAGACAAAAAAGTGGTCGCCGATCGTTTAGCGGAATGGAAAAAGACAAATGAACAAGTCAAGAAAACAACTGTCTCTTCTCAAAAAAACGAGTCGACAGGAACAAGTCCTTCAGATTCTGGCAGTGGACAAACGATAACGGGAAGTGAAGAAAATCAAGCCTCAATTATTACGAATGAGTCATCACAAGGACAATATCAATCCTATGGACAATGAAAAACAGAGGTTGTGAAATCAGCGTTTTGACCTGAGTATTAGAGAAACAAACGGCAAAATAGTTCCTCATATTTTGCCGTTTTTTGAGCTAATACCGAAGGTCAGCTGATTGAACACCGTGTATCAAGAGGTCTTGAGCCTGCCGTTTAACTCTGAGCCACAAGGAGCAATTTCAAAAAATAGCTCCTTATATTTTTCGTTTGGTTGGGCTTATTACCGCAGATGCAAGCTTTTGAACACCGTTTACCAAGAGGTTGTAAAATTAGCGTCCTGACATAATCTAATACCGAGGGTCAGCTGATTGAACACCGTGTATCAAGAGGTCTTGAGCCTGCCGTTTAACTCTGAGCCACAAGGAACAATTTCAAAAAACAGCTTCTCATGTTTTATAAATATTGTGACTTGTGGCCGAGGAGTTGGCAGGAGAACACCGTTTAAGGAAGAAGTTGTGAAAAAGCTGTCCTGCATCAAGAAATAAGGAGCTGCGACAAGAATTTTGTCACAGCCTCTTTTTTTGTACGAATACCGAGAAACTGGCTTTTGAATACCGTGGAGTGAAGCGGTCACCACAAGACTTTTATCTCTTCATTAGTTTAATCGCTTACATCGCAGCGGTTTTATGCTGTGAAAAGTGGACGGAATAATCTTTAGAAAGAATAAAAAAATCTTAAGATAACAACTTTTTTAGGAAATTTTCATTTTTCAGGAGCAAAATAAGAAAAAATGTGAATAGAGAGAAGTGATATACGTGACACAACTTAAAAAATTGTGCCAAAATCGTTTAGCAATCGTTTTGACAGCTGTTTTCTTTTTCTGGCTGAAGACGATCATTGCCTACTATGCAGATTTTTCATTAGGTGTGGAAGGTACGATCCAGTACTTTATCTTGTGGATCAACCCAATTGCGACTACCTTATTGTTTTTTGGCCTTTCTTTGTATATTAAAAAGCCAAAGCCAGCGTTAGCTATTCTTTTGATCATTGATATTTTAAATACGCTTTTGTTGTACTTGAATATTATTTTTTATCGGGAATTCACAGATTTCATTACAGTCAAATCTGTATTAGGCTTTTCGAAAGTGTCGCAAGGATTGTCAGGAAGCTCCTTTTCTTTGATGAAGCCCCATGATGTCATCTACTGGCTGGATATCGCTGTGTTCATTGGGCTACTGGTTTGGTTGAAGGTCAAGAAAATACCTATCAAAAGCAACCCTGTCGGCAAACCGATGGCTATCGCTGTTACCTGTCTTTCAGGGCTTATTTTTTCAGGAAATCTAGCGCTGAGCGAAGCCAACCGTCCACAATTGCTGCAGCGAACATTTGACCGTTCATATATTGTCAAATATCTAGGAATCGATGCGTATACTATTTATGACGGAATCAAAACAGGAATGACTAGCAGTGTTCGCGCGCATGCAAGCAGTAATGGGATTGATGAAGTTTTAGATTATACAAAGAAACATTATGCAGAGCCAAATCCCGAAACATTTGGGATCGCTAAAGGGAAAAATGTGATCGTTCTCCATTTAGAAAGTTTCCAGCAGTTTTTGATTAATATGAAGGTAGACGGACAAGAAGTCACACCGTTTTTAAATAGTATTTTCCAGAATCAAGCAACGATCAGCTTTGACAATTTCTTTCATGAAGTAGGACAGGGAAAGACAAGTGATGCTGAAAATATGTTGGAAACTGGCACATTTGGTTTACCTCAAGGCTCATTATTCACAGAACTTGGGTCAGACAATGTCTTTCAAGCCGCACCAGCGATCCTTGGACAAAAGCAAGGCTATACAAGCGCTGTTTTCCATGGGAATGTAGCTAGTTTTTGGAATAGAGATCATGTATATAAAAACTTAGGTTATGACAATTTCTTTGATCGATCTTATTTTGATGAATCCGACGAAACGTTAGGTTATGGGATATTAGATAAAGATTTATTCAGAGAATCTGCCCAATATCTTGAGCATCTACAACAGCCGTTTTACACGAAATTTCTTTCCGTAACCAACCACACGCCTTATTATACGGATGACAAGAATTTCGACTTTCCATCTTTGAATACTGGCAATAGCACAGTAGATAATTATGTTCGAACGGCACATTATCTGGATCAATCATTGGAACAATTTTTTACGTATTTGAAAAAATCTGGTATTTACCAAAATTCAATCTTTGTGATTTACGGGGATCATTTTGGGATCTCGAATACAGATAATAAAGATTTAGCAAGCGCTCTTGGTAAAGATCCAGATACATGGGATGAATTTGACAACGCACAGATGCAACGAGTGCCATTGATGATCCATATGCCTGGTTATACTAAAGGGACAGTCAATCATGAATACGGTGGAGAAATCGATGTTTTGCCGACATTACTACATCTATTGGGAATCGATGATAAAGATTATCTTCATTTTGGTACAGACTTATTATCTTCTCAGCATGATCAAGTAGTTGCTTTTCGAAATGGGAACTTTGTGACACCCAAATACACCGTCCTAGGAGGAAAAGCTTACAATAATCAGACAGGAGAAATCATCGATACGAAAGCAGCAGGAATCGATGAGGAAATCTCCAAAGATCAGGAAAAAGTCAAGACTGCGTTAAGTCTTTCAGATAAGCTGAATCAGGAAAATCTCTTGCGGTTTTATGTGCCAAACGGATTTGAGACGATTGATCCGAAAAAATATGACTATAAAAATGAAGCGGAACGTAATGAAGCAATCGAAAAGCAAAAAGGCGAACATTCGACAAGTGTCTTTTCAAAAAATGGTAATAAAACAACAACCAACTTATATCCAGTAACAAGAACAGACGTTGAACAGCAAAAAAATAATCAATAAACAATCAAACCAACCTTCAGTAGTTAGACAACATTCTAATGCTTGAAGGTTGGTATTTTTTATGAAAAAAACATTTTTTTATTTTTTTCGTGTATTTTTCCTTTTTAACGTATCTATTTATTGAATGTGGAAAAATTTAAATTAAAAAGGAGAACTATTATGTATGATGGTGAATTGATCAAGAAACTTCGAGTCAACAAGAAGTTGACACAGTCCCAATTAGCGGAAGGAATCTGTTTTAAGACTTCTCTAGTCGGGATTGAGACAAATTCAGTGAAAAAAATGTCATTTGTAACATTGAGATCATTTTTAGAGCGAATGAACATGACACTTGCAGAATATGAATGGATGCGAAACCAGCTGGATGAACCAATAAAGTTAAAGAAAAAAAGACGAATGCTAGATCGGGTACAAGAAGACAGCTTTGATCCTTATAAAGAGATCAGCAATAACCGTAGGCATTTTAAGAAAACAGAAGATCTGTATTATTTGGTTTTGAATCTTCACATGGTCGAAAAAACAGAAGTATCTGAGACAGAATTTGAATTTTTACGTTATGAATGCCGAATCATTGAAGAATACTTGATGCAGATACCAGACTATGGTCAATTTGAACTATCTATTCTAGCTGATTTTCCTTGGATATTCAGTGATCGGTTCATTGAGAACAATTATTTGAAAATCAAAAAAAGAATGCGACGATTAGCACAGTTGAACAATCATGAGCAGTATCTCTTTACTTTTTTAATGAACCTGACTTCGTTTTATATAGAAAATGGTCGGTTGAAAAAGGCACGTAGTGTGAATGAAGATATGAAACGGAGCTTATCACATAAAGAAAGAAGTACAGTGATCTATGAAACATTGATGGCAGATTATTATCAAAGATTGATTTCTGCTGCTTTAGGGGAAGAAAAGACGAAAGACTACCAAGAATTCTTCACAGTGCTCGAATATATGTTAGGAAAGAATCAACGGAGGTCCTTAGAGAAAAAACTGCTGGCCATTGCTGAACCCAGCAACTAGACCAGCAGTTTAGAATTTGTATCACTTCGCCGCTTTTTCAGACGGTTTGTTTATATCGAATGGCGGGAAAAAGCGGGCGATCTCTTTTACCGCAGCATCACGGGAATCAGAAGCGTGAATGATGTTTTCAGTCCCCGGCAGCGCGTAGTCTCCTCGGATCGTACCTGGAACAGCATCGGCAGCTTTTGTTGCTCCAACCATCTTACGGACGATATCGATCACTTCCTCGCCGACCAGCACAAGATAAACGACAGGACCGGAAGTCATGTAATCGATCAGTTCATCAAAAAAACTGCGCTCAGTCAAGTGCTGATAATGTTCTTTTGCTAATTCAGGAGTCATAGTTTCAAACTTCATTTCAGCAATGGCCAGTCCCTTTGCTTCAAAACGTTGGATGATGCTTCCGACTAAATGGCGTCTCACGCCGTCTGGCTTGATAATAACAAGTGTTCTTTCCATAACAGCACCTCGTTTCCTACTATATTTCTATTATAGCGGGAGGTGGAAAATGAGACAAATAAAACCGCGTGAGACAGGAATATAACGTGTGTATTTTAAAAAAAGTATGAAAAACATGGAAAATTGATTTGACATCCTCTTTTTTAGTTGTTATATTAACGAAGGAAAACCGAATAAGATTTGTTAGGTGAGGCTCCTATACAAACATAGGCTACTGCCCAAAAACGTCGAGAGACGCCAATGGGTAGAACAGGAATTGTCGAGATAAGGCTTTTCATAAGGTAGCTAAAAGCAGGTATCTGCTTTTTACGTTGTACAGTGTCAAAACTCAACGATGAGATCTGAGAAGCTTTTTTTAATATGCTTTTTCAAACCTTTCGCTGAGTATTTGGCGAGAGGTTTTTTTGTTGCCGCAAATCCCCATCGGTGAAAAATAAAAAGGAGGTGGTCTAATTGGAAAAATAACTATTCGAAAAATGATTGGAAGTCATGAATTAAAATTACTTAGTAAAGGAGATGAGAACAAATGGATGACAGTCATTCGAAAAACAAGGATCTAGAGGAAAGGCCAGGGCTATTATCTATCTGTTCTCAGCCCCTTTCAGTTTTTTCTCTATCGATCCGATGAATAGCTAAAGACCAAAAGCAGCGAGAACAGCTGTCTTTTGGACACAAAGGAGAGATTGAGATGGAAAAAAAGAAAGATACACAAAAAATCTATGCAGCTTTTGCTGGAAAAACGAAACAAGAATTATTTGAACTATTCCATGCATCAGCAAATGGATTGACAGAAGAACAAATCGAACGTTCAAGAGAAAATTACGGTGAAAATGCGATTTCATATGGCAAAAAAACACCATTCATTGTAGAAATATTGAAAGCATACATCACGCCATTTACATTAGTGTTGATCGCATTAGGAATTATTTCATTCATCACGGAATATGTATTAGCAGCTCCTGGAGATAAAGATCTTTTCGGTGTAGCCATTATCTTCACTATGGTTATCGTCAGCGGGACAATGACGTTGATTCAGTCCGTACGTTCCAATCAAGCGGCTGAAAAACTGAAATCACTTGTGAAAGTAACGGCAGCTGTAAAACGTAATGGAAAGTACACAGAGATTCCTATGGAAGAAATCGTCTGTGGAGATCTTGTTCGGCTTTCAGCAGGGGATATGATACCAGCGGATATGCGTTTATTGTCCGCAAAGGATTTATTCATTTCCCAAGCAGCATTGACAGGGGAAAGCTATCCAGTAGAAAAGCATGCGAAAGTATGTGAAGACGATCAGCAAAGCGAAACAAGTTACGAAAATCTTGTCTTTATGGGAAGTAATGTCATCAGTGGAAGTGCGGAAGGAATCATTGTTTCTGTTGGAAATGAAACACTATTTGGTCATGTAGCAGAAACGCTATCTGAAAAACCAATTCAATCAAGCTTTGAATTAGGCATCCATAAAACATCCATGCTACTGATCAAATTTATGTCATTGATGGCTCCAGCAGTTATCGTCATCAATGGGCTTACAAAAGGGGATTGGCTAGAAGCTTTTCTTTTTGGACTATCTGTAGCAGTTGGTCTAACACCTGAAATGCTTCCAATGATCGTTACGACGAATTTGGTCAAAGGAGCAAGTGTGATGGCCAAAAAAGGAACAGTGATCAAAAATTTGAATGCCATCCAGAACTTTGGTGCAATCGATGTGTTATGTACGGATAAAACGGGGACATTGACACAAGATAAAATCATTCTTGAATATCATATGGATTGTGAAGGAAATGAAGATGATCGTGTTTTGCGCCATGCGTATCTAAATAGCTACTATCAAACAGGGCTGAAAAATTTGTTAGATGTGGCTATCATTGATGAAGCAACAGAAACTTTAGATACAGATAAGATCAATTATCAAAAAGTGGATGAAATTCCTTTTGATTTTGAACGTCGTCGTATGAGTGTTGTGGTTGCTGATCCAGCTGGTAAAACACAAATGATCACAAAAGGCGCGATTGAAGAAATGCTGAACATTTCTAAATTTATTGATCTTGGCGGTACTGTTACACCATTAACAAAAGAACGAAAAGAAGCCGTACTTGCAAAAGTACAGTCACTTAATGAAGATGGCTTACGAGTGATTGGTGTCGCACAAAAGACCAATCCAAGCGTCGTTGGAGAATTTTCAGTCAAAGATGAGTCAGACATGGTTTTGATTGGTTATCTTGCTTTCCTTGATCCACCAAAAGAAACAACGAAACAAGCGTTGAAAGCTCTGAAAGAACATGGTGTAGCTGTAAAAGTTCTGACTGGGGACAACGAATTAGTTACACGTTCAGTGTGCCGTCAAGTAGGTCTAGAGATCAATGAATTGGTTACCGGTGAGAAAATCTCGGAAATGAGTGATCATGAATTAGCACAAGTAGCTGAAGACCATGAAGTATTCGTAAAATTGAATCCTCAGCAAAAAGCACGTTTGACGACAGCTTTACGTAAAAATGGTCATACTGTCGGATTTTTAGGAGATGGTATCAATGACGCTCCTGCAATGAAAGTGGCTGATATCGGTATTTCTGTAGATACAGCTGTGGATATTGCGAAAGAATCTGCAGACGTGATCCTTTTAGAAAAAGATTTGACGATTTTGGAAAGAGGCCTTCTTTCTGGACGAGAAACTTTTGGGAATATCATGAAATATATCAAGGCTACAGCAAGTTCTAATTTTGGCAATATGTTTTCCGTGCTGATTGCAAGTACGTTCCTGCCATTTTTACCAATGCTGCCTTTACAACTTTTGTTTTTGAATCTGATCTATGATGTTTCCTGCATTTCCTTGCCATGGGATCGGATGGATAAAGAATATTTGGACGAGCCAAAAAAATGGAATGCATCTAGTATTGGGGAATTCATGGTTTACTTTGGTCCAACAAGTTCGATATTTGATATTACTACTTACTTGTTGATGTATTTTGTTATTTGTCCTGCTGTAGTGGGCGGAAGTTTCCATACATTGGATAGTTCACAGCGAGTGATTTTCATCGCATTATTCCATGCAGGATGGTTTGTCGAATCACTATGGACACAAACCTTAGTGCTCCATGCACTGCGTACACCGAAAGTACCATTTATCCAAAGCAACGCAACATTTGCCATGTTTGTTATCACTACATTAGGAATTATTGTCGGTTCTGTCCTTCCTTTTACAAGTTTTGGTGCTGAATTAGGCTTGATGCCACTTCCTGGCAATTACTGGTTATGGTTATTTGCTACAGTCATCGCTTATCTGGCGCTTGTGACAGCTGTGAAGAAAATCTATATCCGTCGATTCCAAGAACTCTTATAAACGAGAAGGCTGGTTCTTTGCTTCTGTTCTTTTTGGACCAGTCGTGCTAAACTATGTGTATTGTTTTGGAAAGGATTAATGTATAGATGAAAGGTGCAATATTTGATTTAGATGGTTTGTTAGTTGACACAGAAAAAACGTATCGTGATGGCTGGCTTTGGGGATTTCAGCAATTTGATATCCATATCCCAAAAGAAATCGTTGACGCTTGGGGCGGAAAAAACTGGAAACAAAGTTTTGATATTTTAGTGAAAGCAGCAGGTAGCCCTGAAAAAGTACAGGAAGTCCGAGCGAAGCGTGAAGAATATTTTTATCAACAGCTGACAAGCGGAGCCATCCACTTAAAACCATATGCAAAAGAAATATTGGCAGACTTAAAAGAACGTCATATGAAACTAGGCATTGCTACGACCACTGTTACGAAAAGAGCAACAGATATCTTGGATCACTTTAAATTAGCTGATTACTTGGACACGTTTACATTCGGAGACGAAGTGTCGGAGAACAAGCCTTCACCGATTCCTTATCTGACAGCTTTGGAACGAACAGGATTAGAAGCTAGTTCAGCCTTTGCAGTGGAAGATTCTTTAGTAGGAGCAACAGCTGCTTCACGAGCAGGATTAGGCGTTGTTTTGATACCTGATTCCAGTTTTGTCCGAAATTATACCGTCGAAGAAAAGGAAAAATTGAAACTTCTTGCGGAAGGAAAAGATCTTCGAACTGTTATTGAAATGTTAAATAAAAAAACAGAAAAATAAATATAGAAAAAATAATTTGAATTTCGTACTTGACTTTTCAGTTTTCCTCATGTAGATTAATCCCAACAACAAAATATCGATTTCGTTGAAAAGGAAAGTAAGTTTGGAAACTTTGCAGAGAGGCTCTGGCTGGTGAGAAGAGTCAAGTAAGAAAAGCTGAAAATGGCCTTGGAGAATAATTTGTCGATAAGTAGGCAAATTCGGAACTGTTCGACCGTTAAAACGAACGCCAATCTCTCTTTTTGAGATGTTGGGCTTGAGGGAAGGAAACTTCCGAAAAAAGGTGGTACCGCGATACGTCGTCCTTTTACTGACATAGTTTATGTTAGTAAAAGGACTTTTTTTTTGAATATTATTTGCATTGAAATGGTAAGTACGATAGAAGAACCTTTGACAGAGAGCTTCGGTAGCTGAGAAGAAGCAAGGAACGACTATTGGAAAATGGCCATCGAGCAATTCATCCCGAGCATAGATGTAAGGCGATGACGGCTGCGACCGATATCTTGCTAGAGTATGATCGTACTTGAAGAGGAGTTGTGTGTGAACACAGCTTGAACATGAGGTGGTAACACGCAAAAAAGCGTCCTCAAGAAAATGACATTTTCATTTTCTTGAGGACGCTTTTTTTAGATAAGGAGGAATTTTAATGATTGAATTGCGAGATGTTTCTGTATGTTTCAAACAAAAAGAAAAAGAGATACAGGCAGTAGATTCTGTAGATTTAACGATTGAAAAAGGCGATGTTTATGGAATCGTCGGTTACTCAGGTGCAGGGAAAAGTACGTTAGTTCGTGTGATGAATTTGCTGCAGAAACCAACAGCAGGAGAAGTCATTGTCAATCAGACGAATCTGAGTCAGCTCTCTCCCAAAGAATTGCGAAAAGAAAGAAAGGCCATCGGTATGATCTTTCAGCATTTCAATCTAATGGAAAGCCGAACTATTTTTGACAACGTTGATTTTTCTTTAAAGTATTCTGGAAAATCGAAACAGGAACGTCGTCAAAAAGTGAATGAACTACTGGAACTTGTCGGTTTGGAAGAAAAAGCATCTGCTTATCCTAAACAACTGTCGGGGGGACAAAAACAACGAGTAGCAATCGCACGAGCTTTGGCGAATGAACCTAAGGTATTATTATGTGATGAAGCAACCAGTGCACTTGATCCGAAAACGACCCTTCAGATCCTTGCATTGTTAAAAAAATTGAATCGCCAGTTAGGTTTAACAATCGTCCTGATCACTCATGAGATGCAAGTTGTCAAAGAAATCTGCAACAAGGTAGCGGTTATGGAAGATGGAAGAATCGTTGAAAAAGGTAGCAGCATCCAGATCTTCAGCAATCCTGAAGAAGAATTGACCAAAGATTTTATTCGAACAGCTACTCATCTTGACCAAGCATTAGAAACGATCATTGCCCATTCTGCTTTTGCCGATCAGATCGCCAATAAATGGCTGGTGGAATTAAGTTATATTGGAAATCAGACGAACGAACCTCTAATCGCTCATCTGTACAGCAAATATCAAGTAACAGCGAATATTTTATATGGCAATGTAGAGTTATTACAAGAAACGCCGTTAGGGAGTTTGATCGTTACTTTAGCTGGAGAAACCAAACAGCGGAAAAAAGCATTGGATTATTTGATCAAATCTGGTGTAAAAATAAATATTTTACAAAAAAACGATTTAGATAGTCGTATCAAAGTGATCGAAGGAGGAAGATAAAATGACTGATTTCTTTAAAACATATTTGCCCAATGTTTATTTGATTCCGGATGAATTTGTCGAAGCGACGAAGCAAACACTATATATGTCTTTTTGGACAGCATTCATTGGCGGGATGATTGGAATCATCTTAGGTGTGACGTTAGTAGTGACACGCCCTAATGGATTACTAGCTAACCGTCTGCTATTTGAAATACTTGATAAGCTGATCAATATCATTCGTTCCATCCCTTTCATTATCTTGCTTTCTCTTTTAGCATTGACTACTCGTTTCTTAGTTGGAACGACGATTGGTGCGAAAGCAGCTTTAGTGCCATTGATTTTTGGAGTTGTTCCGTTTTTTGCTCGTCAAATCGAGAACGCACTGCTAGAAGTTGATCCTGGGGTGATCGAAGCGGCAGAAGCGATGGGAACCAGTCCAATCGGTATCATTTTACGTGTGTATTTGTTAGAAGGTTTGCCTGGTATCATTCGGGTCTCGGCGTTGACTATCATCAACGTGATCGGACTGACTACCATGGCTGGAGCAGTAGGTGCAGGCGGATTAGGGAATCTTGCTATATCGAGAGGGTATAATCGATTCCAAACAGATGTAACGATTGTGGCTACATTATTGATTCTAATCTTAGTTTTTTTAAGTCAATTTATCAGTAATCAACTGATTAAAAAAATTACACATTGAAAGTGGAGGAGAAAAAATGAAAAAAATTATTCGTTTTGTAGTCATTACATTTGTAGCAATTATTTGGTTGGCAGGGTGTAGCCAAGGAAAAGCAGATACAACTGACAAAAAAGAAACTATCGTAAAACTAGGGATTATTGGAGAAGATACAGATGTATGGGACAACGTGAAAGACCGTTTGAAAAAGGAGAACATTAATTTGGAATACGTGAAATTTACAGATTACAATCAACCAAATGTGGCTTTAGCAGATGGATCGATTGATTTGAATTCTTTCCAACATCAATTCTTTTTAGACAATTACAATAAAGAACACGGAACTGATTTAGTATCGATCGGAAATACTGTCAATGCACCGCTGGGAATTTATTCTAACACTTTGAAGGATGTAGCTGATATCAAAGACGGAGCAAAAGTAGCAATCCCTAATGATGTTACAAATGGCGGCAGAGCTCTTCTGTTATTGCAAACTGCTGGATTGATCAAAGTGGATAAGGCAAAAGGACAAGCGCCCACTGTTTCTGATATTACCGAGAATAGAAAAAATCTAGACATTTCTGAATTAGATGCTTCCCAAACAGCACGTGCTTTGTCAGATGTAGACATTTCAGTGATCAATAGCGGTGTAGCTGTAGATGCTGGATTTAATCCTGCTTCTGATGCCATCTTCTTAGAACCAGTGGATGACCATGCACGTCCTTATGTGAATATCATCGTTGCAAGAAAAGAAGATGAAAACAATAAAACGTATCAAAAAATAGTAGACGCTTATCAAACAGAAGACACAGTCAAAGTAATCGAGAAAACATCAAAAGGATCAAGCGTGCCTGCATGGGAAACATTCGGGAGAAAATAAGAAAAATGACTAGCATAGGAGGAATTTTTTATGACAACAACAATCTCAACAAACCAATTGAAGGATCTAATCCAATATCGTTTACCAGAATATCAAGCACTTGCTCTAGATATCCACGAACATCCTGAAGTAAGTAACTATGAGTTTTATTCCTCAGCAGCGTTGATTAAACAATTAGAAAAAGAAAGGTTTTGGGTAGAAAAAGAAGTAGCTGGACACCGAACAGCCTTTGATGCACGTTATATTTCCAATAAACCCGGTCCCACAATTGCCTTTTTGGCAGAATTCGATGCTTTACCAGGTATTGGTCATGCATGCGGGCATAATTTGTTTGGTACTTACTCCGTATTAGCCGCCAGCATAGTGAAGCAATTCATTGATGAAACTGGTGGAGAAATCCGTGTATATGGCACCCCAGGGGAAGAAGGGGGCGAGAACGGATCAGCTAAAGGCAGCTTTGTTCGAGAAGGTTTTTTTGAGGATGTCGATGTAGCGTTATGCGTCCATCCAGCTTTTCGTTATGGGAAAACGACAGAATCTTTAGCGAATGATCCAGTCGACATCAAATTTTACGGTGTCGCTTCCCATGCAGCAGCAGCACCTGAAAAAGGAGTAAATGCTTTGGAAGCATTGATCCAAGTGTTTAATGGAATCAACGCTCTACGCTTGCAATTGCCAAAAGATGTCAATATCCATGGGATCATTACAGACGGAGGAGTAGCTGCCAACGTCATTCCAGATTACGCTGCTGGACGTTTCTATTTACGTGCAGGAAATCGGCAAACATTAGATAAAGTATATGAAAAAGTGGAAAATATCGTACGAGGTGCTGCGATAAGTACGGGCACGACTTTTGAGTTTGGATTGTTCCAAAATGCAGTTGATGATGTCATCGTTACTCCTTCTTTTGATGACTTATTCTTCCAGCATGCAAAAGAAGCAGGTGTTCCAGATGAAGAAATAGAAACGGAACAAAGAACAAGTCTCGGTTCTTCTGATGTAGGAAATGTCAGCCAAGTCATACCAACAATCCAGCCTACGGTAGCAATCTCTGAGACATATATTGCCGGACACACAGAAGAATTCAAAGCTGCTGCTAAAAGTGACAAAGGCCTTGCTTCTATTGCGATTGCAGCAGAACTACTCGCCAATACAGCTCTTGATCTGTTGAAAGAGCCAAAGCTATTAGAAAGAATCAAGCAAGAACATCAAGAAATAGTAGCAAGAAAAAAACAAGAGGGCGCTACTTTCTAGTAAAAAATAAACTTGTGTGTGAAAGTTATAAAAATAATTTTCAGAAAAATGAAAAAATATTTTCTTTTTCATTGACAAATGATCTTATGGAAGGTAAACTTCGTACAAGTCAACTTTTCACGCAGTAGCGGTTAGGTGTTTTGTTCAGAAAGTCGGTGGTCGCTGTGAACCGATCAAGCCTAATTGACGAATTACATGGAAAGTCCATACATTTGAATAAAAGTTTGAAAGTGAAAAACAGATCTGTTTTTAATTAAGGTGGTACCGCGGAGTCATTCGTCCTTAGTTTAAAACAGGTCTTTTTATTTTTATAAAGGAGGAATCGCGGATGAATTGCGGCGGAGTAATCCGATATCTTAACTTTTTTAGAACATAAGAACAACTAAAAAAGGAGAGATTATCATGGGAAAAAAAGGAACACCAAGTTTTTTAGAAGCAACACTTGTATTAATGGTTATTGTTTTAGGCATTGCGATTGGCGTTGTCGGATTAAAGGTCTCACCTAATATCACGATCTTAGCAGCGATCGGAATGGTCATGTTGTATGCAGTGATAAAAAGATACCCGACAGATTGGCTGCACGAAGGAATCATCAATGGCATCAAACCAGGAATCATCCCAATCTTTATTTTTATTTTAGTCGGTTCATTGATTGCTGTATGGATACAAGCAGGGATCATTCCAACTCTAATGGTCATTGGGTTCAAATTGATCAGTGTCCAGTGGTTTGTCCCTTCTGTATTTGTTGTGTGTGCAATCGTAGGTAGCGCTGTAGGGAGTGCCTTTACTGTTATGTCAACGATTGGGATTGCATTTTTCGGTATTGGGACAACACTAGGCTTAAATCCAGCGCTGGTTGTTGGAGCTATTGTTTCAGGTGCCGTTTTTGGAGATAAGATGTCTCCATTATCCGAATCAACAAATCTAGCAGCAGCTATTGTTGATGCCGATTTGTTCAAACACATCAAGCATATGATGTGGTCAACTGTCCCGGCATTTGTTGTTTCTTTCTTTTTATTCATGATTTTAGGACACACAAGTAAAGCCGCAAGTCTTTCATCTATTCGTGAAGTGACTGATGTTCTAGAAGCAAACTTTACTATTTCAATCTGGTCACTGATTCCTTTATTTTTAATGTTACTGTGTGCATGGAAAAAGGTGCCGGCAATTTTAACGATTTTGTTGAATATCGCTGTAGCAGTAGGAATGATTTTTATTCAAAACCCACAAACTTCCTTAACGAAGTTGGCTGGGGTCATCGAATCAGGGTTTGTTTCAAATACTGGAAACCAACAAATCGATTCACTGCTTAGCCGCGGAGGAATCGAAAGTATGATGCCTACTGTGTCATTGATTATTCTAACTTTGTCATTAGGTGGATTGTTGATCGAATTTGGCTTGATCTCAACCGTGATGGAACGAGTATCAAGAAAGATGACGAACACACCAAATTTGATTTTTACAACATTGATGACAAGTATCGGAGTAAATATTTTTATTGGTGAACAATTCCTATCTGTTATTCTGCCTGGTAATGCATTTAAAGAAACTTATGAAAAAGCAGGATTTGATCCAACTGTATTAGGTAGAACGCTAGAAGATGGTGGAACAGTAATCAACTACTTAGTGCCTTGGGGAATTGCCGGAAGTTTCGTAGCAAGTACATTTGGTATTCCTACACTCACTTACTTGCCATTCGTATTTTTCAGTTTGCTTTCTCCTGTGTTTTCGATGGTCAGTGCCTTCACAGGTTGGGGAATCTCAAAAAAATTTGTGAAACCGCAAGAAGCAGTAAGCAAGACAGCGCAATTAGAACAATAAAAACATAAAAAGGGATTGTGACAAGACTTTTGTCACAATCCCTTTTACGAATAAACGGTATTCAAAAGCCAGTTTCTCGGTATTAAGCCAAATTTATACAAAAATGTGGAAAGCCATTTCACAAAATTTTTCTTAATACGCGAAACTAAGCGACTTTTTCACAACCTCTCGATAAACGGTGTTCAATCAGCTGACCCTCGGTATTAGCTCAAAAAATGGCAAAATATGAGGAACTATTTTTCCATTTGTCTCTCTAATACTCAGGTCAGAACGCTGATTTTACAACCTCTTAATAAACGGTGTTCAAAAGCTTGCATCTGCGGTAATAAGCCTAACCAAACGAAAAATAGGAGAAGCTATTTTTGTTTGGCTGTTCTTATTACTTGATGCAGGGCAGCTTTTTCACAACCCCTTATTCACGGCGTTCCAGAAGTAGCTTCTTCTTATTTCTTGAAGCTGATAACTTCTGGAACATCCTCTTTTTTTATTTGGACGGATAATGGTCATTCCATTTCTTTGATCATTTTTTTCATTTTGTCGATCTCTTCTTCTTGTGCCTGAATGATTTCTTCCGCTAATTTTTTTACTTCAGGATCTTTTAAATCAGCTCGTTTACTTGCCAGGATAGCGATAGAATGATGAGGAATCATGGCCTTCATCCAAGCTGTGTCGTTGACAGTAGTTTGGCTTCGTACCATAAACAAGGAACCGGCAAAAACAAGAAGACTAGCGGCTAAGATCATAACATTTATCTTTTTGTTTTCATACATTTTCCACATGAACAACAGCATGATGACTGCCATGACTGCACCCATCATCAACGCCATGAATACTCGTGTACGACTGAAGAAGATATGATCGAGCGCATAGACATTCAAGTACATCATACCAAACATAACTACCGTTGAAACACCGATCATCAACAAAAACTTCCAATACTTTTTCATTTAAAACAAACTCCTTTTTTTCATTCCTTTCTTCTATCATGTCATGAGCATGGAGAACAATCAATTATTTTGCACAGAGGGTTTTTGAACACCGTTTACCAAGAGGTCATGAGACTGTTTATTCGGAAAAAGGAGTTGCAACAAGACTTTTGTCACAACTCCTTTCTTCAATAGCTCCATCTATTCCACATAAATAAAATAAAATTTTCTATCGATTTCATTCATTCGTCAATACGAACGCATCATTCTTTTTTTGATAACTGAAATAAATGAACAGGTAAAGCAGGCCAGTCAATACAGTTACCCCAATGGAGTTCGTGAACAGGATACCAAGGAAAATCAATCCTAAGACAGCTAATGCAAAAAAGCTGATTCCTTTATCCCATAATGTTCCTTTTCTTAGTGCCAGTACAAAGGATGCCGCACTGATAATGATCCAGATCAATAATACTGTATACGAAAGGGAACCTGCCAGATAGCCAAATAATTTGTCACCGACAAAATAAGAAAGAGCTACACCAAGATAAAGAACACTGGTACAAAATAAAACAGCACGTTGCGGTACTTGATGCTTGTTTAAAACAGCTAGTTTTCTAGAGGAACCTTTTCGATCCTTCAAACGGAAGAACAAAATTCTTGAAGATGCATACACACCCGAATTGATAGATGAGAACAAAGCAAGGACAATCACAAAATTGACGATATCCGCTGCAAATGGGATATTCATTTTTTCAAATACCATCACAAAAGGACTGACATTCGTGCCTGCTAAAGTATTCCAAGGAAAAAGAATCAAAAGCAAAAACAAAGGAATGATGTAAAAGGAAATGATTCTTCCCATGACACCTTTGATTGCTTTAGGAATCGCACGTTTAGGATCATCTGCTTCGCTTACCGTGATAGCAATCAGTTCAGAACCGCCGTAAGAATAGATAACTACAAGCAAAGAACTGATGATTCCCTTCATACCATGAGGAGTAAACCCACCATGGTCAGTCAATTGCTGAAGGGTAGGGAAAACGCCTGTGCCCAACATTTGCTGACCGACAAGATAAGTAGCAAAAATGATCAGTAAGATAATGACACTGATTTTAGCAAAAGCCAGCCAATATTCTGTTTCTGCGAATAACCGTACCGAATAAAGATTGATGATCGTAGTTAAAACAGCCAACATAAAAACAAATACCCAGGCTGGAATGTGCGGGAACCACAACTGCAAAAAGGAAGCAGCTGCAACAGCTTCAGCGATGATATTGATAATCCACATAGACCAGTAGACCCAATCAGTAAAATCAGCAGAATGAGCACCTAGATAAGGGCGTATCAAACCAGATAATCCGTGATGCGTGTCGCCACCGCTTAAAACGATTTTTCCCAGACCTTTCATCACGATATATAAAATCAGCCCACCAATCAAAAAAGCAATCAATACAGAAGGGCCGGCGATCCCAATCGCTTCGCCACTTCCTTTAAATAGACCTGCACCGATTGCTCCACCTAAAGCTAACATGGTGATATGTCTGGAGCTAAGTTGTTTTTTCAATTTTTTATCTTCCATAAATGACCTCTTTCTTTTAAATTCACAATCAAAATTTATATTAAGAATAAATAGCAATATTTAACAATGACTAATGATAACAAATTTTCAGACAATTACAACTATTCAGAAAACTTTTAGGCGAATTTTAATAGAAGAATGATTTATTTCATCATATTTTCATACAAATGTTAAATTTTCATACAAATATAGGAAACGTTTTACTGGCTTTTTACTATTTAAACAGGCTATCATAGGAAAAAGTGACAGAGAAAGTGAGGCGGAAAAGATGAACAAAAATGACGTACTGCTAGTTGCAAAAAATAAATCACTTTATTTTTTGCCTTCCATCCGCTCTTTAGATGTTTGGTCCGGAAAAGATTTACTACAGTCGGAATTCATTAAATCAGCTAGACAACAGTTGGCAAATTATCAGCTGATCGTTTTTTTAGATTATGGATTTGATATGGAGATGGCTCGACGCGTGCGCCCATTTACCAATGCAAAAATTGTGTTATTTTTTTGGAATCACTTCAAAGCAGAACACGAGGCGATGCTGAAGCAGGCACAAGATGAACCGGCAATCGATGAGATTTATCATTTTGATTTTTTGGAAGCAAAAGAACTTGGGCTGAAACATAATAGTTCATTTTATTCGAAACATATGAATTTTTCTTCTAGCGAACCAAAGACGGATCTATTTTTTGGTGCAACGAATAATGGGAGAAAAGAACGAGCAGAAAGCTATAAGCAGGAATTTATAAAAAGAGATGTTACGACCAACTATTTCATTCTTCCACATCGAGGGAATGAACAACCTGGATATCTTACTTATGAAGAGTACCTGAAAAAAACAGGGGAATCGCGCGGGATTCTGGAACTGTTGCGGGAGGGTCAGCAAGGAGTGACTTTGCGGACATTTGAATCCATGTATTTTCAAAAGAAACTAGTGACGGATAATCAAGCGATTGCTCATTATCATTTTTATCGTCCTGAAAATATTTTTTTGCTTCGAGAACGTGATTTAGATGAATTACCGGAATTTCTGCATACACCATTTAAGCCAATCCTATCAGAGCTATTGGAATTTTATGATGCAGAAAATTGGGCAAAACGATTTATCACTAACGATTCCACTATTTATGAGCAATACGAATATGACCTCTCCTCTGTTGAAAACAAATAAAAAACCTACATTTTGAAGAGATTATGTACTGAAACAAACAAGCACAATTCTTATGGCATCATGAGAGTTGTGTTTTCTTTTTGATCTTTTATTGGGCTTAAAAAAAGAGAACCAGCTGCTGATTCAGCTGATTCTCATCAGAGAGCCTTTTATTCTGCGCCAAGGATTCCTTCTTTTGCATGGACTAATTGGGTCAAAAAGGCACAATATGGTGTAGCAATATCATATTTTTGTCCTTTTCGCCAAATGGCACCATTGATGTAGTCGATTTCAGTCAAACGATGGTTTTTGATCAGGTCTTGGTACATAGATGGGTAATGCAACCCGATGTTGTCAGGATCATAAGTAGAAGCAATATGTTGGTACACTTCTTCTTGATCTAGTATGATTCCTTCTTTTGCTGCGATAGAAGCAAATTCAGATACGATTGTTCGAACCATGCTCTCTGCCGCTTTTTGCGCGCCTAGTTCAGCAATATTACAATCCAAAATCGTGCATAAACCATTCAATGTTCCATTTACACAAGCTTTTCGCCAAATGGAATAACGAACGTTATGGCTATAGATCGGATTTAAATTTGCTTCTTGAAAGACTTCTACAACTTTTTTTGTAAATGCTTCGCCTTCTGGTTCCAAGTTCTCTAGTTCGATTTCTCCATCACCTAACAATGTGACTTTTCCGGGACCAGCTAGACCAGCTGTCCACATCGTGATCCCAAATAAGATATTTTTCTTTGGCACATATTTTTCCAGTACATCTTCATGACCTAATCCATTTAGTAAACACAAAACATAAGTATTGTCAGTAATAATGGATTGGATCGAACAAAACATATCATCTAATTGATTGGCTTTTGTTAATGCTACGATCAAGTCCACGTGTTCGTTGCTTTCGATGATTTCTTCTGGTGAATAGATTGGCAGTTTTGCGACCACTTCTTTACCGTTAAAGTCAGCAATCAACCCATTTGTACGAATGGCTTCAATGTGAGCAGGCCAACGATCGATCAAGAGGACCTCATTTCCGCTTTGATGTAGCATCAATCCGATTCGGCTGCCCATTGCTCCGGCCCCAGCTATTGCGATTTTCATGTTTTTTCTCTCCTTTATTCAATGAGTTCCCTTTTAGTATATAGAAAAATGGAAGAAAATAGCATTGTTTTGTTTGAAAAAAATGAAAAAAAGTGTCTTACTTAAGAAGAAAGTGAGGGATACAGATGGATATTTTGGCGGCAATTGATTCATTTAAAGGAAGTGCTTCTTCATTTGAACTAAATCAGGCAGTTCTAAATGGCTGGGAAGATCGTAAAGGAAGAAAAATCAATGTGCCGATTGCAGATGGCGGAGAAAATACTGCAGAAGCAATCTATTACGCGCTCAGGGGAACATGGCGTACCATTGATGGGATGGATCTCTTATTCCGTCAGCGAAAAATCAGCTATTTATTGACAACTTGGCAAGGAAAAAACACCGCAGTCATCGAATCTGCACAAGCATTGGGGTTAGATCTACTTGATAAACCAACGGATCAAACTATCCGACTTGCTTCCAGTTATGCCTTAGGAGAACTTATTAAAGATGCACTGCTTCAAGAAGTAGAACAAATTATTGTCACTTTAGGAGGAAGCGGGTGTAGCGATGGTGGTCTAGGATTACTCCAATCCTTGGGTGCTTCTTTAGAAGGGTACACAGAAGGAAATCCTTTATTATCTACTAAAAAACTTCATTTTGATCGAAGAAACGTTCTTGTTTCTAAAGTAAAATTGATTATCGCTGCAGATGTTACCAATCCATATACAGGTCAACAAGGAGCTGCTTGGCAATTTGGAAGACAAAAAGGAGGAATAGATACGACGCTAGCTTTCTTAGATAAACAAGCAGGAAAGATTGCTCAGCAAATAAAAGATTTCTGGGAGGTGGATTTAGATGATATTCCAGGAAGTGGAGCAGCAGGCGGTATTGGTGGAGCCCTTTTTTTGTTGGGAGCGAAGATGGTTTCTGGTTTCGATTTAGTCAGCCAAATCACTGGATTGGAAAAAAAGATCGAACAAGCAGATGTCATCATTACAGGAGAAGGGCGGATCGATCAGCAAACGATCCACGGAAAAGTTCCATACGGTGTAGCAGTGCTTGCAAAAAAATATCGAAAACCAATAATCGCTATTTGCGGAAGTAGAGACCAAGAGCTAGAAGGACTTTCTGATTTTCTCCCAATTGTCTTAAGTATTCATTTGGGTCCAATAGGTTTAGAAGAAGCAATGGAACACAGGCAAACATTAGAAAAAACAAAAATCTTAGGACAGACACTTAGCAGATTTTTCACCATCCTCCCGAAGTAGTTGACAAAATCATTTTCTTTATGCTATCGTAATTTCAAATATAGGACAAAGTGAGGGATCCGTGCATTGAAAAATTAAGTCGATTGATGAAAGCTGCATTCAGACTGTACCTTGTGGAGACAAGGAAGCAGTGTGCAGATTTTCGGGATTGGCTTGGTTTTTTCGATGTATGGGTCTTTTTGTGTGTATCCAACCCTTGCATCCTCTTTAGCCAGTTCTGAAAATAGGACTGGTCTTTTTTTACGAGGTGATGGAAAATGTCTAAAATCGAAATAAAAAATCTGACATTCGGCTACGACAGCCAAGGCACATTATTATTTGAACAAGCAAATCTAAATTTTGACACACAATGGAAACTAGGACTTATCGGACGAAACGGTCGAGGAAAGACAACTTTACTGAATATTCTACAAAACAAACTACCTTATCAAGGGCAAGTAATCCATCAGCAAGAATTTGCCTATTTCCCGCAACAGACAAAAGATAAAGAACGTTTAACCTATTACGTGTTAAATGATATTACGGATTTTGAGATATGGGAAATCGAAAGAGAGCTCCAATTGATGCAAACAGATCCTGAAATCTTATGGAGAGAATTCAGCACACTATCGGGGGGAGAGAAGACAAAAGTCCTACTGGCACTTTTATTTGTGGATGACACTCATTTCCCGTTAATCGATGAACCAACGAATCATTTGGATATCTCTGGTAGAAAACAAGTAGCGGCTTATTTGAAAAAGAAAAAACAAGGCTTCATCGTGGTCAGCCATGACCGGGGATTTATCGATGAAGTAGTGGACCATGTTTTAGCAATCGAAAAAAGTCAACTGGAACTTTATCAAGGGAATTTCTCTATCTATGAAGAACAGAAAAAACTTCGTGATGAATTTGAAATGGCTCAAAATGAAAAATTGAAAAAAGAAGTCAGTAGGCTAAAGAAAACAGCAGCTGAAAAAGCCGAATGGTCTCGTTCCCGAGAAGGAGATAAAACAAAGAAACAAGTCGGATTCATCGATACTGAATCTAGACGAGTGAATAAAGGAGCAGTGGGTGCTGATGCTGCACGGACGATGAAACGATCCAAAGCAATCGTGAATCGGATGGAGACCCAGATCAGCGAGAAAGAAAAACTATTAAAAGATATCGAATATATCGATTCTTTGACGATGAATAGCCAAGCGTCTCACCATAAGCGACTTTTAAGCGTAGAAGATCTTCAATTAGGGTATGAAAATCTGTTATTCGAGCCAATTCATTTTACAATCGAGCCTCATCAGCGGGTGGCGATTTCAGGTCCTAACGGTGCAGGAAAGTCATCCATTATCCATTATCTTCTGGGGGCATTCAACGGCAAGGTTATAGGAGAAAAATACCAGCCAAAACATCTGAGCATTAGTTATGCAAGCCAAAATTATGAAGACAATCGAGGAACGTTGGCGGAATTTGCAGAGAAAAACCAAGTAGACTACCAAGCATTTTTGAACAACCTCCGAAAGCTTGGGATGGAAAGAGATGTTTTTCATAACAAGATCGAGCAGATGAGTATGGGCCAACGGAAAAAAGTGGAATTGGCTAAATCTTTATCACAGCCAGCTGAACTATATACATGGGATGAACCATTGAATTATTTGGATGTCTTCAATCAAGAACAATTAGAACAACTGATCTTGAACGTGAAACCTGCCATGTTACTAGTGGAACATGATCAAACCTTCCTGGATAAAGTATCTACTGAGATTATTTCTCTTGAGAGAATCTAACCCTTGTAATCTCAAGAACAACAAGGTATGGTTAAGGGGAACTTTGCCAACGAAGGAGAGAATCACATGCTTTATGTAACGAGACACGGAGAAACAACTTGGAACGCACAAGGATTAGTTTGCGGACGGGCAGATGTGCCGCTGACTGAAAAAGGACAGATGCAGGCACAGAAACTAGCAGAAAAGGTAGTAGATTTGCCTGTTCCAATCACGAAAATCATCCATTCCCCTCTTCAACGAGCAAGAGATACAGCACAAGCAGTTGCTGATCGTCTCAGCTTGCCGCTGACCGTTGATGAACGATTGGTAGAAATGGATTTTGGGGATTATGATGGACTGCCAAGCAAAGATGAGAACTTTCAAAAAGCACGTTTAGCGTTCGCTGTACGATTCCCAAATGGGGAGTCAGTCTTAGATGTGTATGCACGGATCGTTCCTTTATTGAAAGAATGCATCGAAGACGAAGAAAATGTCTATCTGTTAGTTTGCCATAATGCCTTGATAAGAGTGATCAATGCTTATTTTCATCCGATGCCTAATGAGGGGTTCTTTACATTCATGGTAGATAATACAGAATTGGTTTCTTATGAGTAATTATGTTTTTGTGTTATTTAAATAAAATATTTCAAGGCACTGCTTTTGCTTAGCAGTGCCTTTTTTAGGTTATGACAATTCTTTTGATAATATAAACTCAACCTTTAGAAATGAAATTTAATTATTTTAATAAAAGTATTGAAATTTTGTTTCTTTAGATATATACTCTAGTCATAGAAATGAAGACGGATACAGAAAAAGAGGGATAATATGTTTGGCTTTTCAATATTTATGAACGATTCTTTGTCAGAAGAGAAGAAACAGTATATCCGCCAAATGGCATCCAATGGCTTTGTCGGTATTTTCACTTCCATGCATATACCAGAAGATGATGTTTCGGCATATCAAAAGCGATTGATCGAACTAGGAAGCGAAGCGAAAAAGAATAAACTAGAATTGATGGTCGATATTTCAGGAGAGGCATTGGAACGAGCGGGTTTTTCATTAGAAGATCTAACGCCTTTGAAAGCAATTGGTGTAACAGGTTTAAGAATGGATTATCATATTTCCAATCAGCAGATTGCCGACTGGTCACATCAATTGAAAATCAGTTTGAATGCTAGCACGATCACGCCTAAAGATATCGATGAATTGAAAGAAGCAGAAGCTGATTTCTCACAGATTGAAGCTTGGCATAATTATTATCCACGTCCCGAAACAGGGCTGGACAAAGAATGGTATCAGAAAAAAAATCAATGGCTCAAAATTCAAGGTCTCCTTGTCCAAGGTTTTGTACCAGGAGATACAGAGTTGAGAGGCCCACTATATCAAGGATTGCCAACTTTGGAAGAACATCGAGGGATCCATCCTCTTGCAGGCGCTCTAGATCTATTAGCAAGTAACACGGATATTGTTTACATCGGAGATGCAGGTCTGTCAGAAAACGTTCAGGAGCAATTTGCTTCTTTCCAAAAAGAACAGACAGTCTTGCTCCATACGGAACCTGTAGATGAAGAATTTTACGAATATATATTAGGGAAGCATACGAATCGGCAAGACGATGCAAGAGATGTCATACGAAGCGTAGATGCACGTTTTCGAGAGATTCCGCCTATCCCAGCAAGAAATACAGCTACGCGTATGAAAGGGTCTATTACTTTAGATAACGAAAAGTATTTGCGCTATATGGGTGAGATCCAATTAACCAAATATGATTTGCCAGCGGATGAAAAAGTGAATGTAGTAGCTAAAGTTATCAAAGAAGAGCTACCATTGATCAACCAAATCAAAGCTGGTATGAACTATCAATTTATAAGAAAAGAAGGAAGATAAAAATGAGCAAAATCAATTTAGAGAACCTAACAACGGAACGCAGAAACCAAGAAACTTTTGGATTAGATGAGATGAGTATTTCTCAAGCCGTTCAACTAATGAACAAAGAAGATCAGAAAGTGGCCGCTGCGGTTGAAAAAGAACTGACAAGTATCGAACCAGTGATTGCTAACACGATTGAGTCCTTTAAAAAAGGTGGACGTCTGATTTATATGGGAGCCGGAACAAGTGGAAGACTAGGTGTGTTAGATGCTGCTGAATGCGTACCGACATTCGGTGTAGAACCGGAAATGGTCATAGGTCTAATTGCTGGTGGAGAAGAAGCAATGACTGTAGCTGTCGAAGGGGCCGAAGATTCTTATGAGCTAGGGCAAGAAGATCTAATCAAGCTGAATTTGACAAAAAATGATATAGTTATTGGTATCGCAGCTAGCGGTCGTACACCATATGTGATCGGTGGATTAGATTACGCAAAATCGATCGGTGCTGTCACAGGAACGATTTCTTGCAATAAACAAGCCGAAATCAGTAAACACGCGGATTTCCCAATCGAAGTCGATGCAGGTCCAGAATTTTTGACAGGCTCTACTCGATTGAAGTCAGGAACAGCACAAAAACTTATCTTGAATATGATTTCTACTATCAGTATGATTGGTATAGGTAAAGTATTCAATAACTTGATGGTCGATGTCAAACCAACAAATGAAAAACTAATCGAACGCTCAAAACGAATCATCATGCAAGCGACAGAAGCTGATTACGAAACAGCTGAAAAGTACTTTGAAGAAGCAGATCAAAATGTTAAGCTGGCTATCGTCATGATTTTGACAAATAGTGATAAAGAGGAAGCTCAAGCAAAATTAGCTGAAGCAAACGGATTTGTAAAAGGGACCTTATGAGGGGGAAAAGACCATGGCAAAAAACGAACTGACTTTGGAAGAACTGGCAAAACAAATTTATAAAGGGGCAGGCGGCATGGGCAATGTAGAAAGCATTGTCCACTGCATGACTCGTGTGCGTATGAAGATCATCAATGATGATCTTGTAAATGTCTCTGAATTAAAAGCGATTCCAGGAGTGCTTGGTGTAGTAGAAGATGAACAGCTTCAAGTCATCATCGGACCTGGGAAAGTGAACAAAGTAGCACAGCAAATGGTTGATTTGGCAGGCGTGAAATTAGGAGAAAAACTTTCTTCTGTAAGTACAGCTACAGCAAATTCATCAGCATCTGGAAAAGACCGTGTAAACGAACGGGCACAAGAAATGAAAGCGGCACAAAAATCGAAACAAAAACCATCTAAAATCAAATCGGTATTAAAAGACATTTCTAATATCTTTGTGCCAATGATTCCTGCATTTGTCGGTACTGGGATCGTGGCAGGGATTGCCGCAGTTTTAGCAAACTTAGTCACAGCCGGAACACTTGATGCAGCAACATGGCAACAATATATCGATGTGATGAACATCTTGAAAAACGGGATGTTTAGCTACCTAGTTATCTATACAGGTATCAATGCTGCACAAGTTTTTGGTGCAACACCAACTCTTGGTGGAGTTATCGGGGCCGTTGTGATGCTGACAGGGATGAATCCGGAAGCACCACTGAAAAACTTATTTACTGGTGAAGCTCTTGCAGCTGGACAAGGTGGGATCCTAGGTGTCATCTTCGCTGTTTGGCTATTGTCAATCGTTGAGAAAAAACTGCATAAAGTAGTACCTGATGCGGTAGATATCATCGTTACACCAACTCTTTCATTGATTGCCATCGGTCTGATTGAAATTTTCTTCATCATGCCTTTAGCAGGTTTCATTTCTGATGGCATGGTCGGTGGGATCAACTGGGTACTTGGCGTTGGTGGAGCATTTGCCGGCTTCGTTCTAGGCACATTATTCTTGCCGATGGTTATGTTCGGACTGCATCAAATTTTGACTCCAATCCATGTGCAAATGATTGATGAAACTGGTCGTACGCTATTGCTTCCAATTCTTGCGATGGCTGGTGCAGGACAAGTGGGTGCAGCATTGGCATTATGGATTCGCTGCAAAAAAGATAAAGAATTAACAGAAATGATCAAAGGAGCTTTACCAGTCGGGATCCTAGGAATCGGCGAACCATTGATTTACGGAGTAACATTACCTCTAGGACGCCCATTTATTACTGCTTGTATCGGTGGAGGTATCGGCGGGGCAGTGATCGGAATGATCGGAAATGTCGGGGCTATCGCTATTGGACCTTCAGGAGCCGCTTTGATCCCATTGATCTCTGACGGTAAATGGTTAGGCTACATCCTTGGATTATTGGCAGCTTATGCTGGTGGCTTCGTTGCTACATTCTTCTTCGGTATTCCTAAAGACCGTTTAGAAAAAGAAGAATTAGCGACTGAAACAGCCACAGTAAATGAAGTGCCTGAAAAAGTAGTACCTCAAACTTCAGCTGAAAGTGTGACTATCCTCTCATCAGTTGCTGACGGAACAGTTGTTTCTTTAGATAAAGCAAGTGATCCAGTTTTTGCACAAAAGATGATGGGTGAAGGCTACTTTGTAGAACCAGAAAACGGACATATCTATTCTCCAGTTACTGGGGTAGTCAGCTCTGTCTTCCCAACGAAACACGCTATTGGGATCACAACGCCAAATGGTTTAGAAATCTTGCTTCATATGGGAATCAACACAGTTGACTTAGGCGGTACGCCATTTGATGTGAAAGTAACAGAAGGGCAGCAAGTGACACCTGATACGCTTGTAGCAGAAGCTGACTTAGAAGCGATCAAAGCAGCAGGCAAAGAAACATCCATGATCGTCTTGGTAACCAATATGGATCGTGTAAAAAACTTTGTCTTGGAAAAAACAGGTAAAGCAAAAGCAAAAGCACCTGTGATGGATGTCAAAGCTTAATATGATAGAAACAATAGAAACGAAAGAAGAAACTGAAATCTATTTTTCAGCTTCTTCTTTTTTATTATTTATTGTTTTCTGCTAAAATCTGATAAATTCGTGTCACATCAGATGGTGTTCCCCGTAATTCATAATCTGCCAAGAAAGGAAAGCCAAATGTTTGTGCATATTGTTTGGCTGTTAGACAATACTGATTATTGAAGTTTTTATTTCCGCTACCGACTACACCAAGACAAAGTTTATGATTGTCTTCATGTTCCAGATATTCACGCATCGTTTCGGTCAAGATTTCTGTATCACCGTTATCTAAACCATTTCCGCCGTCTAAATAAGTAGGAACGAAAGTAAAAAATGGTTCTGTTTCTTTCGTAAAATCACTATTTTCATGGATTTCTTTTAAAGTAACTTCAGGATTGACAGGATCTTCTGCATGCATTTTTTCAGCATATTCTGCTAGATGTTTGGCAAAGGCACGCGTATTTCCTGAAATCGATATATATAAAATGTTCATGGATCATCCTCCAATTCTTTCCTTTTAGTATAGCATCTTTTTTAAGTTTTTTGGTGGTGTAATTTGGAAAGGGACTAGGCGCTTTGCTTGTATAATGAGAAAAAAGCCGGTAGAATTATATTTCTATTAAAGTTTTTATTAATTAAGTAAAAATAAAAAAGGTTTGTTATACTTTTTGATAAAAGCGGTTTTATTTTGGAGGATGCTTACATGGATACAGAGCAACAGAAAAAAGGAATTGGTTTAATTCCACTTGCTGCCTTAGTAATTGGTTCAGCGATTGGAGGTGGCGTATTTGGTATTATGACGGACATCTCCGGATCGGCTGGCGGCCCAGCTATTTTCAGTTGGGTACTCGTAGGAACAGCAATGTTGATGCTCTCCTTGTCGATCAATAATATCAATAAAAAACGTCCAGATTTAAAAGGCGGGATCTTTAGTTACGCAGAAGAAGGTTTTGGCCGTTTCGCTGGTTTTATCAGCGGTTGGGGTTACTGGCTCACATGCTGGTTAGGCAACGTAGCTTTTGCAACATTGTTGATGAGCGCATTAGGATATTTCTTCCCAGTATTTGAAGGTGGGCAAAATCTGGCATCGATCGTGATGAGTACAGTCTTTTTATGGGGATATGCATGGCTAGTGAATCGGGGAGTCGAAAATGCTAGTTTCGTCAATGCTATCGTCACATTCTGTAAATTAGTGCCATTATTTTTATTTATTGTAGTAGCTATCAGCACGTTTTCGATCCAACAATTCATTGATAACTTTTCTAGCGACATTATATTGAATGCGAATGGACAGCCGATCCCGTTTTCCAGTCAAGTATTGAGTTGCATCATGGTGATGCTTTGGGTATTTGTTGGTATTGAAGGAGCCTCTGTCGTAGGTTCACGAGCAAAAAAACAATCAGATGTTGGGAAAGCAACGATTCTAGGGATATTCGGCTTGATTATTATTTACGTCTTGGTTTCCATGCTTCCATATGGGACAATGACGATGAATCAGCTGCAAACGATCAAGGCGCAGCCTGCTATGGGCTATGTGTTTGAAATGATGGTTGGTAAATGGGGAGCAGTCGTGATCAACGGCGGTTTGATCATTTCTTTAGTTGGTGTTTGGCTCTCATGGACGATCTTACCGATTGAAACAATGGGAAACATGGCTGAAGACGGACTTTTGCCTAAAGCATGGGGAAAACTCAACAAAAATGGGGCACCAACTTATGCTATCGTATTGACGACGTTATGTACGAATGTCTTTTTACTTTCATTATTATTCACTGACAGTGCTTATAACTTTGCTTACACACTTGGTACAGCAGCTATTTTCTTCACGTGGCTTTTCTTAGGATTGTACCAAATGAAACTTTCTTATCAGCGGAAAGAATGGGTCCAATTTTTAGTAGGGCTTTTAGCAAGTGCCTTTCAAGTATGGGCTATGCTAGTCGTAGCCTTTAATGAAGTAATGCTTGTTCTTGTTCTTTTCTTGCCAGGCATTTATTTTTACCTCAAAGCACGTAAGGAGCAAAACGAGCCTGTACAACATATCCACTTAGATAAGATTTTACTTATAGGTGTGACGATGGTCGGAGTGATTGCAATGGTTTTATTTGCCACTGGGATGCTTCACGTATAGAAGTATAAAAGAAGTATAAAGAGAGGTTGTGAGCCTGTCGTTTATTCAAAAACATACTAGGAAAGGAGCTGTGACACAAATGTTGTCACAGCTCCTTTTTCAGAATAAACGGTGTTTAAGAGACAGCCAATCGGCAATAAGGCTGAACGTCTCTTTCACAGCCTCTTTTTTGATGAGTCATCATACATTTTTTCGCTTAAATACGAGATATCCTAATGCTAAGAACAAAACGATGTAAGCTAAATTACCGAATAGCATTTGATTAGTAGAAAGATGAGTCAATTGCTTCATGATCTCTTCGTTTCCAATTTGGTTTTGCAGATTCAACATACTGATCGGATTCCATTTGATCCACTCCCATTTTTGGATGAGTGCAATAAGGATACCAGATATGATTGACGAAGCAAAATAAAAGACGATTCCTGCTGAGATGGATGCGCCGGAACTATTGATAAAGCAAGCAATCATCAACACTAAACTTAAAATCAGCCATAAACCGATATAACTACCCAAAGTATAAGTGAACAAGCTTTGGATCAGTGTTTGACCAGTAGAAACCTTCTCCGTGAAGGAAATCGAAGGGAAAAGAATCAGTTTCATCAACACAGTGACAATAATAGCTAAAAGGTATAAATAAACAGAATAAATAACTAATGTGATCCATTTGCTTACTAATATTTCTCCTCGAGAATACTTTCGATAAAGGAGATTTTTCAATGTACCATATTGTGCTTCCATCGAAATGATCGTGCTTGCAGCTGCAATCATGATAAAGACAATCCAAGATGTGGCACTAAAAAGCTGAGCAGTCATTTCAACTGGATCAATGATCGTCGTGTATTTTTTGGCTAGAAGTGCTGTTCCTATGAGCAAAACAACTAATAGAACAGATAAAACAGCAGTTGACTTTTTCTTGATCAATTTAAATAATTCTTGTTTTACAAGCAATGTCATTTTTCTTCTTCCCCCTTTACTGAATCCAGAATTTCCAATAGAGAAGATTCCAAATCATTCGTCAGATGCTGGACGTCTGTCACATGGATATTTTGTGCAGACAATAGCTGGATCACGGTTCCTAATAATTCTTCGTTTTCTTTTAAAAGCTTGATTTTATCAGGATCTTCCAAAGTATATCCAGCTTCTGTCAAGATCGTTCGAGCAGCTAGATCATTTGTTGTAGAGATAACGATGAAATCTTGCGCTGTTTGGTTCAATTCAGCCATTGTACATTGTTTGATGATCTTTCCTTGATTGATCAGGATCAGCTCATCGACCATTTTTTCAAGCTCGCTGAGTAAGTGACTGGAGATCAAGAAAGAGGTGCCCTGAGTAGCCAAGTCGGTAATGATTTTTCGCACATCTCTTGTTGCTTGTGGATCCAAACCGTTCATCGGCTCATCTAAAATAACGATAGACGGATGGTTCAGTAAGGCAAGAGCAATTCCCAATTTTTGTTTCATTCCCAACGAGTAGGATTTCGCTTTTTTGTGAATGTACTTTTCCATCTTGAGCTGATTCACGATAGTGTCGATAGCAGATACATCGTTGGTTTCAGAGAATAACTTCAGATGATCATAGCCTGTTAAGAATGGATAGATACCCGGGTATTCGATCAATGCTCCTACTTGTTCCAACCCTTTATGACTAGAGGGAGAAATCTCATTTTCACCAATACAGATTGTTCCATCTGAGTAATGGATCAGTCCTAAAATAGCTTTCATGATCGTTGTTTTTCCAGCGCCATTAGGACCTACTAATCCAACGATTTTGCCAGGGGATAAGCTAAAACTGACATCGCTGAGGGCTTGTTTGTGACCAAAGTTCTTGGATAATTCTTGGACCGAAAGACTTTTCAAAAATATTCACTCCTTTTCTATAGATAGTACAAGCATACACCTGATGAGTGGAGAAGTCGCTAGGTCATTGGACTTATTTCTTATTTTTTCATAAAAAAATTGAATATTAAATAAAAAGGCTTATTTTTTCTGATCAGTACTTATTCCAAGTGTCTAGTGGCCGCTAGTAATCTTGATGCCAATGATACTGATGAGTAGCATCCCCACAAAGAACCAAGTGGAAAGATTCAGCTTATCATGAAACAAGACCACACCAATTATGACCGAACCAACTGCGCCAATCCCTGTCCAGATAGGATAAGAGAGACTCATCGGCAAACTTTTGATTGCCTTTGACAAAAAGTAAAAACTAGCAATCATGCCAATCACTGTGTAAAAAGAATAATTGATTTTAGAAAAACCATCACTCCATTTCATCATCGTTGACCAGAATACTTCCAAAATTCCTGCTATGATTAATTCCATCCATGCCATACTTACATTCCTCCTTAACTATAAAAAAATACACAAAAAGAGGAAAATCATCCCTTCAAAGACCTAATGGAATGATCATCCTCTTTATCCTACCCGGTGGCAGATTGTATATCTTTTTCTGTAGTATAGCACACCTATCCAGATATCGGCAATCTCATACTTTTTAGTAAAGTGTACCAAGCACTGACGGATATATCGTTAGCGGAAAAGAAGATGAATGCTTTGCAATTTCATAGAAAGAAGTTGTTATTTATTAATCATTTAAAAAAAACAGTAACTAGACCTTATTTCTATATATTATCGGGCAATAAATTAAAAAAAGCTTTACCTTACAATAAGTAAGATAATTTTTGTGATAAAAAAATAACGAAAAATATTTAAAAATAGTGTCTATTTCGTGAGAAAACAACTATATTTTTTATGTGTTTTGCTTTATAATTAAAAAAATATTGTCATTTTATGGAGGAAAATATATGGAAAATTATCTTAGCCTTTTAGGCGTCTTGATTGTTATTCTCGGGTTTGCATTTAAATTAGACTCGATATTGATCGTAATGGTTGCTTTAGTTGTTACAGCTTTGACTGGCGGTCTTGGCATTCAAGGAATGTTAGAACTTTTAGGTACAAGTTTTGTAAACAATCGCGGGATGGCGATTTTTATCATCATTATGTTGGCAACAGGAACGCTTGAAAGAAATGGTCTGAAAGAATCAGCGGCTTCCTTGATCAAGCGATTCAAGAAAGTATCTGCTGGTATGATTGTAGATATTTATGGGATCTTTCGAATGATCTTTGCGGCTTTTAACGTGAGTTTTGGTGGAGTTGCTGGATTTGTTCGTCCAATCATTTTACCGATGGCATTGGGGACCATCGAATCAAAAGGGTTAGAAGTCCATCCTAAGCATGAAGAAGAACTAAAAGGTATGGCTTCAGCTATGGAAAATGTCTGCTGGTTCTTTGGCCAAGTACTATTCATCGGAGGAGCAGGGGCGTTGCTAGTCCAATCAACACTGAAAGATCTAGGATATGACGTAACATTGGGACAGCTTGCTTTAGTGGAAGTTCCAGTGGCTATCACGGCTTTAGTTGTGGCAAGTGTCTACTTCTATCTTAAAGAAAAGAAATTAGCGAAGAAATATTATCCAGGAAAGGGGCAATAAGATGGACTTTTTTACAAATCCTGATATTTTATTAGGCGATAAATTACTGGAGATCCTTTATATCGTGATGGGACTCGTATTGATTTACACTGGAGTAAGAAATTTAACAGATAAAACCAATCCTCATCGTTATGGGTCAGCCTTTTTCTGGACGGTCTTAGGGGTAGTTATTGCAGGAGGAAGATGGCTTCCGGCAATCGTGAACGGTGGCTTGATCTTTGCGATGACCATACCAGCAATTGCTAAGAAAGTCAGCAAAGGAGAAAGCCGGCTTCCATCAAAAGAATATATGGAAAAAATGTCAGACAAACTAGGAATGAAAATTTTTATTCCAGCTTTGAGTATCGGTGTCTTTGCGATCTTGTTTGCTCTATTTACCAATTTAGGTGCTTTAGTCGGCGTGGGCGTCGGTGTTTTTGCAGCCATGCTAATCTTGATGTTCTTTTCTCGAGATAATCGACCAAGTACATTTTTAGATGATGCAGCAGATATGCTGGGCACAGTAGGGCCGTTAAGCATGTTGCCAATGCTTTTAGCTTCTCTAGGTGCGGTATTTACAAGCGCTGGAGTTGGGACAGTGATTTCCAATGCAGTAGGTACGATCGTTCCAGAAGGAAATGTGAACATCGGCATCATCATTTACGCTCTTGGCATGGTGATATTTACGGTAATCATGGGGAATGCATTTGCGGCCATCACCGTGATGACGGTTGGGATCGGTGCACCATTCGTATTTAGTCATGGAGCGAATCCAGCGTTAATAGGAATGGTTGCATTGACTTGCGGTTTTTGTGGGACCCTGCTGACACCGATGGCTGCTAACTTCAATATCGTGCCTGTAGCGATGCTGGAGATGAAAGACAAATACGGAGTGATCAAAAACCAGTTGTTTATTGCGTTATTTATGCTAGTTTTCCAAATTGCTTATATGATTCTATTTAAATAATAGAAGAGAGGGGTTGTGACAGAATAATTGTCGCAACCTCTTCTAACATTGTAGTGGAACACTATTTTTTTATAAGAATATATTAAGTTTGATCTGTTATGTTATTTAAACTATTGTTTCCTTTATTTACGCTGTTCAAGGAAAATGGTATGATAAAAGATAACCATATGTTAAATCAATCGGACGGAGGAACAACAGATGAAAGTACTAGTAACAGGTTTTGATCCATTTGGTGGGGACAAAGTGAATCCAGCCTATGAAGCAGTAAAAAAAATGCCAGATGAAATCAGCGGTGCTGAAATCATCAAAGTGGAAGTACCGACCGTATTCGAAAAAAGCAGTCAAGTAGTCAAAGAAGCCATCCAACAGCACCAACCAGATGTCGTGATCTGTGTCGGACAAGCAGGTGGGCGGTCAGCAGTCTCGTTCGAACGTGTCGCAATCAATCTAGCAGAAGCAAGAATCCCTGATAATGAAGGAAATCAGCCATTCGATACGGCTTTAGAAGAAAACGGTCCAGCCGCTTACTTTACCTCATTGCCAATCAAAGCAATGACAAAAAATGTACAAGATCATGGTCTACCAGCGTACATCTCTTATACAGCAGGAACATTTGTCTGCAATGATATCATGTATCGTTTGCTTCATTTGATCGAAACACAATTCCCGGCAATTCGAGGTGGGTTCATCCACGTGCCATTCTCACCCGATCAAGTGATCGATCGTCCAGTGGGTACGCCTTCTATGTCTTTAGAAGACATTGCTTCTTCTTTGACTTATGCAGTTGAAGCAGCAGTAGAAAATAAAGAAGATATTTCCGGAAATGCCGGAACAACTCACTAATTTAGCAAGAAACACTGGCTGGTTGCTAACGTTATGTTAGTAGCCAGCTTTTTGTAATTAGAAAGGAAAGAAACAGCCGTGGAAGAATGGCAATCCGTCTTTGAAGAATGGTTTCCAAAAGAAATCAGCAAAAGCTATCCCATCAAAATTTCTAAACAATACACAAGCAGTCAACGTTGGGAGATCTATGCAAAATTAACGAAAAAACAGCGGGAACTAGTCGATAAGCACCGCCGATATCTAATCAGCTCTCGTTTTATGGAAGAACATTATTTAGCTGCAACAGATTGGGTGTTTTCTGACTTCAAGATCAATCCGTTTTTTCGAACAAAACGAAGCCAGCAAAAATTGTATTGTGAGTGTGGTAGAGAATTAAAAGTGCAATACATCGTTAAATCGCCAAAAACCGGAAAGATCCTAAAACTAGGCATCAACCACTTTGCCGATCACCTGCATGTCTCTCCGACAGTGGCAGCTTCGATCCATCAGGGAATGACAAAAGTTGATCTGGCCTTAGACGAATTATTATGGCTTAAGCAGAAGAATATCGATTTTCCTGAAGGACTATGGCAAAAATACTGTTTTGTCTTGTACCAAAATCGTCGGATGAAACAGCCATATTTACCGGATATAAAATTAGCTCAGCGGCTCGCAGAATTTCGCCAAGTAGAAATGCCGATTTACATAGCGGATTATCAAGCATTGGAAAATGAAATCAAGAAAATAAGTGAACACATCAATGGGCAGTCAAAAAAGCGACAGATAAAAAAAGAACTATTTGACGACTTTGCAGAAGAATTAGTAAAGGATGTAGAAGAATTCTTGATCAACTATCGCGCATTTTTACGTAAAGATTGGCAATCCATCGTATATGAAGAAGTGCCAGTACATCCTAATGCTTATTTTGAAACATTTATTTCCGTGTTGAGAAAGACAAAACGTCAACGAACACCAGAAGTCACTGCTCAGATGGAATATTTTGCGAAAAACCAACGATTCATCCAACCAAAAATCTATCTATTTATTTGGAAGCAATATTGTCGCTATGGTTTTACAGAAGGGTTCTTCGACAGCATTCCTCGGATAGTCAGAAATGGTTTTTTAAAAGTATTGCGTAAAGAACGAGAAGCTATACAATCTGCTGATAAGAAAGACCGTACAGTCTCAAAAGAAAAATGGCAACTAGTAGTGAAAGATATCCAATCTGGAAATGTGCAAGAGACAATCGACAAATGGAAAGGAAAACATTATCGTTTTACTGAAGCTCAGAAACAAGCGTTGGAATATTATCAGAAGTTAGAAGAATCACTGCGTTTCAATGATGAGGCAAGAAAGTATCTGAAGGAATTACTATAAAAAATAGAGGCTGGGACAGAAGCGTTTAACTCCAAGAAATAAGAAGAAATTCACGAAAATTGCTTTTCAAATTTTTGTGAATTTCAGCTTATTTCCGAAGGAGTTGCTTCTGATTCCGCCGTTTATACGTGTTTAGAGCGTGAGACAAAAGTGTTCTTTACTTTTGTCCCACGCTCAGTTTTTTTATGCGTGTTGTTGTGCGTTGTAGTATTCTTCTTCCATTTTTTGCATACGTTCACGTTCTTTTTGGTTATACCAAGGTGAAACGGTAAATGCAAGGACATCATTCAGCAAGTAAACAGAGCTGTTCACGAACATCGCCAAACTTGCAGATCCATGCGTAAATGAAATATACCAAAGGACCATTTGAGCAAGCCCTGAAGCTAACCACCAGTAATATTGGTTGTTGTAACGCAAGAAACTGATGATACCAGCAGTCAAGCTAATAGAAAAAGCAATGGCATCTACCCACGGCCGAGGATCATCTGTATAACGACCAATCAGGAATCCTGAAACAAGATAGACAAGGAAAGTACTGATGATTGCGATAAACCAGCTTTTTCCAGTGAATTTTCGGATTTTTGAAGCCATATTATGATTCCATTCTTTACTTAACAATACGGGGATATCCAATGTGATCATATAAGCAATCTGTTCACCGATACTTAAATAGTTCTTTGCTGAAAACCCAACGATAATAAAACAAATCGCAGACAAAATACCTAAAATACCGTTGACTGATTTTGCCGCATTGATGGATAAAATACACAATACACCAAGCGTGGTACCGATAAATGTAATAACGGACAGCCAAGTGATGGGACTATTGACAAGAGTCATGACCTGGCAGCCAAGACTGAAAAAGAAAAGATAATAATTTTGTTGCGGCCAGCCTTTTAGCTGATGAGCTAAAAACTGAAAATATGACTTCATGTATGAGGACTCCTTAAGACACTAAATGTAGTGTGTTCTGTATTTACTAACACAATCTATTGTATGCTTTTCTTGAAAAAAAACTAGTCTTTCAATTATAAATAATTTGTGTTATGATAATTTTCTGTTTGTTTTCTTGAAAATATAATTTCTTACTTTCATTTATTATATTGGGAACAGGAAGAGTGTCTTGGAGGACCTACTTTCTGTTTTTTTTGCCTTTTTTCTTATAAAAAGGAAAAACAGCTATTTTTTTCAATCTGACACATTTACAATGGAACTGGAGATTAATATAGATCCGAGCTTAAACGAAGAATAGGAGTGCTCATATGAACCTTACAACGATCCATCATATAGCCATCATTGTTTCAGATTATCAGAAATCACGTGATTTTTATGTTAATAAATTAGGATTTGAAGTAATCAGAGAAAATTACCGCAAAGAACGAGATGACTATAAATTAGATCTGAAACTAGGAAGTGCTGAATTGGAGATTTTTGGAATTGCTAATGCGCCACAACGACCAAACTATCCAGAAGCTTGTGGCTTGCGTCATCTTGCTTTCAAAGTAGACGATATTGAAGAAACAATTGCAGAATTGCAGTCCTTAGGGATCGAATCAGAACCGATTAGAGAAGATACCTTTACAGGAAAAAAAATGACGTTTTTCTTTGATCCAGACGGATTGCCATTAGAACTGCACGAATAAAGATAACAAAATTGTCACTTTTTTTTCGTTTCATTCGATTTTTCATTCGTTCATTTCTTGATATTCTTTAAAAAAAAGAAACAGGAGAATGAAGAATGAAAAAAATGATGTTTGGTGTTGCTGCCCTCATCGTAATAGGGATTACCGGTATGACGGGACTGCTCAATGCCGCTTTTCACATGGATGATATTAGTGACCAGGAATATCGGATCTCATTGAAAAAAGCAGCAGCAATCGTAAAAAACGAAACAAAAGAACATAACATATCTGCTATTCATTTTGCAGTTGAAAAAGATTTGGAGAATCCTACGAATGCAACATATGAATACCAGTTTTTTTGTGAAGGACAAGTCATAGCAGTCAATCCATCCACTGGGAAAACAACCGTACGAAATGACACGGAAAAGGCCGCAGAACATCTTTTTGATATAGAAAAAACGGAAGAGTTCAAACAACCGCAAGCAGCGATGAAGGAAGCAGTCAGCTACTACGGGAAAAAAGCAAAAGTGAAAGAGTGGACACTTCTAGTCAAAGATGAACGTCCTTATTATAAAGTCCGATTAATAGATGGAGAACAGGACCGTCAGGTATGGATATCTGCATAGAAGAAGGATATTGCTTCTCTTTTTTACAATATAAGAGTAAGCTAAGAGAGTAAAGATGAAAGGAAGTTGAGATAACATGGAAAAAATGAAATGCCCTAATTGCGGAAAAAAATTTGCATACGAAGAAGTCAATAATGTAGTCGAACATAATGATAAAGAAATGCCAGTCGTCTGCCCTTATTGCCGAACTGAAGCGGCAAGAATCGTTACTCATGGTTATTTCATTACTGAAAAGATTGAAGATTTTTTAAAATAACGATTTTGCGATTTCTTTTTCTGCATGTTAGAATGGAGAAAAGGAGAGGAAACTATGATTCGTTTTGCGAGAAAAGAAGATGCTCCAGAAATCGCCCCATTGATCTTAGTGATTCTAAAAGATATGGAACTGCCATTTTTGAAGCAGACAGGGGAACAAAAGACTTTAGAGATTTTAGAAGAAGCAATCACTGATCCAAATTATCGTTACAGTTATTCACGAGGTATCGTAGAAGAAATAGACGGTAAAGTTGCAGGAGTTGCTTACGGTTATACAGATGAAGAAGAATCAATCATCGATCAGCCACTGGTACCTATCTTAGAGAAATATCAGCTAGATGCGTCTACACGTTTGTTCATTGATAAAGAAACGTTTCCCAACGAATGGTATTTGGACTCTATCAGTGTATCAGAAGATTTTAGAGGACAAGGCATCGGTTCGCGATTATTAGAAGCATTACCTAAATTGGCGAAGAAAGCTAATCGCTCCGTCATCGGTCTAAGTGTGGATGAAAAAAATCCAAAGGCTAAAAAATTATACGAACGCCATGACTTCAAAGTTGTCGGTCAGCGGATGATCAGTGGTCATCTTTATGATCATATGCAAAAGAATATCTAAAAAGATGTACCTGAAATGCGTATTTCCGCATTTCAGGTACATCTTTTTAACTTAAGTTAAGTCGGTAAGAAACAGGCTTATCGCGACTTTTGTCTTTACGGTAGAGCCAGTAATCTAAAACCGCAGCAATACAAATACAAACTGGAGCATCTTCATCATTTGAGACATCCAATACATAGTAATCTCCTGAAAAAAGTGTTGCTTTATCCATTTTCATGATTTGCTGATTGAAATGATGGATTTGATATTGATGATTATAGATATCACCTTGGACTGTCCAGTGAAGTCTACGAATATAATAAAAGTCACCGGGCCAATTGAATATTTTCTGCATGGTTCCCACCTTTTCGAACTCTTTATACAGCTCAAAACGCGTACCGAATGTCAGGCTTATCTGCTTGATGTGAGCAACGAGATCGCCATTCATGGCATAAAGAGACAATGCATCGCCCTTTGTTCCCCAGCGACCAACCATCAAAAACAGGGAATGTCCTTTTTCGTTTTTGACAATTGTCCGAGTTGCACGTCCAAGCTGCTTTTCCTGAATGAAAAATTCTGACATCTATATCCCTCTTTTCTAGATAAAACTACAAGTCTTCTGCAATCGCGCGCAATATGGCTTTTCCTACGCCAGATTCAAGGTTTGTGTCCGTTGTATATTTGGCATAATCTTTTACTTCGATTTCTGCATTTCCCATTGCGAAACTGACTCCTGCTACTTGCAGCATGCTGACATCATTGAAGTTATCGCCAATCGTCATGACTTCTTCTAAAGAAATCCCACGCTCGTGAGCGACATGGGCAACAGCAATTCCTTTTTGAGCGTTTTTATGGTTCACTTCGATATTGTTTTGACCAGAGGAAGTAACGGCTAGATCGCCTAAAAGAGAAATCTGCTTTCCAACTGGACCTAATACAGCTGGCCCTTCTGTATGAAAACAAATAATTTTTAAAACTTCCAGATTCTTTTCTTCCAAAATAGCACGAATACTGTCCACGTATGTGATGTGCAATAACTCCAGCTTAGCTGAGGCCATGGCAATCGCCATTTTATACGTAAGGTGAGGTAAATGGGTAGCCACCATGGAAGCAAAACTTTCAATTCGTTTCGCTTGATTTTCAGAATAAAGACCATCGTTGGTTGCTACTTCATAGTAAATACCGTTAGCATCTAGAATATCTAAAACAGAGATTGCTTGATTATTTGGAATCGACACGGTAAACAATGAATTTCCTTCTTTATCAAATACCTGTGCCCCGTTCAAAGTGATCATCGCACAATCGATTCCTACCTCATCTAAAGCTGCGCGAGCTTCTTGATAGTTTCGACCAGTAGCGACCATGAACTCAACACCGGCATCATTTGCAAAACGTATCGCCTCGGCATTTTCAGGAGAAACACTCATATGGGCATCTAATAATGTGCCGTCCATATCTGATGCAATTAATTTGATCATAATGATTATCGTTCCTTTCTGCTTCTTGTTCCTAGTTTACCATATTAATCAAGTGCTGAGGGTGAAGATTGTCCCTTGTGATTGAAGAAAATGTGAGTTATTCTTTTTATTAGGAGGTGGAGTTTTTGAAAGAAATCATTCATAACAGTTGGCAAGAAGTTTTGTCCTCAGAATTTTCAAAAGATTATTATCTGCATCTAAGAGAATTTTTAAAAAAAGAATATGCGTCCCAAAAGATCCATCCAGATATGTATCATATCTATGAAGCATTGGAATTGACTCCTTATGAAGAAGTTAAAGTGGTGATTTTAGGACAAGATCCTTATCATGGAGAAAATCAAGCTCATGGCTTATCTTTTTCTGTGCAACCTGGCGTAAAGATCCCGCCATCGTTAAGAAATATCTATAAAGAGCTTTATGATGATCTTGGAATCGCACCTGTTCAACATGGAAATCTAGTGTCATGGGCTAAACAGGGAGTCCTTTTACTCAACACCGTTCTTACCGTTCGGGAAGGGCAAGCGTATTCTCATCGCGGGAAAGGTTGGGAAAGATTAACAGACACGATCATTGAAAAATTAAATGAACGGGAAAAACCAATCGTGTTTATCTTGTGGGGAAAACCGGCACAAGAAAAAATCAAAATGATCGATAAGAGTCGCCATATCATCATAACATCTCCACATCCCAGTCCGTTATCTGCAAGTCGTGGCTTTTTTGGTTCCAAACCCTTCTCGAAAACGAATGATGCGCTCCTTGCGTTAGGAGAAGAACCGATTGATTGGCAACTGCCTGAAACAGTGTAATAAAACAGCGCTTTCCTGTTATAGTGCAGTTCGCTTTGTATGTGAAAAACTTAATTTTTCCAGCATTTTTGACTGATACAGATAAAATAAACTGTTCTTTTTTTCTGGAATAGTGTATGATAATACATATAAAAACGTCTGGAGGTCATCTTGTGGAATTGTTTGATAGTTTAAGATTTAAAATTGTTCGCCGTGGGATCAAAATCGTTTTCCCGGAAGCTACTGATGCTCGTATTTTAGGCGCAGCTGCCCGGTTGAAAGCAGAAGAACTTGTGGAACCCATTTTAGTAGGGAACGAAGAAGAAATAAGAAATGCAGCGCATGCCAGAGGAATCAAAACATCTAGCTTTACGATCATCAGCCCTGATAATTACGATAAGTGGGATGAAATGGTGGATACTTTTGTTGAACGTAGAAATGGAAAGGCATCCAAAGAACAAGCAGAAAAGATTTTAAAAGATGTGAATTACTTTGGTACGATGCTTACGTATATGGGGATTGCAGACGGAATGGTCTCTGGAGCGATCCATTCGACTGGCGACACTGTTCGCCCAGCACTTCAGATCATCAAAACAAAGCCTGGCATCAGTCGGACAAGCGGAGCGATGATCATGGTACGTGGAAGAGATCAAGAAAAATATGTCTTTTCGGATTGTGCGATCAACGTGAATCCAACTGCGCAAGAATTGGCTGAAATCGCCGTAGATTCTGCAAAAACAGCAGAATTGTTCGATATCGAACCAAAAGTAGCAATGATGAGCTTCTCGACAAAAGGCTCAGCGAAATCGCCAGAAGTAGACAAAGTAGTTGAAGCAACTAAAATCGCTAAAAAACTAGCGCCACAATACATGATCGACGGCGAATTGCAATTTGATGCTTCTTATGTTCCTTCAGTTGCACAACTGAAAGCGCCAGATTCAGAAGTAGCTGGTCAAGCAACAGTCTTTGTATTTCCAGAATTGCAGTCAGGAAATATCGGCTATAAAATTGCTCAGCGTTTCGGTAACTTTGAAGCAATCGGACCAATTCTACAAGGCTTGAACAAACCGGTTTCTGATTTGTCTCGTGGAGCAAATGAAGAAGATGTATATAAATTATCGATTATCACAGCAGCACAAACATTGATTGATTAACAAATACACGCGAACTAGCCAAAAACAGCAGCTGCTGTTCTTGACTAGTTCATTTTTTCTTTAAAAAAACTTCATTACGCGATATACTGGCAAAAAGAAAGAAGAGCGGGAGAAGATGAAAAATGATCGAACTATCAGGATTAACAATGACAGAACAATTCGCAGAGGCAATTGGTCATTCCGCAATGCCAGGTGACAATCTGATATTGACTGGTGATCTAGGTGCGGGTAAAACAACGTTGACGAAAGGAATTGCCCAAGGATTAGGGATAACGCAAATGATCAAAAGTCCGACATACACGATTATTAGAGAATATAGTCAAGGTCGGATTCCGTTGTATCATATGGATATTTATCGGGTAGCAGCTAGCGGAGCAGATTTAGGGTTAGATGAATATTTTGAAGGTGATGGGCTTTCCGTTGTTGAATGGGGAAATCTATTAGAAGAAGCACTGCCGGAGGATTATTTGGAACTGATTTTAGAAAAAAGTGATACAGATTTAGAAAAGCGGTATGTGAAACTAATCTCATACGGGGAGCAAAGTGAAACCTTCAAACAGCGAATTCTAGAAAAATGGGCTGAAAATCATGAGTGAAGAAGTTGGGATCATCTTGCGGGAAGCAGTGCCAGGAGATGCAAAAGACATTCTTTTGATGATGGGACAAGTTAATAAGGAGACAGAATTTTTAGTTTTGGATGAAGCAGAACTCCTGTTACCACCAGAAACCTTAGAAGAAGAGTTGGATTATATATACGAAAGCAATAATAATTTATTGCTGCTTGCAATCTATGAAGGGACGATTATTGGAACAGCATCTGTCAAGGCAGACAGTCAATTTCGTTTGTCTCACGTGGGAGAAGTCGGTATCAGTATTCTGCAGGAATATTGGGGAATGGGACTAGGCACTCTTATGCTAGAAGAAATCATCAGTTGGGCGAAGGAAATGGGTGTACTTTTTCGATTGGAGCTTGACGTTCAAGTTCGTAATGAAAGAGCCGTACACCTTTACCGAAAAATGGGCTTCCAAATCGAAGCGGTCATGCCTAGAGGGGCAAGAACAGATCTAGGTGAATTTTTAGATGTATATAAAATGAGTTATTTGATTGAATAGAAGAAATAGGAAAAGAGTGAGAAACTGTCATCCTTTTGAGAAGGCAGAAAAACACACGAAGGGACTGTGACAAAAGTCGTGTCGCAGTCCATTTTTTTTGAATAAACGGTGTTCAATCAGCTGACCTTCGGTATTAGCTCAAAAAACGGCAAAATATGAGGAACTATTTTGCCGTTTGTTTCTCTAATACTCAGGTCAAAACGCTGATTTCACAACCTCTTGGTAAACGGTGTCCAAAAGCTTGCATCTGCGGTAATAAGTCCAACCAAATGAAAAATATGAGAAGCTATTTTTGTTTGGCTGTTCTTATTACTTGATGCAGAACAGCTTTTTCACAACCTCTCCAATAAACGGTGTTCTCCTGCCAGCTCCTCGGTCACCAGTCACAATATTTAATAAACATGAGAAGCTATTTTTTGAAATTGCTCCTTGTGACTCGGAGTGAAACGGCAGGCTCACGACCTCTTTGTGTGTTTCATAAGTATTCTTTTACTTTATAGTCACAAGTTTTTTCAATGGATCTGTCCCGAATTTTTTTTCTTGATAAAGCAGGATTTCCGCACATGCACGACTATCTTCCAATGCATCATGGTGATGATCTAATTGGATGTTCAAATTTTCGCACACAGTGTTCAATCGATGATTTGGAAATTCAGGAAACAGGCGACGGCTACTTTTCACTGTACATAAAGAAAGATAATTAGGCTGTTCAAGATGATAATAATCTAAGCATCCCGCTAAGACCTTTGTATCAAAAGCAGCATTATGTGCAACGACTAAACGATTTTTTTGAAAATATGGTTGGATAGTTTGCCAGACTTCTGGGAATTTCGGCGCATTGCGTACGTCTTCTTGATGGATTCCGTGAATTTGGACATTTCGCCAGAAAAAAGGAGTCTCAGGCTGTATCAATGTATAGAATTCATCAACGATCTGGCTATTTTTTACCATGACTAGCGCAAGAGAACAAGCACTATAAGGCTGATGATTGGCAGTTTCAAAATCCATGGCAACAAAATTCATTTCTGTAAAACCTCCTTGGGAAATTACTGTAACATACTTTTGAAAAAAGCAAATAAATTTAACAAAAAACATAGAATTTTTTATGTAATATTTGTTGAGAAAAGCTAGTTTTTGAACTCATTCCTTGTGATTTGGAGTTAGATGGGGATCATGACTTCTCGGTATTAAGTCAAATTTATGCAAAGTTGTGAGGAACCATTTTCAAAAAAATTTCTTACGACTCGAAAGTAGGCGACTTTTTCACAACTTCTCCACTAAACGGTGTTCAATCAGCTGACCCTCGGTATTAGCTCAAAAAATAGCAAAATATGAGGAACTATTTTGCCATTTGTTTCTCTAATACTCAGGTCAGGACGCTGATTTCACAACTTCTCAATAAACGGTGTTCAAAAGCTTGCATCTGCGGTAATAAGTCCAACCAAACGAAAAATATGAGGAACTATTTTTGTTTGGCTGTTCTTATTACTTGATGCAGTGCAGCTTTTTCACAACCTCTTAATAAACGGTGTTCAAAAGCTTGCATCTGCGGTAATAAGCCCAACCAAACGAAAAATATGAGGAACTATTTTTGTTTGGCTGTTCTTATTACTTGATGCAGTGCAGCTTTTTCACAACCTCTTAATAAACGGTGTTCAAAAGCTTGTATCTGCGGTAATAAGCCCAACCAAACGAAAAATATGAGGAACTATTTTTGTTTGGCTGTTCTTATTACTTGATGCAGGACAGCTTTTTCACAATCTCTCGATAAACAGTGTTCAAAAGCCAGTTTCTCGGTATTATGCCAAATTTATGCAAAATGTGGAAAGCCATTTTCACAAAATTTTTCTTAATACTCGAAACTAAACGACTTTTTCACAACCTCTTTATTTCAAATCTAATTCTACTGGACAATGATCACTGCCCATAATGTCCGTATGGATCTTTGCATCAGCTAGTCCTGGCTCTAAATCTTTGCTCGTCAAAAAGTAATCGATCCGCCAACCAGCATTGTTTTTCCTTGAATTGAATCGGTAGTTCCACCAAGAGTAGACACCTTCCTGGGTTGGATAAAAATAACGGAATGTATCGATAAACCCGTTATCCAACAGTCGAGAAAGAGCCGCTCTTTCTTCTGGAGTGAATCCAGCATTTTTTTGATTCGTTTTCCAGTTTTTCAAATCAATCTTTTGATGAGCGACATTTAGATCCCCACACACGATGACTGGTTTTTGTTTTTTTAGATTTTCCAAATAATTATAAAAGGCTTCTTCCCATTCTAATCGGTAATCTAAACGTTTTAATTCGCTTTGAGAATTTGGCGTGTAACAGGTTACAAGAAAGAAATCGGAATATTCCAAAGTAATCAGACGGCCTTCTGTATCATGGATATCGATACCCATTCCGTAAGTGGCATTCAATGCTGGTTTTTTAGCAAAAATCGCTGTGCCGGAATAGCCTTTTCGTTCCGCGTAATTCCAATATTGATAATAACCTGGAAGATCTAAATCAATTTGTCCTGCTTGGAGTTTCGTTTCCTGCAGACAGAAAAAATCGGCGTCTAACTCATGAAAAACTTCTAAAAAATTTTTATTTACGATGGCACGAAGCCCGTTTACGTTCCAAGAGATAAATTTCAATAAAAGCACACTCCTTCGAATTAATTTCCTTACCTTTGCGATACTATTGTACCTCATTTTAGTAAAAAATGGTGTAAGATGAAAGTAACTAAATGATCCAGGAGGAAAGTAGATGAAGATTGGTGTAATCGGTGTAGGGAATATCGCAGAAAAAGCATATTTACCAACTTATGCGAAAAAACAAGGAACACTTGATTTTTATTTTGCAACAAGAAATAAAGAAACAAAAGAAAGAATTCAAAAAGAGTACGGGTTCCAACATCTATATGAAACGATCGATGAGCTTTTAGAAGAAAAAATCGAAGCATGTATGATCCACGCAGCAACAAAAGTACATTATGAATTAGCCAAAAAATGTCTAGAAAATGGTATCCATGTTTATATTGACAAACCACTGAGTGTCCATCTAAATGAAGTTCGTGAATTGCAAGAATTAGCTGATAAGAACCAAATAATTTTGATGATCGGTTTCAACCGGCGCTTTGCTCCTATGGTAGAAGAATTGAAACGTATCCCAGATAAGCGGTTGATCCACCTGCAAAAAAATCGAATAGCGGCAAAAGAAACGACAGAGTTCGTCCTTTATGATTTGTTTTTACATCTTATTGATACAGCTGTGTATTTATTAGATGAACCCATTTTGAGAACAAAATACCAGATAAGAGAAACAAAGGAATTTTTGGAATATGCCATTTTACAATTAGAAACACAAAATCAAACGGCTATTTTAACGATGGATTTAGCAAGTGGCGCTAATATAGAAAAATATCAAGTAACAAGTAAAAATGGTACTTATGAAGTAAACGATCTGACCCAGCTTGTCATTCAAGATGCTGATGGAAAAAAAGTGAAAGAATTTGGCGACTGGACAAACACGCTAGTCAAACGCGGGTTTGAGCCAATGGTAGAGGCCTTCTTTTCTCAGATCCGTTTAGGTAAATCGGAAACAGAATTGCTTAAACAAAAAGAAGTTGTAAGAAGTCATGAATTATGTGAGGAAGTGCTTAAAGATCACTACCGTCATCAACTTTGAACAAGACTGGCAAGATTGTATTAAGCGTGATAGAATAATGAGGACGTTTGAGAAAAGAAAGGAAAATCCTCAGTGAATAAAGAAGAAATAGTTGAAAGCTTAGCCACGATTACTATATTGTTTGATGAACCATTGATGAACTATACGTTTACGAAAACAGGTGGACCAGCTGATGTCCTTGCATTCCCGAAAAAACAAGAAGAAGTAAAGCAAATCATCGATTATTGCCGAATCCATGATATACCTTGGATGGTATTAGGAAATGCAAGCAATCTGATCGTTCAAGATGGCGGGATTCGCGGTGTAGTCATCATGCTGACTGAAATGAAACAGATTCATGTCAAAGGAACGATGGTCATTGCGGAAGCAGGTGCCTCACTGATTGATACGACTTATGCAGCTTTGGCAGAATCATTGACTGGATTTGAATTTGCTTGCGGCATCCCGGGAAGTGTCGGTGGAGCGGTTTATATGAATGCAGGTGCGTATGGCGGAGAGATCAAAGATGTTTTTGCTGAAGTGGATCTTTTGCTTGAAGATGGAACATTGAAAACTTTGACAAAAGACGAAATGGTATTTTCTTATCGTCACAGTAAAGTCCAAGAATTACGTGCTATCGTATTGGAAGCTCGATTCAGTTTGCAAACAGGGGATTATGAAGCAATCAAAGCAAGAATGGATGAGTTGACCGAATTGCGTCAATCAAAACAGCCATTAGAATACCCTTCATGCGGAAGTGTCTTTAAGCGCCCAGTAGGACACTATACAGGTCAGCTGATCCAACAAGCAGGATTGCAAGGCCTGAAATGGGGCGGTGCACAAGTCTCTGAAAAACATGCTGGATTCATCGTCAATATCGATCATGCGACAGCGACAGATTATATTGAATTGATTGCGCACATCCAAGAAGTAATCAAAGAAAAATTTGATGTGTCTTTAGAAACAGAAGTGCGGATCATTGGAGAAAAACAAGCAATATCAGAAACAAGCAGAAGTTTAGCCAATTAATAAGTAATGGAACTTAAAATAAGTAAAAGAGCAGGACGGTGGCCGTCCTGCTCTTTTTTGTGGTTGTTTACGCAAATGGCGCAAATCTTGTACATTTTAACACAATAAAACAAAAAATATAGAATATTTCCTCATAAATTTTTCCATTTTTTGCAATATTCTCAAAAAAAAGATAAAAAATGAGAATAACTGATGAAAAAACAAGCATAATCCATCATAAAATCAGTATAGGTGAAAAGATGAACTTTCATCTGCATATCAAGTAATTGGTATGAGGCATTTTTTGAGGTGTAGGATATGAAGTTGGATTACCTTATAGAAGAGGAAGATAGAGAAAAACTGCTGCTAGCTAGATATTTAGAATTTGAGAAAAAGAATTATGTAGTGCTGCCTAAGTTATATGAAACATTAGGTTTGTCTAAATTTAAAACAAGAAATTATATCATAGAATTAAATAAAGAATTTACTGAATTCAAAACAAAGCCAGAGATCCAAATTTCAGAAGAAGCAGAGATCCATGTCGAACGTCTGAATTTGACGGATATCAAAAATTTAAGAAGAATCTACTTTCAACGATCAAAAATTGCTCGACTGTTAACGGAGATCGTGGATTCAAAAGTAACGATCGAAAAATTTGCAGAGAATCATTTTTTAAGCATATCAAGAGCCTATGTAAAAAGAAGAGAATTAGTCTCTTTTCTTGAACAGCATCAAATAAAGTTAAAGAAAAACATATTAGTTGGGGAAGAAATAAACATACGGAACGTATTATTTGGGGTATATTTCGGGGTCTTTAATGGTTTTTCTATGCCATTTAGAGAAAGCGTCATGAATGAAGCAAAGAGTATCGTGCAATATTTTGAATATCTGTTCAATTTAAAACTGTCTGCAACAAAACGAATCAAATTCAATTTGCTAACCACTATTAGTTTGTTGAGGGCCTATGGGAATCAACCAATCGGAAAACGTTTCTTTTCAGATGAATACTTTAAGAGCTCAGAAGGAATGAAGATCATCAAGGATTTATCACATATTTCTTTTCTTCATATCCCTAAAGAGCAGATCATTGATGAGATTTCTTATATCATGTTGTTTTTGATCACGGAAGAAGAATTTGAATTAGATGGCGCATTTGGACTTGCGGAAGCTCATTTTCATGATATCCACATGATTAGTCAAAAAATGTCAGTGGAATTGATTGATCAATTACCATTTTCGATTGAAATCTCTGAAGAAGAAAGACTATATATACGAAAAGAACTTCGTATGGGTATGATGCATGTCAATCGAAAAAATTGGATATTCGACTTTGAGATGACTAGCTTTACGTCTAAAAAGCAGCTACAGTTTTTCTTCGAGACGTATCCAATATTCAGTACAGCAATCCAAAAGGTCATACAAGAGAATAAACGCTATTTCTTGGGAAAAGATGAACGTTTCATGATTCGCTTATTTTATGATTATCTCTTTTTATTGGTCGGTATTTGTCCGGTATCATATTTTGAAGCACCGATTCATGTCTGTATTGATTTTTCGCAAGGATCTGCTTATACCGATTACATTATTTCTCAAGTGAAAGGATTTAACAGAATTAGGCAGAAGTCGCCCATCCTCTATAGGTGGGTGATGAATGCCGTTCGGTATGAGGGTTACCGTTGGTAACTCGAAGACCGACAACTAAGGCGTATTGCCTTTTTATTTTGTTCCATGTTACAATCAGTCTATACAAGAAATGAGTTGATATAACATGGAATTAGATACAAATAATCATTCAGTATTTCTTCTTTATTACCACCTTGTTTTAGTAACGAAATATCGTAGACAAGTGATTGATGATGAAATATCTGATTATGCCAAAACTACTTTTGAAAGAATTTCAGAATCGTATCACATTACTTTAGTGGAGTGGAATCATGATAAAGACCACGTTCATATTATGTTCAAAGCTCAACCTAAAACAGAATTGACAAAATTCATCAATGCCTATAAAAGTGCCAGCTCAAGATTGATAAAACGTGACTTTCCAAGAGTCAAACAATTTCTTTGGAAAGAAATGTTCTGGTCTAAAAGTTTTTGTCTTCTGACAACTGGTGGCGCACCAATTGATGTGATTAAGAAGTATATCCAAAATCAAGGAAACAATCATAAATAGAAAGTAGGTGAACTTTATGGAACAACTAAAAGCATACAAATTCAGAATCTATCCAACAGAGGAACAAGAAATCTTCTTTGCCAAATCTTTTGGTTGTGTCCGTAAGGTCTACAATCTAATGCTTGATGACCGAAAAAAGGCGTATGAAGAAGTTAAAAATGATTCTTCTAAAAAAATGACTTTTCCGACACCAGCTAAATACAAGAAAGAATTTCCGTTTTTGAAAGAAATTGATAGCCTTGCTTTAGCCAATGCCCAACTTAATTTAGATAAAGCATACAAGAATTTTTTTCGGGATAAATCCGTTGGATTTCCACGTTTCAAAAGTAAGAAAAATCCTGTTCAGAGTTATACAACGAATAATCAAAATGGTACAGTTGCTTTGATTGATAGTAAATTCATCAAAGTTCCTAAATTGAAGTCATTAGTAAGAATTAAGCTTCATAGACAACCAAAAGGGATTATCAAATCCGCTACAATATCACGTCATTCTAGCGGTAAATATTATATTTCTTTGTTATGCAAAGAAGAAGTTCGCGAACTACCTAAATCTAATTCTGCTGTTGGTATTGACCTAGGTATTATAGACTTTGCAATTCTTTCTGATGGACAAAAAATTGATAATAATAAATTTACGTCCAAAATGGAAAAGAAACTCAAACGTGAACAACGTAAGTTGTCAAGACGTGCCTTATTAGCTAAACAAAAAGGTATCAATCTGTTTGAAGCTAGAAATTATCAAACACAAAAACGTAAAGTAGCACGATTGCATGAAAAAGTAATGAATCAACGTACTGATTTTCTGAATAAGTTGAGTACAGAAATTATCAAAAATCACGATATCATCTGTATTGAAGACTTAAACACAAAAGGCATGTTGCGTAATCATAAACTAGCAAAAAGTATTTCGGATGTTTCTTGGTCTAGTTTTGTGTCTAAATTACAATACAAGGCTGACTGGTACGGTCGGAAAATCATCAAAGTAGATAAGTGGTTTCCATCTAGCCAAATCTGTTCGAATTGTGGACATAAAGACGGCAAGAAATCTCTCGAAATTCGAGAATGGACTTGCCCTATTTGTCATACTCATCATGACCGAGATATCAACGCTAGTATCAATATCCTGACCGAAGGTCTAAGGCTACACTCTATGGGATTGGCTTAGATCAAATAAACAAGAACCGTAGGAACTACGGGGATAGCTTGGTAAATAAGAGGCACCTCTGTTAGTAAAGTAATACGCTATCAAGTATGCTCTCTTCCCAAGAAGCTCCCACTTCAAGCGTAAGAAACCGTTAGGTTTAGCTAAGTGGTGAGTAGTTCACAAATTACAATATTGTGATTGAGAGTCGAATCACTTCTCGTACGAATATTTATTTATCTGATTGTTTACTTGAAAAATTTAATAAAGAACAGATAATTTGGAAAAATCCACCGACTCCAGATGACTGGGAATATTTTGGAAATACCATCATCAGAGAAAAAAATAGACATTTAACTGAAAAAATCAGCTAGTATTTATGGATGGCAGCTTTGTCTCACATATTTATTAGCTGATTTATGTTTTTTTCAAAGAAAAGGTAACTAGATATAACTAGATATAACTAGATATATTACTTAACAAAATTAAAAAGTACATAAGTTATTATTCCGATTTTCTTGAAACAATAAAAAATCAAAAAAAATACTCTCCTAATAGTCCATCTTCTTTTGATTTTATTTATATAATGAAATCATCTTATGAAAATTACTACTTCATGTTTAGACAAGAGTAGGGAGGACTAAGAATAAATGTGTTCAAAAAGACGTTCAAAACAACTAAATAAACACGCTTGTCGTTTAGATAAGGAACGGTCGTGTTCTGAAAAACACTACGTTAAGTTTATGATGCGCACGATGCTGATCAGTTTATCTGTAGGTGTCTATATGCATGTACCCGTTCAGGCAACGACACAAACCATCAAGGTCGTACGTACCTCTGTTTCTGAGACCACTGATTCCCCTATCACTATTACTCATACTTTCACTGATGCAAATGGAAAACAGCTACTTCCTGCATTGACTTCCTATAATAAAGTCAGTTATCCTCCAACGATAAACCACTACTGGTTAATTCCTAACAAAACATTATGGACATCGGAAACCGGAAGCAGTGTGCCGCTTTCTATCTTTTCCGATATGACTGATCCTACAAAAGGTGATCAGTTAAAACAGATCACTGATATTTTGAATCATGCTTTGACAGATATAAAGGACGGTGGAAGCGCACAAGTTTCTTATGTATATGAAAAAGATTATTCACAGTTTGAAAGAAAGAAAATCGATGTTCTGGCAGGGACAAAAGTTTCGATATCTGATCTGGTAGAAAGGCTGAAGAACGCAGATGGAACACAAGGAGATATGTCCAAAGTAATTTCAAACAATGGGAATATCGTGGATACGACTAATACAGGAACATCTACTATTTCCTTGTCCTATTTTGATCCAATTGCTTTAAAAACAATGACTGCATCTGCTGTGATCCATGTTCGTGCTGATCAAACAGCTATCAAAGGAAAAGATCTTCACTTAAGAACAGGAGAGAGTTACGCCCCTAAAGATCTTGTTGAATATGTAACAAAAAGCGATGGAACTTCAGGAAATAAAGAAGAAATCAAAATGAACGGGACAGTAGATACTACAACTCCGGGAGAATATCCCGTTGTATTAACTTATATAGACTCGAAAACATCAAATGTGGCAGAAACAACAGCTGTAGTTTATGTAGAAGCATCTGCTGCTTCATCGACTGTCATCACTCATTTTATAGATAGTCAAACAAATAAAGAACTTCAAGCAGAAACACATATGAGTAGTGTAAATCGTATTCCTGATTTGCGCCTACCTGCTGAATTTTCTGATCGAGTGCCAAATATAGATTTATCGACTTATGAACAAAATGGGAAAGTCACTTCTATTTCTGATTGGATGCAAGCAAACGGATTAGACAGAAAAAGTCACTGGTCGGAGATCCTTGAAGTACTTCACTCAGAACTGATGAATAATAGGAAGCAATCAGGAGGGGAAATTACCTTTACTTATGTTTATATACCAGACAATCGTTCATTAGAAGGTCATGATCTTATTGTTCATCCAAACGAAAAAATAAACAAAGAAGAGTTGATCCAATCAGCAACAAATTCCTTAGGTAAACCCGTACCGTTAAAGGATGTATCGGTTACAATCAATGAAGTACCATTGGAGGATGGTTATTTGACCAAACAAACAGGTGATTTTACGATTATGTATAGTTATCATGACCCGTATTCACTCCAAGAACTCCATGCTCAGTCACTATTACATGTTTTACCATTAAACAAACAGATAGATCAAAAAGAACAAAAAAGACAAGAAGAAAGCTTGTCAGAAAAAAAACAACAAATGGCCCATGCAGTTTCTCCAACAGGGAAAGTAAAACAAACAAGAAGCCTAGAGTTAGCAAGAATATCTAGAAAAATCTCAGAATCTAATAAAACGATAAGGCAAGAAGCTCATTTGGCCCCACAAGTTTCTGGATTGGAAAATGAAATTTTAGAGCCTAAAATAAAACAACAATCAGAAAAAGAATTTGTTGCTAAACAGTCGGAAGATCAGAAGGAATCAGATGACCAGAAGGAAACGAAGAAAAAACGCTTGTCAACTATTGATTCCACCGATGAGCATCTGCAGCCGCAAGTACCACTTCCTAGTCCGGGAACACCCGCACCTGGTGGAGGTATTCCTTCTTCTGCTTTAGGAGATTTCATGCGAGGTATGGCAGGAACATGGGTATACGCTAATCGAAATGAATTTGACGCAGATGACTGGTTCTGATTTATATCTCTATCTGTTATAGTCAAATAAGTAGCTGAGTCATATGTTATTTGGCATAATGGAGACGAGGAGGGATAGAAAAATGTTAGATAAAACGTTACCTTACGCAGAAATCTGGATGACAAGACCACTTCAACAAAATGTTCCAATCACGCCTTTAGCGGAAGGTTTTGAATTTCGATTTTATCAAAAAGAAGATGAATCTGCTTGGGCGGAGATTGAGACTTCCGTTGGGGAATTTCAAACGACAGATGAAGCACTTGAGTATTTTCAACAAAACTTTGCTCCTTATCCTGAAGAACTTGAAAGAAGGATGTTTTTTGTAGAGACAAAAAAAGGAGAAAAAGTAGCAACCTGTACCGCTTGGCGAAAAAAATCAAGAGAGCAAGTGTATCCGGTTTTTCATTGGTTAGCAGTGAAACCAGATTACCAAGGAAAAGGGCTCGCAAAAGCATTGACTGCCAGAGTCTTGCAAGAATTTCCTACCCTCCATACGGACGGACCAATCTATCTTCACACACAGACATGGAGCCATCAGGCGATTGCTCTTTATAAAAAAATGGGTTTTACTTTTATTGCTGAAAATCTAGACGGCACACCTAATCCAGATTATGAAAAAGTTATGCAGGTTTTAAGTAAATTAGATAAATAACGAAATGGTGAAATAAGTCCTCAGTATTGGGATAAAAAACGAAATAGTCATTCCTCATATCTTACTTTTTTGAGTTAATACTATCGGATAACTAATGGCATGCCATACATTCAAAAAAGAAGGGGCAGTGACAAAAGTATTGTCACTGCCCCTTCTCTTGTTTTTTAGCATGTTTTATCGTTTGATTTTTTTAGGAATAAAATTCTTGATGAACGTAAATTTTTGGTAATCGTTTCGACTATAGAGGTAACCAAATACACTGAAAACAACTGCTCCAATAAAATTAACAAATAAATCCTTCATAGTATCCATGATTCCCACGTCTAAGTAACCATTTTGGATGATTGTTTTATCTGTTTTACCATCTGCATTTTGACTTTCAATGATTGTCCGAGTGATATCTGGAACATGATAGACAGTGTTTCCGTCTTTACTTAACTCCACACTATTGATTTGCTGGATGATCGTATCTTTTTGCATATCGAATTGCAGTAATTTATCTGCTGAAAATTCCACAAACTCCCACATAACACCAACTGTCATCGAAAAACAGAAGGAAACAACTGCTAGTAATAAAGGAGTCAAGTTCATGGTTTTTGTATTTTTATTGAGCAAATAAACAAGGGAAAAGCCGACACCCCCAGCTAAAAATCCGCTGAATGCATGTAGAAAAGTATCCCACATTGAAAAATAGCCATAAAAATCACTTAACTCTCCTAAAACTGTTGAACTAAAAATAAAAGATAACAAAATGATTTCTAGCATATTTGGAATCTGTATCTTTAATATCTTTTCCAGAAAATAAGGGATTTCAAATAAAATTAATGTCAGTAATAAAAGCATTGTATTTCCCCAGTGTTGGTTCCAGACCTGATCCACTAGCATAATAACGACGATGATACGTAATAAAATATAGATTCCGTTTGTGATTCTACCTGCAGTTTTTGTACTGTTCGTAAAAAAGGTTTTCAAATGATTCATAAAATAACTCCTTCATGTATATCCTTAATTATACTAAGAAGCGTGTGTTTACCAAAGCTATATGACTTAAAGAAAAACAGAGTTGATATTGTGAAAAAAATCACTTAATATAGTATAAGGAGAAAAGGGGGGATACAAATGAAAAAATTAGTTGCTGGTTTATTAACAGCCGTTGCACTTCTTGCTATGAGCGCATGCGGCGCAGATCAGAAAAATACAGCGCAGACAAGTTCTAGTACGAAGGAATCTGCCGAAGTATCATCAGGCGCTTCTGAACAAGTATATACAGATCCAAAAGAAATGAAAGAATCTTATGATGTCGTGATTATTGGAGCTGGTGGTGCAGGGATGGCAGCAGCTATCGAAGCAAAAGATGCTGGGTTGAATCCAGTAATTTTGGAAAAGATGCCTGTTGCCGGAGGAAACACATCTAAATCATCAAGCGGTATGAATGCTTCAGAAACAAAATTTCAAAAAGAAGAAGGAATCAAAGACTCGAATGATGCCTTCTATGAAGAAACGCTAAAAGGTGGTGGAGGAACGAATGATAAAGAAATGCTTCGATACTTTGTCGATCACTCTGCTGATGCGGTCGATTGGCTAGATCAAAACGGTATCAAACTGGACAACTTAACGATCACTGGAGGGATGAGTGAAAAGAGGACACATCGTCCGTCTGATGGCTCGGCTATTGGTGGATACTTAGTGGAGGGGTTATTGAATAACGTCCATGAGCGGGAAATCCCTATTTTTGTCAACGCAGATGTGACAGACATTAAGAAAAATGGGGAAACGGTCAATGAAGTGACTGTACATGTTCAAGGAGAAGAACCAAAAGAGGTCACCGGAAAAGCAATCGTAGTTACCACAGGCGGTTTTGGTGCCAGCAAAGAATTTATTGAAAAATATCGTCCCGATTTAGCTGATTATATTACGACAAATCAAGAAGGATCAACTGGAGATGGTATCACCATGATTGAAAAATTAGGTGGACAAACCGTTGATATGGATAAAATACAAATTCATCCAACTGTGCAGCAGGATGAGGGGGTCTTGATTGGTGAGGTTGTTCGCGGAGAAGGAGCAATCTTGGTCGATCAAGAGGGGAAAAGATTTGTCAATGAAATGGATACAAGGGATAAAGTATCTGCAGCAATTACAGCATTGCCTGAAAAATCAGCTTATTTGATTTTTGACCAAGGCGTGCGTGATCGTGCCACAGCTATTGAATTTTATGACCAAAAAGGATATGTCACAACTGGAAAGACAATGGAAGAATTAGCAGAAAAAATCGATTTACCAAAAGAAACACTAGCAAAAACAGTTGATGGATGGAATACGGATGTTGCGGAGAAAAAAGATGCTCAATTCAACCGTGCCACAGCCATGGAACATGACTTATCGTCTCCGAATTATTATGCGATCAAAATCGCACCAGGAATCCATTACACGATGGGCGGTGTGAAAATCAATACGAACACTGAAGTATTAGATAAAGAAAACCAGCCAATTAGGGGGTTATATGCTGCTGGTGAAGTCACAGGTGGCTTACATGGAAACAACCGGATCGGTGGAAATTCAGTTGCGGAGATCATTATTTTTGGGCGACAAGCGGGCATACAAGCAGCTCGATTTGCTTCGGAAAATGAATGAAATAGAACGTAAATAAAAAGAGGTTGTGAAATCAGCGTTTTGAGCTAATACCGAGGGTCAGCTGATTGAACACTGTTTAGTGAAGAGGTTGTGAAAAAGCTGCCCTGCATCAAGTAATAAGAACAGCCAAGTAAAAACAGCTTCTTATGTTTTTAACTTGGTTGGACTTATTACCGCAGATGCAAGCTTTTGAACACCGTTTATTCGGAAAAAGAGCGTGGGACAAAAGTAAAGAACACTTTTGTCTCACGCTCTAAACACGTATAAACGGCGGAAGCAGAAGAAATTCCTTCGGAAATAAGCTGAAATTCACAAAAATTTGAAAAGCAATTTTCGTGAATTTCTTCTTATTTCTTGGAGTTAAACGCTTCTGTCCCAGCCTCTTTTTTGATCAGCATGATTTTATTCAGTTATCTTCAAAATGATTTTTCCGATGTTTTTGTTTGCTTCCATATATTCATGCGCTTGTTTGACTGCGCTGAATTGGAATGTACGGTCAATGATTGGCCGAATCTTGCCATTTTCTAGAAAAGGCCCAGCTTTTTGCATAAAAGTTTGTGCGAGCTCTGCTTTATACTGATCACTTCTAGGTGTCAATAATGTACCAAGCAGTTGGACACGTTTCCCAATCAATACACCAAGGTCTATCTCAGGCACGATGGTCCCACCTAGCATACCAATCAAGACCCAACGTCCATCAACGGCTATAGAAGCTAAATTCTTTTCCCAGTAAGAAGCGCCGATGAAATCCAAAATAACATCGACTCCCCGACCTTCAGTGATTTTTCGTACCTCTTCTTGAAAGTCTTGTTTTTTATAGTTGATCAATTCATCTGCACCAAGTTCTTTACAAAAGGCGAGTTTTTCTTCTGATCCTGCAGTAACGATGATTTTCGCGTGAGAAAGCTGTCTAGCTAATTGGATCGCTGCTGTTCCCACACCACTTGCTCCTGCATGGATCAAGACAGTTTCGCCTTCTTGTAATTTTCCAAGCCAGTAAAGTGTTTGATAAGCAGTCAAAAAAACTTCTGAGATTCCAGCAGCAGAAACATAGTCTAGCGTATCAGGGAGAAGGATTGCACGATCGGCAGGCATCACAGCATATTCGGCATAACCACCTAGATTGACTAATCCGTATACTTTTGTCCCAGGAGTAAAAGTGGAGATATCACTTTTATTCTCAACTACCTCTCCAGCTACTTCGACTCCCAAAATAGGGTAGGGAGGTTTCAAAGAGACTGATTCTCTTTTCATAATATCTGTTCGATTGACAGCTGCTGTATGGACTTTGATCAGTAATTCGCCTTGTTTTGGTTTAGGAACAGGCACTTCAATTTGTTCTAATACATCTACAGAACCAGGATGCTTGATTGAAATGGCACGCATGGATCTATTCCTCCTTTGCCCATTCTTGGAATGCTGTATTCAACTCTTTGCTACCTTCAGAAAGTACTAGAGTCGTACGAGAAATATCCGTTTCTTCCACTAGAGCGGCAAGTACAGCAGCAACTGTAGAGCGAGTGATCGTTTTTGATGCCTTCTCATTAGGCTTAGTTAATTGAATGGAAGTAACTTCTTCATCGTTAGTCAATGTGACTGGTTGAAGAATGACAAAATCTAAGTTAGTTCGTTTCAGCCATTCATCTGCATAATGTTTAGTAATATAATAATCTGTCATGGACTCAGGCCATTTTGCTGGTTCATCTGCATAAACAGCACTGACCATCAGATAGCGAGAGACATGCGCATTTTCAGCTGCGATCACTGTTTTGATTGCGCCATCCAAGTCTACTTGCAGAAGATTCTTTCCTTGAGAGCCGGCAGCAAAAATCAATACATCGATGCCTTTGAATGCTTCGGTCATTTTTTCCACGGACCAAGTTAAATCAAAAGAGACATACGAAACATTCTCTTTTTTTACTAATGTTTGGGAAGCAACATCTCTCACCCCTGCAAAAATTTCATGGGAACTTGGAGCTAAATCTTTTATCAGGTGTCGGCCAATTTGTCCGTTTGCACCTACAACAAAAATTTTCATTTGGATCATCCTTTCGACGTCAAATCTTTCCATTCAATAGTAACACCAAAAGAGAAAAAAATCAGAGATCGGCTACGATGACTATCAGTTAGTAAGAGAAGGGTGCTTGAAGTATCTTAACAAGACATTGCATACTGCTGCAGTCGCAAGACCTGCGACGATTCCTTCAGGTATACCACTTGTAAAAATAACCGCTAGAATAGCTGAATAAACAGCATTTAAATTTGTTCCGATGACTTTGGCATAATCTTGCTGGAATAAAAAGTAGATCATATTCATCACTAAAATCGTATTGGTCAATGAACCGGAAAGTCCAGCTAAGAATAAAGAAACGGAATCTGCTTTTTGTTTCATTAGTTTGCGCAGACCTTTATAAACGAAATAAGGAACCACCCCAATCAAGATGCGAGGAATAAACGCGATCAGCAAGGCTTTCCAGCTTCCATGTTCTGTTCCGATGACTGGGATAAACGGAGAAAAGACAAAAGACAAAGGTGTTTGGATAACTGTGCTACGGATCATGCTGATCAGTCCAAATGTACCGCCAAGAAAAGCACCTAGTCTTGGTCCTAAAACGATCGAAGCAATGATTACAGGAATATGCATGGTTGTTGCATTGATTGGACCGATAGGGATAAAACCTAAAGGCGTAACAGCTAATAAAATCAAAATAGCTAAAAACATCGCAGTTAATGTAAAGTTTTTTGTATTTTTCATAAGTACTCCTTTTTTCTAAGCATTTCTTTCATTAAGAGTCAGCATGACCTGTTCGATGATCGTCTGAATATCAGCTAAGGCACCTTTTCCAAAATCTCCACAAGCTAAAAGAGATTCTCTTGGTTCAATTTCCTGATAGCCGACAGATCTCAATGTTTCCAGATTACGCTGAGTGATCGGGTTTTGATACATATTCGTGTTCATGGCAGGGGCAATCAATTTTGGTGTTCCCACTGGAAGCGCCATTGCGACTGTTGAAAGAAGATCGTCTGCAATGCCGTTTGCTAGCTTGCCGATAATGTTTGCTGTAGCAGGCGCGATGAGAAACAAGTCAGCTTGTTTTGCTAGTTCGATATGATTGATTACCTGCGGATTTGATTCTTGCATGACGTCTGTATGGACTGCGCGCTTCGACAGAGATTGCAAGGTTAATGGCGTGATAAAATGTGTGCTGCTTTTAGACATAATCACATCTACCTGGGCACCTAATTTGACGAATTGACTTGTAAGATCAGCGCTTTTGTAAGCAGAAATACTTCCAGTAACGCCTAGTAAGATCTTTTTCATTTTGATTCCTCCAGTCTAATTTTCTCAGTAATCAATGCAGCAATCTCAGATTTACTTTGAGCTTCTTCCACTGTTCCATCTTTAGATAAGAGATAGCCGTGGTGTGTCTCGCCATGGATTTCCGTCAAATCATTTGCGAAAATAAAATCAGTTTTGTTATTTATCAGACTATTTTTTGCGACTGCCAGAAGAGATTCCTTTGGTACATCTACTAATAGTTTGAAACCAATGATTTTTGCTTTTGGCTGCCATTCACGTAGATAAGAAATGATTTTTGGTGTTTTCTTCAAAACGAGCACAAGATGCTCGGTGTTAGAAGAGATCTTTGAAACAGTGGTATCTGTCTGTTCATTTTCCGCAAACCAATTGTCCAGTTCTTCTTGCGTTGAAGAAGTGGGTAGGTTTTTTGCCAGCTGTTCTTCTGAAAAACTAAAAGCAGGAGTAAAATCACTGACTGCCATACTGTGGATAATCGCATCGTAGTGTTCTTTTTTCGTTAGTTCTTCTAATTGTAAAAATAAGTCCAGTGCAGATTCGATCGTATAAATCGTTATATTGGAGTGTCTTTTCGGTTTCAGTGCTTGTTTCGTAGTCACGTAATCGATTGTGGTATCCGGATTGGCAGCTAAATAATCAGCTAATGCTTGCCCTAATCGTCCTGTCGAATGATTTGTAATAGCACGTACTTGATCGATTTTTTCAGTCGTTCCTCCAGCTGTGATTAGAATCTTCATTTATGGTCACCTACATTTACTAGTGTTCTTCCTTGGTGTGTTCCAGCAAGTAGTTTAGATGCTGTTTCAGGCAATTGATCCAGAGTAATCTCTTGGACGACCAGTTCATCTGCAATCTGCAAATCCGCCATCTGTTGCCATAAAGAAAGACGTTGATCTATTGGTACATTGACAGAATCAATTCCAATCAACTGGATGTTTCGCAGAATAAAAGGCAAGACAGTCGCGTTTAGTTTGATTCCCCCAGCATTGCCACATAAAGCTACTGCACCGTTATAAGAGATCAATGGAAGAAGACTGCTTAGCTGCTCGCCACCTACTGTGTCGATGACATAGTCGATTTGCTGTTTTCCTAAAGCTTTTGTTGTCTCTGGCAGAAATTCATCAGGTCGTACGACTTGCAAAGCACCTAGACTTTTTAGCCATGTGACAGACTCTTCTTTTCTGGAAAAGGCAATGATTGACTGGAATCCTAGTTTATGTAACAGGGCTATCGCTGTACTGCCTACACCGCCAGAAGCACCAGTAACGACAACTTTTTTATCGGAGGTCATACCTTGACGGATTAAAGCGTTCACACACAACATAGCAGTAAACCCTGCTGTACCAAGGATCATCGCTTGACGCAGCGTCATATTTTTTGGTAGAGGAACTAACCAGTCTCCTGGTACTTTTTGATATTGGCTATAACCGCCTGGATGGGTGACGCCAAGCCCAAAACCAGTAGCAAGTACAAGATCTTCTTTTGAAAAACGTGGATTGTTACTTTGGACGACAGTTCCGGATAAATCAATCCCTGGAGTCATCGGATATGTTCGTATCACCTGACCAGACTCGCTCATTGCCAATGCATCTTTATAATTGACATCAGAATAGGCAATTTTTACCAAGACTTCATTTTCAGCCAACTCAGTAAATGGCAGATCACTGATTGCTGTATGGAAAACAGGTTCCTTTATTACCTGAAAAGATCGAAAAGCGTTCATTCGTGAGACACTCCTTTTAAAATTTTCTTTTATCATACCATAAAGCCTACTCTTTTATTCTTGTTCTTCCGTAAATTTAGACAAAAATTAGGTGAAAAATAAAGAATCAAACAACTAGAATTTATTCCAAAAGATAAAGAAATATTCAGCAAAAAAAATTTTACAAATGGTTGCCTTTTTCAATAAATTTCGTATACTAATACGAGTGGTAGTAAACAGGAAGTTTACTATTAGAAAACTTCGATTCGGAGGAAATTATGGAAATTGGTGAGAAGTTAAGAAATTTGCGCATCCAAAAGAATTTGACACAAGAAGAACTAGGCGAACGCACAGATTTGTCAAAAGGGTATATTTCCCAGTTGGAACGAGATTTAAGTTCACCATCAATGGAAACATTCTTTTCTATTCTTGAAGTCTTAGGTGTGACTCCAGAAGAATTTTTTCATCAAGAAGCAGCGAATCTGCAAGTGGTTTATTCAAAAGAAGATCATACGGTTTATTTCGATGAAGAAAACGGGTATGAATTGGAATGGCTCGTGGCTGATTCGAATGAAAAAGAAATGGAGCCTGTCTTGCTGACTTTTGAAGGTGCAGGAGAATATAAGACGTTTGAACCTTCATTATCTGAAACGTTTATTTTTGTATTAGAAGGGGAATTAGAGTTAAGCTTAGGAGAGACGGTCTATGTGGCAAAAGCAGGACAGTCGATCTATTATCAAGCGACAAAACAACATCAATTAAGGAATCATCTCAAAAAACGAACAAAAGTATTGATTGTTGCAACGCAATCATATTTGTAATATAGGGGGTAAAAACGTGGGGAAACCAATCATTTCATTTGATCAAGTAGTGAAACGCTATGATGATGAAACAGTATTAAAAAAAGTAAGTTTTGAGATCGAACAAGGAAAATTTTATACACTGCTTGGTCCTTCCGGCTGTGGTAAAACAACGATCCTACGTATTATAGCTGGATTCACCGAAGCTACAGAAGGGGACATCTATTTTGAAGGGAAACGGTTGAATGATTTGCCAGCTAATAAGCGACAAGTAAATACAGTCTTCCAAGATTATGCACTTTTTCCTCATATGAATGTTTTTGATAACGTTGCTTTTGGATTGAAGATCAAGAAAATGTCCAAATCAGATATCGAAAAGAAGGTAAAAGATGCTTTGCGTATGGTCCAGCTTCCTGGATACGAAAAACGGGAGATTAGTGAAATGTCTGGTGGTCAAAGACAGCGTGTAGCGATTGCACGAGCAATTGTAAATGAACCGAAAGTATTGCTATTAGATGAACCGTTATCGGCGCTTGATTTGAAACTACGTACAGATATGCAGTATGAACTGCGGGATCTGCAACAACGATTAGGAATCACGTTTATTTTTGTTACTCATGACCAAGAAGAAGCGTTGGCAATGAGTGATGAGATTTTTGTCATGAATAAAGGGAAAATCGTCCAAAGTGGTACACCCGTAGATATTTATGATGAGCCAATCAATCATTTCGTTGCTGATTTTGTTGGGGAGAGCAATATCGTGGACGGTGTAATGATCGAAGATAATCTAGTTGAGTTTGTTGGTAAGCAATTTGAATGTGTCGATGGCGGGATGCGTCTAAATGAACCAGTTGAAGTTGTTTTACGCCCAGAGGATTTGACGATCACGACACCAGATAAAGGAAAACTAGTCGTAACGGTCGATACTCAGCTGTTTCGTGGTGTCCATTATGAAATCATCTGTTATGATGAACAGCAAAATGAATGGATGGTCCATTCAACGAAAAAAGCTAAAGAAGGAAGCAAAGTAGGATTGGCCTTTGAGCCAGAAGATATCCATGTCATGCGTTTCAACGAGTCTGAAGAAGAATTCGATGCACGTCTTGACAGCTACGAAGAATAGGGGGGACAAGAATGAAAACAATGCGCAGGATCTATTCCGTCCCTTATATTTTGTGGCTCGGTTTATTCGTGATCGCGCCTGTATTAATGATCATTTATCAATCTTTTTTTGATATGAATGGGCAATTCACGCTGAATAATTATCTATCTTATTTTACGTCGGGGACATCGCTTTCTATGACGATCAATTCTGTATGGTATGCATTTTTGATCACGTTTTTCACGCTGATCATCAGTTACCCGACTGCTTATTTTTTAACAAAACTGAAGCACAAGCAATTATGGCTGATGCTGATTATTTTGCCTACATGGGTGAATCTGCTGCTTAAAGCTTACGCATTTATTGGGATTTTCAGTGTGCACGGCAGCGTGAATCATTTCTTTGATTTTATCGGGATCGGGCCGAAACAGATATTATTCACAGACTTCAGTTTTCTGTTCGTGGCAACGTATATCGAGATTCCATTTATGATTATGCCAATTTTCAATGCATTGGAAGAGATGAATCCTTCTTTGATCAGTGCTAGTAGAGATTTAGGCGCGAATAGCTTTGAGACCTTCCGACGAGTGATTTTTCCGTTATCATTAAATGGTGTGAAAAGTGGTGTCCAAGCAGTATTTATTCCTTCTCTTTCTTTATTCATGCTGACTCGTCTGATTGGCGGAAATCGGGTGATCACTTTAGGAACGGCTATCGAACAGCATTTCTTGGTTACACAAAACTGGGGGATGGGTTCTACAATCGGTGTGATTTTAATCATTGCTATGTTCATCGTGATGCTCCTGACAGGCGAGAAGAAAAAAGGAGGTCGCTCATAAATGAAAAAATTTAAATGGTCGTATCTTTATTTAGGGATCGTCTTTTTATTCTTATATGCACCGATCTTCTATCTGATTTTTTATTCCTTCAATGAAGGAGGAACGATGAACAGCTTTACAGGATTTACTTGGGAAAATTATGAAGCTGTTTTTGAAGATACACGTTTGATCATTATCGTATTGAATACGTTCATGCTGGCTTTCTTATCTGCATTGATCGCCACGATCATCGGGACATTTGGGGCTATGGGAATCTATTACACGAAAAAACGACGTGCACGGACAGCGTTGTTGAGCATGAATAACATCTTATTAGTCTCTCCTGATGTTATTATCGGTGCTAGTTTCTTGATTTTCTTTACACTACTAGGATTCGGATTAGGTTTTCAGAGTGTATTGCTTTCCCATATTGCTTTCAGCATTCCAATCGTCGTCTTGATGGTCTTGCCAAAATTGCAGGAAATGAACGATTCAATGGTCGATGCGGCTAGAGACCTTGGTGCTAATAATTTCCAAGTAGTCAAAAATATCATTTTGCCTTATCTTTCTCCAGGAATCATAGCTGGATATTTTATGGCATTTACCTATTCTCTTGATGATTTTGCGGTTACATTTTTCGTCACAGGAAATGGCTTTACGACGCTCTCAGTAGAGATCTATTCTCGTGCAAGACAAGGAATCAGTTTAGAAATCAATGCGCTAAGTGCGTTAGTTTTCTTGTTCTCCATGATATTGGTCATTGGATACTACTTTATTAGTAAAGAAAACCGTCCAAAACGGCTGAAGAAAAACAGAAGAGTACGCGAGGGGGTGGCACGGCTGCGATGAAAAAATTACAATCTCTGTTTTTAGGTATTCTCATCATTATTGCGGTGCTGCTGCTTGGTGTTCGTCAACTTGAAAAAACAAGTGGCATGAGTGGAGCAAAGGTACTTACCATCTATAACTGGGGAGATTATATCGATCCTAGTTTGATCACGAAATTTGAAAAAGAATATGGATACAAAGTGAATTATGAAACATTTGATTCTAATGAAGCGATGTTCACAAAAATCCAGCAAGGTGGGACAAACTACGACATCGCTATACCAAGTGAATATATGATCCAAAAAATGATCAAAGAAAAACTAGTACTTCCATTAGATCATTCGAAGATCAAAGGATTAAATAATATTGATCCACGATTTTTAGACTTGGATTTTGATCCAGATAATCAGTATTCGATTCCATATTTTTGGGGAACTTTAGGGATCGTATATAACGATAAATTCTTTGATGCAAATCAAATTAAGCATTGGGATGATTTGTGGAAGCCGGAATTAAAAGACAGTTTGATGCTGATTGACGGTGCACGAGAAGTTATGGGGCTTTCTTTGAATAGTTTAGGCTATTCTTTGAATAGTAAGAATATGGCACAGCTGACAGAAGCAGCAAATAAATTGAATCATTTAACACCAAATGTCAAAGCAATCGTGGCAGATGAGATCAAAATGTATATGATCAATGAAGAAGCCTCCGTGGCAGTGACATTTTCTGGCGAAGCTGCCGATATGATGTGGGAAAATGAACATTTACATTATGTGATCCCACCAGAAGGATCCAATCTTTGGTTTGATAATATCGTTATGCCAAAAACCGTGAAAAATAAAGAAGGTGCCTATGATTTCATCAACTTTATGCTAGAACCGGAAAATGCGGCACAAAATGCAGAGTATATTGGTTATTCTACACCAAATGAAGAAGCAAAAGCGTTATTGCCAAAAGACATTTCGTCGGACGAACAATTCTATCCATCTGATGACACGATCTCCCATCTTGAAGTCTACAAAGATCTAGGATCGAAATACCTAGGCATCTATAATGACCTATTCTTAGAATTCAAGATGTATAGGAGATAATGGCAAAACTCAGTAAGAATGGGGACTTATCAACGTTCTAAAGAGCTAAAAATCGTCCTTTTTCTATCTGAGTTTTCCAATCTTCTACCAAAAGCGGATGAAACGCCGCTTTTTTTGTGTTATTTTATTTTTTCTACCACGTTTTTCTACCAGAGAAAAGTGGACAAAACCATTGTAAAATAGGGCCCGAGACGGGCTAGTAAATCTAAGATTGAAAAAGTTACAGAAGGATAAAGTAATTGGAAACTATGCAAATATACTTAACCCTTCTGTAATCTATTAATAAAACTAATATATGAATCCAGTTCAATATTTGTAGCTATGAAAAAACATAAAAATCATATTAGATAAAAACTAAATTGGTAGATAAATTATTTTGTCAGATATCTGAGGCAAATATTCGACTATTTGTGTTTCAAAGTAAAAATTGGAATACAAATATAGAATAGACATATTGCAGCCGATAGTTTATTATGCTTTTAGACACATTAAACTGGAGGAAAAAATGAAAAAGAGCGCTAAAGATCGAGTTTTTGATGAGCTGATACGACTAACAGGGAATATGTCTTCTGTCACTGCCGAGAAAATTTCGAAGAATCTAGGTATCTCTCGTCAGAATGCCAGCCATTATTTGACGAGATTAGTGGAAGATAAAAAGGTCGAGAAATTACCGGGAAAGCCTGTTTTGTGGAAGCCTTTAGATGAATATGCGGTTGTAGATAATACGGAGCAAATAAACGAAGCCTTTCATTCTGTAGTTGGTCATGACGGAAGTCTGAGAGAGGTCATTCAAAAATGTATAGCCGCTGTCAAATATCCGCCTAACGGACTCAGTGTATTAATAAATGGAGCCACGGGTGTTGGAAAAAGTTTTTTAGCCACAAAAATTTTTGAATACGCTATCCATGAGCAAATTATTGAAAAAGATGCACCATTTGCTATCTTAAACTGTGCCGATTATGCGGACAATCCCGAACTGCTTTCGGCAACACTGTTTGGATACAAGAAGGGGGCCTTTACGGGGGCTGAAAAGGATACCGATGGTTTATTGGCAACGGCCAACAACGGCTATCTTTTTCTCGATGAGGTCCATCGCCTATCGAAAGAAAATCAAGAAAAGCTCTTTCTATTTATTGATACTGGAAACTATCGTCCAGTCGGTGAAAATGTAAATTGGCATTCTGCTAAGGTTCGTTTTATTTTCGCCACGACGGAAAAAGGTGAAAATTATTTATTAGACACCTTTGATCGGCGTATTCAAATTAGTGTTATGTTGCCAACTTTTGAAGATCGCCCCATTCGAGAACGATTAGAGCTGATTCAATTATTTTTTCAAAATGAAGCGGATGTTTTACAAAAAGATATTATTGTTTCAAGAGAAGCCTTGTCTTTAATGTTATCTCATCCCTTTAGTGGGAATATTGGTAAGCTGAAGAATATCATTAAAATCAGTTGTGCGGATGTGTATAGTCGAACACAAGAAGAACCATTAACGATTGGGAAAAATGAGATCTTGATTCAGTTAAATATGCTGGAATCCGAAGTAGAAAGCTTGCCGATTGCTAGTTTATTGATAAAGAAAAATCAAAAGATAAAAACGGATCGAATCAAACCGTTTGATTATGATTCGATTTTGGAAAAAATTACTCAGCTGATAAATGAAGGTAATTTCAATGAAAATTTTTCTTCGATAAAGAATGAAGTACAGCATTTGGTGCATCACATTGATAAGGATTCTTTTTTATCAATGAGTAGAAAATTGATGATTCAGATGTTTAGAAAGGTCTGGGTATCCGTTTTAGGAAAAACGTACGGATTGACGACGAGTGGACCTGTTGCAGAAATTATTAGCAGATCCTATGTCATTTCCCCAAGCTATAAGACAGACTTAACCGGGATAAATCGTACATTAGCTGCAAATCTACCTCGGACGACTTACTTATGTAATCAGTTCTTGGAGCATTTACCACCGCTCTCAGAAAAGGACGAGAACTTTCTAAGACTGCTTATTGTCGTGACTTTATCTGATTATGTAGATGAATCCATCGAGCTGAAGGGCCTGTTGCTTGCTCACGGAGATAGTACGGCTAGCAGCATTCAAGCAGTAGTGAATCAATTATGCGGCAATTATGTTTTTGAAGCGTTGGATATGCCAGTAGAGAGTAATGTGTCAGAGATTGTCGAATCGACAAGGAATTTCGTGAAACGGCAAGTGAATACAGATAGTCTAGTGCTGATCGTAGATATGGGCTCTTTAAATCAAATTTACACACAGATCAAGAACGATTTAAAAGGGGAGTTACTTCTTCTGAATAATTTGACGACTTCCATTGCACTTGATATTGGCTTGAAGATGACGATGAATGCGCCATTTAAACAGATTGCGGAGGATGCAGCAGACAAGTATTCAATCAATGTTCAATACTTTGAAGGCTTTTCTCAAAGTAGCAACATTATCATTTCCTGTATGTCGGGTTTGGGGATTTCGGACAAATTGAAAGATGTTTTTCGTCATCATTTATCGGATGAATCCATCGAAGTTTTCACGAAGGACTACAGAGAACTACGTGAATTAATCGACCAAAATGATGAAACTTATTTTGACAAGACAAAATTGGTCATCACGACTTCGGATCTTCCACGTTCCTTTTCAATTCCTAATATTAATGTTTATGACATCTTAGACGGTGATGGAGCAGCCAATTTGGAGCATATTTTGAGTCCTGAAATGAAGCCGGCAGAATTTAACCGCTTGATTCAGGAGCTAGTAAAATTCTTTTCGTTGGAAGGAATTGCGGACCGTTTGAACTTTCTGAACCCAACGATCGTGATGAGTGAAGTGGAAACAGTCATTTCTAAATATGAAAATTACTATCATTTCACTTTAAATGGCCGTGTAAAACTAAATCTCTATATGCATACGGCATTGATGATGGAACGTTTATTCTTGGCTCGGACAGAAAAATCTGAAGAACCGAATTATGATTTGAAACCAGATGAAGATGAATTTTATTATGTTTCTAGAAGTATTTTTCAATCAATGGAGATGAAATATAATTTTAAAGTCAATGCTTATGAGCTTTCGCTGCTCTATGAATTATTAGGACCGTATATTCAAAAATAAAGTGTCTAAAAAAGTGTCTAATCTGTTTTTTTTAGGTTAGACACTTTTTTTAATGTGAATTAACGTGATTAAACCAATGTTTTTAAAAGTTGGCACAGGAATTGCTTATATAAAAGTGAACAGAAAGAAAGGAATTAACCATATGAAGAAAATTCTAATAGCGACTCACGGTCACTTAGCTTCAGGCTTTCTTAGCAGTATTCAATTACTGACGGGGAAGGTTCAAGAGATTACGGTGATTAATGCTTATGTGGATGAGTGTGATTTTGAACAGGAGTTGAATGTATTTGTAAACCAGGTGAACGAGCAGGATCAGATTTTTGTTTTTACCGATTTATTTGGCGGAAGTGTCAATCAGAAGATTACCAAAACCTTTTTGGAGAAAGAGATTGCTGTAACTATTTTGTCTGGCTTTAATCTGCCAATTCTGCTCGAAATAGTATTGGCAACCAAGGAATTAACAAAGGAGGATATTCAGGAACTGGTAAATAAATGCCAACAGGAATTAAAGATGACCATTCTTGATGAGGTACATGTAGTAAATGAAGAGGAAGATTTTTTTTAGGAGGAAGAAAAATGATTAAAGCAGTGCGAATTGATGAACGATTAATTCATGGACAAGTAGCGATGACTTGGACAAAGAGTCTAAATTTAACCGGGTTAGTAGTAGCAAGCGATGAGGCGGCTACCAACGATATTCAAAAGATGACATTGAAGATGGCTGCACCATCGAATGTCAAAGTCATTATTAAAACAGTTGATGACGCGATTCATTTGTTAAAAGATCCGCGGGCGAAGGACATGCGCTTGATGGTTTTAGTCCCTAATGTCAAAGATGCGGTAAAAGTTGCGAAAGCTTTCCCAACGGAAATCGAATTAATGAACGTGGGGAATGCTGGGAAAATGACACCGCCATCGGAAGATAAGAAAACCTTATCAAAGGAAGTGATGTTAACGACGTCAGAAATTCAAGACTTAAAAGAATTAGTTGAACTTTATCCAGATACCGTTTTTCAGCCTACACCGGCGATGGAAAAACGTTCAGCTATCTCTATTTTGAGTGATTTTTAGAAAAAGGAAGGAGAAAAATTATGTATGATGCATTTGTAGTCGCTTTGGCCGTTTTTATTGGAGTTGCTGGACATGAAATGTTCGGGATGTCCATGCTGAGTCGTCCGATTGTTGTTGCTCCGTTAGCAGGAGCGTTGATGGGGGATTTGCAGACGGGGTTGATTGTCGGGGCGTCACTAGAAGCCATCTTTATGGGTGTCGTCAATATCGGAATCTCTAGTACGGCGGAGCCTTCTTTGGCTGCTGGGCTGGCTACAGCGTTCGCAATCAAAATGGGAGGAAACGTGGATGCGATTATTCCCATTGTCTTTCCACTAGCAGTATTAGGATTACAGTTAATGAATATGATTTTTTCTTTTGTATGTGGACCGATGGCTGCTAAATTTTTCAAATTTGCAAAATCTGGTGATCAAAAAGGAATCATCAATCTGCACTTCTTTATGTGGTTTGTCCACTATGCGCTTTATGCTCTTATTCCATTCTTTGCCGTTTTATTTGGAGCAGATGTTGTCAAAAGCGTCTTGGATAATATTCCAGAGGTCATCATGAACGGATTAACAGTCGCTGGAAATCTGCTGCCGGCAGTTGGGATGGCGATGCTGTTACGGATGCTTTGGAGTAAAAATATTGCTGTGTGGTTTTTCTTTGGGGCCGTTGTTATGGCGTATCTCGAGTTACCATTGATTGCAATTGCCGCAGTTGGAACGATTATTGCAATTGTTATAGCCCAAAGAGATCTACAACTAAAAAATATATCTGTTCATGCAGTTCAAAGCGATGCTGCTGTAAATGCAACGCTTGACCAAGAAGAGGAGGATTTCTTTCAATGAAATTAGCTGATGGAATTTCTAAAGATGAGAAAAAATTGGTTCGGAAGATGTTTTGGCGCTCGATGACTATGTATGCTTCGGTGAATCCGGTGACGATGGGCGGCGGTGGTTTCGCCTATTCTATGATGCCCTTCATTAATCATTTCTACAAAAGTGAAGAAGATCGAGCTGCGGCGCTGGAACGTCATACACAGTATTTTTCGACGACCATTCCTTGCGCGTCCTTTGTCATGGGGATTGCGGCATCGATGGAGAAGGAAAATTCTGAAAAAGCTGGTTTTGACGTGGAAAGTATCAACGCGATCAAAACGAGTTTGATGGGACCATTGGCTGGAATTGGCGATTCATTGTTCTGGGGAGTTTGGCGTGTCGTTACCGCGGGACTAGCGATCAACTTAGCCAATGCCGGAAATATTTTGGCACCAATTATCTTTTTAGTTATGTTCAATATACCTAATTACTTGATGCGATACTATGGCGGCGTTTTAGGCTATTCATTAGGCTCTAAATATATTGAAAAGCTGTATGCGAACGGGTTAATTGAAATTCTGACAAAAGCTGCTAGTATCTTGGGTCTGATCATGGTAGGTGCAATGACGATCAGTATGGTCAAATTCAATACCGTTTTGAGCTTTTCAATGAAGGGCGAAGAACTAATGAATGTCCAAGAAATCCTCGATAGTATTTTTAAAGGAATTGTACCGTTATTGGTAACATTGAGCTGTTTCAAATTACTAGATAAAAAAGTCGGCGTCATCAAAATTATTTTTGGAATGGTCGTCTTGGGAATTTTATTGTCATTACTTGGAATCGCATAGTAGGAAGCTGCAGCTACTAGGCTGCAGTTTTTTTAGCAAGGAGGGAAAAGATGACTATTAATGAAGTAATTTATTCACCCAAACACCCATTTTTTAATGCTGAGTTAAACGACGGAAATGTGACTACTTCAAACGAATACAGCTACTATCGGAATATTCCTGATGTAAAGGGATTGACCTTCGATGTAAGTAATCAAAAGACATTAGCAAACCTTGATGTTTGCGGGACGATTCAAACGTTGACCTTTTATCGAGAAAATTTACTAACTGAGGAAAAACCAGGTGTTTGGGTCAATAAACAGCTCTCTCAAACCAATTCGTTATCCTTAAAGGTTGAAGTAAACGGGATTGTCTACCATTTGTCAGAATCGGATCATCGTATTGAAGTCGATGTGATTCAAGACTGTTTGCCTAGATATATTCATCATTATTCGACGTTTAAGGTCATTGTAGTATCCTTTGCTCCCATACTGGCTAATAAGCGTTTAAGTATGCTTGTTCAACAGGTTTACATTGTGAATGAAACACACGAAAGCCTTCAAGTTTCAGTGAAAGATGTGCCTTCGTATCAAGAGAAGTATTCGGATCAGCAAAATGTGTTGATTTCTCAAAAAGGAAATAAGGACACGATCGCACAACAGGAAGTGGCAAGCTTCGCCATTGCTTTTGTGGACCCAAATGCTTTTGAAGAAGTAATGACTTTTCAGGAATCTGATATCGAAAAATGGCTGAAGGAAACATTGAACTATTTTGCTCAGCTATTTGGGCAGCTGTCAATGCCAAACGATAGAGTTGTCCATCTCTATCGTCGTGCACTTTATCAAAGCTTTTCTAGTTTCGGTATGAATCGACAGGGACAGGTCGTCGGCAGCAATTGGGGCAGCTATCCTGCTACTAATCGAATTTGGAATAAGGATATGTATTACGCATCATTGCCATTCACCATGTTTGAACCGGAGTTATGTCAAAAAACGGTTCTATGGTTTGATCAATATGGCGTTAAGTTTCCTGGTTCAAAATTTACAGGAGGTATCAATCATTCTCTGAGTAATTCGTTATCCAGTGCGTTACTGGCTAGTCTTTATTTTGAACATACTGGGGATACAAAATTCTTTGAGCGGTGTCCGCAGGTTCTACTGAATGCTTCAAGAATTATTGAGGACATATTAGCTCAACGTCGGTCAGGGGAACCAATGCTTTTTCCATCTGTTTGGTTATCAGACGCCTTTGCACTTGGAAAGTATCATACCGGCAGCAATCTTTGTCTTTGGAAGGCCTGTATTGGACTTGCAGAAATTTTTGAAGCCCTAGAACAACTGAGTCTTAGCAAGCGATACAAAAACATTGCCTGTAAACTAAAGGAATCAATTTGTAAACAAATGACTATCGATGGTCCTTTTGGTGAGCAATTTTTGGAGGGAATCGGTGATGAGGAGAAAACAACCTATTCAGTGAAGCACTATCAAAAACCGATTCTTGAGCAAGGGTTAATCTTTTTAAGTGATGTGATTGTGGATGGAAAAATTAATTTATTGATGCATGATGGAGAAGAATCAGACACTACGTTGATGCCTTTTTATCAATTTTTAGATAATAAAGATCATTTATATCAGAACACCATGGCCTTTTCTGCTAGTTCTTTCAATCCAACCTATAGCGAGGAAATCAAAGGCATCACTTGGGGATTAGAATCCGGCGCCACTTTTCCTGGCTTTATCACTGTTTTAATGAGCGAGCTGCACAACCCTCAAGCTTTCGTAACCCGATTAGAAGAACTAATTTGTTTGGCAGATTTAGACGGTTCGTGGTGGTGGTGGCCGTATCGCTTAGAGGCTCAACAAGGAGAAGTCGTGCGAGACTTTGGCTGCGGCAAATGCGGCTGGGCATCGGGTCTTTTTGTCAGCCTAATGATCAGTCAATATTTCGGATTGAAATTCAAAAAAGGAGTATTGCAAATTGATCCTGTTGATAATTTAACGTTTTCTTGGAAGAATTTGAAGTTCGGTCAAGCCTTCATTTCGATTGAATGTACGCAATCCGAGTTGAGTATTTCAAATTTGTCAGAAAAGCCATTGAAAATAAGTGATACGAAAAAAATTCTTCACGTAGAAAAGGGAAAAACGATTCACATTCAAAGGAGAAAAAGATGAGTATACTAAAAAATATTACCCAATTTAAAAAAATCCAGAGTCGAGCAATCACTCCCGAAAATCCAACAGGCGAGAAAGGTAAAGCTGCGATGTTGCCAAGCGAGCTAGGACCAAGCCGCAAAGGTCGTGGCGCAATTCCGCTGACTTCTGGTGAAGAAACTGTGATTGCGGATATTACTGGAACGGGAATAATTCGTCATATGTGGATGACGATTCGTGATCGAACAGAATTTGGCAGTTTTGTTTTACGTGATTTAATCTTAAGAATTTATTGGGATGGGTCGGATAGCCCTGCTGTTGAAAGTCCTTTAGGGGATTTCTTTTGTAATGGGTTTGGAGAGCGTTGCGAGGTGAACTCGTTGCCGATAGTGGTTAATCCTACAGGGGGCTTTAATTCCTATTTCGAAATGCCTTTCCAAACATCCGCTAAAATTACGATCGAGAATTTACATCCGAAGGATATGTCCTCATTTTTTTATACGATAAATTACGCTTTGGTGGACGAATTGGAAGAAAATAGCCTATATTTTCACGCAAATTGGCATCGGGAACGCATTACCAAATTACAGGAGGATTATAAGTTAATTGATCGATTAAAGGGTCAAGGCTATTACGTGGGTACTTACCTTGCGCTTACCTGCCTAGAACGTTATTGGTGGGGCGAAGGCGAGTTTAAATTCTACATTGATGGGGATAGTGAGTATCCGACCGTAACCTCAACAGGTTCAGAAGATTATTTTGGCGGGGCGTGGGCCTTTCATGAGTACGATGAGTTCGGACGTCCACATGCGAAAAACTATTCAACAGCCTTTTTAGGGTATCCTTACCAATCAAATAGAGATGCCACAAGAGATCGTTTTGAAACGGGAAAATTGAATGCCGTTCATGCCTTTGGTGACGACGCAATGCCACGACATGGTCTTTATCGTTGGCATCTTCAAGACCCCATCTGTTTTACCGAAGATTTATCGGTCACTTTACAACAAATCGGCAACGATGATGTTCGCTTATTTGAGCGGCAAGACGATGTTGCTAGTGTCGCTTACTGGTATTCAACAGAAGCTTCAGGAAATACTAAACGTCATTTCACTGATCGAGAACGCTTGCCGCGTTAATGAAGTGTTTTTCACATATTCGAAGGGAGGAACCTATGATGATATATGGGGCAATTGAAGCTGGAGGGACTAAATTTGTCTGTGCAGTCGGTACTGAGGAATTAACGATTTTGGAAAGAGTCAGTTTTCCCACAACAACTCCAGTTGAAACAATGAAGCAGGTCATTGATTTTTTTAAACCTTTTAAGGAACAATTGGCAGGCATCGGGGTCGGCTGCTTTGGTCCAATTGATATTCAATGCAAATCAACGAGTTTCGGTCATATCACATCAACACCAAAACTTGCTTGGCAAAATTTCAATTTTGTAGGAACGCTAAAGCAATATTTCAATATTCCGATTGAATGGACAACAGATGTCAATGCGGCTTGCTATGGTGAATATGTTGCTGGTTCTGGCAAAGGGTTAGCAGGTGTTGCATACTTCACTGTGGGAACAGGTATCGGAGGTGGTGCCTTGTTCAATGGGACTTTCGTGGAAGGGTTCAGTCATCCGGAAATGGGGCATATGTTGATCAAGCGACATCCAAAGGACAATTTTTCAGGAAACTGTCCCTTCCACCAAGATTGTTTAGAGGGGATGGCAGCAGGACCAGCGATTGAAAAACGGTTGGGTGTAAAAGGCCAGAATTTATTGGCTGACGATTCGTTTTGGCAGATTGAAGCCTTTTACCTTGCCCAATGTGCATACAATACAACACTGATGTTTTCGCCAGATAGAATTATTTTTGGCGGTGGTGTAATGAAACAAGAACACATGAAGAAAAAAGTTCAGGATAAATTTGTTGAGCTTATAAATGGATATGTTGAAATACCACCAATTGATAGCTACATTATTACGCCCGAATTAGGTGATAATGCCGGAATAATCGGCGGATTAGCATTGGCCAGAAAAGCGGTAAGAAATAAGCAACCATAATTAATGAATGTTTCATTGATACTCATGTCAAAAGTATTTAACCGAGTAATCAAATGATCAAATGAAGTTGGATAAAGCGAAAATGAATTCAAATAAAAAGGCTCTAAGTCAAATCGTGTTGTTTTCATTAAATCACTGAAAGGAAATGCTTCTGCGTTTCCTTTTTTCTTTTTGTTGTGCGCTGTATACCTTGAGGATATTCACTGGTGGCGTACACTTAAATAGTAATATATTGTGTTACTTTATGTCTGTGGTAATAGTTATAGTTGCTTACCAATGTATGTTCATTTTTCGAAATGTTGACTTCATAATCCTTGGCTTAATGTTTGAATTTTTTTGGTGATAGATTTTTTCAGCCGTATAAAATAAATCGTAATTCTATTATAGAGAGTTGTGATTATAAAAAGATAGCAAGAAAAAAAAAGAAAGTTTCTATACATTTTAAATATTTTATTCCTATTTCTATTGCTAAAAAAGTAGAAATTCTATATTTACCTTTAACTCTCGCTTCTCTTGCAAATGTAGTTAGCATTTTAATCGATAATAAACTCAGGTAGTTATATTACCTTGAAATGATTGATAATTTTGTCACTTCTATTTTTTTTGCAATAAATTTTTTATTTTAGTGAAAAATAAGAAACTATTTCTTTGAAGGCGATAAGTTAGAAAAATATTATTGTAGTCTTTTCTTTATTAGGAATCATCACTGTTGTATCTTATTACCTTTTCTGTTTTTCTTATTAGAGAAAAATAATTTGAGAGGTAGATAGTTTTTATTGGAGGAAGTAATTATGTATATTTTTGAAACAAAAATTTTTCATTGCAATAATTGCAACAAAGAAATTTCATCGGGGGAAGAGGTTTGGACAAAAATGGAAATTTCCGCCAAAAGTAACTGCTCCTCAACTGAAATCAATTAAAGAACTAGAATTTGAGAATGCACTGGTAATTTGTATGACATGTACTGATGAAGTATTTCGAAAACATTTTTAAAGGTTGAGATGTATATAGATTTAACCAATCATTTATCTCTCTCGGAAAAGGAATATTAACTAACCAGCGGGTTATCAAAAATAGGTAGGAAAACTGTACTTAATGGCTTATTTCGCGCTGATTATGAGAATATCAGTCTGTTTGATTAATTTTTAGGGTTCAAAATACAGAGACAAACTCCAGGTCGGGTTTCGCCACAAGCGAATTACGGCTCTTTGTCAATAAGGACTGATGGGTTGTACAAAATCAAATCTGGGTCAGAATGAACCTCATTCTGGCTCAGATTTTTTGTTATCTTACTTTGATTAATTGATTGATCAAAAAGATTCTAATTCTCATGTTCTCAAATGATTTAAATCCGTAGGATACTCGTTTCATTGTCTTTATATGGGTATTCTTCGCTTCTATTTTTCCATTGGTGTAAGGATAGATCATCGCGTTGGTGATGCCTTCTTCATAGGTCAGAAGGTTTTGGAGCTTTTCCCGAAAGCCGTCATCTAACGTTTCGGGAAGTTCTGCCAATAAGGAGAAAAATAAGTCAGGGTCTTTGTCTCGAAAGGCTTCAACTAATTCATGAAAATAGGGATACGCCTCCTTCAGGGACGTAGAAAAGCCAAGCAATCGATCAATCATCATCGCTTCCGTAAGAAATGGGTATTTTGGTGCTCGAAAACTTTTCCATGTTTTGTATTCATAATGGTTGATGTTTGCACGATTTTTTAGCAAAAAGCGCCAGTTCTTTTTCAGTTTTTCTGCCTGACTTTTCTGTCCTACTTTACGAAGTTCATTCATTTCACGGATACGCAACTCATTAAAGGCTTGATTCATGTGTTTGATAATATGAAACCGATCAATCACTACTTTCGCATTTGGCAGAATACGTTTGGTAAGCTGGAAGTAGGCGGCGTTCATGTCTGTGACTAAAAATTTTACTTCTTCAGGATTAGCGCAGCCTAAGAAATAGCTTGTTAATCGAGGCAATTTACGCGTAGGCAAGACATCAATTAATTGTCCTGTTTCGCCATCTGCGCAAATAAAGCTCATTTTATCTTCTATGGAAGCGTGCGAACGAAATTCATCAACCATCAATACTCTGGGGAGAATCCTCTTAGATTGCTTTGGTAAGTAGCTTTTAAACTCTTTCAACGTACGAATAACGGTGGTCAAAGATACCTGACAATTTTTCGCAATAAAAGATAAAGATACTTTTTCAGTCAGTAAAGAAGCAATTTTATATCTGACATGATTCGCGATTGAATGTCTGGGTTGAACAAAATAACTTTGAGCCGTCCAATGGGTTCGACAGTTTTTACAGGTATAGCGCTGCTTTTTTAAGCGCATAACCAAAGGCATGTGATTGTATTGTTCAAAGCGGACAATCGTTTCCTTCTTCCCATTTTTCACTACAATTACTTTCCCGTTTCCATCTACCACAGTAGAACCACAATTTCTACAGGTATGGGGAGCAGGTGAGAAAACAGCATCGACGATCAACGTCTTTTTCTTCTGAAAGGTCTCGTAAGAGACCTCTGTAATCATCAAATCTTTCTCTATTAATCGCAGCATTTTTTTGATAGAATCATTCATATAGCATATCGTCCTCTCAGTTGTTTATTTTGTCGTGATTTAATCATACTAGAGAACGATATGTTTTTTAATACCTAAAATAAAAATTGGGCTGAAGAATCAATTCTGATTCATCAGTCCCATAAATTATAGAGCCCGAATTACCCGATCTGGAGTTTTGTCTATTGCAGGAAGGCGTAGCCGGACTGCAGGAATAAAGCCCCCGGTTCTAACAGGGGGCTAACAAAGAACAGGAAACTGTGACAACTACCCATTGGGGAGTGTCCTAGCAGTATTTTCTTTGTCACGTGCTTATCAATTTTGTCACCTCATTTTGATGATGGATACGCTGCATTTAACAGGCGTTCTTTCTCGACTTCCATCACGAATGGTAGATAAAGATATTGCTGTTCTAGTAGATATTGATTGTCCTCTGTGTACTGATAAGAAGCGGTTTCTTCTGAATAGACCAACGGGGCAATTCGCACATCGCTGGTCAATTGATTAATTGAGTATAGAAGGATGGCTTTCTCACCTAGTTCCTTGGGTAAATGTTTCCCAAAATAGGAATAGGATTTTTGATTTGCTAAATAGACGAGTATGCGATCCACACTAAAGTTGGAGAAGGTAAAGGGCATCATGTGCAGAATATGATTTTGATTATCATGTTGCAAATAGAGCTGGGCTTCCTTACCAAAATTAGTTGAACCAAGATAAAGCTGCTTTTTTTCATCGATACATTGGAAAGTAAACTGGTCTTGTTCAGTTGGTGGAATGAGATTTGTAATAAAAAATTCAATCATTCGATCCATTTCTTTTTCACTAACAAGGTCAGCGTGTTTGATTTCGTCTACTATGAGACCTTCAATCTTAGGATCAAGCTTACCTGCCTTTTTTTGGAGCATTTCTAAAATGTATTGATTCTCTTGATCACCATACAAAAGATATTCATTGGTGACATGACCTATCTCTGCGATTTGGTGAAGGGTTTCGGTTTTTGGAAGGTTGATCCCACGTTCCCAGTTATTGACTGTACTTCGCGGTAAATCACCAATTAGTTTGCCAAATTTCTCCATACTCAACTTTAATTCTTGGCGAATCTGCCGAATTCGATTGCCGACTGCTTGCTTGTCTATCTCCATGAAAACTCCTCCTCAGGATAAGTTCTTAAATTTAGTATACGTGTGTACTTAAAAAAAGTCAAAACATATTGACTTAAAATAAATACAGGCGTACAATAAAAATGTACTTAAAATAAGTTCAATAGGTTCTTTGACAAGTAAATAGCAGAAGGAGGTTTGTCGATGAACCAAGTTAATCAACATGATCTCGGTGAAGCCATTCGAGTTTCTCGAGAAGAAAGGGGGTGGACACAACGATATTTAGCAGAAAAAGTGGGGATTTCGAGATAGTTATTATCGAAAGTAGAAAAAGGAACGAGACAATTAAGTGAAGAAAAATTGAATCTTGTGTTGGATAGTTTGCAAGAAGAGGTCGTTCCAGTTAACCGTGTTTTGATTGATTATCTAACCATTCACTTTTTCTCGAATCAACATTTAAAGCTAATTGAAGAGATTATTGAAATGCCCATTGAACGTTTTGAGGAACTGGATTATGCGCCAAAGGGCTATATTGGCCAATACGTGTGGAATCAAGTAATCACGATTCGGTATTCCATTGACGATGCGGTTAAAGGAACTGTGATGGAGTTTTCAGGTCAAGGCTGTAAACACTTAGCAAGATGGCTAAAAACACGAAAAACAAATTGGCAACAGTTTTTTCGTAAGGTATTAGATTATCAGGGGAACTTTACACGGATTGATTTTACTTTAGATGATTTTGTGGGGAGTCTCAGCATTCCAGAACTTAAGCATAAGGTAATACTAGGCCATGTGTGGACCACTTTTCAAGTGAGTGAATCTCATGGCGGTACGGATATCATAAACAATGAATCAAATGGTGAGACCTTGTATTTAGGCTCAAAGAAGAGTCAGTGTCGTTTTTGCTTTTATCAGAAGGACCATGAACAACGGAAGCGACGAGGAATTCCTTTAGAAGAGGCAAAAGTAAAGAATCGCTTTGAACTACGGTATCGAAAAGAGAAAGCGCAAAGCTTGGCAAAGATTATTTCAAAAACCCATGATTTAACCAAACTGTTCTTTGAGTTACTTAATGGAGCAATTTGTTTTTATGACCGTGATCCAAATGATCTAGGTGCAAAAGTTGATGCCAAATGGGCAGCCTTTATTAGCAATTATGGCGCAATCACCATTTCTTTAGATACAATTCCTCAAAGTTTTGAGAAAACTATGAGTTGGTTAATTCATGGTGTTTCACCATCATTAGTTTTTATTGCACAGGTCGATCAAACGTTTCATTCTTCCTTGTTGCCTTTGATTATTGAACAAGGAGAAATGAATCCAAGACAGATCAAACTTCTCCAAAATATGAAGGCAGACCCGGAGTATTATCAGGAGGAGGTTGAGTATTATGAACGAAAATTACAAAGTATATCAAATGAGAAAACAAGCTACTAAAAAAGCAAAGTACTGCTTACACAACAAGTTGTGCAACGTACTCCGCCTCGACAAGACGAGTATAACACAACCATCGAATGAGAAACAATAGATTATAAAGAGGATTATTTTAAAAGGAGTAAAGAATCAGGAGGTGAGAGAATGGAAACAAAATGTGATTTCATGGTAAATCGTGCAATTTTGATAGAGATGGGCTTTAAACCTAGTCAAGCTGCACGAATGATTAAAGAGAGCAAGGCATATCTTGCAAGGATTGAAGGTATTGATTTTTATAATAATCGCCAAGTTGGTGTGGTGCCATCCCGAGTAATTGAACATCTTTTTCACATTCAAGTTGCGGAATAAACAGTACAAGCGCGGTACTATTAAAGTAGCTTTTCTCAAGTACAGGGAGGAATGGAACGATGCCAAAAATTAAAAATATTTACCAAGATAAAAAGACAAAAAAATGGTTCTTCCGAGCGTATCTAGGTATAGATGAAAATGGAAGAAAGGTTCAGAAGACTAAACGAGGTTATGCTTCACAAAAAGATGCCAAAATTGCTTATGACAAGTACATGGAAACACATGATTTTAACAAGACAATTCCTAATCAACTGTGTTCTACCAATCAAATGACTTTCGAAGAGTTTTACAAGGATAGGTTTGTAAAATGGTACGAGAGACAGGTCAAAAGTCAAACATATGAGAATGCGCAATTCATTTTCGAAAAGCGTATGCAGTTTTTCTATCATTTTCGTGTTCGAGATATTACAAGTCACGATATTGAGGATTGGTTATTTGAACTAAGCCAGACAGAGTCACGTAATTCACGGAAAAAAGTTAATGGCGAAACGTTATCAAAATCTTATATCAATCGGATTCGAGGGCACCTAAAAATTGTATTGGATCGGGCTGTTAAAGAGGGGGTGATTGCTAAAAATCCCGTTGAAGATGTTTCTTCGCTTCCTTCTGAGAATAAGAAAGTTGAGTTTTGGGAACACAGTGAGTTTCAAAAAGTGATGAATGAATTGAAGGATGATAAGATTCAAACCCACCATCGGAAGATTGTGTATGAAATGCTCTTTTATACTGGCATTCGGATTGGAGAACTTGAAGCTTTGTCTTGGTCGAATGTAGATTTTGAGAAAAACACGATAACGATTGAGAAGACATTGATTTATAATACAAAAGATGATTGGTACTTTTCGACTCCCAAAACTAAATGTGCTTATCGAACGATTGGGTTGGGGAAGAAGCTTTCCTTAAAACTCAGACAGTGGTATGACTTGCAAAAACGTATTGGAAATTTTGAATATGTTGCTCAGTTGGACGGAACATTTACGCCACCTTATTCTTTTGCGAACTGGTTAAAAGAAGCTGCTAAAAAAGCGGGTGTCAAACCGATTAAGCTTCACGCGCTACGACATTCTCATGTTGCATTTCTAATTGAGCAGAATATTCAACCGCTATCTATTCAAGAACGATTGGGCCATGCGAATATTCAAATCACTTTAGGAACTTACGGTCACTTATATGCAAAGTCAGATCAACAAGTGGTAAGTGCGATTGATAATGTTCAAGAGGGCGCTATTCTTTCAAAAAATGACAATTTATTACCAGTCTGAGTTTTCCACGGTTCTACCATAAGACAAATAAATGCTTTTGCACCAGTGTTTTCAGTCGAATTGCTCCTGTTCAAGATGTATCGGAAATAGCGAGAAAATAAGCAAATTTGCATAACTATAATAAAAAGGACTTAGTTTTGATGGGAAATTTTTCAAAATTAAGTCCTTTTTTATGTGGTTGAAACGGGTATGATCATTTTAAGGAAGTGATCTAAGATGAAAGGACGACTGAACAATTATCATATTAGAAAAGCTTTATTGTATTCCACAAACAAATTACTAAGAATAACAAATTAGTTTTTGTTTGTTCTTATTCCCTATTGACTTTTCTTTCAAACATGCTATTCTAATTTTATTCTAATAGTATCCGATGAGAAGGAAAGTAGACAGAAAATGGTTCAAGAGAGGCTTTGGTTGGTGTAAAAAGCTAGAAGTTGACTGTCGAAAATGGCCTTAGAGGATTTTTTGTCGAAAGGTAGGCAAAAACGAACAGTCTTTCGTTACCAAGACCACTGATTTTATTGTCAGGCTGAGAGAAAGAATGTTTTTTCTGAAAAAAGGTGGTACCACGAGTATAATCGTCCTTTTACTAGTATTTGCTAGTAAAAGGATTTTTTTTTACAAAAAACAAAGAAAAGAGTGAGTGAAATGAGCAAAAATAGACCATTTACAGTAGATCATGTCGGAAGTTTCTTACGCCCGCAATCGATCAAAGAAGCAAGAAAAAAAGTTCAAGAAGGCTTACTTTCAAAAGAAGAACTTCGTGCAATCGAAGACCAGGAAATAAAAAAATTAGTGGAAGACCAAAAAGCAGTCGGCATCAAAGGAATTACAGATGGTGAATTTCGGCGTGGATTTTGGCATCTTGATTTTTTAGAAGAACTAAATGGTATCGAAGGCTATGTTCCAGAAACTGGATATAATCAAACATTCCACGGAAAAGCAGCACCAGCTTATAATATTCGGGTAGTAGATAAATTATCTTTCAATCCAAATCACCCATTTTTAAAAGATTTTGCTTTTCTGAAAGAAGTAGTGGAAACAGATGATACTTTTGTTGCAAAAGCAACGATCCCTAGTCCCACGATGATTTTACGACAAGAGATCCTATCTAATGATGGTTCTTCAAAAATCAAGGAGATTTATCCTGATCTATCTGATTTTTATGAGGACTTGTCCTCTACTTACAAAGCAGCGATTCATGCTTTTTATGAAAAAGGTTGCCGTTACCTGCAATTCGATGATACAAATTGGGCGTTTCTAGCTGATCAAACTAAAAGAGAAGCACTTCTTCAAAAAGGAATTGATCCGAAAGAAATGGCCCATATTTGTACAGAGATTATCAATAACGCACTGGAAGACAAACCAGAAGATTTGACGATCACAACACATATCTGCCGCGGGAATCACGCTTCTTCTTGGCTGTTTTCCGGTGGATATGAACCCATTGCAGAAGAGTTGTTTTCAACAAATTATGATGGTTTCTTTTTGGAATACGATTCTGACCGAGCAGGAGATTTTACTCCTTTAAGACATTGGAGTAACAAAGAAAGTAAAGTTGTTTTAGGATTAGTTACTTCTAAGTTTCCAGATTTGGAAGATACGGAGAAAATAAAAGAACGAATAAAAGAAGCACAACAATTTGTACCATTGGAAAATCTAAGTATCAGTCCTCAATGTGGGTTTGCTTCAACAGAAGAAGGAAACCATTTAACAGAAGAAGAACAATGGAAGAAAATCCAATTATTGCAGCAAGTCGCAAAAGAAGTTTGGCTATAAAAATGTGAGGCTTGGCAAAAAAAAGCGTCCCAAAAAGTCGGCTTTTCATGGAGTGGAGAAATCCACTCTTTTTTATTTACCTTTTATATTATTTATTTGTATTATTTGTCAAATTAAGCGAGACAAAACTTTCCATTTACGTAACTCAAAAAAACTTCTAATGGTGTTTGGTAATTTAGTGATTTTCTAGGGATATGGTTTCTTTTGGACGCAACGGATGAGATGAATCCTTGATTGACTTGGTTGAATTCCATTTCTTTTGGTAGTCCATCTTTTCGGAGGAGTCCGTTTGAATGTTCATTTAATCCCCGTTGGGAAGGCGTTCCTGGGTCTGCGAAATAAATATCAATATCATTCGTATTACTAATACTTTTCCAATTAGAGAATTCTTTTCCACAATCAAAGGTAATTGATTTGAAAAGATTTTTGGGTACGGATTGAAGCCATTCATTAATCGAATTTTCAATATCAACTGCCTTACGGCCTTCTGGTTTCAAGGCGATAATGGCTTTTGAAAGTCGCTCAACGAGTGTGATGACGGCACTTTTATGGTGGATGCCGACAATCGTATCACCCTCTAAATGTCCAAATTCTTCTTCGAAAACGACATAATCTTTTTTACGTTCAGAAATATTTCTTTTGAATGCCTGTTTTCCACGTTTTTCCTTATAACCATTTGGTTTTCGTTTTCCTTGCATCGGTAAATGTAAAACATTGAATTCTCCCGTCTTAAACCGGCGATAGAGGGTACTTACTGAACAAGAGAAGGTTCGCTCTGCACGGCCAATAATGACGTCTGGGGTCCAACCTTCAGTTGATCTTTTTTCAATGTATTCTTTTTCCTCAGCAGGAAAAATGATTTCGGTTCTCCCACAACGTCGCTTATTTTCTTTGTATTGTTCAAAGTATTCAAGTGCTGTTCCACCACATTTGAGAAAGTTATAGACATTGTAAATTGTTTGGCGTCCACGTTTAAGCTGCTTCGCAACGATAGCAACCGGAGTTTCTTGATGAAAATATGCTTCTATCATTACAAGCTCGTTTGGTGTAAGATGGGTATAAGTCATTTATGTTCACTCTCCTTGTATGCTTTAGCGGGTATTACAATTTGAGTGTAACATAAATGGCTTTTTTATTTGTCTCGCTTAATTATACAAACGGCGCAATAAAAACACTAATAAAGGATAGTACAGTATAATAAAAAATAAAAGGTATCTGGTACGAAAATCAACTAGATACCTTTTTTGTGTTCTTATTTTTTTGTTATTTTATAAAAAATAGAGATCTCATGTTAGAAAACCTAACATATGCAGTTGACAATATTTTTTTTAATTGGTACACTTTAGCCAACTTATAAAACGAAAGGGGACGTCTGATGGGAGAAAAGGAATTGCGCCGATCTATGTCCGTATTTCCAATTGGTACAGTTATGAAGCTGACTGATTTGTCTGCTCGGCAAATTCGCTATTATGAAGAACAAGATTTAGTTCATCCGGAACGAAGCGAAGGAAACCGACGTATGTATTCGCTGAATGATATTGATATGTTGCTTGAGATTAAAGACTATCTTTCAGAGGGATTGAATATGGCTGGGATCAAACGTGTATACGAAATGGCACAGGCGAAAAAACAAGAAGCAAAAAACAAGAAGCCGTTGACAGATCATGACGTTCGACAAATTTTTCGTGATGAGATTTTGGCGCAAGGTGGGTTAAGCAAAACAGGTCATTATCAGTCGCAAGGATTGCAAAGACAATTCTTTGACTGAATAAATTAAAAAAGGAAGAGGGATACCATGGTAAAGAAACAGATAACAGGTGAAGAAATCAAACGAATCATTGAGGAAGAAAACGTACGATTTTTACGATTGATGTTCACAGACATCTTAGGTACGATCAAAAATGTAGAAGTTCCAGTGAGCCAGATCGACAAAGTATTAGAAAATAAAATGATGTTTGACGGTTCTTCGATTGAAGGATTTGTTCGAATTGAAGAAAGCGATATGTATTTGTATCCAGATCTCTCCACTTGGATGATCTTCCCGTGGGAAAGTGCTCATGGAAAAGTTGCTCGTTTAATTTGTGATATCTATAATCCGGATGGGACACCATTTGCCGGCGATCCTCGCGGGAATTTGAAACGAGCATTGAAAGATATGCGCGACCTTGGTTTTACCTCTTTCAATTTAGGACCTGAACCAGAATTCTTCTTATTTAAATTAGACGAAGACGGTGGGATCACAACGACCTTGAATGATAAAGGTGGTTATTTTGATTTTGCACCAACAGATTTAGGTGAAAATTGCCGCCGTGACATCGTGTTGGAATTAGAAAGTCTAGGCTTTGAAGTGGAAGCTTCACATCATGAAGTAGCGCCAGGACAGCATGAAATTGACTTTAAATATGCAGATGTGGTAGATGCTTGTGATAATATCCAAACCTTCAAGCTCGTTGTCAAAACGATTGCACGCAAGCATGGACTTCACGCGACTTTCATGCCGAAACCGTTATTTGGGATCAATGGTTCTGGTATGCATTGCAATATGTCTTTGTTCAATGATGAAGGAAATGTTTTCTATGATAAAGACGGTGAATTGGAACTAAGTGAAACAGCTTATCATTTCTTAGGTGGTTTGCTGAAACATGCTCGTGCCTACACAGCCGTTTGCAATCCAACAGTCAATTCTTATAAACGTCTCGTTCCAGGTTATGAAGCGCCTGTTTATGTCGCATGGAGTGGCCGTAATCGTTCGCCATTAGTACGTGTACCAGAATCTCGCGGTTTATCCACACGTTTGGAATTGCGGTCAGTTGATCCATCTGCAAACCCATACTTGGCAATGGCAGTATTGTTGCAAGCAGGACTAGACGGTATCCGTAATCAGATCACACCGCCAGCAGCTGTTGACCGTAACATTTATGTAATGGATGAGGAAGAAAGAGAAGCTGCACATATCCAGGACTTACCTTCAACTATCCATAATGCTATCAAAGAATTGCGTAAGGATAATGTAATGATTGACGCATTAGGACAACATATCTTCTCAAATTTTGTTGAAGCAAAACGTCTCGAATGGGCGGCATTCAGACAAACTGTTTCCGAGTGGGAAAGAGAACAATATCTAGAACTTTATTAAAACAGGAATACCGTGAATTAGAGGCTGTGAAATCAGCGTTTTGACCTGAGTATTAGAGAAACTAACGGAAAAATAGTTCCTCATATTTTGCCGTTTTTTGAGCTAATACCGAGGGTCAGCTGATTGAACACCGTTTAGTGGAGAGGTTGTGAAAAAGCTGCCCTGCAACAAGTAATAAGAATAGCCAAGCAAAAACAGCTTTTCTTGTTTTTGAATTGGCTGAACTTATTACCGCAGATGCAAGCTTTTGAACACCGTTTACCAAGAGGTTTTGAAAAAGACGTTTAGTTTCGAGTATTAAGAAAAATTTTGTGAAAATGGCTTTCTACATTTTTGCATAAATTTGGCTTAATACCGAGAAACTGGCTTTTGAATACCGTTTATCCAGAGGTTGTGAGCCTACCATTTAACTCCGAATCACAAGAAATAATTTCAAAAACAGCTTCTCATGTTTGATGGATATTGTGACTTGTGACCGAGGAGTTGGCAGGAGAACACCGTTTATTTAGAAATAAGGAGGCACGACTTTTGTCGCATCTCCTTATTTTTTACTTATGTGATTCGTTACCTTCAATGAATCCCTACAAGGCACTTTTGTTGAAAAAAAGGTCATCTTTGAAAAAATTAGTGGAATTGTTTTGTTTTTGATATTATTTAATAGAAAAGATATGCCAAAAATCCGAGAACTGTGGACTACGTTTTTTACGTAAAGGAGGTAAATAAGGGTGAAAGAAAAAGATTGTTTCTACGATAAGCTATATAAACTGTTGCTGCAAGTAGGAAAAAGTAGTTCTTTGTTAGGTGGGATATTATCTATCATAATGTTTGTTTTATTTTTTTATCTATTATTTCACTTAAAATTTTTCAGTAACGATTTTCTGATTTGCTTAGGTTTAACGTTAGCTATGTTTATATCAAGCTTATTATGTGGGTTAAATTTTTTTTGCACTCATAAAGGACTTAAGAAATAATTTCTCAAAGGATATCGAAAAAGAAAAAATTGTAAGCGGATAGTATTCATTTGAGTACTTGACTTTCCCTTAGTCAGCTTGTATTATACACCTTGGGCACCCTTTTAGAGGGTCAGAAGTTTACAGAATTTCGGCTCCCTATTCTTATTGAAGAATAGGGAGCTTTGTTTATTGTCTGAGACTTTTCCTGCACATAAATTAAAAAGGAGTTTTTGAACTTATGACAAAATATATTTTTGTGACCGGCGGTGTCGTTTCATCAATCGGAAAAGGGATTGTTGCAGCTTCTTTAGGACGCTTATTGAAAAACCGCGGCTTAAAAGTAACTATCCAAAAATTTGATCCATACATCAACGTGGATCCGGGGACGATGAGCCCATATCAGCACGGAGAAGTATTCGTAACAGATGATGGTGCTGAAACAGATTTGGATCTGGGCCACTACGAACGTTTTATTGACATCAATTTGAACAAATACTCCAACGTGACGACAGGAAAAATCTATTCTGAAGTTTTGCGTAAAGAACGTAAGGGCGAATACTTGGGAGCAACTGTTCAAGTTATTCCTCATATTACAAATGAGATCAAAGAAAAAATCATGCGAGCAGCTAAAATGACTGATTCAGATGTGATCATTACAGAAGTAGGGGGAACAGTAGGGGATATAGAATCTTTGCCATTCCTTGAAGCACTTCGTCAAATGAAAGCAGATGTCGGTACAGATAATGTTATGTATATCCATACAACATTGATTCCTTACTTGAAAGCTGCTGGAGAAATGAAAACTAAACCAACGCAGCACAGTGTAAAAGAGCTACGTGGTTTAGGTATCCAACCGAATATTTTGGTGGTACGTACAGAGCAACCTGTTTCTCAAAGCGTGAAAAACAAATTGGCACAATTTTGTGATGTCGAACCAGAAGCAGTTATCGAGTCGCCAGATGTAGATACACTTTACTCCATCCCATTAGTTTTACAAGCACAAGGAATGGATCAAATTGTTTGCGACCATTTAAAACTAGATACACCAGAAGCAGACATGACAGAATGGAAAGAATTAGAAGAACGTGTCTTGAACTTGAAGAAAAAAGTACGGATTGCGCTTGTCGGTAAATATGTCGAGTTACCAGATGCATATATCTCAGTAGTTGAAGCATTGAAACATTCTGGTTTCGCCTATAATTCAGACATCGAGATCGATTGGATCAAAGCACAAGAATTAACGAGAGAAAATGTAGAAGAACGTTTGAAAGACGCAGATGGAATCTTGGTTCCTGGTGGATTTGGTGATCGCGGAGTAGAAGGGAAAATCGAAGCGATTCGTTATGCTCGCGAAAATGACGTTCCGTTTTTAGGTATTTGTCTTGGTATGCAGATGGCTTGTGTCGAATTTGCACGTAACGTCGTTGGATTAGAAGATGCGTCATCAGCTGAAACGAATCCAGATACAGCAAACAATATTATTGATTTAATGGCTGATCAGGAAAACATCGAGAATTTGGGTGGAACTTTACGCCTTGGATTATACCCATGTAAAATCAAAAAAGGAACGAAGACGGCTGAAGCATATGATGGAGCCGATGTTGTGCAAGAACGTCACCGTCACCGCTATGAGTTCAATAACAAATATCGTCAATTGTTTGAAGAACAAGGGCTAGTCTTTTCAGGTGTCTCACCAGATAACCGTTTAGTAGAAATCGTAGAGCTGCCAGAGAAAAAATTCTTTGTGGGATGCCAATTCCACCCAGAATTGATTTCTCGTCCAAATCGCCCGCAAAAATTAATCAAAGCATTTGTCGGAGCATCATTAGCAGATCACGAAACAAAATAATTTTTGAACTTGATAGAAAGAGAAAAGTAGCAAGAGAAGGGGATAAGCAATTTTCTTGTCACTTTTCTCTTTTTCTGATTTGTTATTATTTGTAGGAAAAAAGATAGAAAGCAAAAGACTTTTTTCGATTAAAGCGCTATTGGATATTTTATTTTTTGCAAAAAACTTCTTGAAAATTTTCATTTTCATTGATTTTAGTAGAAAACTACCGAAATGTTTGGTAAAATAGGGTCGTTGGTTAAGAATTGTCTTAACAAATTTAGTTTTACAAAACTTAGGAGGAATTTTATTATGCCAGTAGTATCAGGAGCTGAATTTTTAAAAGCTGCTCGTAAAGGCGGTTACGCTGTCGGCGGATTCAACACAAACAACTTGGAATGGACTCAAGCAATCCTTGAAGCGGCTGAAGCAAAACAAGCACCAGTACTTATCCAAACATCAATGGGTGCAGCTAAATACATGGGTGGTTACAAAATCTGTAAAGATTTAATCACTGATTTAGTTGAAGCAATGAACATCACTGTTCCAGTTGCTATCCACTTAGACCATGGTGATTACGAAGCTGCTTTGGAATGTATCGAATTAGGCTATACTTCAGTAATGTTCGATGGTTCACATCTACCATTTGAAGAAAACTTGAAATTAGCTAAAGACGTTGTTGAAAAAGCACATGCAAAAGGTATCTCAGTTGAATGTGAAGTTGGTTCAATCGGCGGAGAAGAAGACGGAATCATCGGTAACGGCGAATTAGCTGATATTGAAGAATGCAAACAAATGGTTGCTACAGGTATCGACTACTTAGCTTGCGGTATCGGTAACATCCATGGTCAATATCCAGAAAACTGGAAAGGATTAGCTTTTGACCACTTACAAGCAATTGCTGATGCTGTAGGTCCAGACATGCCTTTAGTATTACATGGCGGATCAGGTATTCCTCAAGATCAAATCGAAAAAGCTATCTCAATGGGTATCTCAAAAGTAAATGTTAACACTGAATTCCAATTATCATTTGCTGCAGCTACTCGTAAATATATCGAAGCTGGTAAAGATAAAGAAGGTAAAGGATTCGACCCTCGTAAATTATTAGCTCCAGGTAAAGCAGCAATCGTTGAAGATGCTAAATCTCATATCGACTGGTTCGGTTCAGCTAACAAAGCGTAAGCATCCACATAACAGATACGATATATAGGAATGGAGAACGACTTTTGAAGTCGCTCTCCATTCTTTTTTACTTAAAACGGCAGACCATGCTCGTTTCTTTTTTTTATCTATGATAAAATACAAGCATATCCATGAAAAAAGATTAATAAACAAGGTGGAAACAGATGAAAAAAATCGTAATCAAAGGAAACCGACCTTTAGCTGGTGAAGTAACGATCAGCGGTGCAAAAAATAGTGCAGTCGCATTGATTCCAGCTGCAATCTTAGCTGATTCCCCAGTGATCTTGGAAGGTGTGCCGGACATACAAGATGTTCATTCATTAATTGAAATTTTAGAGATCATGGGCGCAACTGTCCATTTTTCCAACAACATACTAGAAATCGATCCTCGAGAAGTCGTATCGATTCCGATGCCGCACGGAAAAATCAATAGTTTGCGTGCTTCTTATTATTTTATGGGAACACTGCTTGGTAAATTTGGCGAAGCGGTAGTAGGCCTGCCAGGTGGCTGTTATTTAGGCCCTAGACCGATTGACCTACACGTCAAAGGATTTGAAGCTCTAGGTGCTGAAGTGACAAATGAACATGGTGCCATGTATTTACGGACAGAAAATAAAGGATTGCGTGGCAATCGGATTTTCATGGACGTGGTTTCAGTCGGAGCAACGATCAATGTGATGTTAGCTGCTGTAAAAGCAAAAGGACAGACAGTAATTGAAAACGCTGCACGAGAACCGGAAATCATAGATGTGGCAACTTTACTGAATAATATGGGGGCAAAAGTTCGAGGAGCGGGTACAGATGTGATCCGTATCGAAGGAGTCGAAACATTACATGGCTGTCGGCATTTCATGATTCCTGACCGCATCGAAGCAGGAACCTATCTAGCATTAGCAGCTGCAGTAGGAAATGGTATCAAAGTGAAAAATGTGATCTTTGAACATTTGGAAAGCTTTATAGCAAAATTGCAGGAAATTGGTGTCCATATGAAAATCAGCGAAGATGAAATCGAAGTTTACCCCTCGAAAGAATTAAAACCCGCAAACATCATGACCTATCCTTATCCAGGATTTGCCACAGATCTGCAGCAGCCACTTACTGCGTTACTATTGATGACTACAGGCACTTCAGAAATCATCGATACGATCTATGCGAAACGTGTGAACCATGTGCCGGAACTAGCACGAATGGGCGCTGATATTACCGTGGAAGGAAATATGATCATCGTGAATGGTCCAAATAAACTTCACGGCACAGAAGTCGTGGCTTCTGATCTTCGGGCAGGTGCTTGTTTAGTGATTGCTGGACTATTGGCAGAAGGGACAACGACGATTTACAATGTAGATTATATCTTACGCGGTTATGATCATATTATCGAGAAACTAACAGCCTTAGGGGCATCAATTGAAATGATAGAGGAAGTGGGAGCTGAATGAGCGATTATTTGACAATGGCAGAACTAGAGAACAAAACGTTAAAAGAAGTTTATAGTTATGCCAAAGAATTTAAAATTCCTTATTACAGTAAGATGAATAAAAAGGAATTATCTCTAGCTGTGATTCGTGCACAAGCAGAGAAACAAGGATTTTATTATATGGAAGGAATATTGGATATCGTTGGTCAAGATGGTTACGGTTTTTTACGGCCAATCAATTATGGACCAAGTGCAGAAGATATCTATATTTCTGCCTCACAAATCAGACGATTCAGTTTGAGAAATGGGGACAAAGTGGCAGGAAAAGCCCGTCCACCTAAAGAATCGGAACGTTATTATGGTTTGATGCACGTGGAAAGCGTTAATGGAAAAGATCCGGAAGAAGCAAAAGAACGTCCGCATTTTCCAGCCTTAACACCTCTTTATCCGCAAAGACAGCTTCAACTGGAAACAACACCGCAAAGACTATCTACCCGAATGATCGATATCTTTTCTCCAATCGGTTTTGGTCAGCGTGGATTGATCGTCGCACCGCCAAAAGCAGGGAAAACTTCTGTATTAAAAGAAATCGCAAATGGTATCACCGAAAACTATCCGGAAGTAGAATTAATCGTTCTACTGATTGATGAACGACCGGAAGAAGTAACGGATCTAGAACGAAGCGTGAAAGGCGACGTGGTATCTTCTACATTTGATCTGCAGCCGCAAAACCATACTCGAGTTTCTGAATTAGTATTGGAACGCGCAATGCGTTTAGTCGAAGATAAACGAGATGTCGTTATCTTGATGGATAGTATTACTAGACTTGCTCGGGCCTATAACTTAGTCGTTCCACCAAGCGGACGTACATTGAGTGGCGGGATTGACCCAGCCGCATTGTATAAACCTAAGAAATTTTTCGGGGCAGCAAGAAACATCGAAGAAGGTGGCAGTTTGACGATTTTAGCGACCGCTTTAGTCGATACAGGAAGCCGTATGGATGACGTGATCTATGAAGAATTCAAAGGAACTGGAAATCTAGAATTACAACTTTCACGTGAATTATCTGAACGTCGGATCTTCCCAGCCATCGATATCAAAAAATCAGGTACCCGAAAAGAAGAATTATTGATGCCAAGTGAAGAATTAGAAGAAATTTGGAAACTTCGAAAAAATATGACTGGAGATTCATTAGAATATACGGAACAACTGATCCGCTTTTTGCGTAAAACAAAAAACAATCAGCAATTTTTCAAAGAATTTCAAGATGTCTCCTTTGGTAAAAAAAATCCGACCAGAAATCTGAAAAGATAATTGCAACCTTGACTGAAACATGTTAAGATGTTAATGTTGTAAATCGACAAATCAACTCTGGTTCAGCAAATGGAGCAGGGCAAAGGAGCGAAAAAATCATGAAAGAAAACATCCATCCAGATTACCACCCAGTAGTATTCATGGATTCAACAACTGGTTTCAAATTCTTGTCAGGTTCAACAAAAACTTCACAAGAAACAGTTGAATGGGAAGACGGTAATACATACCCAGTCATCCGTGTCGAAGTAACTTCTGACTCACATCCATTCTACACTGGACGTCAAAAATTCACACAAGCAGACGGACGTGTGGACCGTTTCAACAAAAAATACGGTCTCAAAGACGCAAACGCTGCGGAATAATAAAAACGCTGATAACTCAACGTTTAGCAGACTATCTGATAGGGATAGTCTGTTTTTTTATGTTTTTTGCCAATTTAAAACTTCGTTTGATGCTGAAAAAGTCGTAGGATCATAATGCACAAAACAATGAAAAACTAGTATATAGTTTTAATTATCCACTTGATAAAAACACCTTATATTAACGAAATGAAGAGGGGTTATTTCGAAGTAAAAAACCATTTACCTAAAATTAGAAGCTAAGCTTTCCTTTCAAGGAAGGCTTTTTGTTTTGTTATAGACTTGCGATTGTTTGTGAGCTAGATCGTTCATTTTAATGACTTATACACGCGGATGATGGGTCTTTTTCCTCTGTTCATTCATAATATTGAACGGTACAGCTAGCGATGCTATACTGACCTCAGTTCCAAGAAAACGTTAACATTTTTTGTGGGGGAGAGGTTTTTTATGAGGTTTGATCAATTGATCGCAGAAGAACTGATTGTTTTCGATCCATCGATAGATTCAAAAGGATCATTATTTGAGCGAATAGGGGATGTGTTGAAAAAAACAAATAAGGTAAGAAATGTTCAAAAAGTCGTTAAGGCACTATTCAAACGAGAGGAGGAGATCTCCACAGGAATAGAAGATGGATTTGGGATTCCCCATGCAAAAAGCAAATATGTGACAAAACCAGCACTGTGTTTTTTTCATACAGCCAAATTAACGGACTATAGCGGGATAGATGAAATGCCAATTGAATATATTTTTGCCATCGTAGTTCCTGAAAAATCAGCAGATATGCATCTAGAGATTCTCAGCACACTCTCCAGACGATTGATGAATGCAGATTTTAGAAAGGGAATAAAAGAAGCCACTACGCCAGCAGATATCATCAGACAGATTAGTCAAGAATGAAAATAGTAGAGTCTTTGTCCGAGTATCGATAGTGAAGAAAAAGGAGGAAAATAATCATGAAAATCGTTGGTGTAACTGCTTGCCCGACTGGAATTGCTCATACTTATATGTCGGCAGAAAAATTAGAAGTAACAGCAAGAAATCTAAACCATCAAGCAAAATTCGAAACACAAGGTGTAAAAACAGAAAATCAGTTATCTGAACAAGAAATCAAAGAGGCAGATGCAATCATTCTTGCAGTAGATAAAGAAATCGAATTGGACCGATTTGCCGGGAAAAAAGTAAAGCGTGTCTCTACAAGCCGAGCAATCAAAGAACCGCAAGTAGTAATAGACGAAGCATTGAGAGATATTGGCGTATTCGTTGTGTCTAATGAAAAAGAACCAGCTGCAAATGAGAAAAAGCCGACAATCTATAATCATTTCATGAATGGTGTGAATTACATGCTTCCATTTGTGATCGCAGGCGGAATCATCATCGCACTGAGTTTTGCCTTTGGGATTACAGCGGCTGATCCCAACTCAGCAGACTATAATGTGTTAGCAGCTGCATTTTCAAGGATCGGAGGAGATACAGCGTTTGCCATGATGGTTCCTGCGTTAGGCGCGGGGATTGCTACATCGATTGCTGGAAAAGCAGGTTTTGCCCCAGGAATTGTTGCCGGATTACTGGCCTCTACAGGTGGTTCAGGTTTTCTTGGCGGAATGATTGGTGGCGTGCTAGCAGGGTATATCTGTGATTTTCTGGCAAATAAAATTAGCGTAAAAAAAGAATTTTCTGCTATTTATCAGCTGATTGTCGTCCCCTTTTTATCGATCTTAATTATTGGGCTTTTGATGGTATTTGTGATTGAACAACCGATCACATGGGTGTTGGATGCTTTGACAAATTGGCTGAATAGCTTGGGAAATACATCCGGGCTATTGTTCGGATTACTTATCGGGATCATGATGGCAGCTGATATGGGTGGGCCGATCAATAAATCGACTTCGACTTTCTCGATCGGTTTGATGTCAGCTGGAGTAAATGCACCGATTGCTGCTTGTATGGCTGCAGGAATGACACCTCCCCTAGGTATTGCTTTAGCCACTTTATTATTCAAACATAAATTTACCAAAGAAGAACGGACTTCAGGTCAATCATGCTGGATTTTAGGCGCTTCGTATATTACAGAAGGTGCTATACCGTTTGCGGTATCTGACCCGATCCGCGTGATACCTAGTTTGATGACAGGTTCAGCAGTCGCTGCAGGGATTTCCATGGCAGTAGGAGTTACTTCAATGGCACCTCATGGAGGGATTTGGGTGATGCTAATTCCAAATGTTATGAACAATTTACCTATGTATGTCTTGGCAATTGCATCAGGTACAGTCACTACAGCCTTTATGCTTGGACTATTGAAAAAAACAGTGAAAGAGAAAAAACAAGACAAGTGGACGAAAAATGAAAATCTAACAAATGAGGTGGAAGCGTAATGTTATATACAATGAAAGAGTTATTGAAAGTGGCTAAAGAGAATCAATTTGCAGTACCAGCCTTCAATATTTGCAGCTATGATATGATGAAAGCAATCATCGAAGAAGCAGAGAGATTAGAAGCACCAGTAATCTTAGAAATTCATCCTGATGAAATCGCCTATTTAAGTGATGAGTTTGTTGCGGCAGTAAGAGCCTATGCTTATACAAGTAAACTGCCGATCGTTATCCACTTGGATCATGGCGGTACGATAGAAGATGTCTTACGGGCGATTCGAAACGGCTATTCTTCCGTGATGATCGATGCGTCTTTGAAATCATTCGACGACAATGTACAGATTACGAAAAAAGTGGTTGCGTTAGCTCATGCGGTAAATGTCTCAGTGGAGGCTGAGCTTGGAACGATTGGGAATAATGGTTCTGCTGAAGGAGGTGCTGAAACAATCATTTATACAGATCCTGATCAAGCGAAGATTTTTGTGAAAGAAACAGGAATCGATACACTTGCTGTAGCAATTGGAACAGCGCATGGCTTGTATCCGAAAAACAGAACTCCAAAATTAAATATCGACTTACTGAAAGAATTGAACCAACAAATCGATCTTCCATTTGTTTTACATGGCGGTTCAGGTAATCCGGACGCAGAAGTCAGCGAAGCAGTAAAATACGGAGTTGCCAAAGTGAATTTGAGCTCAGATCTTAAAAGCGTCTTTTTCAATGCTTTGAGAGAAATATTGAGTGAAAATCCATCGATGTACGAGCCGAATGCAATTTATCCAGCAGCTAATAAAAAGGTACAAGAAGTGGTCAAACATAAAATGGAAATTTTGAACACAGTAGGCAAGGCTAGTTTATACTAAAAATAAAAATGTGTGGTCAAGAGGGTATGACAATAGTCTTGTCATACCCTCTTAACCACACACGATGTTCAGAAGTAGTTTTTTCGAAAAATTTCTTCTTATTTCTCGAAGCCAATCACTTCTGTCACAACCTCTTTTTTCCTGTTACTATATAAAGTAAATGGGGTGATTTTATGTTGAATGAAGTGGAGAATAGACAGCAGGAGATTGTGAATTATCTAAAAAACAACCAATTTGCAAGAGTCACCGATTTGATCGAGTTAGTAAATTATAGCGAAGCCACGATTAAACGTGACCTTGTTTTTCTGGAAAAAAGTGGATTGATCCGTAGAGTTCGCGGTGGCGCCATGCTTATTGACAATCGAAAAATTGACGTGCCTTACCTGATGAAGATCACCAAATTAGAAGAAGAAACAGAAAAACGTAAGATTGCAGATACAGCTTCTTCTTTGATTCGAGATGATATGGTCTTATTCTTGGATTCCAGTACAACCTCTTTACACTTAGTCAGAAACCTAGCAAGATTTGATGGTTTGCAGATCATTACGAATGGCATCGTCACAGCTGCTATGTTGAGTGAATATACAACGGCAAAAGTATCTGTATTGGGAGGGGCAATTGTTCCGAAACGAGCAACAATCAACGGTTCAAAAGCCTATAACGATGCATTGTCATATTATGCGGATTTAGCGATAATGAGTTGTCGCGGGCTAGATTTCAGCCAAGGAGTAACAGAAACTCATGAAGGAGAGGCAATGGTCAAAAAAGCTTTTAGAAAACAATCAGACCGGCTTGCCGTTTTAGTTACACAGCAAAAAATTGCACATAAATTCATGCATCAAGCCATTGCTTTTCATGAAATCGATTATCTGGTGACAAGTAAAGAACTGACAAAAGAACAGTATGCGAAAGTAAAGGAACACCATATCGAATGTCTGTACGGATAAATTATTACGTGAATGTTCTAAGTGGCTTCCTCATTTTTAGATAGGACCTTATCTTTGCTCGCTTCTCTCAGCCGATGGTATAATAATGAAAAGGTTATCTTGTTAGATAATCTTACTTTTTTATCCAGGAGAAAGGAGTGCAGAAAATGAAACATGTGAAGGCGTTGGTAGTGAAGGCAATCATGATCTGGGCGATTCTGTGGGTCGTGCTGACAGGTTTATACGGTGTTAGCTTTATGGATTCAACGATTGTTGGGGTAATTATTGTAGTCATGATCTATGTGCTAGGGGATCTGTTGATCTTACGTAAAGTAGGGAACATCGCAGCGACGATCGCAGATGCTGGTTCAGCTGCAGTTATCTTGTGGCTCTATCTATATTTTATGAATGATACAGTCGATATTTGGATGAAAGTATTGATTCCTGCTCTATTGATCGGTGTGGCAGAATGGTTCTTCCACAAGTGGTTGCTAAGTCAAGGCATCGTACCAGATGAACGGAAAATGGAATAAATCAACAGTTAAACTATTCTTATCGATAAATGAAAGCTTTAAAAATAAATAGATGTTTAATTAAGAATAATCATAAACTATTTTTACTCAAAAAACCGCTCAGATTATTTTCAGATCTGAACGGTTTTTTTTATCTATTCATCAAGATCAAATTTCATTTTTCAATGATTCAATCAATTCGCCCTCTGCTTCATGACTATGTTTTCGGCCATTAACAAGATAGAGTGCTGTACATATCAATGGAATGACTCCGGCAATCACATACAATCCTCTAAATGAAGTAAGAGATTTTAGCATCCCCATCAAATAAGGACCAACGCCTAAGCCTAGGTCTAAACCAATAAAGTAGGTAGATAAAGCAATACTGATTCGATGTTCGCGGACGATTTTTAAACAAACAGCCTGTCCATTTGACATAAACGTACCATAACCTAGGCCGACTAATGCTCCAGAGATAAGCAATGTCACACTATTCGTCGTTACACTCAGTAAAAATAATCCTGCTGTTAAGAATAAATAGCTAGGATACATCACGTATTGTTCTCCTTTGACATCGAAAATCCTTCCAGTCAATGGACGTGTAAATGTGATGACCAAAGCATATACGACGAAGAAAAATGACCCAGCAGCAACTAAGTGGATTACTTTTGTATAAGAAGATAAAAATGATAAAACACTTGAATAAGAAAGACCCATCAAAAAGGCAATTCCTGTAATGAAAAGTGCTTTCTTTTCAATAAAACTATTGATATTCCATGAGCGAAGAGATATTTTTTGTTCTTCAGATAATGGAATATTTTTTACAGGAAAGACAAGGCAGGCAATCGTAACAAAGAAGACCAGTACAATTGAAAACCAGATAATGAAACGAAAATCAGTCATATTCAGCAAAATCATTCCTAAAAATGGCCCAACAGCGGCAGCTAAACTAGTACTTAATCCATAATAATTGATGCCTTCCCCTTTTTTAGATGCAGGGATATATGCAGTAACGATAGCATTTGTAGCTGTAGAAACTGTACCGTAGCCGAATCCATTCAAGAATCGAACTAAATACAATGCCCCGATAGTTGGCGTATAAAGATATGCTAATGTTGAAAGGAGATAGAAGATCGCGCCGCCTCTTAAGGTAAACTTCCGACCAAATAGTTCTAACTGTTTCCCCATGAATAAGCGTGCCAGCAATGTTCCGATGATATAGATCCCAGAAGCAAAACCTGCTTGGCTCAAGCTGGCGTGTAAGGTGTCTTGCGCAATGACTGCCATGATGACCATCAACAGATAATAAATCAGGTAGACAATAAAATTGATCAATGTGATTCCAATAAAATATTTATTAAATAATTTCTTTTCCATGTATGTTATACATTCCCCTTAAGCTGAATATGCTTTTAATTTTTGTATTTGAACTTCTACATCGTGATAATTGGATGGATAGCGATCAACAAGTTGGCGAATAAATAAATCTCTTGTAGACATAAACAGATTTAAAAATTCTTCGCATTCGTTTGTTGGATTCTCATCCACTGCTTTGATCAATTCGATCGAGTTTTGATACGCATCATTTAAAAAGACTAAAGAAGCTTTCATATCAAATCTTGTTTGATATGCTGTTTCTAATCGATTAATGATTGTGTTCATCCAGTAATTCATGTTTTTTCCCTCTATTCTTAAAAAATTTTACTTCTGCAGTATAACGAATAAAAAAAAGGAAAAAAATCGCATAAGTGATGGAAAAAGGTACTTAACAAATGTTAATATCATTAGTAAAATACCTTTGGACTTTAAAAAGTTTTAAAGTACTGTATGATCTTTTTAGATGAAAGTTTGGATGGGGGAGCATCATTGGATAGTAGAGTCTTAAAGGAATATTTGGATAAAAATGATTTTCCGATTATACGCAAAGGATATCATAAATATTTGACATTCGAAGGGATGGAAGATTCCCATACGTATATCTTGAAAGAGGGAACGGTAAAAGCAAGTGTTATTTCAAATGATGGGAGAGAATTTAACCTTCGCTATATCAAAGATCTTGAAATCGTCTCTCTTTTAAAAGACGAATATTCACAATTCATCGATTCGCCGTATAATATTCGAGTTGAATCAGAATATGCAGAGTTTTATCGAATCAATCGTGTGCGCTTTTGGCAAAATATCAACCAAGACCCAAAGCTACAACACTATGTAAAAGAGTATTACCGCTATCGTCTGCTTTATTCGATGAAAAAAATGCAGCAAATGCTATTAAACGGAAAGCTGGGAGCTGTTTGTACGCAACTTTACGAATTATATGATTTATTCGGTGTGCGGACAGAAGAAGGGATGCTGATCGATTTTTCGATCACGAATGAAGAAATCGCCAAATTTTGTGGCATCTCAACTGCTAGCAGTGTAAACAGAATTTTAAAACAACTGAAAAAAGATGGTATTATCACCGTTAAAGACCATCATATCGTTATTTTGAATATGGACTTGTTAGAAGACAATATTATCTTTTGATGAACAAAGAGGTTGTGAAATCAGCGTTTTGACCTGAGTATTAGAGAAACAAACGGAAAAATAGTTCCTCATATTTTGCCGTTTTTTGAGCTAATACCGAGGGTCAGCTGATTGAACACCGTTTACCAAGAGGTTGTGAGCCTGCCGTTTAACTCTGAGTCACAAGGAACAATTTCAAAAAACAGCTTTTCATGTTTGATGAATATTGTGACTTGTGACCGAGGAGTTGGTAGGAGAACACCGTTTACCAAGAGGTTGTGAAAAAGCTGTTCTGCATCAAGTAATAAGAAGAGCCAAGTAAAAACAGTCTCTTATGTTTTTAACTTGGCTGGACTTATCACCGTAGATGTAAGCTTTTGAACGCCGTTTATTTGCAACAAAAGGGGCTGTGACACGATTTTTGTCACAGCCCTTTTTTTGCGAACATTCATTTAGCAATTTTTAGAAACTTCTGCCGCCACCGCCAAAAGTCCCGCCACCGCTAGAATGGGTAGTACTTCCGCCACCGCCGCTTCCAGGAGGTGGGCTTTTGGGGATTCTTCTTGTCGTGACAAAAGAATTTGTCAGACGATCGGTTTTTTCAGTTAATTTGATACTGGATTTTTCTCGGAATGGATATTTGTAGATGCCTGATTTCAATTGATAACGCGAAACAGTCACAAAATAAAAGACAAGACTAAGGATAAGAGCCAAAACAACAGCAATGATGATTTCTACTGTCGTCAAAACCTTATAGCGTGTAATTTTGCCAGTTTCTTCGTCTACACGATAATGTCCTCCTGGAACTCCGTCTTCCACATATGTTGCTGATTTAGACAGGTAAGCTTTTGCAGCATTGTAATAGGCAGCATTTGTCATCTGATCATAAACATCATCTAAGATCGAATCGATTCTGCTATCAGTCAAATAATCGATCATATTACCAGAAGTCGAAATGTAGATTTCACGCTGTCCCATATCTAATAGCAATACTGAGCCATTTTGATCATTTCCGACTGCGTCTCTTAAGTAATTATCAGCAAAGTCTCTTGGTTCTTCTGAATTAGATGTAGTCGTTACGATCAAGACTCGTCCTTTGATTTTTTCATTCAGCTTTTCTGCCTGTTGTTCCAAAGATTGGATTTGATCTGTTGTGAATAACCCAGCCTCATCATTTACCGTAGCTGTATCTGCATGAGTAGCCACCGGCCAGCCAACACTTACTAGCAAAAGAAAGAATAAAAAAAATTTTTTCATCATATCAAGTAACCTCCGATCAGAAAGAGGATCGCTAGCCCAGCGAAAATCCCAAGAGCGGTCAGTCCCAATTTTTTCTGGCTGATCGGCAGGACACCGCTGACCTTTCCTGTTTGTCCATTCATTGCGTAGTAGTAGACTTTTTTACTTGAGTCATTGCTTCGATAAGTAACAAGCCATACCGGCAGTAATACGTAATTATTTACTTCGTTTGTGATTGAAGCAGAAGTTCGCACACCGGTCAATGTTGTATATCCATTTGCGGTATCTTTTAACAGCTTCTCTGAATAGTCTTTTAATTCAGATTGAATCTGTGATTTGATTGCCTCATATTCGATATCTCTTTTTTCTGCTTGGAACCCGGCTAAATACTGGCTTTTAAAATCAATTGCTTTATCTAACGGGAAAGGTTGCACGCCTTCGACCATCTTTTGTTGCGTATTTTTTGATAAGGCATTTTTTACTAGTTCTTTAAAAGAAAGCTTGCCTGCTCTTGAAACAGCAAATTGCTTCGTTTCTGTGTATTCGATGTCACCTATCCGCCATATGCGGATAACTGTACCATTCGCCTGCATGGCACCATCTACTTCAGCATCTGTAGCCCAATAAGGGAAATACACACCTGTCAACTTATCGATTTGATCCTTATTGAAAAAAGCTTTGGGAACAAACCATTTTTTCTTGGTCCAAGCGAGAAATCTGTTGATTGCTTCTTCTTTCTCGACAGCAAAAGGAAGTACTTTATTTGGCAAGAATTCTCCGCTTAAACGTCCCGATAGTACGACGGGATTATGGCAGTAGTAACAATAAGTCGCAGCAGTTGTCGCATCAGTCACGATCTCTGCACCACAGTTGGGACAAAGAAAAAGATCTATCGCTGCGGTATTATCTGCAGATTCGTCCGCTGTATCTGAAAAACCGCCTGCCTCGTCAACCGCTTTGCGCTCGGCTTCATTCATATCGGCAAGCTGTTCTTGGGCTGTAAAAGTAAAATCTTCGGTAGGTGAAGGTTCTTCTTTGCTTTCTTCGCCAGCCATACGCGCTTCTTTTTGCTTTTGCTCATATTGGCTGACTTCTTCTTCTGTATAGATATTCAGGCAGTATTCGCAATGAAATTTTTGGTCTTTGGGATCAAAAGTCAACGGACCGCCGCAATTAGGACATTTATGTGTAAGAACATCCATCAGCTGCACACCTTTCTAAATAAATTAATTAACGGGGATTCCTTTAAACGGTTTACCACAGTTTGGACAGAATTTAGGGATGCCGTTGGAAAGATCCACGATCTCATTGCATTCACTGCATCGCATTTGTAGCTTAGGCTGAACGTTTTCTACAGGTTTGGCAGCTCCGCAGTTGGAACAGAATTTTCCGGAATTTTCTGTCCCGCAAACTGGACATGTCCAAGTATCCGCATTTCCTTGTGCAGTTTGTTGATTTTGTTTTTCTGCTTGTTGTTTGATTTGTTCTTGGTTATTTTGAGCTGCTTGAGAAAGATAAGAACCATTTGCATTCATTCCCATACCTACACCCATAAAGCCGGTCATTGCTCCTGCTTCATTTTTTCCGGCTGCTTCCATACCACGTGCAATGGAACCTTGCACGTATCCTTCACGTACGCTAGGATCACCTAGCATCGCCCCTTCGTTACGCATATTGATCAGTTTCACAGAATCATCGGTGTAAGAAATGCTGGCTACAGCCACAGAAACAATCTCCATCCCACGTAATTCACGCCAAGAATCATCCAATGCAGTATCCATGTATTTGCTTAATTCCAAACTCTTAGATGGTACATAAGAAATCCGTTGACCATCTGCAGACATCTGATTGATTGCTGATTGTAGCGCTGTTAGGAATTCAGCTAAATACTGCTCATTGATATCATTGATTTCCACTTGTGTTTTGTTTTTAGGGATTGCGTTTGTATAAAATAAAATCGGGTCAACGACATGAATAGAATAAGTGCCATGTGCCCGTAAGAATAATTCTGCGTTATAGAAATTGTCAAAGTAGTTCAACGGCGCGCTTGTACCGAATTTGATTCCCTTTATTTCTTGGAGATTGATATAAAAAACTTGTTGTTTCTGCGGTGTGACGCCGCCAAATTTGAATCGGTCAAAAGTTTCAGCAATTGCTTCTTTCAGTGTTCCATTGAACATGGAAGGAGCTGCGTCATTTTTAATGGTGTAATAACCTTCCTCAGCGGTATAATCGATGATTTTTCCACCATCGACCAAAAGCATCATCATGTTTGGATAGACATGGACGACTGTTCCGTCTGTTAAAACATCTTCTGTTCCTTTACGATTGGAGCCACGTTTGTCATCTTTGCGGACTTTGACACCTTTTGTCATGACCGTTGTATCACTCATATTGTCTGGTTCGATGACTTCTAGCCATTGATCTGCCAGACCGCCGCCAACCATACTTGTTGCTGCTTTGATAAGACCCATAAAAAATTCCTCCTCTGATTCAGCTAGTGCCAAACAATTATTGTTTATTTATTATACCATAGGAAGATGTGAAACTTCTCGGACTAGAGACGGAATTGAAATGGAAAATTGCGTATTGTTTAAATACCTGAAAAAGCCGAGAAGGATAGTAGTTTTTTTACCTAATATCACGTATAATAAGAGATAGTGAATTTTTTAAAAAAGGGGGATCCTTATGGCATATCAAGCACTTTATCGAGTCTGGCGTTCGCAGCGTTTCGAAGACATCGTTGGACAAAAAGCTGTGACACAGACACTAAAAAATGCTATTGTTTCCCACAAAACCTCACATGCCTACTTGTTTACAGGACCCAGAGGAACCGGAAAGACGAGTGCAGCAAAGATTTTCGCAAAAGCAATCAACTGTCCGAACAGTAAAGACGGTGAGCCATGCAACGAATGCGAAATGTGTCGATCAATTACTGCTGGTACGCAAGAAGATGTGATCGAAATCGATGCTGCCAGCAATAACGGAGTCGAAGAAATCCGATTTATCCGTGATCGGGCAAATTATGCGCCTACAAAGGCAGCGTACAAAGTGTACATTATTGATGAGGTACATATGCTTTCAACAGGAGCTTTCAATGCCTTGTTGAAAACATTGGAAGAGCCAAAAGAAAGTGTCATATTCATCTTAGCAACGACCGAACCTCACAAAATACCAGCTACGATCATTTCACGGACTCAGCGATTTGATTTTAAACGGATCAATACGGCAGATATTGTCGAACATCTTGAATTTATCTTGAAAGAATCGACTATCAGCTATGAACCAGCTGCATTGAATGTGATTGCCCGTTCTGCAGAAGGCGGGATGCGGGATGCATTGAGTATTCTTGATCAGGCAATCTCGTTTAGTGAAGGAACAATTACTTTAGATGATGCCATGCAAGTGACAGGTAGCTTAACTGACGAAATGATGGACAGTTACTTGAGTGCTTGCGTGAAAAAAGAAGTACCAGAAGCATTGGAAACATTGAACCAAATTCTCGCAGCCGGCAAAGAATCACGTCGCTTTCTAGAGGATATGTTACAATACTGCCGTGACTTGCTGATGTATCAGCAAGCACCTAACCTAGTTGAGGAACAATCGAGTACGATCAGAAGTACATTTACAGAATTGGCACAAACTGTTTCAGCGGATCAGCTGTTTTCAATGATAAAGATTTTGAGCGATACTCAAAATGAAATTCGTTTTACCAATAGTGCCGCTATTTATTTGGAAGTCGCTACAGTCAAACTTGCACAGCTACCGTCTGCTTCTGTTCCTTCAGCAGATGTAGCATTTGCAGATGATCAGATAGTAAAACAGCTACAACAAGAGATTAAGGAACTAAGAAACGAAATCAAGGAACTACGCAGTAATACAGGAATTGAGAATACAAAAGTACAGCCGGTACAGCAAACAAATCATAAAAAACAGACAAGTACCTATCGTGTACCGACGGAACGAGTATATAAAGTTCTGCGGGAAGCGACAAGACAGCATCTGAACCAAGTAAAAGAAGTATGGGAAGACTTGCTGATGAGTCTATCTGTCACTCAGCGAGCAATGCTTAAAGCAAGCGAACCAGTTGCAGCTGGACCTACAGGACTAGTGATTGCGTTTGATTATGAGATTGTTTGTCAAAGAGCAGCAAATGACGAAGAATTGCAGCTTTCGGTACACAACAACTTAAGCCGAATGATCAAAGATTATGCGCCTGATCCTGTTTATATTACAAGAGAAAGCTGGCCAGAACTTCGAAGAAATTATTTGACGCAGGCACAAGAAGAGGGAACAGAAAACTCTTTTGCTTCTGAAGACTCAGAAGGAGAAATCGAGTTGCTTCCTCAAGAACAAGAAGTACCAGAAGAAACACTTGTAGTAAAAGCAGAGGAACTGTTTGGCTCCGAAGCTGTTACAGTGGTAGATGATTAATAAAAAGGAGTAGATAATTATGATGCGTGGAATGGGCAATATGCAAGGCATGATGAAACAAGTACAAAAAATGCAAAAAGAAATGGCAGAAGCACAAGAGCTGCTAAATAAAACAGAGTTTACAGGTAAAGCCACCAATGAATTGGTCAAAGCGGTTTTTACAGGCGATCGTCGCATGAAAGATATCCAAATCAATGAAGAAGTCGTTGATCCTGATGATATCGAGATGCTTCAGGATCTTGTCGTAATGGCAGTCAATGATGCGATCGCACAAATTGATGTGGAAACTGAGAAAAAATTAGGGAAATACGCAAAAGGTTTGCCAGGATTTTAGTTTTAAACTGAAGGAGTAATGAATATGCAATATCCAGAACCAATTGCGAAACTGATCGACAGCTACATGAAACTTCCAGGAATCGGTCAGAAAACAGCGACAAGACTCGCCTTTTATACGATCGATATGAAAGATGAAGTAGTAAATGAATTTGCTAAATCTTTGTTAAGTGTAAAACGCGATTTGCATTTTTGTAGTATCTGCGGAAACATCACAGAAGAAGATCCCTGCGAAATATGTAGAAATCCTTCACGTGATCGAAGCGTTATCCTAGTGGTCGAAGAGCCGAAAGATGTAATGGCAATGGAAAAAATGCGAGAATATCACGGACTTTATCATGTTCTCCATGGTGTGTTATCACCGATGGAAGGGACAGGTCCAGAAGACATCAATATTTCTTCTCTGTTGCAGCGGCTGCATGATGCAGATGTAAAAGAAGTGATTATCGCAACAAATGCAACAACAGAGGGAGAAGCAACAGCTATGTATCTCTCACGTCTGATCAAACCCGCAGGTATCAAAGTGACTCGTCTAGCACATGGTCTGTCTGTAGGCTCTGATATCGAGTATGCAGATGAAGTTACTTTATTGAAAGCTGTCGAAGGAAGACGTGAGTTATAAATTTCTAATTAAGTGTTTTTTCAGATACAATATAAAAGCAGCACAAGAGATGGGGGCAACAATGTGAACGGACTATTTATTACAATCGAGGGGCCTGATGGTGCAGGAAAAACCAGCATCTTGAATGAACTTTACCCTCTTTTGAAAGAAGTAGCAAAAACAGAAATCATTCAAACAAGAGAACCAGGAGGCATTCCGATTGCTGAAGAGATCCGAGCAGTGATCCTTGATCCAAAAAATGATCGGATGGATGAACGTACGGAAGCACTGCTTTATGCAGCAGCAAGAAGACAACATCTAGTCGAAAAGGTTCTGCCTGCTCTGGCAAAAGGGAAAATCGTTTTATGCGATAGATTTGTCGACAGTTCTCTTGCTTATCAAGGTGCAGGCCGACGCATCGGCGTTACCGAGATTGCTCGGTTGAATGAGTTTGCTACAGAAGGTACTACGCCGGATTTTACCCTTTATCTTGACGTAGATTCAGACACCGGATTAAGAAGAATCAAGAAAAACAGACAAAATCAAATCGACCGTTTAGATTCGGAAGGTTTGGAATTCCACCAGCGTGTACGTCATGCTTACTTAAAGCTGGCAGAAGAGAATCCGGAAAGAATCCACAAAGTTGATGCAAGAAAAAGCTTTGAAGAAGTGCTGCAAACAAGTTATCATACAATTATTGAACAGTATCCGCAATTTTTTGAAAACTAGGAAGGTGAACGTTTATGAAAATTATTTTAGCGATTATCCAAGACAAAGACAGCAACCGTTTATCAAATGAATTGATTGATGCAAATATCCGTGCCACAAAACTATCATCGACAGGCGGCTTCCTTAAGGCTGGAAACAGTACGTTTATCGTGGGTATTGAAGATGACCGTGTAGAAGAAGCATTGGAAATCATCAAAAAAACGTGTGAATCAAGAAAGCAATTTGTATCTACACCTGTTACACTGGATATTTCGATGGATGGGGGCGTCCCTTATCCAGTAGAAGTAGAAGTAGGCGGTGCCACAGTCTTCGTCTTACCTGTTGAAGGATTCCATCAATTTTAGGAGGAGCTGAGCTATGAATCAAGAAATAAACTTGGCTCAAATGCAACCGATCGTGTATCAGCAGCTTCAACGGAGTTTTGAGCATGGGCGTATCGCTCATGCTTATCTTTTTGAAGGGGAGAAAGGAACAGGAAAACATGAAGTAGGTATATGGCTTGCACAGCACCTGTTCTGTACCCAAATGAAAGACAATCTGCCTTGTGGAAAATGCAACAATTGTCAGCGGATCGAAAAGAAAGAACATCCAGATGTTTTGGTTATTGAACCGGAAGGACAAACCATCAAAGTCGATCAGATCAGACGTTTGCAGACGGAATTCAGTCGCAGCGGTTACGAATCAAGAAAAAAAGTTTTTTTGATCAAAGAAGCTGAAAAAATGAATAGCAGTGCGGCAAACAGTTTGTTGAAATTCTTGGAAGAGCCCCCTGGAGATTTTTTAGCGGTGTTAGAAACAGATGCAGTAGGAAGAATTCTCCCTACTATTCAATCTCGTTGTCAAGTTCTGCATTTTCAAGAACTTTCGAAAGAAGCACTGATCCATCGATTGCAAGAAGAGCAGATTCCATTGGAAAAAGCAAAACTTTTGGCTTTCTTAACAAACAGTTTAGGAAAAGCAGTTGAAATCTCTCAAGATGAATGGTTTAATGATGCTAAGGACTTGATTTATCAATGGTTCGTTTACTTGCAAAAGCAAGATACTCAAGCCTTTATCTATGTCCAAAAAAAATTGGTAAAATCATTTAAAGAAAAAACACAACAGTTTACAGGATTATCTGTCTTGATGTTTTATTATCAGGAAGCACAGCGTCAAGCAGTAGCAAACGGCGAATATGGCAAAGTGAAACAGATAAACCAGATAATTGAACGGATATTGATCGCAGAGCAGAAACTACGCAGCAATGTCAGTTTTCAGGCTGTTGCGGAACAGTTCGTTTTGCATACGATTTTTTAGCTTGCCGCAAAGGATGATGATCAAGGAGGATGGAAATGGTAGAAGTAGTAGGTGTCCGATATAGAGATGCAGGTCATATCTATTATTTTGCACCAGGAGACTCTGAATATGTTTATAGTGACAAGGTATTAGTCGAATCTCAGCAATCCTTACATATTGCTACTGTTGTCCTTCCTAAAAAAGAGATTGATCCCAATGACCTTCCTGAAGCTATCCGTCCGATCTTGCATAAAGCGTCACAAGCTGAATTAGAAAAAGACAAAAAAAACAAAAAAGATGCTTATGATGCATTGAAAATCGCAAAAGAAAAAGTGCAGTTGCGTGAGTTGGAAATGAAAATGGTCAAAGCCGAATACACATTTGATCGAAATAAATTGATTTTTTCTTTCACAGCGGACGGGCGAATTGACTTTAGAGAATTGGTAAAAGATCTGGCCGCTGTATTTCGTACTCGTATTGAGCTTCGACAAATTGGTGTCCGCGATGAAGCAAAGATAATAGGCGGAATTGGTCCATGTGGGCGTCCATTATGCTGTTCTTCTTTTTTAGGCGATTTCGTGCCTGTATCAATCAAAATGGCAAAAGATCAAAGTTTATCTTTGAATCCAACAAAAATTTCCGGTTTATGCGGACGCTTGATGTGCTGTCTGCAATATGAGAGCGAAGAATACGAGACAGCGAAAAAAGAACTCCCTGACTTTGGAAAAGTAATTGCTACACCTGATGGTAAAGGGAAAGTCGTAGGGTTGAATCTGCTTAGCCGTATCGTTAGTATTCGGCTGACTGGACGGGAAAATCCTGTCGAATATGAATGGGATGAATTGAAAGAATTTATCCAAGTAGGTGAGATGAATGGATAAGAGATCATTATACGACGGATTGAATCAATTAGAATCAGAGTTGAGAAATACATTAACAGAACTTGTTGAAATGAAGCATGCTTTGCATGAGATCGTAGAAAAAAATACAACTTTGGAGATGGAAAATCAACGTCTGCGGGAACACCTGCGGGAATTGAACCAAGTTGCACAAGCTCCAGCTGAAAATGTGAAGCAGGAACTTTCTAAGTCTCGTATGAATCTTGAAAAAATTTATGAAGAAGGATTCCATGTCTGCTACGATTTATATGGATCAAGAAGGGACAATGACGAGCCTTGTGCGTTTTGTCTAGAAGTGATCTATCGCGAAAGCGGTCGATGACCAATAACAAGAGGAGACTGGAGCGGAGAAATACTGCTCCAGTCTTTTTATTAAGGAGATTGTGACAGATGTATAATCAAAAAAGTTTCAAGGGAAATCCGGTATATGGGGATTTATATCTTGTACCGACGCCAATTGGAAATTTAGAAGATATGAGCTACAGAAGTGTTCGTATGCTGCAAGAATCCGATCTTATCGCAAGTGAGGATACGCGTAATACACAAAAGTTATTGAATCATTTTGAAATCCATACACCCCAAAAAAGTTTACATGAACATAATTATAAAGAACGTGTCCCTCAATTGATTGCTTTGTTAAAAGAAGGAAAAACGATTGCTCAAGTCAGTGACGCAGGAATGCCTTCCATCAGCGATCCTGGACATGAGCTAGTTTTAGCCTGCATAAAAGAAGGGATTTCTGTGATCTCTATCCCAGGACCTACAGCTGGGATGACGGCTTTGATTGCTTCAGGGCTAGTGCCTCAACCATTTTTATTTTATGGCTTCCTTCCACGTAAGAAAAAAGAACAGAAAGAAACATTGAAAAAGCTAAAAGAACAGACAGTTACGCTGATTTTTTATGAGTCACCTTATCGGATCACTGCTACATTGACGAATTTCTTAGAAATTTTTGGAAATCGCCAAGTCGTTTTGTGTCGGGAATTGACAAAGGTCCATGAAGAATACCTTAGAGGAAGTACGGAAGAGCTACTCGCTTATATCGAAGAACATCCAGTAAAGGGTGAATGTTGTCTGCTTGTAGAAGGGAATTTGTTCGAAATGCCAGTGACGGAAGTTGATGAAGAGTTGGGAACGTTAAAGGAACAAGTAGAAGCAAAGATCGCTTCAGGCGAAAAACCAAATGCTGCTATCAAAGCAGTAGCGCTGAAAAATGGGCTGAAAAAACAAGAAGTCTACCGTCAGTACCATGAATTAGACTGAGATAGTATAAGTTGTCTATAATGAAAGACTAATGAGGAAATCAGCTACTAACTTTTCAAATCTCTTGAACGCGAACGAATGTTCTTGTATAATGAATAAGAGGTGAGGATGATGGAGCTGCAATTTCCTTTACATAATGATACATCAAGAAAAATCATTCATATTGATATGGATGCTTTTTTCGCTTCGGTTGAAGAACGAGATCATCCTGAGTTTCGCGGACATCCATTAGTAATTGCCAGACACCCCAGTGACACTGGTGGGCGTGGAGTAGTGACTACAGCAAATTATGAAGCAAGAAAATTCGGAATTCATTCAGCAATGAGTGCACAAAAAGCGTATGAGCTTTGTCCGCAAGCCATCTTTAAGCCTGGCGACCATCATAAATACAGCGATATTTCCAAACAAGTACGGGAAGTATTCTATCGTTATACAGATATTGTGGAACCAGTTAGTATCGATGAAGCGTATCTTGATGTGACCGAAAATAAAATCAATTGCAAGTCAGCCATCAAAATCGCCCGAATGATCCAAGCAGATATTTGGGAGAGTGTCCAGCTAACATGTTCTGCGGGAGTAAGTTACAATAAGTTTTTGGCCAAATTAGCATCAGACTATCAAAAACCTAGAGGAATCACGGTAGTTGCCCCTCAAGACGCTGTGCCATTTTTAAAAGCTTTGCCAATTGAAAAATTTCATGGGGTAGGGAAGAAAACTGTACCTAGAATGCATGAGCTAGGGATTTATACAGGAAAAGACCTATATGAATGCACAGAAATGATGTTGATTCGAAATTTTGGAAAAATGGGCTATTCTCTTTATCGTAAAGTCAGAGGAATCCATGATTCTCCAGTAAACGTTACAAGAGAGCGAAAATCTGTGGGAAAAGAGCATACTTATGGGCAGCCGTTGCAAACGGAAGAAGCAGTGCTGACTCAGTTGCGCCAACTAGCTGAAAAAGTAGAAGAAGCACTGAGAAGAGTCCAAAAACATGGGAAAACAGTAGTTTTGAAGGTCAGGTACACGGACTATTCTACTGTGACCAAAAGAGTGACATTGCCAGAATATATCTATAAAAAAGAAGCACTCTTTTATCAAGCAAGCCTTATATGGGAGGAAATCTTGGGAGTAGAAAAAGGAATCCGATTGTTAGGGATTACTTTGACGAATCTGGACCCGATGACTTATGAAAACATCGTCCTTCCATTATGGGAAAATCAAGAAATATAAAAACAGCTTTGAGAGTTGAAACCGGAAATCCGTTTTCTCTCCCAAAGCTGTTTTTATATCAAGTCTTGCTTTTTGATTTGTTCATAGGTTTCTGTTGCATCCGTACATTTTTCCCAAATCACAACTTGATTGGATTCTAAAGATTTTTGGACGTCAATGATCCGCTGGTTGCTACTTCCGCGAAATTGTAGTTTTAGGTCACGTTTGCTTAATTCAAAGCGTCCGTCAACAAGGATATCGATTTGCGAAAGGAGTTCTAATTTATCTTCTGAATCTTGTAGCAATTCATCAAAGGTATAGCCTGTCCATGACCAGATATCTTTTGTCGTACCGAACTCTTTTCGGATACGTCGTACGACTTGCAGACAAACATCTGTATTCAAAAAAGGTTCGCCACCAAGTAAAGTTAATCCTTGCACGTAATCGTTGCGCAAGTCAGCGATGATTTGTTCTTCTAATTCAGGTGTGAATGGTTTGCCATATCGGAAATTTTGTGCAGCTTTGTTGAAGCAGCCTTCGCAGGCAAATAAGCAGCCACTAACGTAAAGACTGTTGCGGACACCTTCACCATCGACAAAATTAAACGGTTTGTAGTCAGCAATATAGTTTTGGCTGTAGTCTTTTGCTAACCATTCTTTTGGTTTTGGATTTCTCATAAAAAAACTTCTTTCATTTAAGGTTCAAAGATATAGCTATTGAAGATAAAATCTACTCGACCACATAAATAAGAACAAACTGACCTAAATCCATTGTTCAAGAAAGCTTGTTCTTATTTTGATAGAGGGCGTTCAAAGATACAAAGCCATCGAAAGAGGGTGGTGAAAAAAGACTTGTCATAGCCTCTTATTCTGAATAAACGGTGTTCAAAAGCTTGCATCTGCAGTAATAAGCCCAACTAAACGAAAAATATGAGGAACTATTTTTGTTTAGCTATTCTTATTACTTGATGCAGGACAGCTTTTTCACAACCTCATTTCATGTGTTTCACACGTGAGGAAATTTCTTTATGGCGGCCATGTACCATCGGACGAGCTTGCGGATTTCCTAAATAGCCACAAGTACGTTTGACTACATCACATGTTTTTGGATCATGATTTCCACATTCTGGACATTCGAACCCTCGTTCTGTCGGTTTGAAATCACCTTCGAAACCACATTGATAGCAATGATCGATTGGCGTATTCGTACCAAGATACCCGATTTTGTCATATGCAAAATCCCATACAGCTTCTAAAGCTTTCGGATTTTGTTGGAGCATAGGGTATTCACAGTAGTGGATGAATCCACCTGAACAATATTTTGGATAATCCTTCTCAAATTCCAATTTTTCAAATGGCGTTGGGTTTTTACGCACATCATAGTGGAAACTGTTTGTATAATATTCTTTATCTGTGATATTTTCGATGATGCCGAATTTTTCTGTATCCAAACGGCAGAAACGGTCAGTTAGACTTTCACTTGGAGTTGAATAGACACTGAAATGATAACCATATTCATCCCCCCATGCATCTGCATTAGCTTTTAATTCTTTGACGATATCAAGTGTGAAAGCTTTTGCTTCTGGGTTTGTTTCCCATTCGCCACCGAAGAAAGCTGAAGCAACTTCATACAATCCAATGTAGCCTAACGATACAGTAGCTCGACGGTTTTTGAATAATTCATTGACAGAATCGGTACGTGAAAGACGTTTCCCGAAAGCACCATACATATATAAAATTGGCGCATTTGCTGGAATGGCTTCTTTACAACGTTCTACACGATAGAGAAGCGCATCTTTCATGATTTCTAAGCGGTCAGACAGTAACTGCCAGAATTTATTCTGATCTCCTTTTGATTCGATCGCGATTCTTGGCAAATTCAATGTAACAACACCTAAATTCATTCGTCCGACATTTACTTCTTGACCATTTTCGTCTTTCCACCCTTGCAAGAATGAACGACAGCCCATAGGTACTTTGAAACTTCCAGTTAATTCAACGATTTTATCGTAATTCAGAATATCAGGATACATTCTTTTCGTTGCACATTCCAATGCTAGTTGTTTGATGTCGTAATTAGGATCTTCAGGGTTTAAGTTCACACCTTTTTTCAAAGTGAAGATCAGTTTAGGGAAGATAGCTGTCCGCTTTTCACTCCCTAATCCATTGATTCGAATCTGTAAAATTGCTTTTTGAATTTCTCTTTCAAACCAGTTTTCTCCTAGTCCAAATCCTAATGAAGTGAAAGGAGTTTGTCCATTTGAAGTAAATAAGGTATTGATTTCATATTCCAAACTTTGCATAGCATCGAAGATATCTTTTTTGGTTTTTGCTTTTGCATATTCTTTTTGGCGTTCTGGCGAATCGATCCATTCTTCCGCGTCTTTTAGATGTTTTTTATAGTTCAATTCTGCAAAAGGAGCAAGCAATTCATCTGTTCGGTCGGCAGAACAGCCACCATATTGACTTGACGCTACATTGGCAATAATCTGTGAGATTTGTGCTGTGGCGGTCTGGATAGATTTTGGCGATTCGACTTCGGCATTGCCGATTTTGAACCCATTGTTCAGCATGCCTTTGAAATCAATCAAGCAGCAATTCGTCATCGGTGTATAAGGATGATAATCCAAATCATGGTAATGGATATCGCCTTTTTGATGCGCATTTGCTATATGTGGTGGCAACATTTTCAGTCCGATTGATTTTCCAACGATCCCGGCTGTCAGATCTCGCTGTGTATTGAAAACATTACTGTCTTTATTTGCGTTTTCGTTCACGACAGTTTGGTCCTTGTTGATTAGCTTTTCAATCGAAAAGTTGATATCTGTTGCTTTACTGCGAGCAAAATCTCGTTTGGTACGATAATTGATGTACTCTTCTGCTAATTCATATTCGTTTTTTTCTAGTAATATATGTTCCACGATGTTTTGAATCTCATAGATTTTGACATTTTCAGCAAACCGGCTTTTGATTTCTTGGACAACCAAGTCTGCAATCATTTGAATTTTTTCATAAGTAAGTGGTGATAATGAGCCGTGAATTTTCTTTTCTGCTTTGATCAGTGCTTCATTGATCTTTTGTTCATCGAAATCAACATGGCGGCCATCGCGTTTGATGACTTTCATCTGGGATGTCTCTGGCTGCTGAGTAACGACAGTTTTTTCTTCATAATTTACTTTCATTATCTTCAACTCCTGCTAAATTGTTCTTGTCTATCATAAAACAAAATCGGGGAAGGAGCAACTAAATATCGGCTATATATAGTATTCAATGTGCTGTATAATTGGATTTCTATACTATATGTAGTGTATATTTTATTGTGAAAAAAGGTGAAAACTTGTAGCTGGTGGATTTGTTTTTTGCATATTTAATTTTGCTGAATAAAATAATTGAATAAAATTTTTTATTCAGTCCAAGTAAAAGTGACAAAAACATAAGAGCAAATTATTCGTAGATATGCTACTATGCAAATAAATAGAAATGAAAAATGAAAGAGGAGGAGAAGAATTGGAAAAGATGATCGAAGTGAAACATCTAAGTAAAAGCTACGGCAGCAAACTTTCTCCCGTCAAAGCCTTAGATAATATCTCATTCACAGTAGAAGAAGGCGAGTTTGTTGGGATTATGGGCCCAAGTGGTGCAGGAAAGACAACGCTGATGAATATCTTGTCCACGATCAATTTGCCTACGATGGGCAGTGTCTCGATCCAAGGAAAAGAAATCACAAAAATGAAAAACAGTGAGCTCAGTGACTTTCGTCGAAAAAAACTAGGATTCATTTTTCAAGAGTTCAATTTGATCGATACCCTAAATGCAAAAGACAATATCCTATTGCCCCTAGCAGTTGAACGGATGACTAAAGAGGAAATGGAAAAGAGAGTAAGACATGTAGCTCAATTGTTGAATATAGAAGAACTGCTCAAACGGTATCCCGATGAACTTTCTGTCGGACAGAGACAACGAATTGCAGCTGCTAGAGCACTTGTTGTTCAGCCACAAGTGATTTTTGCAGATGAACCAACTGGCTCTTTGGACTCGAAGTCGGCTACAGAATTGTTGAACTACTTGAAGACCATGAATCAAAAAGAAAAAGCAACGATACTGTTAGTCACCCATGATCCATATACAGCAAGCTACTGCGATAGAATTTTATTTATTAAAGATGGTGTGATTTTTTCTGAAGTTGTCAGAAGAGGGACAAGAAGAGAGTTCTTTGAGAAAGTAATAGACATGCAGGCGACGATTGGCGGAGGAGGAAAAATGAATGCTGTATAAACTAGCCGTTAAAAGTTTTTTTCGGCAGTCACGAGGCTATCTTGTTTATTTTTTCAGTTTGACTTTATCCGTAATGATCTATTATTCCTTCAGCGCAATGACCTACGATCAATCTTTAGTCAGAAGAGCAAGTCAAGATACTTCGATAGATGGTGGATTGAGTTTTGGTGGATTTATCATTACTGTTGTTTTGCTTTTTTTCGTATTCAGTGCCAACCGATTTTTCTTGAATAGAAGGCAAAAGGAAATAGGCATCTATCAGCTTTTTGGTATGAATAAACTGCAGATATCAGGTATATATGTGTTAGAAATCATGATAATTGGATTGTTCGCCTGTATTTCTGGGATATTACTCGGTATTATTTTTTCCAAACTCTTTTCAATGATTTTGGTTCGAATGATGGATATGGATCTTACTAGTCCATTTTTTATCTCCATTCCATCAGTAGTAGATACTTTATTTGCTTTTTTCATCATCCTTTTAGCAGTATCTGTATATTCAATATGGAAAATATGGCGCTATCCAATGATTCGAAGTTTTGGAGAAAAAGAACAAGCAGATAGTTCAACAATGCGCTTCAGGACAAGGCACCGATTACTCGCAGTCATCGGGTTACTACTTTTAACGAGCGGATATTTTGGAGCTAGTCATTTTAGGGAAATCACTTCATGGATGATCAGTTATCATTATCTTGATACATTAGTTTTCTTTTTTCCTTTTTTAATTTTTTTCGTTTGTGTGGTCGGTACTTATTTGTTTTTCTGTTATACATTTCGGTTATTTTTGATCATATTGAGTAAATGGAAGATTTATTACTATGGTATCAATTTTTTGATAATGGGTAACACGCAAGTTCATTTGCTCAAAAGTTGGCGTACAAATTCTCTGATTACAGTCATTCTCGGAATTTCTTTAATGACAATTGGCGGCACGGCTAGTATCTCTACTATTTTATCCTACCAGGAGAAAGTTTCCTCCCCGATGGACTATCAGTTTGATGTTGAGACAGAGAAAAAAATCAAGCCGATTCTAGCAGAGGAAGGGCAGAAGATAACTAAAGAAATCACCTTGCATTATAAAGTCATTGGGAGTATCTATAGTCAAAATCTCGAAGAACCTATGTTTCAAACTGCTAATCTGATCACGGAAACACAATATCAAGCCTTCAGAAAAGTTAATCCAGATTTGCCGAACATTTCTTTGAAATCACCTGGTCATACTGTTTTGCTTGATCAAATGCAAACTCTTTTTCGGAATATTTCATTATATGGATCTAGTATTGGACTGCCAGATAATCAAGAATTGAAGATTCAACAAATGCTTCCAAGTGTATTAGGTGACGAAACAATGGTATATCTAAGTCCTGTACTGATTGTAGATGATACCGTTTTTGAAAAAGCAAAAGGTGTGGATTATCAAGTAGTCAATGTAGATGTATCAGGTGGAAATAATGAAAAAATAGATGAACGACTGAGCAATGACCTGTCGATAAAGTGGCTCAATGCTGTTTATTATTCTTATGATATCGTAAATGGAAGTCTACAAGGAGAAATTAGCACAAAGAAACTTCCGGATGACCAAATGAAGGAAGCACAATTTAGCCAAGAAAGCTCTCGTTTGAATTTCTCTTCCAGCTATTCGAAATTGCGTGCAGTTAATCGGCGAATCGGTATCAATATTTTTGTCACACTATTTGTCGGGATGATCGTGATTATTGCTACTGGTAGTATTTTGACAGTCCGGCAATTAGCAGAAGCAGAGGAAGAAAAAGAAAATTATCACCTATTGACTAAGCTGGGGATTCCACAAAGAAGGATCAGACGGATGATCTTCGAGCAAAACGCACTTACCTTCTTTCCACCCATGATATTAGGGATCACTCACGCAGTATTTGCAATCAATGTCTTCACTCAGTATATAAAAACTGCCGATTACTGGTTGGCTTATCTTGTGAGTGGCTTATTGATCCTTATCTATCTTTTGCTTTATGTCATTACGAGTCAGTTATATTGTCGGATTATCGAGGAATGATATACGGAATAAGACAAGATAATAAATAGAACTAAATTTTGAATACCATTTATTTGGAATAAGAGGTTGTGACACGATTTTTGTCACAACCTCTTTATTTTTTATATTTTTTAAAAGTACGAGAAATTATAAAGAAAAAAGCAGTGATTTGATGTGCTATTTTTATAAAAGCTATGTGACAAAACTGTTAGTAAAAAAACGGTTTCTGTAAGCTAGACACATGTTTCTTTTTGTCAAAATTAGTTACACTTTGTGTGAGGTTATATGAGGAGGGAATCCAATGAACAAATGGCGTTCTAATCCAAAATTGAATTATTGGGGAAAATTCATCATTCGAACAATTTTTTATAGTGCAGTACTGCTGTTCCTGATTTATCTGTATCACTATAAAAATATTCAAGGAGGAACTTTTATCTATAACGAATTTTAGGAGGAAGAGTATGGAAATCAAAACGATTATTGAAGCAATCGATGATTGGGGAATAAATGAACCTGATCGAGTTGCTTATCAGGCGGATGAGACGCATACTTTTGGTGAATTGAAACAAGCATCAGACGCACTTGCTTATTATTTAGAAAAAAAGGTAGAAGGCGATGGACCAATTGTCGTTTTTGGCAATTTGGAGTTTGAAATGATTGTCTCATTTCTAGGGGTTGTCAAATCTGGCCATGCCTATTTGCCGATTGAAGAGCATACACCCAAGGAGCGTATCCTATCGATCTTTCGGGTGGCTAAACCATCTATGGTCATCAGTATCGGGGACTGGATAGAAGATATTCCTTCGGTTCCTGTCATAACAAAAAAAGAATTTCAAGAAATCAAGAAGATACCAGTAGGATTTTATCCCAGAAATAGCGTAAAAGGTACAGAAAATTTTTATATTATTTTTACTTCTGGTACTACTGGAGAACCAAAAGGCGTACAAATCAGTCATGATAATCTAGTCAGCTTTGTTCAATGGACGATGGAAGACTTTGGGATCAAGCCTGGTATGCATTTCTTAGCCCAAGCGCCATTTTCTTTTGATTTATCGGTATTTTCTATTTATCCTGCATTAGTTTCTGGCGGAATGCTGAAGCCGTTAAATAAAGCAGTTGTTCAAGACTTTCGTCAATTATTCGCGACATTGCCAGCCTTGAAGTTGAATGTGTGGGTTTCTACTCCATCATTTATGGATATTTGCTTGATGGAACCTACATTCAATGGAGAAAATGTGCCGGAATTGGACATGTTTTTATTTTGCGGAGAAGAATTGACGAAAAAAACTGCAGAAAGTCTACTTGATCGATTCCCAAATGCACGGATATATAATACTTACGGTCCAACAGAAGCAACTGTAGCTATTTCAAGTATTCAGATTGACCAGCATGTACTAGATAGTTATGACCGACTACCGATTGGCTACGTAAAAAAAGACACGAAAGTTTCTATTGTCCAAGAAGGTAAACCTGTTTCAAAAGGAGAAACGGGTGAAATCATTATTGCAGGACCAAGCGTATCAAAAGGTTACCTGAACAATCCCGAAAAGACAGCTGCTGCGTTCTTTTGTCAAAATGACTTAGCAAGTTACCATACAGGGGATGCAGGTAGACTAGATGAATATGGGCTTTTATTTTATGAAGGACGTATGGATCAGCAGGTCAAATTACATGGATACCGGATTGAACTCGGGGATATCGAACATTATCTGCTCCAAGACAACCGAATCAAACAAGCTGTCGTCGTACCAAAATACCAAGGAACAAAAGTACAGCAGCTGGTTGCTTTTGTCGTATTAGAAAACAAAACGAAACAGCCGGATTTTCAGTTGACTAAATCTATCAAAGAACAATTACTAGAAGTTGTAATGGATTATATGATTCCTCAGAAGTTCCATTATGTCGATCTGCTGCCTCAGACAGTTAATGGAAAAATCGATCGAAAAAAATTAACAGCTGAGGTGAATCCTGAATGATGTTACCTCATATGATCCCTTATGCAGAGCCGTTTTATTTTTTTCTTTTAGCCATTGCGCTTGTACCGATCGTTCTATCTTTATTGATATGGGAAAAAAGATTACCAGTTTATCAATCAGCAGTGACACTTTTCTTTTTATTTGTCAGCTTTGGAGGTAATTATTGGCAACAGGGAGCGGCGCTGATTGGGTATGTTTTGTGGCAGACGATACTTGTATGGGGCTATTTTGTTTATCGGCAAAGGAAAAATCAGACAGGATGGTTTTTTGCCGCCGTTATTTTAGCGATAATTCCACTGTTTTTAACGAAAGTGACTCCTTTTTTTGAACATGGAAAAGCATCGTTACTTGGTTTTTTAGGAATCTCTTATTTAACCTTTAAATCTGTACAAATGATCATGGAAATAAGAGATGGCATGATCAAAACATATAAGCCATTTCGTTATATCCAGTTTCTGCTGTTCTTTCCAACAATCTCTTCTGGACCAATCGATCGCTATAGGAGATTTGAAAAAGATCAGCTCCATCCGCCTGTTCGTGATAAATATGTTGATCTTTTGGGAAAAGGCGTCCAAAATATTTTTGTCGGTTTTTTATATAAATTCATTATCGGTTATTATTTTGGTCAAGTACTGCTTCCTGTAGTGGGACGCATTGCCTTACAGCATGGTGGTATTTCATGGGCATTAGTAGGTTATATGTACGTGTACAGTATGTATTTGTTTTTTGATTTTGCTGGCTATAGCTTATTTGCAGTCGGTACAAGCTACATGATGGGATATCAGACACCAATCAATTTCAATAAACCTTTTTTATCATGGAATATCAAAGAATTCTGGAATCGTTGGCATATGACGCTGTCCTTTTGGTTCCGTGATTATGTATATATGCGATTGATGTTCTTCATGATGAAGAAAAAATTTTTTAAAAGCAAGATCGTAATGTCAAATATCGGTTATTTTGCTTTGTTTCTTCTAATGGGTATATGGCATGGATTGACGTGGTACTACATCGTATATGGACTGTATCATGCTTGTCTGATCTGTCTGACAGATGCATGGATCCGATTTAAGAAGAAGCATAAAGAGCAGTTGCCTTCTAACAAATTTACGCATGGCTTAGCCGTATTTTTGACATTTCAAGCAGTATGTTTTAGCTTCCTGATTTTTTCAGGATTTTTAGATAAACTTTTTTTTAGCTAACGAATAGTGACATATTAATTTATATAACAAAGGAGAAAAGGAAAATGGAAGAACAAATTTTATCAATCTTAGAAGAAATAACAGGAACAGATGAAGTAAGAAAAAATCGTGATATTGATCTATTTGATGAAGGGTTGCTTGATTCTTTAGCATCTGTTCAATTATTAGTCGAGCTAGACGGAGAGCTGGATATCCAAGTCCCTGTATCTGAATTCGAGCGAGAGGATTGGAGCACACCGAATAAAATCATTCAACAAGCAACTGCATTGAAGGGTTGAGTATGAAAAAGAAACTTTTTGCTATTTTCGGCCCGGTTGTTTTAGCTGTTGGCTTACTGTTTGTGTTTTTTACCTCCTCCTATCAAGTAGATATCTCTAATCCAGAAACGATTAGACGTGCCTCTTCTTCCATGTCAGTGAACGTGTTGAAAGGAGATGCGATAAAAAATTATGCATTATCTGAAAAACAATATATTCCTTTTTTTGGCTCAAGTGAATTAAGCAGAATCAGTCCATTTCATCCGTCTGTTCTGGCAGAAAAATACCAGCGAAACTATCGTCCATTTTTGCTGGGAGCACCCGGGACACAATCGTTAAGCCAATATATGATGATGCGTTCTGCAGGAGATGCTATGAAAAACAAGAAAGTCGTCTTTATTATTTCTCCTCAGTGGTTCGTTAAAAATGGTGTAAAAACTGATTACTTTAATACGTATTATTCTGAACTTCAAACATACGACTGGTTGTTTTCAATGAAGAAAGTAACGCCTGCTGATCGCTATTTAGCTAGAAGATTATTAACTTTCTCAAAAGTAAAAGAGAATGATACGTTGACGGCGATTCTGCAAACGATCAAAAAAGGGAAGCTACCTTTACCTGAATCTTTGAATCAGCTGCGCAGCCAATGGAACATGCTGAAGAGAGAGGATGAAGTATTCAGCAATATTGGGTTGAAAGATCGACAGCAAAAAATCGATCATGAGTCAAAACGATTACCAAAACAATACCAAGAAACAGAATTATCCATTTTAGCAAATCAAATTGGAGAACGAGAAACGACGAATAATCCATTCGGGTTGAAAAACGATTTTTATACGCATCGTATCCGAGCCCACGAGCCAGAGCTCAAACAGTCACAAAAAAATTGGGATTATCGTTTTTCGCCAGAATTTTCTGATTTTCAGCTGGTCTTGGATCAATTAGCAAAAAACCATAACGAAGTATTGTTCATCATCCCACCGGTTAACGAGAAATGGAGCGATTATACCGGACTATCTCAAGAAATGTTACAAGGATTTGCCAAAAAGATCAAATTTCAATTAAATAGCCAAGGATTCAATCGAATAGCTGATTTTGTCAATCAAGCGGGTACCAACTATTTTATGGAAGACACGATCCATCTAGGCTGGAAAGGCTGGTTGGCTGCAGATCAACAGATCAGACCGTTTTTAGAAGAAAATCATATTACTGCTAGTAAGTATCATCTTGACGATGCTTTTTTTAGCAAATCTTGGCAACATCAAATACCAGATAAACTACAATTAAAATAAAGAAAACAGGCGAGTGTTGCTCGCTTGTTTTCTTTATTTTTGAATATTCTGAATAAAAGATAAAAATACCAAGTTTGCCTGAACAAAAATCATAAGCAATGGTATAATCACAATATGAATATAGAAATGGGGGAAAACATTTGGATACAAAAGAAGAACAGCTACTTATTGATTTAACTTCTGCAAAAGGAGTACCTGGAAATGAAGAAGAGGTAAGAGAAGTATTCAGAGAATATGCCAAACCATTCGCTGATGATATTTTTTATGACGGTTTAGGCAGTGTGATTGCCAAACATGGTGCTGGCGGAGGCCCCAAGGTCTTTATTTCTGGACATATGGACGAAGTTGGTTTTATGGTAACAAAAATAACCGAAAAAGGATTCTTGGAATTCCAAACTCTTGGAGGTTGGTGGGGGCAAGTCATGCTTGCTCAGCAAGTTGAAATCAAAACACGTGAAGGGAAAATCGTCCACGGTGTGATTGGTTCCAAACCACCACATGTTTTAACACCTCAAGTAAGAAATAAACCTTATGAAATAAAGGATATGTTCATTGATATTGGCGCATCAAGCCAAGAAGAAGCCAAAGAGTGGGGCATACGTCCTGGAGATATGGTCACTCCATATATTGAATACAAACGAATGAATGGCAGTAAATATTTACTGGCAAAAGCATGGGATAATCGTATCGGGACAGCTGTTTCTCTGCGAGTATTAGAGAATCTATCTAAAGAAGCACACCCAAATGTTTTATTCGCAGGAAGCGATGTGCAAGAAGAAGTAGGCTTGCGAGGTGCTCGAACAAGTACACACCTTGTAAATCCCGATATTGCTTTTGCTTTAGATACTGGTACAGCAGGAGACACTCCAGGAATGACACCAAAAGAAGCAGATTCGATTTTAGGAAAAGGCCCACAGATTTTGATTTTTGATGCATCTATGATCCCGCATAAAAAATTATTGAATTTTGTTATTGATGTAGCAGAGGAAATGGATATTCCATTCCAATATACAGTGATTTCTGGCGGAGGAACTGATGCAGGACAAATGCATTTGACAAGAGATGGTGTTCCGTCTGTAGCCATTACCGTTCCTGTTCGTTATCTGCATTCCCATACATCAGTGATTCATGAAGATGATTATTTGAATACAGTGAAACTAGTCACAGAATTAGTGAAACGGCTTGATAGTGAAACAGTTGAAAAAATTCGGAGTTATGAATAATGAATAATAGAATACACCCGTGGTGCTAGTTAATTTTAATATCCTAAAGAATATCTCAAAGTTCCTTCAAAACGTCGTTGTGCTCGACTTAATAGAACACTGTAAGCCAGTAATATGCTTTCAAATCTACTCTCTAGCCCTTTAACAGAACGTGAGTTGAAATTTTGACAACCTAATTTTTCTAAGGAAGAAAAAACAGTCTCAACTGTTTTTCTTTGTTTTCCAAGTAAGCTGTGGTCTAGTTTTTCTGATTTATCCATGTTTTTACGTGGCGGAACGGATATAGTAATGCCCTTAAGGGCAAGCTTTTCATGGATTTTATGGCTAATATATCCTTTGTCCCCTAGGATATTGGGAAGATTCGCTTCTTCCGATAAAGTCTCTAACACTTTCACGTCATGGACACCTGGATTCGTGATTGAGTAAGTAATCGGAAAGCCAGTCTTAGTAACGATCATATGAATTTTAAGACCATAAAAATAAGATTTTTTTGTTGAGTTATAGCCAACTTTGGCTATTTGATTCAATAGTTTTGCTTGTCTATTTCTAACTGGTTTACATAATGGACTAGGAAAACTATCTATAATTCCGACTAGTTCACCTTTGGTGAGCTTCTTGATGAAAAAGTATCGAATAATCTTGATAGTGTAAGCTAAGTTTGAACTTAAGCGAGTGAATCGACTCCTACTAGGAAAGTCACCATTAGGAAATAAGACGGAACAAACCGCTCTATACGTGGCTCTTTGGCTAGTATAGCCATTAATTATGCCCCATATAACACAAGCAATAATCACTGTATCGCGTTGCTTCAGTTGATCAGTATTTCTTCGGTTTTTAATCTTATCTGGTACACAATTGTGGTATATGTTAGAAACAGTTCTCATAATTTCCTTGAATGTTATAAAAGTATCTGTATAATGTTCAGTATATTTTGATGAACGCATATGTAGTCCTCATTTCTTGGGAGTTTTGAGACTACTATATGCGTTTTTTTGTTGATTTACCAACATGTTTAGACATTTTCCTCTAGGAAAAAATTAACTAGCACCACGGGTTAGAATACCTATTTCTGAATATCGGAAAAAAGCACGAGTTTCTTTGGAAAATCAATGGGGAATCAATACTTGGCTTGTTTTCTTATCTATAATATTTACGAGCGTCATCCAGAACTTTTTTGACGGTTTCAGTCCTTTTCCGGAAGAAAGCATGCAGCAGCACTTATTGAGTTTTCTAGTCGATAATTTACTTTTATTCGCATTCAACTATGCATTGTTTTACATTGCGCTAGTAGTTGTACGGGGTGGCAGACCAAAAAGTAACCTTTTATTTTCAGTTTTCCAAAGAAAGTATTTTGGTTCGATACTTGGCATCAATTTGATCAATTCAGTCATCAACTGGCTACTCAACAGTTTAATCTTTCTGCCCATGTTTTTAATCAGCGGAGTGAGTACTTATATGCAGCTGCTTTTCAGTTCAAATGCGGTACCTACGGGTGTCATGCCAGAAGATTTTCTTGATATCAGCTTTGTTTTATCGATGATAGGGATGATTTTTGTTTCAGCACTCATCATGAGTATTGTTGGCGGTTTATTCCAATTTGCTGCATGGACAAAGTTCGACTATCCTGATTTGTCGGTTATTCAATGTTTGAAATATGGCTGGTTTTTATTGAAAGATAGAATTGGTACGTATATTTTGTTGCAGCTGTCTTTTATCGGCTGGTATTTGCTAGGAGCAATCGCTTTGTTCATCGGTCTTTTGTGGGTCATTGTTTATGTGAATGTGTCAGTTGCAGAATTTTATGAACAAGCACGGATTGAAAAAGGAGGTCCAGACGCCTATTTTACTTAGCATGTAAGCAGTTTATTCATCAAAAAAATAACTTTTGTGGTAGGATAAATCTTTGAGGGGGAATGTACGATGAAATTAACTGTTTTAGGATGCTTAGGAGCGTATCCTTATAAAAATCAAGGGACAACAGGTTATTTGCTTCAATCTGACGGGTTCAATTTGTTGATCGATGCAGGTAGTGCTACGCTGATCAAATTACAAGAACACCTTGATCCACTTGATCTAGATGCTGTGATCCTTAGCCATTATCATCATGATCATATTGCTGACCTTGGTGTATTACAGTATTACTGGCAACTTCATCCTAAGAGAAATCCGGAGACATTGCTTTCAATTTATGGACACACAAAAGATTCCATTCACTTTGAAGAATTGACGTTGGAAAATGTCTCAAAAGGACATCCTTATTTTGAAGCTGAAGAATTAAAAATTGGTCCTTTTCTGATTACTTTTATGGAAACAATCCATCCAGTAGTATGTTACGCCATGCGTATCGTAGAAGAAACAACGGGGAAAGTATTCGTATTTACAGGTGATTCAGGTTATTTGGAAAGTTTCGCTGATTTTGCGAAAGATGCTGATTTGTTTCTAGCAGATACCTATCTTTTTGAAGGAAATGAACATCATCATGCCCATTTCACTTCAAAAGAAGCTGGAGAACTTGCGAAATCAGCTAACGTAAAGAAACTTGTACTTACACACCTACCTCAGTTTGGTGATTTAGAACAATTGAAAAATGAAGCGCAAAAGGCAGCAGGCAAAGGGATTGATATAGAACTTGCTGCAGTTGACAAAGTGTTTAACATTTAGGAGGAAGAACATGATTTTTGTACCAAATGAAAACCACGACCCAAGAATCAATTTAGCAATTGAACAATATTTGCTGCAAGAAATGCCTTTAGATGAACCTATTTTGCTCTTTTATATCAATGAACCTTCAATCATCATCGGCAGAAACCAAAATACGCTTGAAGAAATCAATCGAGATTATGTGGAAGAAAATGGCATTCATGTTGTCCGTCGCTTAAGTGGAGGCGGAGCTGTCTACCATGATTTTGGAAACCTGAACTTTAGTTTTATCATGCCTGATGATGGGGATTCATTCCGTGACTTTGCGAAAGTAACACAGCCAATCATCCAAGCACTTCATGAATTGGGTGTTGCTGGGGCGGAATTGAAAGGCCGAAATGATCTAGTCATTGATGGCATGAAATTTTCTGGCAACGCGATGTATGCTACCAACGGTCGGATGTTTGCTCATGGAACAATTATGTTCGACTCTGATATCAATGAAGTAGTCAATGCATTAAAAGTAAAAAAAGACAAAATCGAATCAAAAGGAATCAAATCGATCCGTTCTCGTGTAACGAATATCAAACCATTTCTTCCAGAAGAAAAGCAAAAAATGACAACAGAAGAATTTCGTCAAGAAATCTTGTTGAAAATTTTCGGCGTAGAGTCAGTAGAAGAAGTAAAAACGTACGAATTGACTGATGAAGATTGGAAAAAAATCAATCGAATCTCTGAGGAATATTATCGAAATTGGGATTGGAATTACGGGAAGTCTCCAGATTTCAATTTCTCTCGCCAAAAACGTTTTTCTATCGGTTCGATTGAAGTCCATTTGAATGTCTCAGAAGGAATGATCAAAGAAGCAAAAATCTTTGGCGATTTCTTCGGACTAGGAGATATCTCTGACGTGGAAAAAAAATTGGTTGGACAGAAATATGATAAAGCATCTCTATCAAAAATAGTCAGCCAAATTGATGTGAAGAAATATTTTGGTGCGATAGAACCAGAAGAATTGCTTACCTTACTTTATTGAAAATAAAAAATAGCGGAATCCACATATATGGATTCCGCTATTTTTTAGGCTCTTTGTCAATAAGGACTGATGAGTTGTGCAAAATCAAATCTGAGTCAGAATGAACCACATTCTGGCTCAGATTTTTTGTTATCTTACATTGATTAATTGATTGATCAAAAAGATTCTAATTCTCATGTTCTCAAATGATTTAAATCCGTAGGATACTCGTTTCATTGTCTTTATGTGGGTATTCTTCGCTTCTATTTTTCCATTGGAATAAGGATAGATCATTGCGTTGGTGATGCCTTCTTCATAGGTCAGAAGGTTTTGAAGCTTTTCCCGAAAGCTGTCATCTAACGTTTCGGGAAGTTCTGCCAATAAGGAGAAAAATAAGTCAGGGTCTTTGTCTCGAAAGGCTTCAACTAATTCATGAAAAAAGGGATACGCCTCCTTTAGGGGCGGAGAAAACTCAAGCAATCGATCAATCATCATTGCTTCAGTAAGAAATGGGTATTTTGGTGCTCGGAAACTTTTCCATGTTTTGTATTCATAATGGTTGATGTTTGCACGATTTTTTAGCAAAAAGCGCCAGTTCTTTTTCAGTTTTTCTGCCTGGCTTTTCTGTCCGGCTTTACGAAGTTCATTCATTTCACGGATACGCAACTCATTGAACGCTTGATTCATGTGTTTGACAATATGAAACCGATCAATCACGACTTTCGCATTTGGCAGAACACGTTTGGTGAGCTGGAAGTAGGCGGCGTTCATGTCTGTCACCAAGAATTCTACTTCTTCTGGATTGGTACAACCTAAGAAATAGCTTGTTAATCGAGGTAATTTACGCGTAGGCAAAACATCTATTAATTTTCCTGTTTCGCCATCCGCGCAAATAAAGCTCATCTTATCTTCTATGGAAGCATGCGAACGAAATTCGTCAACCATCAATACTCTGGGGAGGATCTTCTTAGATTGCTTTGGTAAATAGCTTTTAAACTCTTTCAATGTACGAATAACGGTGGTCAAAGATACCTGACAGCTTTTCGCAATAAAAGATAAAGATACTTTTTCAGTCAGTAAAGAAGCAATTTTATATCTAACATGATTTGCGATTGAATGTCTGGGTTGGACAAAATAACTTTGAGCCGTCCAATGGGTGCGACAGTTTTTACAGGTATAGCGTTGCTTTTTTAGGCGCATAACCAAAGGCATATGATTGTATTGTTCAAAACGGACAATCGTTTCCTTTTTTCCATTTTTCACTATAATTGCTTTCCCGTTTCCATCTACCACAGTAGAACCACAACTTCTACAAGCACGAGGAGTAGGCGAGAGAACAGCATCGACGACCAACGTCTTTTTCTTCTGAAGGGTCTCGTAAGAGACCTCTGTAATCATCAAATCTTTCTCTGTTATTCTCAGCATTTTTTTGATAGAATCATTCATATAGCGTATCGTCCTCTCAGTTGTTTATTTTGTGGTGATTTAATCATACTAGAGAACGATATGTTTTTTAATACCTAAAATGAAAATGGGGCTGAAGAATCAATTCTGATTCATCAGTCCCATAAATTATAGAGCCATTTTTTATACAGGATTCGGGTAATTTCGAGAGAGTTGAACAGTGATCCGATCAATGAAAGTATCTTTTTCCTGCGTTAGTGTTCCTGTGTAACGATCCGCTACGTCTTTCATCATCATTAAGTCAAAACGTTCCTGATCATCTAATTCTTCTGTGATGCCTCGACTAAATAGGTTTGTATCGTAATGTGCACTATGTTCGCAACAAATGACGAAATGTTCCTCTTGTTCGTGTATCGACAAATAAATTTTTCGATACAGTGGATTTTCGATGGCATGAGTTTCTCTAAAGGAATGCTCTAAAGCGTGGATCAAAAGTTGAGCCAGATCGTCATCGTTGATAGGAAGTTCTTCGGGAAGATCTGCTTGGAAGGTTATCTGAATATTCCGTTTGGCAGCTAACTTCTGGTAACGCGCTAAGATAAGATTTGTCACCTGGTGGTTGCAAAAAGAACACAGCATTTCGAAATTTTTTGCTTCTTCTAATATCTTTTCCACATAGTTTTTAGCTTTTGTTTGGTCCGTATGCATTAAATCTTGCAGATTCTCCATCTCTTGGACAAATTCCAGGCGAAGTGTATTTACTTCTTGGATATGCTGTCGAAGCTGCTCATAATGTTGCTCCAACAAATCATTTTTGATTTTTAAGAAATCTACTTGTCTCCGATCTTTGTCGGTATTTAAGATGTGATCGATTAGATTGTAGCTGATAATAACGATTAGAATGATAATATATAAAATCGTAGACCAATTGATCGTTGTTTGATAGATACCTAATGCCGTTTGGATGTAAATCAAGCAATGGATAATGGCTACCAAGACGATCCAAGGTGTACAAGCTACATAAAAACGGTTATTCTTATATGCTTCGCCAATGCATGCAAGTGAAGTGACTAAAGTGCTTATAACACTAGCAATATTAGCAATCGGCATTAATTCAGGAAGTTCTGCAGGAGTAAAAGTTGCATAAAGCAGAACGCCGATAAAAATCAAAAGTTGGAACGTACAAAAAATTCCGTACCATTTTTTATAGTAAAACATTCGGCTCCAATAGTAGCAGATGATGAAAGCTGACGTTAAGATAATAAATAAATGAGATAAAAAAGAATGAACGAATGGTTCAAAAAGAATACCACTTAAAATATCTTCTGATACAGCTTCAAATCCTAATGCCAAAGCAAAGCAACTTAAGAGAATAAGTGAGTATTCAAGACGTTTTTGTTTATACATCAAGTAGATCGTATAGAAAAAGGTCCCTATAGCGATAAAAACAGCGATTATCATCGTCAATACTTGCGGCACTGATTGTGAATAAATAAAACTAATCAATGGTCCAGTTGTTCCTAGATAAACTTTCGGTGGCAGTCCAGCATAGTTCTGATAAGGAGATGAGACTGTAAGGGTCAATTTTTTTCCGATATAATTTGCTGGTAAATCTATCACAGCCAATGAGAGTCCGGGATTGCTTTCTTCCTGATAATCTTTCCGTTGGTATAAAATCTTTTCGCCTAGATATACAGTAATCCATTGATGGTTTCCTTTGATTAGTAAATTTGCTTCGTCCAACGGTTTTTCAAGTGTCGTTTCCATAATGAATGTTTCGTCTTTATCCACGGTAGGAATCGTACGAGTGTACTTGCTGTCAAACTTAAAATCAGGATCATCTTTTGTATAGAAAACCCACGAATCTTTTATTTCTTTCATTTGATTGCTGTCCGCAGGAGAAAAAATAAAATAAAAGAAATAAGCAATTCCTGTTAAAAATAACAATGATAATATAATGATTATGCTCCACTTTATACGTAAATAAAAAGATTCTTTTTTATTATATATGTTATTAAAAAAAGACATAAAGGTATTCCTTTCTAAAACTTGTAATGTTAGGGTAAACGTTTTTTAAACTAACGTCAATTATTTATAATAAAAAATGAGATAAAGATGAGGAAATAGAATTAGAAACATATAATTATTAAAGGGAAACATTTTTACAGCTATAATTTGAAAAAAATTTATCGTTATTATATGATTAAGAAGGATTGAATAAAGAAAGAAGTTGAAAACGATACCTGATTACAAAAAAATAACTTTTATAAGTTCTATAACGTTGATTATATTTTTAATTCTTATTCTTCTCGTCGTCTTGGTTCCCCGAATTTTTGGTTTGACTCCTTATATTATTGAGGACAAAGAAATGAGTCCATATTATGCACAAGGAAATCTGATATATGTACGACCGAAAAATACAAATGAGATTTTAGTCGGAGATATTATTACATATTATGAAAATTCAGGAAAAAAAATCTCGACGCGTCGCGTAATAGCCGTTGAAAACAACCACGAAGATTTTTATACAAAAGCTGATACAAAGACTTATATTGAGCCTGGAGTAGTAAAAAAGAGAAATATTATCGGTAGTCCCATCTTTCAGATTCCATATATTGGACTAGTCCTTTCAAAAACGGCATTTGCATGGATTCAGGGGTTATTCTTTACGATTGCTTTTTGCCTAACAGGAATCACAGCATGGAATACCTTTGTAGAGTTGAAAAAGAAGCGGAGACGAACACAGAAATTTTTGTAAGAATGTTAAAAACATAAATGTATTCCAGAGATCCAACGACTCTTCTGAACATGAAACACGAGAAAACACTCATGCAGCTTGTAGATTTAGTCAGTTGTTCGTATAATGTGTGAAGAGGAGGAGTAGTATGCGCAATGAAATGATGCATCGTCCTGTAGTCAAAGAAGAACTATTGGATTTTATGCGTACCCAGCAAAAAAAATTACCGGGTGAGCTAGGCAAACTGGAAGAAGAAGCTCATGTAGCAGAAGTACCAGTTATTCCCCATGAAACAGTTGTATTTTTGAAATTTTTACTTGGACAGCTTCAGCCTGAACGAATCTTGGAGATCGGAGCAGCTATCGGTTTTTCATCAAGTGTCATGGCCACGACAATCGGAGAAAACGCTCATGTTACGACAATTGATCGTTTCGATGTCATGATCGAGAAAGCTAAAAAAAACTATGAACGTCTAGGACTGACAGATAAAGTGACTTTGCTTGAAGGTCAAGCAGCAGATATCTTGCCGGAGTTGTCTGGTCCGTATGACTTTATTTTTATGGATAGTGCAAAATCAAAATATATTGAATTTTTACCTGAATGCTTACGTTTGTTAAGAAAAGGTGGCGTTTTGATGGTAGATGACATCTTCCAAGGAGGAACGATCTTGCTCCCAGATGAAGAGATTCCCCGTGGCAAACGAGCTATCCATCGTAAATTAAATGAATTTCTTCGTGTTGTGATGGATCATCCCGATTTGACATCGACAATCTTGCCATTAGGTGATGGTGTGATCTTAATGACAAAGGAATCAGAAACAATCGAGTTGTGATACATGATTATGGCAGCCTGTAGATAATCGATTGAATCGAGGGCTCAATTCGAACTTGATGTAAAAGTTTCTATATTTGTAAGTCAATTAAAGGATACAGGAAATCTAAATAAACAGGAGTAGCATGAAGTCAATGTAGCTCCTGTTTTCAATTGATAACCTTAGAACAGCTGAAGGAGAATGTCTCGTTTTAAAAGATTGATTTAGTAGTTGGGCCAAAATAATTCATTATTTGCTAATTAAATAACTATTTCGTATTGACAGAAGCAATTTAATTATCTATAATTATTGATGTTCCGCTGATTCTTGTCATAGTAGCTCAGCTGGATAGAGCATCCGCCTTCTAAGCGGACGGTCGGGGGTTCGAATCCCTCCTGTGACGCTAAAAAACCGTTAGAAACTGAGGTTTCTAACGGTTTTTCTTTGTTTTTTGTGCCAATATTGTTTGTTTTCAAAGGCAAATAAAATAAAAAAACATCCTTATCGAGTACAATTATAAGGAGCAAAAAAATAAAACTCATCAGAAAAGAGGAAGAAGATATGACGATACTATCTAGAATTTTAGTGACTCTAGTTGCAATTGAATTTTTTTATATCATGTATATCGAAACGGTGAGAACTGATTCTGACACGACAAGTAGGGTTTTTAAAATGAGTAAAGAAGAGTTAAGCAGAAAATCTGTTCAAACATTGTTTAAGAACCAAGGAGTGTACAATGGACTATTAGGAGTGGGACTACTTTATGGAGCTTATCTTTCTTCCGCATCTAAAGAAATCACAAGTATGCTATTAATATCTATTTTTTTTGTTGCATTATATGGCAGTTTGACTAGCGATCGTTGGATTTTACTCAAACAAGGTGGGCTAGCTCTGTTGGCATTGCTTTCTATTTTCTTATAAATATAGAAAAAATAAGAATTTATCTAACAGGAAACTTTGTGAAAAATATTACTTTATCTCATGAAATATGATATTCTAATGAATGGTATTTTAGAAAATTTCATGAAAAAGGAGTTAGATAGGTGTTCAAAAAATATGTTTCCTCACTAAAAAAAGAATTTTCAGGTTATGATCTTTCAAGATTTCAGAAAGATCTTTTGGCTGGGATCACAGTAGCTGCTGTAGCATTGCCTTTAGCCTTGGCTTTTGGGGTATCAAGCGGAGCTGATGCGGCCGCAGGTTTGATTACGGCTATCATTGCCGGTATCGTTATTGGCGGTTTATCAGGCGGTTTTTATCAAATATCAGGTCCGACAGGTGCGATGGCAGCTATCTTGATGTCTATTGCGGCAACAAAGGGAATGCAAGGTGTATTGCTTGCTACTTTTTTAGCGGGTCTATTTTTACTTGCAGCAGGACTTTTCCGATTAGGAACACTGACTTCTTTTATCCCAGCACCCGTAATTACGGGGTTTACTTCAGGTATTGCTATCATTATTGCATTAGGTCAGATCGATAATTTATTTGGTGTTCACTCGGAAGGTACAAACGTTATTGAAAAACTAAGTAGTTATCAAACGATAGGATTTCCGATAAACACAGCCTCTTTGATCATGGGAGGGCTAGTCATTTTAGGGATGTTTATCTATCCAAAAAAATGGGCGAAACGAATGCCTAGTTCGCTGCTGGCTATCATTTTGGCAACAGCAGTTATGCTATTGTTCCATTTACCAGTAGCAACTGTGGGTAAGATTCCACAAACATTGATCAGTAGTAATCGTTTGAATATGGGAGATTTTAGCTTTTCTGCCTTGCAACAAGTGGCAGTTCCAGCTATTAGCATTGCTTTATTAGGAATGATTGAAAGCTTGCTATGTGGTGCTTCGGCTGGCCGAATGGCAAATAAGCCCTTAGATAGCAATCAAGAATTAATGGCGCAAGGAATTGGAAATCTGTTGCTTCCTTTCTTTGGCGGGATTCCTGCTACTGCGGCCATCGCCCGTACAAGCGTGGCCATCAAATCTGGTGCACAAACTAGATTAGCTGGTATGATACATGCAGTTGTCTTACTGCTCTCCATGCTTGTTTTTGCGCCAGTGATGTCACAGATTCCAATGCCAGCACTTGCAGGTGTTTTGATTGTGACGGCTTGGCGTATGAATGAATGGGAAACGATCAAGGAGCTATTTACTAATAAATATTGGTCAGCAGTTCTATTGTTTATCCTTACGATGATTTGTACAGTTATCTTTGATTTAAGTATTGCTATCGTGATCGGGGTGATCGGCGGCTGTGTATTTTTTGTTGTCAAAAGCGCTGCTATCACGATTTCATTAGAAACGATCGATTGGCAAAGAATGGGGCTGCCAGAAACGGAAAAGCTGAATAACTGGACAGTAGTGTATATTAGTGGTCCACTGTTTTTTATGTCTTCAGAAAAACTCAAAAATAAATTGGAAGAACTAAATCATCACGATGGTGTCATTTTCTCCATGCGAGGCGTACCAAGTATTGATTTGACGGCACGTGCAGTTTTTGATGAATTTCAAGAAAAAGCAGAGCAAAGAGGACAAACGATTATCTATACTTCCTTGCAGCCAGAAGTAGAAAAACAACTTTCTCACTTGTGGGAACATACATTCACGCATCAACATCAAACAGTTGCTCATGCGTTGACAGCTTTACATGCGAAATATACTGCAATTAGCCATTAAAACAATGAAAAAGAACAGACAAGACTGTAAACTGAAGATTTTATGGTCTTGTCTGTTCTTTTTAATATTGCTGTAAAAGTGAAGCTAGTACTTGCCAGTCTTGATGGATAACAGGTACAAGGGAGCGATTGTAGAAAATAGCTGCTGGATGAAAAAGTGGAAGAATTCGATAGTTTTTTTCTGACCATTCGTAGGCATCCTTTTGTTCTGTTAATTGTAAGACAGGCCCTGTATAGAGTTGACCATGATTTTTGGTAACCGTATATTCTTTGCCAAGTAAACGTTGAAGACCAATGTTTCCAAGTGTCGCAATTAATTTTGGCTGGACCTTCATCAGTTCGTAATCCAATATTGGTGCATGCGCAAATACTTCGGAACGAGTAGGTGTCCGATTTGGATAAACAGTTTCTGACTGTTGTGTCCGTTTATTGATCCGATGAGTCACGCGATACGGGCGGCTCCTTACAGCACTGGTGATATACACCTCTTCTCGTGTTAAGCCAGTTGAAGAAAGTGCCTGCATCAATTCTTTTCCAGCTTGACCGCTAAAAGGAACATGCGTATCAATCTCTGTTTTCCCTGGGGCTTCTCCCACGAGCATCAGTTTAGGATGAAGAGGTCCTTGCCCAGCGATAAATCCTTCTACAGGACGGCCGTTCATTCTTAAAGAAGCTTCTTGTATCAGTTCTTTTGGGTATTCCATTTATGCTCCTCCTTTTTCTTTTATTATAAGAATAAAAGAAACACAATGCGACTATTTTATTTGGTAGAACTGTGAGGATAGAAAAGCAGAAGTATTGCTTGAATTTTTGTTTTACTTTTTGATTTTAAATTTAGTTGACTAACGGTTGCTGTTCTGGTAAGCTAGTACTGTTGTAATTGTGGACTCCACAGCTACAACCGCTCAGAACAAGTAATAAGCACAGCATATGCTGTCACTTCGGATGGCGAGTCTAAGTATATGAGAAGGAGGTGCTTTATAGCATGTACGCAATTATTAAAACTGGTGGTAAACAAGTAAAAGTTGAAGTGGGACAAGCAATCTATGTTGAAAAACTTGACGTTGAAGCAGGAGAAAAAGTTGTTTTTGACGAAGTTATCTTAGTAGGCGGAGAATCTACAAAAGTAGGCGCTCCAACTGTTGCAGGTGCAACTGTTGAAGGTACTGTTGAAAAACACGGCAAACAAAAGAAAGTCGTTACTTTCAAATACAAACCTAAAAAACATTCACACCGTAAACAAGGTCATCGTCAACCATATACAAAAGTGGTTATCGACGCGATCAACGCTTAATAGCGTTTGAGAAAGAAGGCCTATATATGATCAAAGGAACATTTAAGCGAAATGACGCAGGTCAGATCGTTTCATTCACTTTGACCGGGCATGCTGATGCTGGTCCTTATGGAAGTGATATCGTTTGTGCGGGTGTTTCTGCGTTAGCGATCAGCACTGTCAACGGGATTGCCTCATTAGCCGGTTTTGAGCCGATTGTTGAAATGAATGAAGAAGAAGGCGGTTATCTTTATACCGAAGTCACTTCAGGAATGACACAAGAACAAAACAATATTGCTGAGATTCTATTAGAAAATCTTTTATTAGGATTACAATCGATAGAAGCTGAAAACTCAGAATATATCCAAATTAAAACAATTAATGATAAATAGGAGGTGCAGACCATGTTGTTATCTATGAATCTACAATTATTTGCCCACAAAAAAGGTGGCGGTTCTACATCTAACGGCCGTGACTCAGAATCAAAACGTCTAGGTGCTAAACGTGCTGATGGACAAACAGTTACAGGTGGATCAATTCTTTACCGTCAACGCGGTACAAAAATCTATCCAGGTGTAAACGTGGGTATCGGTGGAGACGACACTTTATTTGCAAAAGTTGATGGCGTAGTACGTTTCGAACGTAAAGGCCGTAACAAAAAACAAGTGTCTGTTTATCCAGTAGCTCAAGAAGCTTAATTGAATCTTATGATTAAAGAGGTTGTGACAAGACTTTTGTCACAGCCTTTTTTGTTTATAAAAATAAAAGTTGTAGTGGAGGCTACGAAGTTTACTTTGTCTTTTTACACTTAATATTTTTTTGCCAATTTGGAATCAGGATGTTTTGATAACTATCGTTTTCAATTGATGGAAGCTATATTGTTTGCTATCAGTGAAATAATTATATGGTAAACAGTGTTCTTTTTCTTGTTTCCATTATAAAAATCGTATCGGGATTTTTCGTTCTTTTAAATTGAACATTTCTATCTATCCGCGTGTTATCAACAAAACAAAATCAGGTAAATAGTTGACGAAACAGAAATAAATACATAGTATTATGTTTTGAAGCCTAAGTACAATAGTCTATAGAAAAGGAGCGATACCATTGGCAAAACGCATTGACCGAATTTATATGTATGTCAAAGAAAAAACCGCTCATTTAACAAAGGCAGAATATGATCAAGGAGTAACAACACAGGAAATTGCTGAAGTGTTAGGGATTCAGCGAACAAATAGCAGTAAAGATCTGAATCAGCTAGTGCGCGAAGGAAAACTGATAAAGACAGACGGACGACCAGTACGTTACATATATCAAACACTCGTTACGCACGTAAAGCCAGTTACAAAACATGTAGTCAGTTACAAAGAAACGCCGGTCTCTGAAGAAAAAAATACACTCCAAATAGATACTAAGGATATCTTTGCAAAAATCATTGGAGCTAACGGCAGCATGAAAAATTCAGTGGAACAGGCAAAAGCTGCGATTTTGTATCCGCCAAGAGGATTAAATTGTTTGATTACAGGACCTACCGGATCAGGAAAGACTTATTTTGCACACGCGATGTATCATTTTGCAAAAGCGCATCATGTAATAGATGAGGAAACGGAACTGATTGTTTTCAATTGTGCTGATTATGCCAATAACCCTGAGCTTTTGATGAGTCATTTATTTGGGTACGCAAAAGGTGCTTTTACAGGCGCAGATGAAGAAAAAATGGGGATTATCGATCAAGCGGATGGCGGTATGCTGTTTTTGGATGAGATTCACCGGTTGCCGCCTGAAGGTCAAGAAATGATCTTTTACTTTATGGATCATGGAACTTACAGTCGTCTTGGGGAAACAACGAAATCCCATGAAGCAAATGTACGGATCGTAGGTGCGACCACAGAAGACCCAGGTTCTTCTCTATTAGAAACTTTTGTTCGGCGTATCCCAATCAATATCAAACTTCCGGCTTTTGAAAAACGTCCTGCAAATGAGAAAGTCGATTTAGTAAAAATCATGATTGCCCACGAAGCAAACCGCACGCAGCGAAAGATTTCTTTGACAGAAGATGTAGCAAAAGCATTGATCGGCAGTGTGACCTATGGAAATATAGGACAATTGAAGTCAAATATCCAGTTAGTATGTGCACGAGGATTTCTAAATCATATGCAATCACCCGAAATCTCGATCACAATCGATGATTTGACAGAAGGGATTCGTAGCGGATTGATTCAATTAGCAAGCAACCGCAGTGCAATGGCAGAGCTTTCTAAAATATTGGAGCCAAAGATAACTGTAGCACCAAATGATACGATCATGAAAATCCAATCGGACTCCTATGAGTTACCTTATAATCTATATGATATCATCGGAGATAAAGCAGCTTTACTGAAGTCGGATGGTTTGGATCAAGAAGCAATCAATCATTTCATTTCTACAGATATCAACATCCATCTGAAGTCTTTCTATAAAGACCATGGTTTTTCTTTTAATGCAGACAGCAAATTAGCAGAATTTGTAGATCCGAAAATCATAGAAGTGACCAATCAGATTTATGTAATGGTCAAAAGATCTTTACCATATGAGTTTCAGCAAAACTTTATTTATGCTATGAGCTTGCATATCAGTTCTTTTTTGAAAAAAATCAACTTAGGAGAAGAACGGCATACGAATGATAACATCCGTGAGATGGCTTTTGATTTTCCAGATGAATATGCTGTTGCGAAAGAAGTGCGTAGTTATATCGAAACGTATTTTCAAGTGGAGATTCCAGAAAGTGAAGACTATTACTTGACCGTTCTACTCGTCTCGTTACGGGCAAATCAAGCAAGCGGCAGAATCGGTGTAGTCGTTGCAGCTCACGGAAACAGCACAGCAAGCAGTATGGTCCAAGTTGTCCAACAGTTGTTAGATGCAGAGAACGTACGAGCAGTAGACATGCCTTTGGATATGGATCCGAAAACAGCATTGGACCGAATTGAACGCAATGTACAAGAAGTAGATGAAGGAAGCGGGGTCATACTCTTAGTAGATATGGGGTCCCTTGCGTCGTTTAATTCGCAAATTCAAAGAGACACTGGAATTCCAGTACGTACTGTTGATATGGTAACAACTTCTCTAGTTTTGGAAACTGTACGAAAGGTCTCAGTATTAGGGACAGATCTAGATATGTTGCATGAATCATTGAAAAATTTTCGAGGTTACGCAGAAATATCTTCTGTAGAATCTGTTCAGGAAGCAAAACCTATTCATAAGAAAAAAGCTGTTTTGGCTATCTGCGCATCTGGCGAAGGTACAGCACAAAGAATCAAAGAATTGATCGAACGAGCGGTAAACAAGCGTCAAGAAACAGAATTAGAAGTTCTAGCTTTGTCGATTGTGGAAGTGAAAGAAGAACTGCCAGTTATCCAAAAAGAATATCAGATCATAGCTACTACTGGGATTACTGATTTGAATATCCAAGCCCCATTTATTCCTTTAGAACGTTTTATTGATCAAAATATCGAAGTCATTTTGGATCAGTTGCTGATGGAATCAGAATTGGAGGAAACTGAATTCATCTCCCTAGATGAAGAGTCAGCTAAAAATACGTGTGTTGAGTTTATCTCTGATAACTTCATCTTTATTAATGGTAGTAAGTTAATCGATCCAATGTGGCAATTTTCTACACAAATCTCTCAGACGACGGGAATCGGCGATGAAGAATATGGATTCAAAATCAACCTAGTGATGCACACAGCAGGAATGATCGAACGTATTATTCGGAATGAACCATTGACTGTGGAAGAAAACGAATTGACAAATACAACGAATGATCCTCTTTATAGCCAATTGGCAGCCTCAGTTGTTCTGTTGGAAGATCAGATAAAAGTAAAAGTGCCGATAGAAGAAATGTATTATCTGCTACGTCTAGTCCATAATCAGTTAGATAAAAAAGAATACACTGTGCCATGAATACACAAAAACGATACACTTTTATAGTGTATCGTTTTTGTGTATTGGTTAAGAATCCTTTAAATTCAATTAGTGTATCGTAAAAAAGTTGGCACGCTTTTTGCTTATAGTAGTGTGTGCTAGGAGGTGGTTGTTCACACAGAAATGATAGGGGTTTCTGTGAAGTAGTGAGGAAGAAGGAGTTTTGCAGATGGATATTCGATTGGCACGTATAGATGATCGTTTAATCCACGGGCAAGTCGCAACAGTTTGGTCGAAGCAAACAGGTGTTGAACGTATCATTGTGATCAGCGATGTAGTCGCTCAAGATAAATTGAGAAAGTTTCTACTAAAAGAAGCTGCACCGCCGGGGATCACAGCAAATGTAATAACCGTGCAGAAAATGATTCAAATCTATCATAGTGGATTATTATCACGAGCAAAAGTGATGCTTTTATTCACCAATCCCCAAGATGTTGAAGCGGTTGTCCGCTGCGGTGTACAGTTGAAGTCGTTGAATATCGGCGGTATGAGTTTTACTGAAGGCAAATCAATGATTACCAATTTTGTTTCAGTAAATCAACAAGATATTGATTCCTTTCGTTACTTGAACAGTCAAGAAGTGGAGTTAGAGATTCGAAAAGTACCTGCTGACAGGAAAATCCTTTTGATGGAACTACTAGCGAAAATCAAAAAGGTGTAGCAAGAATGGTTGTTGGAAAAGGTCAAATAATTCTGTTGTAATGGTTAGCAATTATTAATATTTTTGAATTTGTTACAACAAAAGTAAATAGGAGGTATAAATATGGTAGGGATTATCCTAGCAAGTCATGGACAATTTGCTGAAGGAATCTTACAATCCGGTTCAATGATCTTTGGCGAACAAGAAAACGTCAAAGCCGTGATTTTGAAACCAAGTGAAGGTCCAGATGACTTGAGAGCCAAATTGGAAGAAGCGGTTGCTTCTTTTGATAATCAAGACGAAGTGTTATTCTTAGTTGATTTATGGGGCGGAACACCGTTCAATCAATCAAACACATTATTCGAAGAGCACAAAGATAAATGGGCAATCGTCAGCGGTTTGAATTTACCAATGTTGATTGAAGCCTACGCATCACGCTTTTCAATGGAATCTGCTCATGAAATTGCAGCACACATCATTGAAACAGCAAAAGACGGTGTAAAAGTAAAACCGGAAGAATTAGAACCGGCAGAAGCACCGAAAGCAGCAGTTGAAGACGCACAACCTAAAGGAGCACTTCCAGAAGGAACTGTGGTCGGAGACGGAAAAATCAAATATGTATTAGCACGTGTTGACTCACGTCTGTTACATGGACAAGTTGCGACAGCTTGGACAAAAGCAGTGCAACCAAACCGTATTATCGTTGTTTCAGATGCAGTATCAAAGGATGATCTGCGTAAGAGACTAATCGAACAAGCTGCTCCTCCAGGTGTAAAAGCAAATGTTATTCCTATTAGCAAAATGATCGAAGTAGCAAAAGACCCTCGTTTTGGAAATACCAAAGCATTGCTTTTATTTGAAAATCCTGAAGACGTATTGACAGCTGTTGAAGGTGGCGTAGACATCAAAGAATTAAATGTTGGGTCAATGGCGCATTCGGTCGGTAAAGTCGTTGTAAGTAAAGTATTGTCTATGGGACAAGAAGACGTTGAAGCGTTTGAGAAGCTTGAACAAAAAGGTGTGAAATTCGATGTACGTAAAGTACCTAATGATTCACGCGATAACATGGATGATATTTTGAAAAAAGCAAAAGCTGAATTAGCAAAAGCGTAATAAATAATATTAAAATTTATAGGAGGCTTATCATGTCTATTATTTCAATAATTTTAGTCGTATTAGTTGCCTTTCTAGCTGGTATGGAAGGTATTCTTGATGAATTTCAATTTCATCAACCACTAGTGGCATGTACATTGATCGGTTTAGTTACCGGTAACCTCGAAGCTGGTATCGTACTTGGCGGTACGCTTCAGATGATCGCTTTAGGTTGGGCAAATATCGGTGCCGCTGTAGCACCAGATGCTGCATTAGCATCAGTAGCATCAGCAATTATTTTAGTTTTAGGTGGACAAGGTGTTAAAGGTGTTCCTTCTGCGATCGCGATTGCCGTTCCTTTGGCTGTTGCAGGGTTGTTCTTAACAATGATCGTACGTACAATCGCTGTTCCAATCGTTCATTTGATGGATGCGGCTGCTGAAGAAGGAAACATCCGTAAGGTTGAAATGTGGCACATCATTGCTGTATGTTTACAAGGGGTTCGTATCGCGGTCCCAGCAGCAGCGTTGCTATTTATCCCAGCACAAACTGTGCAATCATTCCTTGAATCAATGCCAGCATGGTTAACAGATGGTATGGCTATCGGTGGGGGAATGGTCGTAGCTGTAGGTTACGCTTTGGTAATCAACATGATGGCTACAAAAGAAGTATGGCCATTCTTCGTTATTGGTTTCGTTGTAGCTGCAATTTCTCAATTAACATTGATTGCTCTAGGTGCTTTAGGTGTTGCATTAGCTCTTATTTACTTGAACCTTTCTAAAATGGGTGGTTCATCAAATAATGGAGGCGGAAGCAACTCTGGTGACCCTTTAGGCGACATTTTGAATGACTATTAATCTTGAAGGAGGAAAATAAAATGGCAGAAGAAAAAATCAAATTATCAAAAAAAGATCGTTTAGCTGTTGCGTGGCGCTCTACCTTCATTCAAGGTTCATGGAACTACGAACGTATGCAAAACGGTGGCTGGGCATTTTCTATGATTCCAGCAATCAAAAAATTATACAAAACAAAAGAAGAACGTTCTGCAGCATTAAAACGTCACTTGGAATTCTTTAATACACACCCATACATTGCTTCTCCAATTTTAGGGGTTACATTGGCTCTGGAAGAAGAACGTGCGAATGGCGCGCCTGTTGATGATGTAGCGATTCAAGGGGTTAAAGTAGGTATGATGGGTCCTTTAGCTGGTGTTGGTGACCCAGTGTTCTGGTTTACAGTACGTCCAATGCTAGGTGCACTAGGTGCTTCATTAGCTATGGGAGGAAATATCCTTGGACCAATCATCTTCTTCTTAGGTTGGAACATTATTCGTTGGGCATTCATGTGGTATACACAAGAATTTGGCTACAAAGCTGGTTCTAAAATTACTGATGACCTTTCTGGCGGATTGTTACAAGACGTAACAAAAGGTGCTTCAATTTTAGGGATGTTCGTATTAGCTGCCCTTGTACAAAGATGGGTATCAATCAAATTCTTACCAGTTGTATCAACTGTAAAATTAGATAAAGGTGCTTACATCGAATGGGATAAATTGCCTTCAGGTGGTGAAGGAATCAAGAGTGCATTTGAACAAGTTAATAATGGCTTAGCCCTTTCTCCTGAAAAGGTAACAACATTACAAGACAACTTAGACCAATTGATTCCTGGTTTAGCTGCATTAGGATTAACATTGTTATGTATGTGGTTGCTTAAGAAAAAGGTTTCTCCAATCGTTATCATCCTTGGTTTATTCGTAGTCGGTGTTGTTGGACACGTCATCGGACTTTTATAATCCATAAAAATATAGCTCGGGCGTTGTCCCGAGCTTTTTTTATATAGTATACTGTTCATAAACAAATATCTGGAGGGAGAAAATGGTTCAATCAATCAATACAAAAGTAGACTTGGTAATTGATGCTACTTCGTTTACGGGTCTGACAGATTACGGGCAAATCATGATAGGTGATAATGGTTTTGAGTTTTACCATGCGCGAGATAGACGCAAATATATCCAAATTCCATGGGAAGAAGTGGATTATGTACTAGCATCAGTCATGCTAAAGGGAAAATGGATTCCTCGATATGCCATTCAAACGAAAAAAAATGGTACATACACATTTTCTTCCAAAGAACCTAAAAAAGTGCTTCGTGCGATCAGAGAATATGTAGATGAAGATAGAATGGTACAATCATTGAGTTTCTTTGATGTAGTGAAACGTGGTATTCGTAGTATGTTTAAACGCAAGTAAAAAATAAAGAAAACTTCTAAGAGGAGGTTTTCTTTATTTTTTTACTTTGCAGAAGAAAATATGAAATAGCAAAACCAATTATTTGTCCCCTTTAAATCCCATATGCTAAAATTGATTAGCAAAGAAGGAGGTTATATTATGAGTTGGTTATGGACATTGATTGTTGGAGCCGTGATCGGAGCAATTGCAGGTGCGATCACCAGTAAAGGAAATTCGATGGGCTGTGTAACGAATATCATTGCTGGACTAGTCGGTTCAAGTATTGGACAAGCGATTTTCGGCGAATGGGGACCAAAAGCTGCAGGTATGGCACTTATTCCATCTATTTTAGGCGCAGTGATTTTGGTAGCAGTTGTCTCATTTTTCTTTGGAAAACGATCATAAGTTTTTACAAAATAGTAAACTAAAAGGAGTTGCAGCGAGACTGTGACTCCTTTTTGGCTTTATTTATTTAAAATAAAAAGAAGTTTTCCGGAAATTTTTATTTAACTGTCGTGTACGAAGAAAAGTTTGCTATAATGGAAAAAAGCGTGCAAAGAAAGAGGGAGTTTCATTATGATGCTACGTGTAGAAAAATTGCGCAAAAAAATGCAAGAAGAAAATTTGGATTCATTTTTGGTTACCAGTCCGTACAATCTTCGTTACTTAACGAACTTTACAGGTACGACAGGATTAGCTGTTATTACTTTGGAAAAAGCATTTTTTATTACTGATTTTCGTTATACCGAGCAGGCGGCAGCGCAGGCTCAAGGGTTTGAAATTATTAAAAATGTCGGACCTATTTTTGATGAGGTAGCAAACTTAGTACGCAAAGAAGAACTGCACTCATTAGCTTTTGAGGAAACAACAGTCTCATTTTTAGAATATTCGGTTTTAGAAGAAATCATCGATGCGGAATTAGTACCTGTTTCACAGATGATCGAAGAACTCAGAGAAGTGAAAGATGAAGAAGAAATCGCTATTATCGAAAAAGCATGTCATATTGCGGATATGGCATATGATCACATCCTGAAAATGATCCAACCGGGCATGACTGAGATTGAAGTCGCAAATCAACTAGACTTTTATATGCGTTCTCTTGGCGCTTCAGGTGTTTCTTTTGATACGATCGTTGCTAGCGGATTGCGTTCGGCTATGCCGCATGGTGTAGCAAGCAAAAAAATCATCGAACAAGGTGACTTGATCACATTGGACTTTGGTTGCTATTACGAAGGGTACGTTTCCGATATGACACGTACATTCGCTATTGGTGATCCTGGGGAAAAATTAAAAGAAATTTATCAAATAGTCTTAGATGCTCAATTAGCAGTTATTGATGCTGCAAAACCAGGAATGACTGGTGTCCAATTAGATGCAGTTGCTAGAGATTATATTTCAAAACATGGTTACGGGGAAGCATTTGGACATTCTACAGGACATGGGATCGGTTTAGAGATCCACGAAGGACCAAACGTTTCTTCTCGTGCAGAAAAGCAATTTGTACCAGGAAATGTGATCACTGATGAACCAGGGATCTACTTACCAGGAATCGGTGGAGTACGTATTGAGGATGACTTGTTGATCACAGAAGATGGAAATCGTGTGTTGACTCGTTCACCAAAAGAATTGATCATCTTATAGTTTCATCAATAGAAGAAGTAAGCGTAAAAATCAGTGTTCACAGACTTTGTTATAGAAAATCACTCGATTTAATGATACACTATAGAAGAACTTTTAAGCTGTAAGAGATAATAAAGTTGGGTGTTTTCTCCAATTCATAGCAGTTTGCAGCTGATCGGCGGCAGTTTTCTTACCACGTGATCACTATGCCGCATCATAGAGAATTCGGATGTATCTCGTGCTTAGGCAAAGGGAGGAATAAATAAATGGCAGATGAAAAAAATTTGATTTTAAACGCAAACCAAGATTTAGGAGAGATCGTGATCGCTCCTGAAGTCATCGAAGTAATTATCGGGATTGCAGCTTCTAAAGTAGAAGGCGTATACGGAATGCGCGGAACTTTTGCCAGCAATGTCACTGAATTATTAGGACGTGCAGCTCACGGAAAAGGTGTTTACTTAGCAAACGAGGAAGATGGCTTGAAAGTAGATCTTTACTGTTATCTAGAATATGGTGTTTCAGTTCCTAAAGTAGCAATGGAAATGCAGGAACGGGTCAGCCAGCAAGTCCTTTTCATGACGGATATCGATTTATCTGAAGTCAATATCCATGTAGTAGCTGTTGTTCCTGAAAAATTAGAACAACCAACAATCGAAGAACTTTTTGAAGACGAAGAGGAAGAGAATGAATAAAGAATTATCAAGACACGAGATTCGGGAAATGGCATTGCAGGCTTTATTTCCATTAGACTTCAATGCAGACCTAACAAAAGAAGATGCGATTTTCAACGCAATCGAATTAGACCACCGCGACATGATCAACGAAGATGAATCAGAGTTTGTTCCTGTTTATCTTGATACGCTAGTTGGCGGTGTCTGTGCAAAAAAAGATGAATTGGATAAAGTGATTGAAAAACATTTAAAAAACAATTGGCACATCAATCGGATCTCAAAAATGGATTTGGTGATCTTGCGTATCGCGATTTTTGAAATGACTTATGTGACAGATGTACCAGCGGCTGTTGCTTTAAATGAAGCAATCGAGTTGGCAAAAACATTTAGTGATGACCGTTCACGTAAATTCGTCAACGGTGTTTTATCCAATGTATTGAAAGAATTAGAAGCTGGGGCGTAAGTCCTAGCTTTTTTCTATGAATCATCATAAACCTGTTATAAATCGGGAAAATTCTATGGTAGAATGAAAACACAAAAAATATCTGGGAGTGGTTAGATGGCAGAATTGATTAACGGAAAAGAATTAGCTGAAAAAATGCAGGCAGAGATTGCTGAAAAAATCCAAAAATTGAAAGATAATGGTATCCATCCCGGATTAGTCGTTTTATTGGTAGGGGAAAATCCAGCCAGCCAAATCTATGTAAGAAATAAAGAACGTGTAGCAAAAGAAATCGGAATCCATTCATTGGTAGAGCGTTATCCTGAGACGATTTCTGAAGACGAACTACTTGCAGAAATTGAAAAATACAATCAAGATCCTAGTTTTCATGGTATATTGGTCCAATTACCATTGCCAAAGCATATAGATGAAGAAAAGATCCTGTTAGCTATCCGCCCTGAAAAAGACGTAGACGGTTTTCATCCGATGAATTTAGGCAGACTCCTTGCGGGTAAACCGGACAAGATTCCTTGTACTCCATACGGCATCATGAAAATGTTTGAAGCTTATTCTATCGATCCGGCGGGTAAACGAGCAGTAGTTATCGGACGAAGCAATATCGTCGGTAAACCGATGGCTCAGCTACTCTTGATGGCAGATGCAACTGTTACTGTTGCTCATTCTAAAACCGAAAATCTGGCTGAACTGGCACAAGAAGCAGATATTTTAGTCGTAGCAATAGGACGTGGACATTTTGTCACAAAAGAATTCGTAAAACCAGGTGCTGTAGTGATAGATGTAGGGATGAATCGTGATGCTAACGGTAAGCTGATCGGTGATGTGAAATTTGATGAAGTGGAGCCTATTGCAGGCTGGATCACTCCTGTGCCAAAGGGTGTAGGGCCAATGACTATCACGATGCTGATGTATCAAACCGTAAAATCTGCCGAAGCTTTTGGAGCAGGTGAATAGATGGCACAAGAATATTTAACTGTCACTACATTAACGAAGTATTTGAAAAGAAAATTTGATGCCGATCCTTATTTAGAACGCGTATATTTAACAGGCGAAATATCGAATTTCCGTTTACGTGCCAATGCCCATCAATATTTCAGCTTAAAAGATGACCATGCAAAAATATCTGCTATTATGTTCAAAGGAGCATTCCAAAAATTACGATTCCAGCCAAAAGAAGGAATGAAAGTCCTTGTCGTTGGGCGTATTTCATTATATGAAGCGGGAGGTTCTTATCAAATCTATGTAGAGCACATGGAGCCTGATGGAATAGGTGCTTTATATCAAGAATTGGAAGAACGAAAAGAAAAGCTGATGAAGGAAGGCCTTTTTCAAGGGCCTAAAAAAATGCTGCCACGTTTCCCAAAGCGAATCGCGGTCCTTACCAGTCCAAGCGGAGCGGTTATCCGCGATATCATCACGACGGTGAAAAGAAGATATCCAATTGTCCAATTGGTTTTGTTCCCAACAGTTGTACAAGGAAACCAAGCAGCGGACAATGTTGTCAGGAATATCCAGAGAGTAGAAGAGATGGGCAATTTCGATACAATGATCATCGGTCGTGGGGGTGGTTCGATTGAGGATTTATGGCCGTTTAATGAAGAGCGGGTTGCTCGGGCGATTTATCAAGCTAATACGCCGGTGATTTCATCTGTAGGACATGAAACAGATACCACGATCGCTGATTTAGTAGCAGATGTTCGGGCTGCCACTCCAACAGCAGCTGCAGAATTAGCTGTTCCTGTTTTGTCAGAAGAGTTGATGCGCATTCAAGAACGGCAAGCTAGATTGCAGCAGGCGTTTGTACGCCAGATCCAGCGCAAACAAGAACGGTTCGAGCGTGCTCGACGTTCCTATGTATTTCGGCAGCCTGAAAGATTGTATGAAGGTCAGACCATCAAATTAGACCAGTTGAAACAGCGATTATATCAAGCTACACAGCAAATTTATCATGCGAAAGAAAAACAAACGATCGCATTAAGCCACCAATTGGAACAAGTGGCTCCGCTTTATCGAGTTAAAGCAGCTCGCCAAGAAACTGCTTATCTAGAAAAACGCTTAGAAGAGAAAATCCAACAATATATGAAACAACAGCAGCAGCGTTTTGCTCAAGCTGTTCAATCTCTTGATTTGTTGAGTCCATTGAAAATCATGGGAAGAGGCTACAGCTATACGACGTTAAATGATCAAGTAGTAAAAAGTGTCACCGAGATTCATCAAGGGGATTTGCTGACGATCCATTATCAAGATGGAATCGTTAAAGGACAAGTACAAGAGATAGACAAAGGAGAATAAAAATATGGAAAATCCAACTTTTGAAGAGTCACTGCAAGAATTAGAAAAAATTGTCATGCAGTTAGAACAAGGAGACGTTCCATTAGAATCAGCTCTAGATTCGTTTAAACGAGGAATGGAATTAAGCAAACATTGCCAAGATACATTAGCTAAAGCAGAAGAGACCTTGACGAAAATGATGACAGAATCAAATGAAGAAGTTGATTTTGACGGAAACGAGGAAAGCTGAGATGAGATTAACTGACTTTTCAGCTATTCATCTACCTGCTGTAGAAAAAGAAATCTTGTCTTTTTTAGATGAGCATACAACGGATAGAGGACTCTATGATGCGATGAGTTATTCAGTGAAAGCAGGCGGGAAAAGAATACGTCCCTTATTACTTTTAACGGCCGTTGCTTCCTTTGATGAGCCTATTGATGTTCCCGTCTATCAAGTAGCAGCTGCTTTAGAAATGGTGCATACGTATTCCTTGATCCACGATGATTTGCCTGCGATGGACAATGATGATCTTCGTAGAGGAAAACCTACCAATCATAAAGTATTCGGCGAAGCATTAGCTATATTGGCCGGAGATGGTTTGCTTACAGGAGCATTCCAGCTAATCAGTATGGCACACTTAGGTAATTCTCCTAAGCTTCTGCTGCTTCAGCAATTAGCTGTTTGTGCGGGATCACAAGGTATGGTTGCTGGGCAAGCTGCAGATATCGAGGGCGAATCGAAAAAGCTTTCTTTAGAAGAATTAGCATTTATTCATGAAAGAAAGACAGGGCATTTGATTCGTTATGCCTTGCTGGCTGGTGGCATATTAGCGAAGCAACCTGAAGAAATCTTATTGCTACTTCAACGATTAGCCGAACATTTAGGTTTAGCTTTTCAGATAAGAGATGATCTACTCGATGTGATTGGTACAACGAAAACATTAGGGAAAACAGCTGGTAAAGATGAACGTATGGAAAAAAATACTTACCCGCGTTTATTAGGCCTAGAAAAGACACGTGAGGCGTTGGAGATTGAGCTGTTATCCGCCAACAAGATCATAGACAAATTAGAAGAGGACGTTTTTTCTTTTGATGGCGGGCTGATGCGCCAGATGATCAAGCAATTTGATGTGGAGAAATGAGGGAAAGAATGGAAAAAGAACGCGTAGATGTATTAGCGGTCAAACAAGGATTATTTGAAACAAGAGAACAAGCCAAACGTTCAGTGATGGCTGGTTTGATTTACAACGAAAAAAACGAGCGGTTTGATAAACCGGGAGAAAAAATTCCAGTGAGTAGTGAATTAAGAGTCAAAGGTAAAAAACTTCCTTATGTTTCTCGAGGGGGATTAAAATTAGAAAAAGCACTCAAAGCATTTGATCTATCTGTTGAAGGAAAAACATTGTTAGATATTGGTGCATCCACTGGCGGATTTACTGATGCAGCTTTGCAAAATGGCGCAAAAATGAGTTATGCTTTAGACGTTGGCTACAATCAGCTAGCTTGGAAAATAAGACAAGATCCTAGAGTCGTCGTAATGGAAAGAGTGAATTTTCGTTATGCAAAACCCGAAGACTTTACCTTAGGAATTCCAGAAGTTGCTGTTATCGATGTTTCTTTTATTTCACTAAAACTGATGCTGCCTCCATTACATGCTATTTTAAAAGAAGAGGGAGAAGTGATTGCTTTAATCAAACCCCAATTCGAAGCAGGCAGAGAAGCTGTAGGGAAAAACGGAATTGTTCGTGACCCTCAGACCCATCAAAAAGTTTTAGAAGACATTTTGTCATTTGCGGCACAAGGTGGATATGATGTGCTGGAATTAAGTTATTCTCCGATCACGGGGGGAGAAGGAAATATCGAGTTCTTGGCTCACTTGAGGAAAGTACCCGAAAGCGGAACAATCAATTCAGCTATTAATATGGCAGAAGTGGTTTCAAATGCACACGAACAGTTTGACCATAAATAAATTGTAACTGTGAAAATCAAGTGAGAAGTATGCGGATTCTTCTTTATTATACCAAGGAAATAAGCTATCATTGATTAAGAAGAATATGCTAAGGAGCGAAGACGTAATGAGAAAAAAAGATCGGCATCGTTTGATTACTCGATTGTTGAGTGAGCAAGATATCCGAAAGCAGGAAGAATTTGTTGAAATCCTGAAAAGCAAAGGAATATCTGTTACTCAAGCTACGATTTCCAGAGATATAAAGGAACTGAAACTGATCAAGGTACCGGCTTCAGATGGCGGCTACCGTTATAGCATACCAGCTGAAACAAACGAAGATGTAAATACTAAATTGGAAAAACTATTAAAAGACGCTTTCGTGGCAGTTGACCAAATGGAAAAATTTGTTATTTTGAAAACATTGCCGGGAAATGCTTCGGCAGCAGCAAATTTGATTGATAAACGTTACAAGAAAGAATTATTTTCGATTATCAATGATGACGATAATGTTTTGATGATTACACGAACTGAAGACCAGGCAGTTTTATTGAAGAAAGACTTCCTGCATTACCTTTAAGTTGAGGAGCGAATGTGATGCTACAAGAAATCAGTATTACTAACTTTGCGATTATTCCGGAATTGCGGCTTTCTTTTCACGAAGGAATGACCGCGCTGACCGGAGAGACTGGTGCGGGTAAATCCATTATTATCGATGCTTTAGGTCTGTTAGCAGGAGGAAGAGGTTCAAGCGATTATATACGTCAAGGAGCAGAAAAATGTGTGCTTGAAGGGTTGTTTGAACTACCAAAACAAGAAGGATTCTCTGAACTGATGGTTGAATTAGGGATCGAAACAGATGAGGACAATCTGATTGTTCGACGGGATATGTCCTTAACTGGAAAAAATGTTTGTCGAGTGAATGGTCATATTATCACATTAGCTAATCTGAGAAGAATCGGCAGTTATTTAGTAGATATCCAAGGACAAAACGAACATCAGGAACTGCTCCAGCCTGAATCACATCTTGCTTTATTGGATCGTTTTGGAGATGTAGCTTTCCAACAGAAGAAAAAGAGTTATCAGCAAGAATATATCTCTTATCGTGAGCTGGAAAAAAGGGTACGAAAAGTGCAGCAAAATGAAAAATCCTATGTTCAGAGAATAGATATGCTCCATTTCCAGCAAGAAGAAATAGCTGCTGCTGATTTGCAAGTCGGAGAAGAAGAGAAATTAAAAGAAGAAAGAGAAAAACTTAGCAATTATCAAAAAATTGCTGATGGATTAGCTGCAGGTTACGGAGCACTGACGAATAATGAACAAAACAGTGTAGATGGTGTTGGCTTGGCCGTTTCAGAACTGCAAGGGATCGCCCATCTAGATGTGGAGTATGAAGCAATTTATGAAAATATCCAAAGTGCTTACTATTTGCTGCAAGATGCAATCGGCGATATGAGTCGTCAGATTGATTTATTGGAGTTAGATGAGAGTCGTTTAGAAGAAGTTACGCAACGTTTAGAATTAATCCGACAGTTGAAACGTAAATACGGCGAATCCATTGAGTCAATATTGGCTTACTATGACGAAATCACCGAAGAGCTAGCTTCTTCTGATTTTTCAGAAGGTCAATTGGACAAAATGAAAGAGGAACTAGAGCAAAAAGAGCTTCTACTTCAGCAACAAGCCGCAGATCTTCATGAAGCGCGTAAAAAAATCGCAAAAGAATTGGAAAAATCCATTCTGCATGAATTGAAAAGTCTGTATATGGAAAACACTGAGTTTGAGGTACGTTTCTTAAAAGAAGAAAATAGACAATTGAATCATGATGGATTTGACCAAATCGAATTTTACATTACGACCAATCCAGGAGAGCCACTGAAGCCTTTGGTGAAAGTCGCTTCTGGTGGCGAACTGTCTCGGATGTTGCTTGCTTTGAAAACTATTTTTTCTTCTGAGCAAGGTGTGACAAGTATTATTTTTGATGAAGTGGATACAGGTGTGAGCGGAAGAGTTGCACAGGCCATCGCAGATAAAATTTCTCAAATATCGAAATACTCTCAAGTTTTGTGCATCACTCATCTGCCTCAAGTTGCTGCAGTCGCCGACTATCAATATTATATTGTGAAAGCAGTGATTGATGGACGTACGCAAACTTCTGTTTCAGAGTTGAAAACAAAAGAAAGAGAAGAAGAAATTGCACGTATGCTGGCTGGAAGTGAGATTACAAAACTCACACTCGAACATGCAAAAGAACTATTGAAACTCGCAAAAAGGACCTGAGCCACCTCGCAGTGGTTCAGGTCCTTTTCAGCAGCTGATAGCTATATTTTATGGCTCTTTGTCAATAAGGACTGATGGGTTGTACAAAATCAAATCTGGGTCAGAATGAACCTCATTCTGGCTCAGATTTTTTGTTATCTTACTTTGATTAATTGATTGATCAAAAAGATTCTAATTCTCATGTTCTCAAATGATTTAAATCCGTAGGATACTCGTTTCATTGTCTTTATATGGGTATTCTTCGCTTCTATTTTTCCATTGGTGTAAGGATAGATCATCGCGTTGGTGATGCCTTCTTCATAGGTCAGAAGGTTTTGGAGCTTTTCCCGAAAGCCGTCATCTAACGTTTCGGGAAGTTCTGCCAATAAGGAGAAAAATAAGTCAGGGTCTTTGTCTCGAAAGGCTTCAACTAATTCATGAAAATAGGGATACGCCTCCTTCAGGGACGTAGAAAAGCCAAGCAATCGATCAATCATCATCGCTTCCGTAAGAAATGGGTATTTTGGTGCTCGAAAACTTTTCCATGTTTTGTATTCATAATGGTTGATGTTTGCACGATTTTTTAGCAAAAAGCGCCAGTTCTTTTTCAGTTTTTCTGCCTGACTTTTCTGTCCTACTTTACGAAGTTCATTCATTTCACGGATACGCAACTCATTAAAGGCTTGATTCATGTGTTTGATAATATGAAACCGATCAATCACTACTTTCGCATTTGGCAGAATACGTTTGGTAAGCTGGAAGTAGGCGGCGTTCATGTCTGTGACTAAAAATTTTACTTCTTCAGGATTAGCGCAGCCTAAGAAATAGCTTGTTAATCGAGGCAATTTACGCGTAGGCAAGACATCAATTAATTGTCCTGTTTCGCCATCTGCGCAAATAAAGCTCATTTTATCTTCTATGGAAGCGTGCGAACGAAATTCATCAACCATCAATACTCTGGGGAGAATCCTCTTAGATTGCTTTGGTAAGTAGCTTTTAAACTCTTTCAACGTACGAATAACGGTGGTCAAAGATACCTGACAATTTTTCGCAATAAAAGATAAAGATACTTTTTCAGTCAGTAAAGAAGCAATTTTATATCTGACATGATTCGCGATTGAATGTCTGGGTTGAACAAAATAACTTTGAGCCGTCCAATGGGTTCGACAGTTTTTACAGGTATAGCGCTGCTTTTTTAAGCGCATAACCAAAGGCATGTGATTGTATTGTTCAAAGCGGACAATCGTTTCCTTCTTCCCATTTTTCACTACAATTACTTTCCCGTTTCCATCTACCACAGTAGAACCACAATTTCTACAGGTATGGGGAGCAGGTGAGAAAACAGCATCGACGATCAACGTCTTTTTCTTCTGAAAGGTCTCGTAAGAGACCTCTGTAATCATCAAATCTTTCTCTATTAATCGCAGCATTTTTTTGATAGAATCATTCATATAGCATATCGTCCTCTCAGTTGTTTATTTTGTCGTGATTTAATCATACTAGAGAACGATATGTTTTTTAATACCTAAAATAAAAATGGGGCTGAAGAATCAATTCTGATTCATCAGTCCCATAAATTATAGAGCCTATTTTATTTTTACATGACACTCATTACAGCAGTCAATACAACAGATCCAATCGTTAAAATCAGCATTGTCCAAATGACAAATTTTGTTACTTTAGCAAAAGTACTTGTTTGTTTTTTTTCACGCATTGTTTTCAACCTCGTCATTAATTAGTTGATTCAAGTGTACAATCTTTTTTCCATTTCCACAAGAGGGCTTTTTTATAAAAACTTCCCTTTTTTTAAATAATAGGTAGTTACGATACAAATAAATAATGTTAATAGAACTAGCCATATAAAGGCATCATCCCTTTCAGCAATAGGTAACTTAATGTTCATTCCATAGATACTGCCGACGATTGTCGGTATAGTTAAAATAATCGTTAAAGAAGTTAAAATTTTCATAATATTATTCAGATTATTCGATACGATTGCTGAAAAAGTCTGATTCATTTGTTCTACTAGTTTTAATTGAATGCGAGAAGTAGTCATTGCCTGCTCTGTTTCCACCAATACATCACGTAAATGATTTTTCAAAGCATGATTTTCTTGGAAAAGTTTATTTTGCGCTAGTTCTTTCAATGCATCTAAATTAGCAGAAGTCGCTTCTCTGAAATAAACGAGGCTTTTTTGGATATCCATGATTTGATAAAGTTGTTTGTTTTCAGTGGATACTTGAAGTTTGGCTTCCAAAGTATCGCATTGAGATTGAAGCGTAGCTAAATAACTGTTGTAAGAGAGTGTGACCTGCCAAATGAATTGAAAGAAGATATTGAGATTAGGCGAAATATCACTTTTTGGAAAGGTCTGGCTAAAGACTTTCTTTAAAAACAGTGGTTCATGATTCGTAATTGTGATAAGCTTCTTTTTGGGCGTCAAAATAATAGAGAGCGGGTATGTATCCACTTGAAAATAACCGCTAGGACTTGTTTTAGCAAAAGGATATTGTAACAATAATAACGCTGGCTTTGTCAACTTTGATTGATTGAATTCTTCTGTACGGGAATTTTCTGCATCGTCCAATATGGAAGTGATGTAATCTGACGGAATTTCAAATTGATGTGTCAGCTGATGAATCTCTTCTTGATTAGGACGTTCTACACAATACCAGATCGTTTGGTCAGTTTCCTTTCCGGTATTACGCAGTTTCTCATTATCTAATGTAAAATATTTGATCATGATTTTCCTCCTGTTGCCTGTTTCTTTTATTATAACGGATAGGGAATTGGAATACATGGAATGTGTTTGTAAGATATAGAATATAACTGCATAAATTTAAATAAAATGAAACAGTTGTGTAAAGTATATACAGTATACTTGAAGCAACGATAAAAAAGGAGTTTACGTTCATGGGCACATTCACACCACTTATCTTGTTTTGGTATATTTACCCGGTAATCGTTTTGTTTGGTTGCCAATTTCTTGTAAAATTATTTTCGTTAAATCGTCGTTTTAAAATAAAAGCCCCTGATTTGGCGATTCCTTTTTTGTGGGGCGGTATGCATGCATTGTCTAGAAATACAGGGACAATTTCTATCTTACCGTTTTTCTTTATTTCTGTTTTGCTAATGGGAATTTGTATTGCTGTTTTCCAAGCATATTATTATGAAGAAATTATTTATCCGCGTTATTTCAAGATGACTTGGCGTTTGGTTTTTCTGTTGACAATCGTCTTGTACGCTGTCTTGATCATTGTGAACATACTTTCTTACCTATGAAAAAAATAGAAAAGCTGTAAAAAGTCTTTTAAAAGGCTTTTTGCAGCTTGATTTTTAAAAAAATGTTTATGAATAAAAAAAGTTGTTCCCGGATTTCCCAGAAAAGGTGGTAGAAAGTGGGGGATTGTGGTAGACTAATTTTAGTTAGTGGAGGAATGGGGGGCTTTCAATGTTGATGGGTGAATTCCAACATAATATTGATGCAAAAGGACGTTTAATCGTGCCCTCAAAACTTCGTGAAGAACTTGGCGAAAAGTTTGTTCTGACACGCGGATTGGATGGCTGTCTTTTCGGCTATCCGATGAGCGAATGGGAAAATCTGGAAGCTAAACTGAACGAAATGCCGTTGGCTAAAAAAGACGCACGTACTTTTGTGCGATTCTTCTATTCGGCTGCCACTGAATGCGAACTTGATAAACAAGGACGAATCAATATACCCAGCACGTTAAGAAATTATGCAGCTTTGACAAAAGGTTGCGTAGTCATCGGTGTATCTAACCGAATTGAAATTTGGGATGAGACACGATGGCAAGATTTTTCTGCAGCAGCAGAAGAGAACTTTGACGAAATTGCTGAAAGTATGATTGATTTCGGACTATAAGAATAGGAAGAGGCTGACTAATGACTGAAACATTTCAACACTATACAGTCATGTTGAAAGAAACGGTAGATGGATTGAACATCAAACCGGATGGCGTTTATGTAGACTGTACACTCGGCGGTGCCGGACATAGTGAATATTTATTAAGCCAACTAAGTTCTAAAGGGCATCTGTATGCGTTTGACCAAGATCAAAAAGCAATCGATCACGCCAAGCTGCGTTTAGCTTCTTATGTCGAACAAGGTATGGTCACATTTATCAAAGCGAACTTCAGAGAATTAGAAGAACGCTTGAGTGAGCATGTAGATAAGGTAGACGGCATTTTGTATGATCTAGGGGTTTCCTCTCCTCAGCTAGATGAAGCAGAACGTGGATTTAGTTATCATCAAGATGCACCGTTGGATATGCGCATGGATCAGTCAGCTCCTTTATCCGCTTATCACGTAATTAATGAATATTCCTACCATGAATTAGTAAAGATTTTCTTCCGCTATGGCGAGGAGAAATTTTCCAAACAAATTGCTCGTGAAATCGAACGAGTACGAAAAACAAAACCAATCCAAACAACTGGTGAGCTTGTCGAAATCATTAAACAAGTCATCCCAGCTCCCGCAAGAAGAAGAAAAGGCGGGCATCCTGCAAAAAGAATTTTTCAAGCTGTGCGGATTGCAGTAAATGACGAACTCGGTGCCGAAGAGGCCTCTTTAGAACAGGCAATCCGGTTATTGAAAGTCAATGGAAGAATCAGCGTAATCACATTCCATTCATTGGAAGACAGAATTGTCAAAAGTATGTTTAAAGAATATAGTACGGTACAAGATCTACCACCGGGACTTCCTGTCATACCTGACGAATTCCAACCAGAACTGAAAGTCATTACTCGTAAACCAATCCTTCCTTCAGAGGAAGAGCTAACAGAAAACAATCGATCACGCAGTGCAAAGTTACGTATTGCAGAAAAAATAAGAATGAAAGAGGAGTAGAATGATGGCAGAATTAAAGAAAATGCAAGATTACGAATATGATTTACCTGAATTGGTGGATCAGCCGGAACAACAAATGCCTGATTCTTCTTCGAATCAAGAAATCATTCTTCCACAATCACCGGCAAAACGATTAAAGCAGATTTCTGCTTTGGAAAAAATTGCTGTGGCAAGCGTGGCGATTGCTATTGTTGCTTTATGTGTTTTAACAGTTATGCTGCGCACAAATATCAGCGGAGCTGAAAAAGAAATCACGTCAATACAAACAGAAATCAATGATAAAAAGCAAGAAAAAACGAGTTTAGAACAAGAAAAAAACGAACTTTCTCGTACTGAACGGATTAAACAAATCGCAGAAGAAAAAGGATTGTCTATTAATGACGACAATTTAAGGAGAGTGAAGTAAATGAGTCTTAAAAATAAAATTCGGCGGTTTATGGAAAAGAAAAATCTAAATCCGATGAACAATCGCAAAAAAGTAGGTATCATTTTATTTGCTACGAGTATTGGATTGTTCTTTTTATTTGCCGTCCGTTTCTCGTATATCGTTATTGGAGGTCATGTTGCTGGTACCTCATTAGCTGAAAAAACAAAACAGTTGTACCAAGGAAGTGAAGTAGTAAAAGCAAAAAGAGGAACGATTTATGATCGTAACGGTGTGGCGCTCGCAGAAGATGCCTCCTCTTATTCAATTAAAGCGATACTCTCAAAAACATATACCTCTGGGGATAAAAAACTGTATGTTGAAGAAAAGAATTTTGATAAAATAGCAGAAATCCTGCATAAGAATCTTTCTATAGACAAAAAAGATGCACTGAATATTTTAGAGGACGGCGCAAAAAAAGAGCTGTATCAAGTTGAATTTGGTAGCTATGGGAAAAATATCTCCCAAGAAACCAAGCAAAACATCGAAGCGGACATGAAAAAAGAAGGTGTCGCTGGTCTTTATTTTGTCGACCATCAGGCTCGGATGTATCCAAATGGCGTCTTTTCTTCTCATTTTATTGGATACGCAGTTCCAGACAAAGATGAGAATGGCTTAGTTGGTAAACTAGGTTTGGAGTCTGCTTACAATGATATCTTGAGCGGTAAAGATGGTAAGATTATTTATCAAAAAGATAATTTTCAAAATCCTCTGCCAGGTACAGTGGCAGAAGAAGAAAAAGCTGTCGACGGACAAGATATCTACACGACTTTAGACAGCAGACTACAAAGTTATTTAGAAACACTGATGGATCAAGTAAATGAAGAATATCAGCCAGAAGAATTGACAGCAGTCCTGATGAAAGCAAAAACCGGAGAAATCTTGGCAATGGGACAACGACCTACTTTCAATCCTGAAACAATGGAAGGATTGACTGGAAAAGATGCTATCTGGCGTAATTTCTTGGTACAAGATAGTTATGAACCAGGATCAACCATGAAAGTTTTCACTACTGCAGCTGCTATCGAAGAAGGAGAATTCAACGAGAATGAAACCTTCCAATCTGGAAAAATCCAAGTAGAAGATGCTACGATCAATGACCATGACTTTGGTGAAAAAGGTGTGCTGACCATGCGTCAAGCTCTTTCATGGTCAAGTAACGTCGGGATGGTCATACTGGAACAGCGATTAGGCGGACGATGGTATAACTATTTACAAAAACTGGGATTTGGACAAAGTACTCATTCTGGATTAGATGATGAAGTAAACGGTGCTTTACCTACATTAAATATTGTCGACCGAGCAATGAGTGCTTATGGACAAGCGGTAGGTGTGACGAATTTCCAAATGATGAAAGCTTTCACTTCTATTGCGAATAACGGTACAATGATTCAACCTCGATATATCAGCAAAGTGGTGGATCCCCAAACTGGAGAAGAGCGAACAACTCAAACAGAAGTTCTAGGGCAACCTTTTTCAAAAGAAACAACAGAAAAAGTCCGTGAATATATGAGAGATGTTGTCGAAAGCGAAAACTACGGTAGTGCTTATGGTGTATATAGTGTACCTGGATACAATGTATCGGCAAAAACCGGAACAGCCCAAATCGCTTCTGATACAGGGGGATATCAAACAGGAGATACAGCCTACCTGTATTCGATTGTGGAGATGGTTCCTTCTGAAGATCCAGACTATGTCTTGTATCTAACAATGAAACACCCTAAGACATATGATCGAATGGCATTGGCTAAAATCGCAAATCCATTGATGAAACGGGCAATGGATTTTAAAGAAACTGAAGAAGATTCAGATACAGAAACAAAAACAGAAAAAGTATCCGTAGCCGATTATCGTAATCTTGAAGCGGACGTTGCAGCAGCTGATGCTCAAAAAAGTGGACTGCAACCTGTAGTGATCGGTAATGGTAAAAAAGTACAAAAACAATCTACTGCCAACGGTGATCAGTTGATCTCTGGAGAAAAACTGATCCTATATACTGGTGGTGATAAGCTGATGCCTGACGTAACAGGATGGTCAAAAGCAGATATCATGAAGCTGGGGAAAATCCTCGGTATTGAAGTTAGTTTTGATGGAGATGGTTATTGTGTCAAACAAGAACTTGCTCCATATGAAAAAATCACTGAAGACAAACTTAGTTTTACTTTAGAAGAATAAGAAGAGAAATAGGAGAGAAAAGAGCATGGAATGGACACAAGCATTGATTCCCATTGTCAGCAGTTGTGCAATGACAATTGCCGCAATGCCGCTATTTATTGGTTATTTTCAAATGAAAAAGCAAGGTCAGGCGATTCGTGAGGAGGGACCAAAGTGGCACAATAGCAAAGCCGGAACTCCTACAATGGGCGGCTTAGTGTTTCTGATCGGCTCTATTTTGACAGGAATTTGGGTTGGAGCTTGGCAAAAACAGCTAACTCCTACTCTTTTCATCTTGCTTTTTGTATTAGCGTTATACGGAGTAATCGGCTTTCTTGATGATTTTATAAAAATATTCAAGAAAAGAAACATGGGACTGAACTCGAAGCAGAAATTGATTGGACAGATTCTAGGGGGAATCATCTTTTATCTTGTTTACCGTTCTGAAGGTTATCCAGGTGTATTGAATTTCTTCGGACTAGATCTACCTTTAGGAATCATTTATGGTATTTTCGCTCTCTTCTGGCTTGTTGGATTTTCAAATGCAGTAAATCTGACAGATGGCATCGATGGATTAGTTGCTGGCTTAGGAAGTATCTCTTTTGCAGCTTACGGTCTAATTGCTTGGCATCAGCATCAGTATGATGTATTAATCATTTGCTTAAGTGTTTTAGGAGGTTTACTGGGTTTCTTCGTCTACAACAGAAAACCTGCCAAGATTTTTATGGGAGATGTCGGTTCATTAGCGTTGGGCGGACTTTTAGCGGCAATTTCTATAATGCTAAACCAAGAATGGACATTGCTTTTGATTGGTTTGATCTATGTTATGGAAACAGCAAGTGTGATGCTTCAAGTTACTTCCTTTAAGCTTACAGGAAAACGAATTTTTAAAATGTCTCCAATTCATCATCACTTTGAAATGTGCGGATGGTCGGAGTGGAAGATTGATACAGTTTTTTGGTTGATCAGCATTGTGACTTCGTTGATCACATTATGGATCGTTTGGTAGGAGATGACGGGAAATGAAAAAAATATCAACATATGAAAATAAGAAAGTGCTTGTCTTAGGACTCGCAAAAAGCGGAGTAAGTGCGGCCAAATTATTACATGAATTGGGCGCACTTGTCACCGTTAATGATGGAAAACCTTTTGACGAAAATCCGGAAGCACAAGAGCTGCTTTCTTTAGGGATAAAAGTAATAACAGGTAGTCATCCAATCGAATTGTTGGATGAAGAATTTTCATTGATGGTCAAAAATCCAGGGATTCCCTACAGTCATCCTTTAGTAGCAAAAGCCCAAGAAATGGGTATTCCGGTAATTACGGAAGTTGAGCTAGCTTACGAAGTAGCGGAATGCCCAATTATTGGGATTACAGGAACGAACGGAAAAACAACGACAACAACGATGACAGGACTACTACTGAATGCAGGAGCAGATCAAGGAATTGCACGTTTAGCGGGTAATATTGGGTATCCAGCAAGTGGTGTAGCGCAAGAAGCAAAATCAGAAGATAAAATTGTGATGGAATTGTCTAGCTTCCAACTCATGGGAATCACAGATTTCCGCCCTCATATAGCGGTGATTACCAATATCTATGAAGCACATATTGATTATCATGGTACAAGAAAAGAATATGTCAAAGCTAAATGGAACCTTCAAAAAAACATGACAGAAAAAGATTATCTGATCCTTAACTGGAATCAGTCAGAACTACAAGAATTAGCGCAAAGAACAAAAGCACGCGTACTGCCTTTCTCGACAAAAGAAGTGTTGGAAGACGGTGTGTATGCTGACGATTACTCAATATACTATAAAAAAGAAAAAATAATGGAAATATCTGAACTTGGCGTACCAGGTAAGCATAATGTAGAAAATGCACTAGCTGCTATTTCTGTAGCAAAATTGTATGGTATATCAAATGAAGCTATACGAGAAACGTTGCATTTTTTCCATGGCGTACCACATCGTACGCAATATGTAGGAGAAATCCAAGGCAGAAAATTTTATAATGATTCAAAAGCAACCAATATTTTAGCGACTAAAATGGCTCTAAGTGGATTTGAAACGTCTAAGGTCGTGTTATTGGCTGGCGGATTAGACAGAGGAAATACATTTGATGAATTAATTCCTTCATTAAAAGGAATCAAAGCAATGGTCGTATTTGGCCAAACAAAAGAAAAGTTGATGGATGCTGGAAAAAAAGCAGGCATCGAGACAATAGTAACAGCCGATTCTGTAGAACAAGCAGTTCCTTTAGCATTAGAAAACAGTACAGATGGTGATGTAGTTTTATTATCACCAGCGAATGCCAGCTGGGATCAATACCCAAATTTTGAAACTAGAGGAAACAGATTCATGGAAGCTGTGAACCGATTAAAATAGAAAAAGTAGAAGCGAGCGATAAAAAATGAAAATTTTGGTTACAGGCGGAGGAACAGGGGGACATATTTATCCAGCTCTTGCCTTTGTCAATTATGTAAAGACTCAAGAACCGAATGCTGAATTCATGTATGTGGGAGCAAAACGAGGTCTAGAAAACAAAATCGTCCCTGATACAGGAATGCCTTTCCATACCTTGGAGATTCAAGGATTTAAACGAAAAATTTCCATGCATAACATCAAGACGGTCCGATTGTTTCTTAAGAGTATCCGTCAAGCAAAAAAAATCCTCAGTGATTTTCAACCAGATATCGTTATCGGTACTGGAGGATATGTTTCCGGAGCGGTAGTGTACGCTGCAGCCAAAATGGGTATTCCAACAGTTATCCATGAACAAAACAGTGTACCAGGTGTTACCAATAAATTTTTAAGCCGATATGTGGATCGGATCGCTCTTTCATTTAAAGATGCGGCTTCCTTTTTTCCTGAAAACAAAGCAGTTCTTGTAGGTAATCCTCGAGCACAAGAAGTAGCAGATACTAAAAAATCAGATATTTTGAAAACATTTGATTTGGATCCAGAAAAGAAAACAGTCTTGATTTTTGGCGGTAGTCAAGGAGCACTTAAAATCAATCAAGCAGTATCAGTTTTTTTAAGTGAATATATTCCTTCTTCTTACCAAGTTTTGTATGCTTCAGGAGATAGATATTATGAAGAGATCCTAAATAAAATAAATCCTGAAATACAAAATATTAGTGTCCAGCCTTATATCAAAAATATGGCAGAGGTCATGGCTTCCAGTGATCTGCTGGTGGGGCGTGCTGGTGCAACTTCGATCGCAGAATTCACAGCTCTGGGGTTACCGGCAGTGTTGGTTCCCAGCCCATATGTTACGAATGATCATCAGACTAAAAATGCAATGAGTCTTGTTCACGCAGGAGCAGCAAAAATGATTGCAGATAATGAACTAACAGGTGAATCACTAAGTCAGACAGTCAACGAAATCATGGGTGATGAAGAATTGCAAAAGCAAATGTGCCGAGCTTCTAAAGAACAAGGAATCCCTGATGCTTCAAAACGTCTTTATGACTTAGTAAAACAAATAATCAAAAAATAAAGGCGGTGGTCTTAGTGAGTAAGAAAAAAGAACCAAAAAAATTGTCTCATCCGTCTTCTGATGAAAACAATTTGACTCCTTGGCAAAAGGCTAACCGAAAATATCTGGCAGAACAAGAGATGAAAAACCAAGAGCCAAAAAAAGAAGACATAACATTAGATACACCCCTTTCAGATTCTGAAGAAGAAAAAACGGTTCAAGAGGAACAGCAAGAAGAAAGCCAGTCCGAGAAAAAAATCGAATTTTTTGAAGAGATCAAGCAAAAGAAAAACGGTGGACCATATAACGGTTCTTTTTTGAACCGGCTGCCCAATTTAAAAAGTCAACGGCACAAAGTACTATTTCGTCGGTTAGCTTTGATCATCACTGTATTGGGTATACCGCTGATTTTTTTGATCTATTATGTTTCTCCTTATAGCAAATTACAAGCAGTTGCAGTATCAGGCAATAAGACAGTCAACAGCCAAGAAATCATCTCTGATACAAAATTGTCATTAGGAGAAAATGTTTGGGGACAGTATTTTCATCGATCTACTTATATCGATCGCCTTAAAAAAGCACAGCCAAGAATCGAAACAGCAAATATACATTTCAAAGGGATGAATGAATTCGATTTGGATGTAACAGAATATAAAGAGATTGCTTTGATCGCAAAAAACAATCAATACTACCCAGTGATTGAAAATGGAACAGTATTAGATGAAAAAGTAGCAAATCCTACAAAAAATCTCCCTATCTTGGAAGAGTTCAAAGACTCTGCAAAAATCAAAGAATTAACAAAGCAATACAATCAGTTATCATCAGAATTACAAAAAGCAATTTCTGAAATCAAGTACACGCCAAGAGCAAGCAATAAAAATCTGATCCAATTGAATATGAATGACGGCAATCAAGTTATTGTAAATATCAATAATCTTGCGAACCAAATGAAATATTATTCGCAAGTAGCCAAAGATATGGATGAAAAAGGTGTGATCGACATGGAAGTTGGTATCTTCTCGCATCCTTACGGTAGCACTCAAGAAACGGAAGAATCGGGCCAATCGGAAGAAACAACTGAAAGTGAAGAAAATGCGGATCAAACAAACGAATCAAGTGAAGAGGCAGAAACGCAAAAAGCACAAACACCTGGATCGTCTAGCACAAACGGATCATCTGATTCAAATGATTCAAGTGAAACAAGTCAAATAGAAGATAATCCAAGTACAACTCCGTCAAGTTTAAATGAAAATTGATAAAACAACTTTAAAAAGTAAGAATGTACTTTCTAAAAACCAGTAATTTATGGTAGAATTGGAAGCAGTGAATATATCTATTAATAAGTATATTTTAAAACGGACGCTAGTTGTTCGCTTGTATATGGAATAGTAAGTAGGAGGGAATCCCATTCATGGCAAAAACAGGAATGTATGTAGGCCTTGATATTGGAACGACATCTGTTAAAGTTGTCGTGGCTGAATATATCGACAGCCAAATGAATATTATTGGAGTAGGAAACGCAAAATCAGAAGGGATTAACCGAGGCATTATCGTTGATATCGATAAAACGGTCCAAGCGATACAACGAGCAGTACGACAAGCAGAAGAAAAAGCAGGTATCCAGATCAAAGGCGTAAGTGTCGGTTTGCCAGCAAACATGCTTGAAGTAGAAAATTGCCAGGGAATGATTGCAGTTAACGGAGATTCAAAGGAAATCACCGATGAAGATGTCAGAAATGTGGCTTCAGCTGCCCTTGTTCGTTCAATACCTCCTGAACGTCAAATCGTGTCAATATTGCCACAAGATTTTACTGTCGATGGGTTCGAGGGAATCAAAGATCCTCGTGGAATGATCGGCGTAAGATTAGAAATGTACGGTCTGTTGTTTACAGGACCTAAAACGATCATCCATAACATACGTAAATGCGTGGAAAATGCCGGATTAATCGTCAACGAAATGGTGATTACTCCTTTAGCGCTGACTGAATCAATTCTTTCTGACGGAGAAAAAGATTTTGGTACGATCGTCATTGATATGGGTGGCGGCCAAACAACAACGGCTGTTATGCATGATAAGCAATTGAAGTTTACCAATCTTGACCAAGAAGGTGGCGAATTTGTCACTAAAGATATCTCTATTGTATTAAATACGTCATTTAACAATGCAGAAGCGTTGAAAATAAACTACGGGGATGCATACCCAGAACGGACATCACCAGATGAAGAATTTCCAGTAGATGTGATTGGTCAGTCAGAACCAGTGAAAGTCGATGAACGCTACTTGTCAGAAATTATTTCAGCTCGAATGGAACAGATTTTCAACAAAGCAAAAGATGCATTGGACCAAATCGAAGCATTAGAGTTGCCAGGTGGCGTCGTATTGACAGGCGGAGCTGCTAGTCTTCCTGGTGTTGTGGACTTGGCACAAGAAATCTTCGGCGTAAATGTAAAATTGTATGTTCCAAATCACATGGGGCTGAGAAACCCGGTATTTACAAATGTAATAAGTATCGTGGATTATTCAGCAAACTTGAGTGAAGTGTATCAATTGGCAAAAATTGCTGTTACGGGTGAAACCTCAGCAGCTCGTCAAATGGTAGTTGAACAAGAAACAACAAACACATATGAGAGCTATGAAGCACCTGAAGAAACAATCTACGATGAGCCGGAACCAAAAGAGTCCGGAGAAAATGTAAAAAATAAAATCAAGGGTTTCTTTACAAATATTTTTGATTAATTCATCCTGGGAGGAATAAGATATGGAATTCTCAATTGATAATAATATCAATGACGGCGCAGTAATCAAAGTCATCGGAGTCGGTGGTGGCGGTGGAAATGCTGTAAACCGAATGATTGAAGAAAACGTTAAAGGTGTTGAATTCATTACAGCCAACACAGACGTGCAAGCATTAAAAAATTCAAAAGCTGAAACAGTTATCCAATTAGGCCCCAAATATACTCGTGGTTTAGGTGCTGGTTCTCAGCCAGAAGTTGGACAAAAAGCGGCAGAAGAAAGTGAACAATCCTTACGCGAAGCTTTAGACGGTGCAGATATGATTTTCATCACTGCAGGAATGGGTGGAGGAACCGGTACAGGTGCTGCACCAATCGTTGCAGGTATCGCGAAAGAATTGGGCGCATTGACTGTTGGTGTCGTGACACGTCCATTCACTTTTGAAGGACCGAAACGTGGCCGTTTTGCTGCAGAAGGTATCGCTCGTTTGAAAGAAAATGTGGATACATTATTAATTATCTCAAATAACCGTTTATTAGAAGTTGTAGATAAAAAGACACCGATGCTTGAAGCTTTCCGTGAAGCAGATAATGTTTTACGACAAGGTGTACAAGGTATCTCTGATTTGATCACAGCGCCAGGTTACGTTAACCTTGACTTTGCTGACGTGAAAACAGTGATGGAAAACCAAGGTACAGCATTGATGGGGATCGGTGTGGCTAGTGGAGAAGATCGCGTAGTAGAAGCAACGAAAAAAGCAATCTCCTCTCCATTGCTTGAAACATCTATTGATGGAGCTGAACAAGTACTTCTTAACATCACAGGCGGTTTGGATATGACATTGTTCGAAGCACAAGATGCTTCAGATATCGTAGCAAATGCAGCAACTGGCGATGTAAATATCATTCTAGGTACATCTATCAATGAAGAAATGGGCGATGAAATCCGTGTGACGGTCATCGCAACAGGTATCGATGAATCAAAAAAGGAACGCAAGTCTAGCCGACCAGCTAGACAAGCACAAATGCAATCACCTGCTCAAAAGACTGTATTAGATATGGATCAAGCTAAACCAACTTCTTCAGAAGAAGAAAACAGTTTTGGCGATTGGGATATCAGACGTGAACAAAATGTTCGTCCTAGAGTTGATGATTCCAATTTTGACAATATCGAAAAAAAAGAATTTGATACATTCAACCGCGAAGAAACAAAATCTCATGGCGATGATGAATTAAATACGCCACCGTTTTTCCGTCGTAAAAAATAAAGGAGAGGAAGAGCACATGATTGCTGACAACTTGCAGAAAATCAAGCAAGAAATTCAGGATTCGTGTGCTCTTGTTCATCGTGATCCGAAAGAAGTTACATTAGTAGCTGTAACAAAATCTGTTGAATCCGCTCAAGCTGAAGAATTGGTTAGAGCTGGCGTTATGAATTGTGCAGAAAACCGAGTAGATAAATTATTAGAAAAGAAACAAGATTTATTTGATTTTCCTGAAATAAAGTGGCATTTAATTGGTAATTTACAGCGCAGAAAGGTAAAATTGATTGTAAATGAAATTGATTACTTTCATGCGTTGGACAGTTTAAGATTAGCAGAAGAAATCCAGAAGCGGTTAGAGAAAGAATTATCCTGTTTTATTGAAGTAAATGTTTCTGGTGAGGAATCAAAACATGGAATTTCACCAGATGAGCTTTTACCGTTTGTGGAATCTTTAGCTGCCTGCACAAAAATCAAGGTTGTTGGGTTGATGACTATGGCGCCTAAAGAAGCTTCTGATGAGCAAATCCATAAAGTGTTTGGTACGCTGAAAGAATTGCGTGATCTTGTTCAAGCAAAAGGTTATGCCCATGCACCATGTAGTGAATTAAGTATGGGGATGAGTCAAGACTTTCAAATTGCGATTGAAGAAGGTGCAACATTTATCCGTGTAGGAACAGCGCTATTCAAAGACGAATAAAGGAGGAACAAAAATGCCGCTTTTAAACAGAGGAGCAATTGCTAATTTTTTCGGATTAGCTGATGAGGAAGAGTACGAATACCAAGATTATCCTGAAACAACAAAAAAGGCTGTACAGCCAACTAAAAAAAATACAACACAGAATCAATCAACTCATTCTGTATCTGCTGCGAATACTCATGAAAAACAAAAAACGGCGACTTCACGTCCTGTAACGCATGAAAGTATTCAGCCGGCTGAAAAGAAAAAAGTAATTGAACTACATCAATCACCTACAAAAACTGTAGCGAAAGAAAGAACAGCTTCAAGAACCTCTACACAACCTAAAGCAAATCTTGCTGGAAAAATCACTGTAATGGAACCAAGAGCTTATTCTGAAGCTATGGCGATTGCTAAACGAATCATTGCTGGAGAAGCAACCTTAGTGAATTTTCATTTAGTAGAAGAAAAACAAGCGAGAAGAATCGTTGATTTTCTAACAGGAACAGTTTATGCACTAGATGGAGATATCAAACGTGTTGGAGATGAGATTTTTCTTTGTACACCGACTGGGATGGAGATTGACAGTTCAACCGCTCAATCTTTTGCAGATGCGAATTTGTTTGATCTGTAAGAGGAGGAACTACGATTTATACTATTGCACTATTACTTCATTTACTTCAACGGGCAGCCTATTTCTATAGCATTATCTTGATGGTATATGCATTGCTCTCTTGGTTTCCAGGCGGGTATCAATCAGGGCTAGGACGATTATTAGCTAAGATCTGCGAACCGTATATCAGTTTGTTCGATCGTCTGCCTTTGAGGATTGGACCCTTGGATTTCACAATTTTAGGGGCAATCCTGATCTTGAACTTAGCCGTACAAGGTTTAGCACAGATCGTTATATGGATAACTGTCCATTTAGTTTATTGATTGAAGCAACAAAATCTTTATTCTCAGAATAGATAGGAGGGGAAAATTTTGGATGCAAATGTATACCAGCACTTTCGGGCAGATGAACGTACATTTATCGATTCGGTAGGCGATTGGATTGAACAGGTTCAAGGACAATATGCACCCTATCTGACCGAATTTCTTGACCCAAGACAATCCTATATTTTAGAAACACTGATTCGACAAAGCAGTGATTTGCGTTTCATGTTTTATGGCGGATATGAACAGGCAGAAAGAAAAAGATGTTTGATTTTCCCCGATTATTACGAACCTGTAGAGGAAGATTTTGAAACAGCATTGTATGAAATCCATTATCCTAGCAAATTTGCCAGCCTAAGTCATGGGAAAATCCTTGGAACTTTAGTGGGAACGGGGATCAAACGCTCTTACTTTGGCGATATCATCTCGGACGGTGATCGCTGGCAAGTATTTATTGCAAATGAGGTGGATCATTTTGTTGCTGCACAAGTAACAAAGATTGGAAAGGTTGCTGTACGCTTGGAACCAATCAAATACACAGAAATGATTATGCCGAAAGATAGCTGGACACAAGAAAGAGGAACAGTTAGTTCCATGCGACTAGACAGTGTGATCTCTGAGATTTATAATATTTCCAGACAGCGGTCCAAGCAGCTGATCGAAGCTGGTAAAGTAAAAGTGAACTGGACAGAAAATACAAGACCTGATTTTGTACTTGAACTATTAGATATTATTTCAGTCAGAGGTTATGGCAGAGTCCAGATCCAAGAACTTGAGGGGAAGACGAAAAAAGAAAAGTACAGGGTACTGTTCGGTGTATTACGTAAATAAAATAAAAAGGTGGTTTACTCATGGCTTTAACTCCATTAGATATCCAAAATAAGACATTCCCGACAAAAATGCGGGGATATAATCAAGACGAAGTAGATGATTTCTTAGATTTAGTTGTTCGTGACTATGAGGAATTGACTCAAAGAAATCGAGAATTAGAAAAAGCAGTCAAACATTCTGAAGAAAAACTTGAGTACTTCAATGAATTAAAAGATGCTTTGAACCAATCAATCATCGTAGCTCAAGATACGGCTGATAAAGTAAAAACAAGTGCAAGCAAGGAATCCGAAGTGATCGTTACTTCTGCACAAAACAAAGCAGATGAGTTAGTTGCGAACGCTGAAAAACGTGCACATCAATTAACAACTGATGCAGAAGAAAAAGCAAGAAAAATCTTGACAGATGCAACAGAAAAAGCAAGACAGCTTGCGACAGAAACTGAAGATCTTAAGAAAAAAACACGAGTATTCCATCAACGTATCAGCTTGATGCTTGAGTCTCAATTAGAACAAGTGAAAAGTCCGGAATGGGATGAAATTTTACAACCATTCTCCAGCTACGTGACTGACAGCCATGAAGTGATCAAAGAAGTTTTAGCAAAACAGCTTGACAATGAAAATGATACTGATGTAAACTCAGACATAGGAGTCATAGAAGCACCTATGACGGCATTTGATACACAGGCTATTGATATCTCGATCGTGCCTGGTGAAAATGAAAACGAGTAGAACAGAAAAGCACTTTGTTATTCTTAAAGCGAGCCGATGAGAGTGGAAGTTCGGTAAGACACTGCATGGTGAAAGATCCTCTACTTGAGACCTGCTTTTCCGAAATTAGAGTAAGAAGCAGCGGCTGACCTCGTTATTGGTCACAGAGAGTTTGCACTAGATAGATGCAACTAAATTTGGGTGGTACCACGGCATGTTCGTCCCTTGCGGCTGAACATGCTTTTTTGTGTCCGGAAAACAAATAAAGGAGTGTATGGTTGAATGAAAATGAAAGAAACCTTGCAATTAGGAAAAACAAAATTCCCTATGCGTGGTAATTTGCCAAACCGAGAAGGCGAGTGGCAAAAAGAATGGGAAGAAAATCGAATCTACCAAAAAAGACAAGAGTTGAACGAAGGAAAACCTAGCTTTGTTCTTCATGATGGACCTCCATATGCCAATGGTAATATCCATTTAGGACATTCATTGAATAAAATCAGTAAAGACATTATCATTCGTTCAAAATCAATGTCTGGCTATCGTGCACCATATGTTCCAGGATGGGATACACATGGATTGCCGATTGAACAAGTATTGGCTAATAAAGGCGTGAAACGTAAAGAAATGTCCATGGCAGAATACTTGGAAAAATGTCGTGAATATGCACTTTCCCAAGTAGATAAGCAACGAGCAGATTTCAAACGCCTAGGAGTTGCAGGAGATTGGGAACATCCTTATGTTACATTAGATCCTTCTTATGAAGCTGCACAAGTACGCGTATTTGGTAAAATGGCTGAAAAAAGCTATATTTACAAAGGATTGAAACCAATTTACTGGTCTCCGTCAAGTGAGTCTTCTTTAGCGGAAGCTGAAATTGAATATAAAGATGTAAAATCTCCATCTATTTTTGTAGCTTTCAATGTCAAAGACGGCAAAGATATTCTTGATGAAGATACAGCTTTTGTCATTTGGACGACAACACCATGGACATTGCCAGCAAACCAAGGTATTGCTGTAAATCCAAAATTTACGTATGTATTGGTGGAAGCCGATGGCCGTAAGTTTGTCGTAGCGAAAGATTTGCTAGAAACAGTCCAATCAGAAATCGGTTGGGAAAATGTAACAGTTCTAAAAGAATTTGCTGGACAAGAAATGGAATATATGACTGCAAGTCATCCATTCTATGAACGTGAATCACTTGTGATTTTAGGCGATCATGTTACTTTAGACGCTGGTACTGGATTAGTCCATACTGCTCCAGGACATGGGGAAGATGACTATATCGCTGGTAGCAAATATAAACTATCTGTAGTGTCACCTGTAGACTCAAAAGGATTGTTTACAGAAGAAGCACCTGGATTTGAAGGTATCTTTTATGACAAAGCAAATCCTATGATCACTGATCTATTAAAAGAAAAAGGAGCTTTGCTGAAGCTAGATTTCTTTACTCATAGTTATCCTCACGATTGGCGGACGAAAAAGCCTGTGATCTATCGGGCAACTCCACAATGGTTTGCATCTATCGATAAATTCCGTCAGAATATTTTGGATGAAGTAGAAAAAGTAGAGTGGGTTATCCCATGGGGTAAAACACGTTTGTATAATATGATCCGTGACCGCGGCGATTGGGTAATTTCCCGTCAGCGTGCATGGGGAGTACCACTTCCGATTTTCTATGCTGAAAATGGAGAAGCAATCATCACACCAGAAACAATCGAACATGTGGCAAAATTATTTGCTGAACATGGATCAATTATCTGGTTTGAAAAAGAAGCGAAAGAACTTCTTCCTGAAGGATTTACCCACCCAGGTTCTCCTAATGGCGAATTTACAAAAGAAAAAGATATCATGGATGTCTGGTTTGATTCTGGTTCTTCTCATGAAGCTGTTTTACGTCAGCGACCAGAATTATCATTCCCAGCAGATATGTATTTAGAAGGATCAGACCAATATCGTGGCTGGTTCAACTCAAGTATCACGACTAGTGTGGCTATCAATGGTGTAGCACCATACAAATCAGTTATTTCTCAAGGATTTGCTTTAGATGGTGAAGGCCGTAAGATGAGTAAATCTTTAGGAAACATCATTGCACCAGAAAAAGTGATCAAACAATTTGGTGCAGATATCCTTCGCTTATGGGTATCTAGTGTAGATTATGAAGCAGATGTTCGTGTTTCTATGGATATCTTAAGTCAAGTGGCAGAAGTATATCGTAAAATCAGAAATACGATGCGTTTCTTATTAGCGAATACAGAAGATTTCGATCCTAAAAAAGATACTGTTTCGTACAATGATTTACGTTCTGTAGACAAATATATGACCGTTCGATTGAACCAAGTAATCAAAGAAATCCGAGAAGAAGGGTACGACAAATATAACTTCATGCATATTTACCGTACAGTTATGAACTTCTTGACGGTTGATCTATCGTCATTCTACCTGGATTTTGCTAAAGATGTAGTTTATATTGAAGCAGAAGATGATTATCAACGTCGTTGCATGCAAACTGTTTTCTATCAAACAGCTGTAGCTTTGACAAAATTATTGACTCCTATCATTCCGCATACAGCAGAAGAAATCTGGTCATTCCTGAAAGAAGAAGAGGAGTACGTTCAGTTAAGCGAGTTTCCTGGTTATGAAGAGTTTGCAAACCAAGAAGAATTGATGGATACCTGGACTGCTTTCATGGACTTCCGTGATAATGTCTTAAAAGCATTGGAAGAAGCAAGAAACAGCAAATTGATTGGTAAATCTTTGGAAGCAAAACTAACTGTTTATCCAAAACAACAAGTTCGTGAAATGTTAAAAGCTTTGGATGCAGATATTGCACAATTATTGATCGTTTCACCAGACTACTTTGAAGTTATGGCAGCAGATGAACAAGTGCCAGATAACGCTATGGTATTTGATGATGTTGCTATTACAGTGGAAAAAGCAGACGGGGAAACTTGCGATCGCTGTCGCCAAGTTCGTAAAGATGTAGGAGTAGATGAAAAACTTCCTCATCTATGCGGTCGTTGTGCAAAAATCGTTGAAGACTTCTATCCTGAAGCTGTAGCTGAAGGATTCGAAGAAAAGTAAAAGGGAAAAGGGGGTGTGACATGTTCTTTGTCACACCCCCTTTTGTTATCAATCGTTTAATTTTCCACGTTCACGATACCAGTTATCTGGTTGCCAGATCCATTCGAATCCGTCTTTTTCAAGTAGTTCGAAAGCTGCTTTAGGTCCCATTGATCCAGCTTTGTAGTTGGGAAAATCCGGTTGTGTTTGGTCCCAAGCTTTTCGAATGACATCCACGATATGCCAAGATTGAGCGACTTCTTCCCAATGAGAGAAGTTCGTTCCATCACCATTCAACGCATCTAATAGTAATTTTTCGTAAGCTTCTGGGCTATTTTCAACCATTTCTGCACTATTTCTAAATTCCAATTTGATTGGTTCCGTTTCAAATCCTTGCCCTACTTCTTTCCCATTCAAGGATAAAGAAAATCCTTCAGTTGGCTGAATATAGATCGTTAGAACATTAGGTGGAAGTGTCGTATCGTCACATGGTTCATCGACAGATGTTTTGAATACATTAACAGGAACTTGTTTGAATACGATGTTGATCCGAGTCCCTTTTTCAGTCAAACGTTTGCCTGTACGTACATAGAAAGGAACACCTGACCAACGGAAGTTATCGATAGTGAATTTGCCTGCGACGAATGTTTCAGTCTCTGATTGAGCATCCACTTTGTCTTCTTCGCGATAGCCCTTGAATTGTACACCATCCAATTCACCTTGAGCATATTGCCCGCGAACGAAGTTTTCTAACACTTCTTCTTCGTTATAAATGCGGATAGCTTTCAATGCTTTGATCTTTTCTGTACGGATTTCTTTTTCGGAAAATGCTACTGGCGGTTCCATTGCAAGTAATGCTACAACCTGTAAAATATGATTTTGCACCATGTCTTTAAGTGCGCCACTATGATCGTAGTAGCCCCCGCGATCTTCTACACCGAGGTTTTCGCCAAAAGTAATTTGGATATTGTCGATATAGCGATTGTTCCATTGAGCCTCAAAAATATTATTGGCAAAACGGATAGCTGAGATGTTTTGGATCATTTCTTTTCCTAAATAATGATCAATCCTGAAAATATCTTGTTCTGGGAATACTTCTCTGATTTGCTGGTTCAATTCAAAAGCAGACTGGTAATCAGAACCGAACGGTTTTTCTATGATCAAACGATTGAAGCCATTTTTTGTCATAATATTTTGTGATTTCAAATGAGAAACGATCGTTCCAAAAAATTGAGGTGCCATAGCCAAATAATAGACACGGTTACCGTTTAATTGATAGTGTCCATCTAATCGGTCAGACAATTCTTTTAATGTCTGATAATGCGTTGAATCATTTACATCATGGGATTGATAGTAAAAATGGCTTGCAAAGGTAGTTGCTTCTTCATCTGAAGGATTCAATGCACGGATTGTTTCTTTGACAACTTCACGGTAGTGCTCATCGCTCCAGGGACGGCGAGCGGTTCCGATTACAGCAAAATGCTCGCCTAAATTTCCTTTTCTGTAAAGGCGGAACAAAGACGGGTACAATTTACGCTGGGCTAGGTCACCTGTACCGCCGAATATCGTAAACAATACATTTTTTTCATTAGACATGTGGATACACTCCTTTATATTTTATCGACAAAAATCGTGCTGGCCGCCTTAAAGCTGACGGGGATTTTCTTTCTATCATTTTGGATAGTGATCGGTCCTTCATAAGCTGCGATGTCAACGATCTCATATTCTTCGTTGATATTCAGGTCAATAGTGACTAAGTAATCCAACAATTCTTTTTCATCAAGCACTCGTGCGATACGCACTTTTGTACCGACAGGATAGGACTCCAATGTTTGTCGGCGTTCTTCATGGACAACTTCCTCTTTTTTAGGAATCGATCCTCCATGAGGACAATGTTCAGGATGATTCAAATAGTTTTCTAAATGATCTGCAAGATGTTCCGAAGTCACATGTTCCAATACTTCAGCATCATCATGGACTTCATTCCAGCTATAGTCTAAATGTTCAACTAAAAAAACTTCCCATAAGCGATGTTTGCGAATCAGACTGCTAGCTTTTTGCAGTCCGCTTGCAGTCAATTGTACACCTTGATAAGGGGAATGTTCTACAAGCTCTTCTTTCACAAGTTTAGAAATCATTTCACTGACAGATGCAGCTGAGACATCTAGACTAGATACGATTTGTTTATTGTTGACTTTCGTTGTATCTCCACCTAGTTCTAAAATGATTTTCAAATAATCTTCTCGATTTGGTGTCATATTCGATCATCCTTTCATGGTAAAAAACCATCATTAGTAAGTGTAACAAAAAAAACGTTAATTGACTATTTTTCTAAATAAAAAACAAAGGATTTTTAGACGTTTTTACAACAAAAAACGAAAGATGATAGAGAAGACTCATTCTTTCGTTTATAAAGGATATATATATACATTGGGAGGGATCTATTTTTCAGATAACAACTTATATGAAGTGTCTGCAGATTCGTCATAAAGAGTTTGTTCGGGATAAGAAAAGATAAGATAAAAACCATACTGATCACGTACGACTAAACGATATTCATCTATTTCTACCACAGATGTGCCAAGAGACTGACCGTTGATCAAAAACGTGTAATCAGATGTAATCTGTAATTGTTGTTTTTGCTGGCTATCACTAAAGAACCATGTACCTTGATACTTTGAGAGTCCTTCTGACTTTTCCGCTTGTTTTTTCTTTTTCAAGTAAATAAAACTTGAGAGAACGGTAATGAGTGAACCAAGAAAATAGATCATTTTTTTTATCACCAAATCACTCCTTTATGAGAAAATAATCGCATAGACATATTCTTTCTTCTTTATTTCATTGTACCGAATAAAAGCTAAAATTTCTCTAAGACTTTCGACTGGTTTTTTTACTGTTTTTCTACAAATTATGATAGGATACATAGTAGGAAGAAAGGTGACATAATTTGAAGTATCAGCAAGTGGAAATAGCTTTTTTTATTGACCGCCCGAATCGGTTTATAGCACATTGTATGAAAAAAGACGGAGAAATAATTATTGCGCATGTCAAAAATACAGGTAGAGGAAAAGAGGTCCTGATACCAGGCGCTGAAGTGGCTATTGTATTTGCTCCTGGACCTAAACGGAAAACCGCCTATGATCTGATTGCTGTAAAAAAGAAGGGTGACTGGTTTAATATCGATAGTCAATTGCCTAATCGGCTGGCAATTGATGGTATTTTAGACGGCACGATCCTTTTACCAGGATTAACTGGTCCATTTACGGTATACAAGCGTGAAGTAACTTATCTTCACTCCAAATTTGATATTTATTTAGAGACGGTGGTCGGACAAAAAGCATTTGTTGAAGTCAAAGGTATGACACTTGAAAATAAAGCGATTGGTGCTTTTCCTGATGCGCCCACACTCAGAGGATTGAAACATATAGGAGAATTAACGTATGCCGCACAAGATGGTTATGCCGCTTATGTCTTGTTTATTGCTCAGTTCGAACATCTTCATCTGGCAACGATCCATGAAGAAATGCAACCAGCACTAGCTGATATGGTTCGACATGCGCAGCAAAGCGGAGTTCAAATCCTCGCCTATAATTGTCAAGTATCGGCAGATGAGGTAACTGTCAAGCAGGCCATTCCATTTGATGTAGATATCCCTTTTGAAGATCCTATACAATAGAAAGAAGGTAAAATAATGATCAACTTAGGTATTATCGGAACAAATTGGATTACTCATCAATTTGTCCAAGCAGCTTTAAGCACAAAAAAATATGAATTGACAGCGGTATATTCTAGACATTTGGAAAAAGCACAGGAATTTGGTTCTCATTATGAAGGGGATATCGAATTCGCAACAGATTTGAAGACTTTTTTCAATATTACTCATATGGACACCATTTATATTGCTTCTCCGAATAGTCTTCACTTTAGTCAAGCTAAGCAAGCAATTTTGGCAGGAAAAAATGTGATAGTTGAAAAGCCAGCTTTTTCGACGCCAAAAGAAATGGATGAAATCATCCATTTGGCAAATGAACACAATGTGTATTTTTTTGAAGCAGCAAGAAATATCCATGAATCAGGTTTTAAAAAGATTGCCGATTACTTACCATTAAAAGACGAGATAATCGGTGCAAATTTCAGCTATATGAAATATTCTTCGCGCTATGACCAAGTATTAGATGGAGAAGAACCGAATATCTTCTCGACTCATTTCTCAGGTGGTGCATTGATGGATTTAGGTGTTTACCTTGTATATGCAGCTGTTGCTTGGTTTGGAATGCCAAAAGAAGTCCATTATTTCCCAAGAAAGATTTCTACTGGTGTAGATGGTCTTGGATGGGGGATCTTACGTTATGAGAATTTTGATGTATCGATCCAGCCAGGTAAAATCGGTGATTCTTATTTACCGTCAGAGATTTATTTTGACTCAGGAACGCTAGTGATGAATGGAGTCAATGCAATTGAACAAGCACAATTTCATGATCGCGCGCATAAAGAAATCATTGATTTGGCGGTAACAGCTGCAGAAAATCCAATGGCAGATGAAGCAGAGGATTTTGCCAATGTCATGGCTCATCCGAAAGATCCAGCTTGGGGATTGTTGTATGAAGAGTGGATCGAGCTAGCTAGAAATGTGAACCAAGTGATTTATGATTTAAGAAAAAATGGCGGCATCAAATTCGATGCAGATAATGAGGAAGATTTTTAATGAACGAATTTGTACAAGTATTTCCCGAAAATTGGCAGAAAAAATATGAGGATAAAGGGTTTATCTCACCTTCTCTTATTCAACGAGCAGTTTTTCAGCCACTAAGTAATAAACAAAGTATAGTAGCGGTTTCTCCTACAGGTTCAGGTAAAACACTGGCTTATCTTTGGCCTCTACTACTAAACGTGGAACCAGGTGAAGCAAGTGCGTTGGTCATTTTTGCTTCTTCTCAAGAACTAGCTATTCAAGTAGCAGATGTTGCACGTGAATGGGGAAAAGACAAAGAGTTGAAAGTCCAATCTTTGGTGGGCGGAGCCAACGTCAAACGTCAGATTGAGGGTTTGAAGGAAAAACCAGAAATCTTGATTGGTACACCAGGAAGAATATTGGAATTGATGAAAGCAAAAAAAATAAAAGCACATCAAGTGAAAACAATGGTATTTGATGAAGCAGACCAGCTATTTGACGCTGGGAACAGCCAAATCATTGATCAAATTCTTCATCAAGCTCCAACAGAGTATCAGCTAGCTTTTTTTTCAGCGACAGCAGATCGTTCCCTTGAAAGCATTGAAAAAATCACTGGGAAAACGTTTGAGACAATTGACGTGACAGCAGAGGACGATTCTCGAAAAGGACTGAGACATTACTTTTTACGTGTACCGATACGAAAGAAAGATGACTACTTGAGACGTCTCACGCATATAGAAGATTTTCATGGTCTGATTTTCTTTAATCAACTGACTGAATTAGGCGTAATGGAAGAAAAATTGCTGTATAGAGGTGTACCGGTAGGAAGTCTGGCCTCTGATCAGAACAAGCTACTCCGAAAAGCAGCGCTAGAACAATTCAAAAAGAAAATGGTCAGAGCACTTTTGACCACAGATGTGGCGGCTAGAGGTTTAGATATTACAGGTCTTCCTTATGTAGTGAATGCAGAAGTTCCGTTAAGTGAAGAAGCTTATTTGCATCGTTCGGGAAGAACTGGTCGAATGGGTAATGAAGGAATAGTAATTACACTCGTACAAGATAATAATCTAAGAGATTTAAAACGGCTTTTACGTCCATCAAATATAACACTTGAAGAGATTTTTTTATACGGAGGTAAGCTGCAAACTGAGCAGCCAACCAAAGAAGATGCAGCTCCTGCAGTAAATAAAAAGTATGCGAAAACTTTTTCTGGAAAGGAGCAGAACCCAGAATATAACAAAGAAAAAATAAGAAAAAAAGTTAAAAATAAATCAAAAAAAGAGAGAAATAAAGGAGCAAGGCGCAAATAAGCGCCTTTTTATGCTATGATTATGAAAACGGGAACAAAATTGGTTGCCAGAGGAGGGGTTATGTGAAAGAACGTCAAGAAGAGATCTTGCAGCTATTGACAGAAAACCAACAAGGATTGACAGCAAGTGATGTAGCTGAGCGCTTAACTATCGATCGAAGCAATGCAAGCCGATATTTAAGTGAACTATACAAGGCCCATCATATTGTAAAAACCGCTGGCCGACCAGTCGTTTACTCTTTGCCAACGGAAAAGTCAAAATCTGATGAAGTGCATGTCGACTCTTCTACGCAAGTGACTTTTGAAACACTCGTTGGAGAAAATGATTCTTTAAAAGTCAGCATACAGCAGGCAAAAGCTGCGATTCTTTATCCACCGCGGGGGTTGCATACGATTATTTTTGGAGAAACTGGTACAGGGAAGTCGATGTTTGCTGAATGTATGTATCATTTTGCAATCGATTCAGAGATGCTTTCTGCAGATGCGCCATTTGTTTCTTTCAATTGTGCGGATTATGCTCAAAATCCGCAACTGCTCTTTGGACACATCTTTGGGATCAAAAAAGGGGCTTACACAGGAGCAGCTCAAGATAGTCCCGGTCTAATAGCCAAAGCAGACGGCGGTATATTGTTTTTAGATGAGATCCACCGTTTACCGCCGGAAGGGCAGGAAATGCTGTTTACTTTCATTGATAAAGGTATTTACCGTCCGCTTGGAGAAAGTGCACAAGTACATGAAGCATCTGTTCAGATCATTGGGGCGACGACTGAATCTTCAGAAAGTTTCTTATCTACGTTCAATCGACGGATTCCTATGGCAATCACCTTGCCGAATCTTGCTTCACGTTCACTGGATGAGCGTTATGAAATCATCTCTCTTTTTATCAAACAAGAAGCGAATCGTTTGAATCAACGTATCGATATCGAAAAAGAAGCGATTCTTGCCTTCATGCTTTATGATGCGGAAGGAAATATCGGTCAAGTGAAACGAGACTTGAAACTAGTCTGTGCAAAATCTTTTTTACATTACCGTACTCATCATGAGAAAAAGCTAATCATTCGAAAAGAAGAACTTTCCCTTCAAGTACAAAAAGGATTACTGAAAATCAAGGAAATACCGGAACGTCTCGACCGATTCATGGACAGCAAAAGTCAGTATTTGACATTTGAACCAGGATTTGCTGATGTTGTCTGGTCACAAGATCCAGAACGAAACATGCAGGTCTATAACGATATTGAGGAAAAAGTCACTTCTCTTTCCGAAACCGGTGTGGAGAACATTGATCTAGAGACCCTCATTTCAAAAGATGTGGATGCTTATTTCCAGACATATGTCAAAGAATTGACTAAAAGTTCGATTCCCAAAGATCTTTTGCCAGATGAAATCTGGCGGTTAACCAATCAATTGTATGATGTGGCTGAAAAACGGTTAGACCGTATTTATAATGAAAAAGCTCGTTTTGCTTTTGCTTTGCATCTGCAAAGTACATTGGATCGTGTGAGAGAAGGTCATATGATCGTCCACCCAGATTTGAATAACGTACGGAAAAATTTTAAGAGGGAATTCCAGGTAGCAATCGATCTTTCAACGATCATTGAAGAAGAAGAACAAGTTGAGATTCCTTTTGATGAAATCGGCTTTATTAGTATGTTTCTTTCTATCAATCTAGGAGAAAGTGAGCCTGTTAAAGAAAACAAAGTAGATGTTCTCATATTGATGCACGGCAGACAGACTGCTTCAAGCATGTTGGAGATGGCACAAGAACTATTAGGAACAAAAGTAGGGAAAGCTTTTAATATGCCACTGGTTATGGAAGTTCAAACAATGTATGAAGAAGTGTTACAATATGTCAAAAACTATCAAGAGCATTTGACGAATGGCCTACTCTTGTTAACAGATATGGGATCATTAAACACCTTCAGTGATTTGATTTATGAAGAGACTGGCATTCGGACGAAAGCTATCACGATGACAAGTACCATGATTGTGATAGAAGCGATACGGATGGCAAGTGTTGGAAGAAGCTTAGAAGATATTTATCAAAATATCCAGCTTTCCTTTGAATCGATCGTACGTGATCAGTTCAAAGCGGAAAAGTCTGAAACTTTACAGCGTAAAAAAGCCGTAATCGTGACATGCTTTACTGGTGAAGGAGTAGCTGCCAAATTATATCAGCGTATTATGCCAGTGATTAATCAAAATAAGGTAGAACTGATCCAGATGCAGTTTTTAGAACGTGAATCATTCAAAAAACACATCGATGCCTTATTGGAAGAATATGAGATCAAAGCAATTGCGGGAACAGTTGATGTTGATTATCAAAATATCCCATTTTTTTCAGCCTATGACGTTTTTGATGATGAAAAACTAAATATTTTAAAGCGTATAGCTGATGATGAGATCCCGACAGCTAAAATTGTCGATTCACTTGCTGGATCATTAAGCGATGTCTTTTCTATTGATGAACTGATCCGTTCATTGCAAAAGACAGTTCAGCAGATCCAGACCGATTTGTCGATTATCGTGGAACCTGGAGTAGATACTGGAATCGTTATCCATTTAGCCTTCATGTTAGACGGATTGATCAAACAAGAAAGCCATCGGCAATTTGAGAAACTGTCTATTTTCTCAAAAATTTATCGTTTGGAAATGGATATCGTTCGGGCAAACTTGATGGCACTAGAACGAAAATATCAGGTAAAAATTCCAGAAGATGATATCGCATTTCTTACACAAATGTTTCTTGAAAATAAAATAAAAAAATGAACACACTAATCATACTGTTTACACACTAAACATCTGTGTGCGCACTATAAAAAAGAGCTAAAAAGCATGAAAACGCTATTTCAGCTCTTTTTTTTATTGGCATGCTTCTTGCGTTATATAAAAGTGTAAAAAAATAAAAGGAGTGTTAAAAATGGCAAAAAAAACAATCATGTTAGTTTGTTCAGCAGGGATGAGTACGAGTTTATTGGTCACAAAAATGCAAAAAGCAGCAGAAGAAAAAGGGATGGAAGCCGATATTTTTGCGGTCTCTGCCTCAGATGCAGATAATAATTTAGAATCTAAGAATGTCGATGTATTATTATTAGGTCCTCAAGTACGTTTCATGAAAGCTCAATTTGAACAAAAACTTGCGCCTAAAGGTATTCCATTAGATGTCATCAATATGCAAGACTATGGCATGATGAACGGAGAAAAAGTTCTTGCACAAGCAGAAAATCTAATGAAATAAATCAAGTATGCAGTTGGGGGTATAACAACGTGGAAGATCAACAAAACCTAGAAGCCATCATGGGGTTAATCATGTTTGGCGGTAATGCAAAGAGCGATGCAATGGAAGCGATTGCGGCTGCTAAAATCGGTGATTTTGAGTTAGCGGATAGGAAAATCGCTGATGCAGAAGAATCACTTATACAAGCGCATCATGCACAAACAGACATGTTGACACAAGAAGCACAAGGAAATCATATGCAAGTGACATTATTGACTGTTCACAGTCAAGATCACTTAATGACATCTATTGCGTTTACTGATTTAGCAAAAGAAATCATCGAACTTTATCGTCGCGTATACAGCGAATAAATACAACTTCTTTTTTGAACGGAAGAAGAAAAATTTTTGAACGGATTTTTTATTTTGTTATAAGGAGAACTCTCTTTATATAAAAAACTTATAGGAGGAAGTAAAAAATGAACGGACTATCAAGTTGGATGGAGAAATACATCCTGCCGGTTGCCGCAAAAATCGGAGCGCAAAAACATTTAGTTGCTTTGCGTGATGCTTTTATCGGCACACTGCCCGCAACAATGGCGGGATCAGTCGCTGTAATGATCAATGCAATTATTCGTGATTTACCGCAACAGTTTAACAGTACCTATGCTGACAGTGGTTCTGTTGCAAAGTTTTAAATCTACTATCAAATAAGGTAGAATAATAGAAAAAGATAGCAGGAGGAATGACGATGAATCATTTTAAAGGAAAGCAATTTCAGCAGGATGTGATTATTGTAGCCGTGGGCTACTATCTTCGTTATAACCTTAGCTATCGTGAAGTTCAAGAAATCTTATATGATCGTGGCATTAACGTTTCTCATACGACGATTTATCGTTGGGTGCAAGAATATGGCAAACTACTCTATCAAATTTGGAAAAAGAAAAATAAAAAATCCTTTTATTCATGGAAAATGGATGAAACGTACATCAAAATTAAAGGAAAATGGCATTATTTGTATCGAGCCATCGATGCAGATGGTTTAACCTTGGATATTTGGTTACGTAAAAAACGGGACACACAAGCAGCCTATGCTTTTCTTAAGCGGTTAGTGAAGCAGTTTGATGAACCGAAGGTTGTAGTCACAGATAAAGCCCCCTCTATTACAAGTGCCTTTAAGAAACTAAAAGAATACGGCTTTTATCAAGGGACAGAACATCGTACCATTAAATACCTGAATAATTTGATTGAACAAGACCATCGTCCAGTAAAGAGACGCAATAAATTCTATCGAAGTTTACGCACTGCCTCTACCACGATTAAAGGCATGGAAGCCATTCGAGGATTATATAAGAAAACCCGAAAAGAAGGCACTCTCTTCGGGTTTTCGGTCTGTACTGAAATCAAGGTATTATTGGGAATCCCAGCTTAAATCATAGATACCGTAAGGGATTTTATTCTTTATTTAAAACTTTGCAACAGAACCAACTAGACTGTGCAAAATAGAGACACTTGAAAAATCTATCGGGGGTCAGAAACTTAATAGTTTTTGACACATAAACAAAATCGCGATATAATGGGGTTGAGAGTGTTTCATAAACTTATGTCATAAAGTTAAGGAGATTTCGCATGATTTTAGAGAATAAATTGGGATTAACCAATCAAGTTGAGTTGGCTAAGGTTGAAGAAAAACTCAGTAAACAAAAAGCGAAAGAATTGTACGATTGTGGAAAAATAAATGAAATCGAAGTTGGTACATTTAAAGGTTTATCTGAAATTCATGAATTTCTATTTTCGGATATTTACGATTTTGCCGGAAAAATCCGATCGGTCAATATTGCAAAAGGAAATTTTCGATTTGCACCAGTTATGTATTTAGAACATTCGTTACAGCATATTGATCAGATGCCACAAACTTCTTTTGAAGAGATTATCAAGAAATATGTGGAGATGAATATCGCTCACCCATTTCGAGAAGGAAATGGCCGAAGTACTAGAATTTGGCTGGATCTCATTTTAAAGGAAGAATTGCAAAAAGTTGTAGATTGGAACTTAATCGATAAAGCAGACTATCTTTCTGCAATGGAGCGAAGTCCCATAAACGATTTGGAAATACGCTATCTAATTTCCAATGCTCTGACTGATAAAATTGACGATCGCGAGTTATATATGAAAGGAATCGATGTCAGCTATTTCTATGAAGGGTATTCTGAGTATACGATAGATGATTTGTAAAAGTAGGTGGACCAAATGACGAAATATGGATATGCACGTGTCTCAACCGCTTCTCAAAGTACAAAAGAACAAATTCAACAGTTGCTTGAGAACGGCGTAGAGAAGAAGAATATTTTTTCAGAAAAATTTACGGGTATAAAACGGGATCGGCCAAAATTCAATCAGCTGTTGGCTGGTCTGAAGCCTGGAGATGAAATAGTTGTTACGAAGCTTGATCGATTTGCTCGTAACACGAGAGAAGCATTAGAGATCATTGAACCTTTACTCGATGATAACGTAACGATCAAGGTTTTGAATCTAGGAACGATTGAAAATACGTCCATGGGGCGAATGGTGACACGGACGTTGTTGAGTGTAGCAGAAATGGAACGTGATATGATTGTGGAACGTACCCAAGAAGGAAAAATGTTTGCAAGAAAGAATAATCCTAATTTCAGAGAAGGACGTCCGAAAGCAACAATCACACCGAAGAAGAGGCACGCATATGAACTGCTTACTTCAGGTAAATCGTATAAGGAAGTTGAAGCTATAACCGGTTTCAGTCGCAGTACGCTTTTTAGAATAAAGAAGAAAATTGAAGAAAGTTAAAAAAGAAGTCTCAGCGAACCAGACAGGTAAATACTTAATGCGTTCTAGATATGAGTCTATTAGCATGTTGTGAAATATAATATTTTTTTATTTACTTGATTTCTGCTCAAAAAATGTGTATGGTAACTGTAAAAGGTAAAGTAATTAAAGGTATGCTAGCCACGCTTACTATATTAGGATACCATCATATATTTATAATGAACGATTTGTTCGTCTACCAAACAACACATATCGTTCAGCGTAAGTCACGTTTAGGAACGTGGCTTTTTTAGTGTTATTATCGATAAATAATCTATTGACTCTATTGATTTTATCTCCATATCCCTACGGTGTTGATTGTCTTTAGATCTTTCATTTAAGAACCAAATAACTATCATAAAAATCAGCACTGCTGCTAATATAATAAACAGCATTCCTATTGTGATATTACTGGATTTGAGTCAATATCTTGGACACATTTTAGTAGAGACGGTTAAGCCATTTTTTCTTTTGCTAATTCTTCAAATTCCTGTGGGGTTAGATAGTGAATCGAGCTATGGATTCGATTTCGGTTATAAAATCCTTCAATGTAGCTAAATAGCGCTCGATTTGCTTCTTCAAAATCTGAGTAGCTAGTCGTGTAGACTTCTTCTTTTTTCAATGAGGCATGGAAAGATTCGATTCCAGCATTATCATAAGGTGTTCCTTTTCTACTATAAGAATGCCTTATTTTGTTGGTTTTAAGCCATTGTTCCACTTCTCTTGCTGTGTATTGGCTGCCCAAGTCAGTGTGTAGAATCATTCCTTCTGGAATGTGATAATGTATTTTTGCTTTATTCAATGTTTGAATGACACAATCCACAGTCATTCGTTTTGAAAATGTATAACTAATAATTCTTTTCGTGTGTAAATCCATGATTGAAGATAAGTAACACCAACCATTTTTCTTAGTAGGAATGTACGTAATGTCAGCTGCCCATTTCTCACAGATCGTTTCAGTAGAAAAGTCCTGATTTAAGAGATTCTCTTTTGAAATGATGGAATGGCAACAGTTTTTTTGACAAATTTTATAAGGTGCAGAACTTCTTTCCGTATGCTATTCCGATTGTCCTTGACAATGAGCCTCCTCGGATGTGACGATCTTCGGCAGGAGCTAACAGTTAAAGTTAGACTGCCTCGCTAGCGTTAGCACATCCGAGCTCATTATCAAGGATTCGCTGCGCCAATCTCTGGTTACGGTAACCAACCGGTGTCTCGTAGCCAAGTGTACCGTGCAACCGAAGGTGGTTCCACCAATTGACATAGTCAAATAACTCCAAATCCAATTGTTGTAAGGTTTCAAATGTGTATTGATAGACAAATTCTACTTTCAACGACTTATAAGTTGATTCAGCTACGGCATTATCAAAAGGACAGCCTTTATGACTCAATGATCGATTGATGTCAAAAGTTGTTAATAATTCATCAATAGCTTGGTTATCAAACTCTTTTCCACGATCAGTATGAAAAATCTCAACCTCTGTCAGAGGTTGTTTGATACGGCTAAATGCTTTTTTTACTAGAACGGCATCTTTATGTTCTCCACAAGAATAGCCGAGAATTTCTCGATTGAACAGATCCAAAATGAAACAGACATAATTCCATTTTTTCCCGACTCGTACATAAGTCAAGTCTGTTACGATCGCTTCTAATGGGTTGTCTCTTAAGAATTTACGATTCAATACGTTTGTCGTTTTGGCTTCATTGCAAGTAGAATGATGTACTTTAAAATAAGCAACAGTATAGCTCGATTTTAATCCTCTATTTTTCATGATTCTACTAATTTTTCGTCGGCTGATCTGAATGCCTCGTTTTGATAAGGCTTTTTTTATTTTTCTTGAGCCGTAGGCCTTTCGGCTGCGGATAAATTCTTCAGCGACTACTTCTTCAAGTTCTGATTCGTCTTTCTTTGGTTTTGATTGATAATAATAGGACTGACGTGATAGACCTAATATTCTGCACATCGCTGATATAGGGTAAAGATGCTTATTCGCATCGATTACTTGTCTCTTCGTCCGAATATCAGCGCTGCTTGCTTTAAAATATCATTTTCCATTTCTAATTGCTGGTTTCTTTTACGTAGTTCTAACAATTCTTTTTGTTCAGGCGTAAGATTATCTTTTTCTTTGAATGAACCACTCGTTTTAAATTGCTTTACCCATTTGTCAAATGCTGAAGCCGTTAGTTCATATTCTCGAATGATTTCTACACGTGGCTTTCCAGCTAAGTAAAGATTGACGATTTGTTGCTTGAATTCTTGTGAAAAAGTTCTTCGTGTTCTCTTAGACATAAAAATTCCTCCTGGTATGTTTTCTTCTAGTCTACACACCTTAATTTTTCTGTCTAGTTAATTGTAGCCTATCCATGATCGGTTTATTAGACCTTTGAGGTCTATATTTTTTAACTACAATCGACCTTAAATTTAATTGTTTCATTAGCTTTTGGACATGTTTAAGAGATACTGAAATCCCTTCTTTTAATAAAACTTGATGGATCTTTGTGGCACCATAGCGTTGTTTATTCGTAAAAAAAATTGTTGAAATCTTCTTTTTCAACTTATTATTTCTGATTTCTGTAGCTGTCAACGGTTTATTCTTATAAAAATAATAGACACTTCTAGGGATTTCTAATAACCGACACAACAAAGAAACAGTGTAATCCTTACACCATTTTTCAATAAATTGAACAAGCGAATTTAGGTTTTCCGAGAGAATATGGCTGCGGCTTTTTTTAAGATTTCAAGTTCCTCATTTAAACGAGCATTTTCTTTTCTCAGTTCAGCTACTTCTTTTCCAGTCAGTCCTGTGGACTGATCAGGTAAATATAAATTCTTCCATTTGTAAATCGTTGCTTCAGATAAGCCATATTCTTTCGCTAACCCTCGAACAGAACGTCCAGTTTGATTCAGTTCAACAATCATTTGTTTAAAATTTTCTTCATATCGGGTCATAAAAATTCATCCTCTCGTAGATAAGTTTAATTTATTCTTGTCTCTACGAAAAGCTGTCTAAGATTTGATACTAACACCAAATGTTGTATACCCCCAAACAATACACATATTTTGAAGGATTAGGATTAATAAAGCTAAAAATATAGTAAGTATACTAAATATATTTACTATATCTAGTATACTTACTATATTTTAATCTTTTGATCGTCTATTATATATAATCCGTTCCTCGTCGTTTAAAGTATCAACATAGGCGTCCATTGCAAGTTTGACTATTTCATACATAGGAATATCTTTTGCATAACTAAGATCCCGAATGGTTTTTAGTACGGGAGGATCTACTTGAACTGGTTTTCTTTCTTTCGCAGTGTACTTTCGTTCCCCTAACTCGACATTAATATCATCTTTAATTGAAATATCTTCAGCACCAATTTTCTTCTTATCTTTGTTCGTTGGTAATAATGCCATTTAGTTTAATCTCCTTTCCAAGAGGTAGGATATGATTGGCCATTGAGTCAGCATATTTAGGTGTATAATCAAATCCTTCAATATCACCATGTTGTTCATAGTATTCAATTCTTTCTTCTAATTCTGTAAAGATGTCTGCAAAAATAGCCCACCATCTTCGATCTACATAATCATTTAATTGGATACCATTCTCACCATACATTTCTAACCGATCCGAGCCTTTAACAATGCTTTTAAAAATGTTTGATTCACCATACTTATCAATTGTTTTTTGATAGTTTGCGTGTTGAGAGGAACGTCGCACTGAGAAAAGAACAGGCAAAATTCCAATGATTTGAAGATGAGACTCTTCAAAATTCGTGACAATCGGAACTAAAACTTTATTAATAAAATCTTCTGTTCCTTCCATTGCGTACCGTTTTAATTCTTGCATTGCAATAATATAATCTGCAGCAGTTAAGAATGCACGAACCACATTATCTGTTGATGGTGGGCAGTCGATAAAGATATAATCGAAATTTTTTCTCAATTCTTCTAAAGGTTTAATGAAGGCCAATGATCTCTTACGACGATCAGGATATTTTTCGGACAAGTATTCATTAAGTTCTTCAGATCCAGGAGAGCCAGCCATAATATATAAATGTGGACTTACTTGAGTAATACCTGAAACCCAGTCCCCTTTTTTGATTGCTGCAGACATGGATCGATCAAAGCTAGTAATTTGATACGTTGATCCAATGTTGGAAGTAGTATTTCTTTGTTGGTCATAATCAATTAGCAACACGTCTTTTTCAAAAAGTTGACTAGAAACAATCGCTAATAAATCATTGTCTGTAGTCTTACCAATGCCGCCTTTTCTACCTGTAAGCATTACAACTTTTCCTAGTTTATCTGATGTTTTAAATGCAGTCCGTAAGTTTTCCATAGTTCCCTCCAATTTCCTATACTAAATATATTTAGTATACTTCATATACTTAATATATTCGATATATCTAATATACTCCAAATTGATAAGAATTCAGACTTTATAAGGAATATAGTGGATATACTAAATATATTTGCTATATTCAGTATATCAGATATATTCAAAATGTCAAAATATATTTGTGCGTTTTGCGTTGACAATTTAGAGTGAAAAGAGGTAAACTTAATTCTATAGAAACCACAGATAATTCACTATTTACAAAGTAGCAAAAGCAGTGGTACTCTTTAAACAGAAAAATTACATAAAAAAAAGAGACGGAAATAATTGATTTTAGCAGAATCAATTATTTCTGAATCACATGGTTAGGACATGTGTTCACGCTCGTCTCAAGAATATGTAAGTAGCTACCAACTACTTATATTAAAAGTTGATCGGATACCTTTTCCGATTGCCTTTATTCTACCAAAAAAAGGCGAGCAACTCAACAGAAGAACGTTTATTTAGTGTACTTAAATTAAATATTCTTAAACACTGAAGAGAGAACACATACTATGGCTGAGATTAAAGCTAAACTGTGTTCTCTTTTTGTTTGAGAAAGGACGTTACAATCGATGTTGAGCGAAATTTATTCAGCTATTCTTAAAAACGGCTTACGTACATACAAATATCGAAACAGCACCATGAAACCTGCAGGTCATATTGATTCCAGTAGGAGTGGTGCTATCTTTGCGTACCGTAGCAAGCAATTAATGAATGTTGGGCGTGGTATGGTCATTACTTCGGAAGAAGCTATTTTAGAGAACGAAAAGAAACTAACGCATTGGACACCTAATACCTATCGCTTTGGTACTTATGCGGATGATTATCGAACAGTGGTTAAAGGTCATTCTGAGAAAAACTTAAGTCAAATCAACACATTTGTAGTTGATATCGATTCAAAAGAGAACCATCAAGGCGAAATTATTTTAGCCTGTTTAGATCAAGTGGGCTACATGCCAACGCTAATTTTAGAATCAGATCATGGTTATCAAGTTTATTTTGTACTAAAGACACCAGGCTATGTCACAAAGAAAAGCAATTTCAAGGTGATCGATGTAGCAAAAAAAATTTCAAAAACAATTCGTCTACAGTTGGCTGAAAAATTGTCCGGAGTGGATCTAGGATGTAACCACTTCGGAATTGCTCGATTCCCACAAGAAAATAATATTGTTTTTAAAGAAATGAACTATCAGTATTCTTTTGCTGACTGGATTCAATGGTCGATGAAGCTTGAATCAGATCAAAAAACAAAAGAAGATCGAGAACGAAAACTAATTGTCTTTCCTGAGAAAAAAGAAATTCGTCAAGTAGATGAACCGTGGTTCGATATGTTACTTCATAAAGCAAACATCGTCGGCGGAGAAGGACGTCTTGGTCGAAATAATGTGATTTTCACGCTTTCTTTAGCTTATTACTCTTCAGGTTATGCATTGGATACTTGCGAATACAATATGTTCACATTCAACGAACGGTTACAGGAACCGCTATCTGAAGCAGAATTAGTAAAGATTGTACGTAGTGCTTATTCTGGTAATTATCAAGCAGCAAGCAGAGAATTCATTATTGAATTGTGCCAGCAATGGGTTTCACCAACCTTAAAAAATAATGATCTGTTCATTCAACGACGTGGCTGGTGGAAATTTAAAAAGCCACGAGATCAAAGAAAATATAGTCATAAAAATGAATGGAAAGAAGATCTATTGGCTTATCTAAGCGAAAAAAGTCTTGCTAGTGAGCCTTATTTGAACCTGTCAAAAAAAGAATTGGCTTCACAACTAACGATGCCCAAGCGAACACTTGATAAGATCTTAAATGAGTTACGAGAGGAGAATAAAGTCTTCTACAAGGTAACACGAGGAAGAAATGGCGGAATGATCATTGCTTCAGTCAAAACGTTGTTCGCGAGGGTTATTCAACTAAGTAAAGAAAAGAGACTAGATTATTCAACAAGGATCACAGAGGTATTTGGACTCAACGAGAGCTTAGTAGAAGAGACATTTAGACAATTATCAACCCCCTTGAACCCTCTTAAAGAAGTGAATCTTTTTGAAGTAGATACAGGTTGAAAAATAAAAGGTGCAAATTGCCTTATACAATATATCTATGATACTTCTGTAGGTGTTGCTCCCTTTGCCTAGCTACGTGTAGGTGGTATACTTATAACTGCGTATGCAGTCTTATGTATCATGGAGGAAGTTGTATGTCGTTAAAAAATTATGTCTATTCACATCCTGTTAATGTGTTTATCATTGGTCGTTTGGGATTATCTGTGGAAGTGTTCTGTGAGCTTTATGGTTTTAAGCAGGGGACTTTGTCTTCTTGGGTTACCAGGGAAAAAACAGTTGCTTCTTTGCCGATTGAGTTTCTTCATGGGTTGTCCTTAGCTTCTGGGGAGACTATGGATCAGGTATATGATTGTTTGTGTGTGTTAGAGCAGGAGTATATTGAGTATAAAATAGCTAACGAGTTAAGAAAAAGGAAGAAGTATATCCAGTAGTAGTTTTTATTTACTCTTAATTGTCAAATTAAGTTAGACAAATCATCAATACTTACGTAACTCAAAAATACTTCCAAAGGTGTTCGATAATTCAGTGATTTTCTAGGAATATTATTTCGTTTCGATGCGACAGATTGAATAAAAGATTCATCTACTGAATTGAAATCCATAGATTTCAATAAACCATCTCTACGTAACAATCCGTTAGAATTCTCGTTTAGGCCTCTTTGAGACGGCGTTCCTGGATCAGCGAAATAAATGGCAATATCATTGGCATTACTGATCTGTTTCCAATTTGAAAATTCCTTTCCACAATCAAAAGTGATGGATTTGAATAGATTTTTCGGTACAGATTCAAACCAATGATTTAATTTGTTTTCAATATCAATCGCTTGTCTACCACACGGTTTCAATGTGATGATAACTTTTGATAATCGCTCAACTAAGGTAATTACAGCACTTTTATGTTTCAAACCTACGATAGTGTCACCTTCAAGGTGACCAAACTCATTTGAGAATTGGCTATAATCTTTTTCACGTTCATGAATAGAGCGACGGAAAGCTTGTTTTCCACGTCTTTCTTGATGTCCATTTGGTTTACGCTTGCCTTTCATCGGTAAGTCAGAAGGATTAAATAGCCCCTTTTTGAACATACGATAAATGGTACGAGCAGAACAACGAATAGGAAACGCTGCACGACCAACAATCACATCGGGTGTCCATCCTTGAACAACCTTTCTTTGAATATATTCTGATTGTTCCTCAGGTAAAACAAGCGGGCGTCTACCACAGTTTGATTTGTTTTTCTTATACTGTTGATAGTACTCTAAGGCTGATTTTCCTTGCTTGAAGAACAGGTATACTTTATGGATCGTTTGTCTTGAACGATTCAAGAAATGCGCAGTTTTCGCAACAGATTGATTTATTTTGAAATAAGACTCTATCATTACAAGTTCATCCGTTGTAAGATGGGTATAGGTCATTTGTACTCACTCCTTATAATTCTTTGGACGGAACTATTTTGAGTGTAGCACAAATGACTTTTTTAGTTGTCTAGCTTAATTTTACAATCGGCGTACTTAAAAAATTGGTTCATTGAGCAACCTATCGCTGCTAAAGTAGCAAAGGAAAACGTTAAAGGAAAGAATTTAGGGAAGAAATCGAAATGAAATCGGACGACTGGATTGAACACACCTGGCTTCCTCTGAAAAGAAATAGCAAACGAAAGAAATTTTGGGTATTGCAATTATGGCCATTAGGAAAACTTTGTAGTTACGGGGCACGACTTATTCTTGATTTAACCGTTTACTCGATTGGAGTATTTGGAACGGCTTATTACTTGATAAATGATCCCAATAGGATTGCAGCATCAGACATTTTTACAGTGCTAATGACGTTGATTTTTGTCATGCTATTGTCTATTTTTACTCAATTAGTCATGCAATTTACCAGGCAAAAATTAACAGCAGGAAAACTTTTCAAAAGCCTATTCGATTTAATTGTTGTAAATGCAATTCTAGCGACTTTAATAAAACAAATTGAACAATCTGGAAGAACAACAAAAGGAGTGAAGGATTTTTTATTGACGTTTATTCACTTTGTAAATGGACACATGTATTTGTTTGAAGTGGGTATTATTCTCTTTTTTGTCGGGTATGTATCCACGAAACTTATTAAACGTTCAATTGAAAAAGAAATTGAAATTGACCTGATTCCGACACTTCTTGGTTATGAGTACAATGTTGATTTTGGAAGATATGACGAATTGATCGGTTCTGTTGCAAAGTTTTAAATCTACTATCAAATAAGGTAGAATAATAGAAAAAGATAGCAGGAGGAATGACGATGAATCATTTTAAAGGAAAGCAATTTCAGCAGGATGTGATTATTGTAGCCGTGGGCTACTATCTTCGTTATAACCTTAGCTATCGTGAAGTTCAAGAAATCTTATATGATCGTGGCATTAACGTTTCTCATACGACGATTTATCGTTGGGTGCAAGAATATGGCAAACTACTCTATCAAATTTGGAAAAAGAAAAATAAAAAATCCTTTTATTCATGGAAAATGGATGAAACGTACATCAAAATTAAAGGAAAATGGCATTATTTGTATCGAGCCATCGATGCAGATGGTTTAACCTTGGATATTTGGTTACGTAAAAAACGGGACACACAAGCAGCCTATGCTTTTCTTAAGCGGTTAGTGAAGCAGTTTGATGAACCGAAGGTTGTAGTCACAGATAAAGCCCCCTCTATTACAAGTGCCTTTAAGAAACTAAAAGAATACGGCTTTTATCAAGGGACAGAACATCGTACCATTAAATACCTGAATAATTTGATTGAACAAGACCATCGTCCAGTAAAGAGACGCAATAAATTCTATCGAAGTTTACGCACTGCCTCTACCACGATTAAAGGCATGGAAGCCATTCGAGGATTATATAAGAAAACCCGAAAAGAAGGCACTCTCTTCGGGTTTTCGGTCTGTACTGAAATCAAGGTATTATTGGGAATCCCAGCTTAAATCATAGATACCGTAAGGGATTTTATTCTTTATTTAAAACTTTGCAACAGAACCGATTTTCCTATCTTATGCTATTTGATGATTACAATAAAATTGATCTTACCTTATTGCCCTTGGAAGAGTTAGATAATTACCTAAAGGGCGATAAATTAATAAAGGTTCTAATTGATAAAGATTGTAGAATTAAAAGGGACATAGTTCCGACTGATATAGATTATCATGTAAGAAAGCCAAGCGCAAGGGAGTATGATGATTGCTGCAATGAATTTTGGAATGTAACACCTTATGTTATTAAAGGATTGTGCCGTAAGGAAATTTTATTTGCTATTGATCATTTTAATCAGATTGTTCGCCATGAGCTGCTGAGAATGATATCATGGAAGGTCGGCATCGAAACAGGCTTTAAATTAAGTGTAGGCAAGAACTATAAGTTTATTGAAAGGTATATATCCGAGGATTTGTGGGAGAAACTTTTGTCCACCTACCGGATGGATTCCTATGAAAACATATGGGAAGCATTATTTCTATGCCATCAATTGTTCAGGGCGGTATCCGGTGAGGTGGCGGAAAGGCTTCATTATGCCTATCCGGAGTATGATAGGAATATAACAAAATATACCAGGGACATGTATAAAAAATACACTGGTAAAACCGGCTGCCTGGATAGCACATATGCCGCTGATATAGAAGAGAGGCGGGAACAGTGATTACAGAAATGAAAGCAGGGCACCTGAAAGATATCGATAAACCCAGCGAACCATTTGAGGTGATAGGTAAGATTATACCGAGGTATGAAAACGAGAATTGGACCTTTACAGAATTACTCTATGAAGCGCCATATTTAAAAAGCTACCAAGACGAAGAGGATGAAGAGGATGAGGAGGCAGATTGCCTTGAATATATTGACAATACTGATAAGATAATATATCTTTACTACCAAGACGATAAATGCGTCGGAAAAGTTAAACTGCGAAAAAATTGGAACCGGTACGCTTATATAGAAGATATCGCCGTATGTAAGGATTTCAGGGGGCAAGGCATAGGCAGCGCGCTTATCAATATATCTATAGAATGGGCAAAGCATAAAAACTTGCATGGACTAATGCTTGAAACCCAGGACAATAACCTTATAGCTTGTAAATTCTATCATAATTGTGGTTTCAAAATCGGCTCCGTCGATACTATGTTATACGCCAACTTTGAAAACAACTTTGAAAAAGCTGTTTTCTGGTATTTAAGGTTTTAGAATGCAAGGAACAGTGAATTGGAGTTCGTCTTGTTATAATTAGCTTCTTGGGGTATCTTTAAATACTGTAGAAAAGAGGAAGGAAATAATAAATGGCTAAAATGAGAATATCACCGGAATTGAAAAAACTGATCGAAAAATACCGCTGCGTAAAAGATACGGAAGGAATGTCTCCTGCTAAGGTATATAAGCTGGTGGGAGAAAATGAAAACCTATATTTAAAAATGACGGACAGCCGGTATAAAGGGACCACCTATGATGTGGAACGGGAAAAGGACATGATGCTATGGCTGGAAGGAAAGCTGCCTGTTCCAAAGGTCCTGCACTTTGAACGGCATGATGGCTGGAGCAATCTGCTCATGAGTGAGGCCGATGGCGTCCTTTGCTCGGAAGAGTATGAAGATGAACAAAGCCCTGAAAAGATTATCGAGCTGTATGCGGAGTGCATCAGGCTCTTTCACTCCATCGACATATCGGATTGTCCCTATACGAATAGCTTAGACAGCCGCTTAGCCGAATTGGATTACTTACTGAATAACGATCTGGCCGATGTGGATTGCGAAAACTGGGAAGAAGACACTCCATTTAAAGATCCGCGCGAGCTGTATGATTTTTTAAAGACGGAAAAGCCCGAAGAGGAACTTGTCTTTTCCCACGGCGACCTGGGAGACAGCAACATCTTTGTGAAAGATGGCAAAGTAAGTGGCTTTATTGATCTTGGGAGAAGCGGCAGGGCGGACAAGTGGTATGACATTGCCTTCTGCGTCCGGTCGATCAGGGAGGATATCGGGGAAGAACAGTATGTCGAGCTATTTTTTGACTTACTGGGGATCAAGCCTGATTGGGAGAAAATAAAATATTATATTTTACTGGATGAATTGTTTTAGTACCTAGATTTAGATGTCGGTTCTGTTGCAAAGTTTTAAATCTACTATCAAATAAGGTAGAATAATAGAAAAAGATAGCAGGAGGAATGACGATGAATCATTTTAAAGGAAAGCAATTTCAGCAGGATGTGATTATTGTAGCCGTGGGCTACTATCTTCGTTATAACCTTAGCTATCGTGAAGTTCAAGAAATCTTATATGATCGTGGCATTAACGTTTCTCATACGACGATTTATCGTTGGGTGCAAGAATATGGCAAACTACTCTATCAAATTTGGAAAAAGAAAAATAAAAAATCCTTTTATTCATGGAAAATGGATGAAACGTACATCAAAATTAAAGGAAAATGGCATTATTTGTATCGAGCCATCGATGCAGATGGTTTAACCTTGGATATTTGGTTACGTAAAAAACGGGACACACAAGCAGCCTATGCTTTTCTTAAGCGGTTAGTGAAGCAGTTTGATGAACCGAAGGTTGTAGTCACAGATAAAGCCCCCTCTATTACAAGTGCCTTTAAGAAACTAAAAGAATACGGCTTTTATCAAGGGACAGAACATCGTACCATTAAATACCTGAATAATTTGATTGAACAAGACCATCGTCCAGTAAAGAGACGCAATAAATTCTATCGAAGTTTACGCACTGCCTCTACCACGATTAAAGGCATGGAAGCCATTCGAGGATTATATAAGAAAACCCGAAAAGAAGGCACTCTCTTCGGGTTTTCGGTCTGTACTGAAATCAAGGTATTATTGGGAATCCCAGCTTAAATCATAGATACCGTAAGGGATTTTATTCTTTATTTAAAACTTTGCAACAGAACCGGAAAATCCCTTTTCTTCAGGTGGGAATAATTCCATATCCTCCGGCTTTTGCATCATTATTATATTCCCAAATTGATTAAGCCAGTCATCATTAGATATAAACGGTTCTATATCACTTACAAAATATGTAATATCATAATCCTGAAATTCATCTTTAGGTATATTAATATTTGCGCGTGACCCCTCAAGGGTCACAATTCGAATACGTTCATCCTGTTCTGCTAAAGAAAGTACTAAATCCATCATTTCTTTTTCTGATCTCATTTACATACTCCTCGTTTATTTTTTCTATATTATTACATCTTCTTTTTTGCCGATACAATCAGCATCATTGGGCGTCGCATTTCATCCGCCATCCCCGGAATATCCATCATGTTCTCTGGCGGCTGTGGCTCCACAATCTGATTTATTATAAAACTATTTGAAAGCAGTGTATTTAGATATGTGGTCAGTGTTCTATGATATTTTGTAACCTTTTCTTCCAAAAACATAGCTGTCCGTTTGCCCTCATAATAATAATTGTCCACCGGGAAATGCAGTATTTCTCCTTTTTCGTTATAATACCAGTCTTGTGTTCCATGAGCAGTAAAAACAGGATGTTCAACTGTAAAAACTAAATTGCCACCAGCCTTCAGCATCCTATATATCTTTTTTATTAAATTCTCATAGTCTGCTACATAATGAAACGCAAGCGAACTTAGTATTACATCAAAGCTCTCCTCTGGGAAATCCACATCTTCTATGGCACAGCATTCATATTCAATCTGTGGAAAATGGGTTTTTCCTTTTGCTACTTCGAGCATTTTATGAGAAATATCAACACCTACTACAGAGGAAGCACCGTTTTCCATCGCATATATACAGTGCCATCCATAGCCGCATCCTAAATCAAGCACACGCTTACCCTTAAAATCAGGTAGCATCTTTTTCAAAGTCTCCCATTCTCCCGCACCAGCCAGTCCTTTCTGCGAGCGACTCATTTGACTGTATTTTTGAAAAAATATATTATCATCATATTTGTTTTCTTTCATCTGAACTCTCCTCGTTTAAAAAGTTATTTATCTCCGATACAATTTCATTCACTTCTTTATAAAGTTTCTCGGTCATATCGTAGCATTCAAAAAGAGAAAGACCGAGTACTTCAAAAATATGATTAACTCTTTCGGCATATTTTTCAGGTTTATATTCAAAAGTTTCAAGCAGTTTTATAGCTTTCTTTTCGTTAATGCAATAAGCATTATTACATGCAAATAGTACTTGATTTAAGCATGAAATAATACGAAAAACATGGCCTGCAATATAATATTTATCCTCTACCCCCGCATTTGCTTTTACAAACATTAAAGAGAATTCAGCTTCAAATATAAAAAAGTTCATCAAGCTTTTCTTTAGAGCAGTAGGGTAAATTTCTGCCTGCTTTTTTAATTCGCATAAGCTTTCGTTCTTAGCATATAGTATTTTACTAATCGCTAATTCTCCACGATACATTGCACTTATATAACCATGGGGATGCCCGGTCTGATAATTGGCAGTAACAATTCCTTGCTCCGTATCTTTGATTATTTGTTCTACCCGTTTTATATCACGTAAAATCAAGTCAACATGATACCCATTTATAAATAACCATCCGCCGCCATTAATCCAATCACCCCACGCTCCGGGAGGCACAACAAGGTTGTTTCTATTTTTATCATCCAATTCTGTAGCAATTTGATTAATCGCTGTCAGGTCAAATGAGTCTGAATTGTAATAGATTCCGATATCTATATCAGAATTTTCTGTATGGGTGCCTCTTGCACGTGAGCCCCCTAATACGATGCCTTCTATAAAAGGCAAAGATGATAATTTCTCTGTTACTATTTGAATAACATTACCTACCATATAAACATCCTCCTTTATTCGTTAGATATTTTTATTTCTTCTCCATCTGGTAAAATAAATGCCTGCACAAACTTGACACCTAGCACATCAGCAATGGCCTTCAACTCATCCAAGGTTACTGTTTCTCGTTGTAATTTTTTATTGAAATTCTGTGGAGTCTGGCCAATACGTCTAGCAAGTTCGGAAACACTTATATTCATTTGCTCACACAGTTCTTTAATCATTTCTGCCGTAGTCATACAGCACCTCCAAGTTTACGCTAAGAATATTATAAACCATTTGGTTGATAAACACAATAGTTATTAAAATATTATTATAATCAGCAAGCAAAAGAAAACCCACAACTCTACTGTAGAGTCATGGGCTATTTACTTCTGGTTTTCATATTTCCATTTCGATGCCAGATTTGAAGGCTATGACGAAGTGGCCTTCATAGACTGTAACGCTCTGGATTATCTTCCTTACAAGCTTATCATCATATTCTAAGGTGCGGAATTTGTTCTTGCGGATAAATTCAATCAGCTCATTGATTCGCTCGTTCTCGCCACTGAGGGAGGCATCTTCTACTAAAAGGATCTGTCGCTTGTCTCTCAGCTCATCAATCTCATCTGCTAAGTGGTCATAGTCTTGACCCTTGTTCGCCAGCTTGATTAGTTCTTTTTGTTTTTCCTCTAGTGAGTTGTTAATCTCTGAAATTTGGTATTCTGTGGTTTCGCCAATCACAGCATGAATATTCTCTTCCAGTGTCTTTATCATATTGTTCCCACCTGCAAGTAGCTTATTAATCGCAGTCATTACTGCACCATAAAGTTCATCTTCTTTTACGGTTCGGTTCTTACAAACTTCAGGACCTTGCTCGATTCTAGTCACGCATCGCCAGACAAATTCTTTTCTTCCGTGGATATTCCAATAGACCCGTCTATAAATATCGCCACAATCTCCACAGAAGGTGATGGCACTTAAAGCGTACTTGCTACTGTAAATTCTTTTGTTCTTGCCTTCTCCTGTGTAGATATTGCTTCTCCGATGAATTTCTTCTTGCGCCTGCAAAAATAACTCTTTAGGAATAATCGCTTCATGGCTATTTTCAACATAATATTGGGGAACATGCCCTTCATTTTTCACTCGTTTCTTGGTCAGAAAATCTACTGTGACAGTCTTTTGCAGAAGGGCATCTCCGATGTATTTTTCGTTTTGAAGTATCTTCTTAACTGATTCTGGTCGCCATCTTGGTTTTCCCGCTGCTGTTAAAATACCATCCTTTTCAAGGGCTCGACCAATGCCCACTAGACTCTGACCCTCAAGGTATTCTCGGTAGATGCGTTTGATAATCTCAGCTTCTTCGGGGACAATAGTTAAATTTCCATCTTCATCTTTCGTGTAGCCCATAAATCGCTTATGGTTGACCTGCACCTTTCCTTGTTGGTATCGGTACTGTAGCCCAAGCTTAACGTTTTGTGAAAGGCTCTGGCTTTCCTGCTGTGCCAAAGATGCCATAATAGTCAGCAAAACCTCACCTTTGGCATCCGTGGTGTTGATGTTCTCTTTCTCAAAATAAACTGATATGTTCTTATCCTTGAGCTGTCTAATGTATTGAAGGCAGTCTAGGGTGTTACGCGCAAATCGGCTGATGGATTTTGTAATAACCATGTCGATGTTACCGTCCATACACTCTGCAATCATGCGATTAAATTCGTCACGCTTTTTAGTGTTCGTACCAGAGATACCATCATCTGCAAAGATGCCAGCAAACTCCCATTCATTATTTTTCTTTATAAACTCTGTATAGTGTGAGACCTGAACCTCATAGCTAGAATTTTGTTCTTCTGTTTCTGTAGAAACACGGCAATAGGCAGCAACACGAAGTTTCTTTATCTTTTCTTTTGCGGCTGTACTTCCTACTCTTTTACGAGCAGGAATAACCATTATATTTTTCTCTGTCACTTTATTCCTCGCTTTCTATCAGACTGTATAAGTATTCTGCTCGTTCAAAAGGATCCACTGGCATCTTATTATCTGCCTTTTTCATTTTGAATCGTTCTTTGGGAGGGGGAGAGGTGAAAGCGGCAAGCTCTACCACTCGTCCTAAATCCTTTGCACGTTTATCTCTAACTTCTTCAGCTTTATCAAATATCTCTTTATCAATAATTGCTGGATACGTATCATTTCCAAGGTAGTTGACGTTTTTCAAAATGCGCCCCATCACAGAATGTGTCTTTTCAATACCTGCCTGTTCGCCAGCCACTGTAAGGGATAGTCCTGATATGTATTTCTCAAAGAATACCTTTACTTGACCTGCTGCCTTTTCATCGACAGTAACCACTCCATCTTGAATTTTGTATCCATATGGAATATATGCCATTTATCTCACCACCTTTTCTTTCAGGGAAAGACCGCATTTCAAATTGAATGTCAGCTCATCCCTGGAATTTACAATGATGTTCACTACAAATTCTTCAAATAGTTCTTCCGTGTAGTCACCATTAAAATTATCTGCTGACACATAATTAATGAGGTCCTTTATCTCGTTTGCTCGCAAAACCCCACTCGCAGAGTTCGTTACCAGGTTTGTTTTTTCGGTAGTAAGATTTTTAATCTCACTATCTAAAACATTTCGTTCCTGATTAAAAAGAGCAGGTTCTAGGAAACCTTTGGACATCAGTGCAATAAGGGTATTGCGTTCTTCCAATAGTTGCTCCATTAGCTTATCAATAGCGTCCATTCTTTCACGGTCGCTTTCTTCATCGATTTGGCTAACTGACTTGAAAAGTGGTTCTAGGATTAGCTTATGACTGAAAGCAAGCTTATTCATCATGGTTGTCAATGTGGCTTTGATTTCCCCATCTCGCAAAAACAACATGGAGCAACTTTCTTTATCTTCGATACTATCTCAACATGTGTCGTGGATAAGGTAAGTATGTAAAATGGTATGTGGAACATAGTGATTTGCTGTAAATGATTTGCTAACTACTTTAGTTCTTTATACAAAGTATAAATCGGATATTTGGTTCTGTTGCAAAGTTTTAAATAAAGAATAAAATCCCTTACGGTATCTATGATTTAAGCTGGGATTCCCAATAATACCTTGATTTCAGTACAGACCGAAAACCCGAAGAGAGTGCCTTCTTTTCGGGTTTTCTTATATAATCCTCGGATGGCTTCCATACCTTTAATCGTGGTAGAGGCAGTGCGTAAACTTCGATAGAATTTATTGCGTCTCTTTACTGGACGATGGTCTTGTTCAATCAAATTATTCAGGTATTTAATGGTACGATGTTCTGTCCCTTGATAAAAGCCGTATTCTTTTAGTTTCTTAAAGGCACTTGTAATAGAGGGGGCTTTATCTGTGACTACAACCTTCGGTTCATCAAACTGCTTCACTAACCGCTTAAGAAAAGCATAGGCTGCTTGTGTGTCCCGTTTTTTACGTAACCAAATATCCAAGGTTAAACCATCTGCATCGATGGCTCGATACAAATAATGCCATTTTCCTTTAATTTTGATGTACGTTTCATCCATTTTCCATGAATAAAAGGATTTTTTATTTTTCTTTTTCCAAATTTGATAGAGTAGTTTGCCATATTCTTGCACCCAACGATAAATCGTCGTATGAGAAACGTTAATGCCACGATCATATAAGATTTCTTGAACTTCACGATAGCTAAGGTTATAACGAAGATAGTAGCCCACGGCTACAATAATCACATCCTGCTGAAATTGCTTTCCTTTAAAATGATTCATCGTCATTCCTCCTGCTATCTTTTTCTATTATTCTACCTTATTTGATAGTAGATTTAAAACTTTGCAACAGAACCCTTTTAATGATATTTTCCAAGTCAAACTTAATATTAACAATTCAAAACTATTGGAACCACTGCAAAATATTTTGTTAAGCAGTATATATTTCAAAAATTATACGTAATATATTTGTAGAAAGGTTGTGGACAGTTGTCCTATTGACCTGAAAAGTAATATAATAGCTGGATGAATAAAGAATCCCTTATGAACTTGTAAATCGTTATTAAATCGCTGAATTTTGATAGCCATTCTGAAGAGTTATCTTCAACTACTACACTAACTTCCATTAATTTCTCATTAATTTCCCTTTCGTTCAAAAAATATGGTTGGCTTTACAAGCATTCTATCATATGATAGAATTAAGATAACATTCAAAAGGAGATAATAAAAATGCGGCAAGGTATTCTTAAATAAACTGTCAATTAGATAGCGGGAATAATTAATTAAGCATCCTTATTTAAAATAAGGACTGGTTTTTTGTGCCCAGTTTAAGAATACTTTTATCATTTTATCATAAAGCATCTGTGGCTATCAGTGTGTAGTATACAGCTATTTTTGTATTAAAATCCCAGTGATAAGAGTATTTATCACTGGGATTTTTTCTGCTTTTTGAGCTTTTGAATGGAGGAAATAAAATTGAAAATTATTAATATCGGTATCTTAGCACATGTTGATGCAGGAAAAACTACTTTGACAGAAAGCTTACTATACAGTAGCGGAGCAATTAAAGAGTTAGGAAGTGTAGATAGCGGTACAACGAAAACGGATACTATGTTTTTGGAACGCCAGAGAGGTATTACTATTCAGACCGCAATAACATCTTTTCAACGGGAAAATGTTAAAGTAAATATTGTAGATACTCCTGGACACATGGATTTTTTGGCAGATGTATACCGTTCATTATCTGTTTTGGATGGAGCTATTTTGCTAATCTCTGCAAAAGATGGAGTACAGTCACAAACTCGTATACTATTCCATGCACTTAGAAAGATGAACATACCTATAATATTTTTTATTAACAAAATTGATCAAAATGGAATAAATTTGCCAGATGTTTATCAAGATATTAAGGACAAACTTTCTGACGACATCATAATTAAGCAGACTGTGAATCTAAATTTGAAACCTTATGTAATAGATTATACTGAACCAGAACAATGGGAGACAGTAATTGTGGGAAATGATTATTTATTAGAAAAATATACCATTGGGAAAACATTGAATATTGCAGAACTTGAAAAGGAGGAAAACGAAAGAATTCAAAGTTGCTCCTTATATCCTGTTTATCACGGAAGTGCAAAGAATAATATTGGAATTAAACAACTTATAGAGGTAATTACTAGCAAATTATTTTCACCCACACAACTCAATTCAGATAAACTTTGTGGAAATGTTTTTAAAGTAGAATATTCAGATGATGGTCAACGGCTTGTCTATGTACGTCTTTATAGTGGAACGCTACATTTGCGAGACTCAGTCAATATATCAGAAAAGGAAAAAATAAAAGTTACAGAAATGTATACTTCAATAAATGGAGAATTACGCCAGATAGATAAGGCAGAGCCTGGTGAGATTATTATTTTAAAAAATGAGCTTTTAAAACTAAATAACGTACTTGGAGATAAAAAAAGATTACCACATAGAGAAATTCTTGAGAATCCTCTTCCTATGTTACAAACAACAATTGAACCATGTAAATCAGTACAAAGAGAAAAGTTACTAGATGCACTTTTTGAAATATCCGATAGTGATCCCCTTCTACAATATTATGTAGATACAGTAACTCACGAAATTGTGCTATCTTTTTTAGGTGAGGTCCAAATGGAGGTAACTTGTACTCTGATTCAAGAAAAATATCATATTGAGATAGAAACAAGAAAACCAACTGTCATTTATATGGAAAGACCATTAAAAAAATCTGAATTTACCATTGATATCGAAGTACCTCCAAATCCTTTCTGGGCTTCTATTGGTTTATCTGTAACACCACTTCCTTTGGGTAGTGGCATTCAGTATGAGAGCCTGGTTTCTCTAGGTTATTTAAATCAATCATTTCAAAATGCAGTTATGGAAGGTATACGCTATGGGTGTGAACAAGGATTGTACGGTTGGAAATTAACAGACTGTAAGATCTGTTTTAAGTATGGTCTATATTACAGCCCTGTCAGTACGCCAGCAGATTTCCGAATGCTTGCGCCTATTGTACTAGAGCAGGCTTTTAGAAAGAGTGGTACAGAGTTATTAGAGCCATATCTTAGCTTCGAAATTTATGTACCACAAGAATATCTTTCGAGAGCATATAATGCTGCTTCCAAATATTGTGCAAATATTTTAAATACTAAGTTAAAAGGTAACGAGGTCATTCTCATTGGTGAAATTCCAGCCCGTTGTATTCAAGAGTATCGAAACAGTTTAACTTTCTTTACAAATGGACGCAGTGTCTGTTTAACAGAGTTAAAAGGTTATCAGGTTACTAACATTAAGTCTGCTTTCCAACCACGTCGTCCAAATAATAGAATAGACAAAGTAAGGCATATGTTTAATAAAATCAACTTACATTGATAGTGAACTAAAGAGAAATTTTTAAAATGAATATTGAGTTGTTAATTAGAACAGGAGGATATAGATATTGTAAATACTAGGTGGATACTGTGCCCTATATGTGGCAATAAGACCCGTTTAAAAATGAGGGAAGATACTGAATTAAAAAATTTCCCTCTATTTTGTCCTAAATGCAGACAAGAAATTTTAATTGAAATAACGAAGTTTAGAATAACTGTAATTACAGAGCCAGACGCAAAGACGCAGAGCCGATAATTCGAGATATCAAAATCTCATTTTATCGGCTTTTTCTTTTCTATGCATACCATTGAGCTTAGTTCTTGATATCCTTTATAAGAAAATAAGTGTACTGATTTTTTTTGCAGTAGCTGTATTACAGTAGACATCCCTCAAGCATAAAAAGTATACAATTAAAATTCAATACTTGATTATTGATGAAGTACAGAGTTACTCGTCATTTCAAAACTAGTATATCAGTCAAGTTTTTCCTAAGGAACAAAAACGAACTTCGCTATGGGAATCAAAAATTTTTAGTCGGATGAAGTGATATGCAATAAATCCAGAAAATTTTCCCAACAACAAAAAATGAACTGTACTTTGCAGCGATAAGAGTAACCAAAGAACTATTTATCATTCGCTCTAGTTCCTAAGTGTAACAAAGATAAATTCATTTTCTATTTATGATTAACAAAAATCAGAAAAAATTCATTACATCTTTGTAATCAATCTTTCCTGATAGTATTAATTAATCCATTGTGTATTATTGAACTAGTTAAATTTACATTTTTCTCCGTAAATTGCTTGAATCACTTTCCCAATCGTCACTAATTCATCTTCATCCAGACAATCCAACTGTGCTTCTACTTGAAGACGTTTGGAGCTTTTATGACTGTTTTCTTCCCCTAAAATAAATCCATCCAAAGAAATATTTAGCAAAGTCACTAAATCATATACAACATGAAAACTTGGCTGTTGTCCTTTATTTTCAATGTTCGTCAAATAGCGTGGCGCAATCTGGATCATTGATCCTACCTGCTCACGAGTCAATCCTTTACTAAGACGGGCTTCTTTAATCGCAAGACCCAATGGTTTGAAATCAAAATTTGATAGAGTAGTTTGCCATATTCTTGCACCCAACGATAAATCGTCGTATGAGAAACGTTAATGCCACGATCATATAAGATTTCTTGAACTTCACGATAGCTAAGGTTATAACGAAGATAGTAGCCCACGGCTACAATAATCACATCCTGCTGAAATTGCTTTCCTTTAAAATGATTCATCGTCATTCCTCCTGCTATCTTTTTCTATTATTCTACCTTATTTGATAGTAGATTTAAAACTTTGCAACAGAACCCTTTAAAGACTATTAAATCAATGTTAGGAAAGACTATTAGTAAAACTATGAATTATTCAGGAAAAAAGGTTCTTTTTTAAAGTTTTCTATTGCTTCCTGGCGTTGATAAATGAGATATAAAGTCGGTGTTTGTACACGTCCTAATGAAAATGTACCTTGTACGCCTTTTTGTTGTAAATTCAAGGTATATAAAGGGCTTGCGTTCATGCCGATCAACCAATCGGCAATTTGGCGTGTTTGCGCTTCTTGATAAAGGGGTACATGGAACATAGAAACGAAATAGTGCGGTAGCACAAAAGTAAAAACACAAGAAACGTTGATTTAACGCTGTTCTCGTGTTTTTCTCTTTTTCTATTCGAAGTGATTCGCTGGAACAGTCATACGAAATAGTGCGGTAGCATGCAAAACCCGAACATTGCTAGAATTCTTCTACATTCAATGGACGTAACTTACCGTTGGATAATTCAGCTTCGTATCTAAACGTATACTTACCAACAAAATTGATGTGATCACTAATTAGTGGAGATTGCCTGCGTATCATTTCTTCGGAACAGTCGAATCCTTCAGCTTTCATTTGTTCAAATACTTTTTCTAAATACAGTGAGTTCCAATATATGATGGCATTAGTAACTAATCCTAATGCATTGAGCTGCTCTTCCATCCCATCATAATAAGTCTGGTAGAGTTTTCCTTTTCGTCCATAAAAAATATTACGGCATAAGGCATGCCGAGCTTCCCCCTTATTCAATTGTTCTAAAATTTGCCGTGCATATATTTCGTCAGAAATATAACGAAGCTGATGTTTCGTCTTATAAACTTTTCCATACTCAGTTATTGCTTTTCCTAAAGGCGTGGGTTGCCCATTCCGTTGAAGAGATTTCGTTAATTCTGTTGCATTCACTTTTCCAGATTTCAACGAACCTGCAACCCTAAGAATGTCCTCCCAATGGGTATAAATCAGTTCCATATTAATTGAATTTTGAGACAACGTATCAAGTTCCCCGTAGTGAGCGTTAGCGTCGATTCGCCAAAGTTTGGTTCCTTTATCATTGGCAATTCTTGGACTAAATTGAAACCCTAATAAGCCAAAGAGACCAAAAATCATATCGCTATAACCAGCTGTATCAGTCATGATCTGATTAGGAGTTAATTCGCTGGGTTGATTGAGGAATCCTTCTAGAAGGTAAAGCGAATCTCGCAGTGTCCCTGAAACGACCATTCCGTGGAACCCTATATATTGATCAGAGACAAAATTGTAGAATGTGATCCCACGACCACGGCCAAAATATTTTGGATTACTTCTAGAATATAGGGAACGTTGTGGTGTGATATAACGAATACCGTCAGCTGAAGCCATATGCCCATCACCCCATATCTTAGAGGTGGCAAGTTTCCTGTGTGCATGTATTATTTTTTGATTAGCTCCTGAAAGTGTATCCACTCGAATATAATGATGATTGACATAGACAAGACGATCATACTTTAAAGAATCAAATCCTTCTTTTGAAACCGGGGAAAAACCAATATTGCAGGACTCTGATAAAAGAACTGCTAATAAACTAATATCCAAGTCTTTCATTTTGGTGTCCTTGTCACTTAAGTGGTTAAATGATTGAGTAAGATTTAACTGTTGGTTTACTTCCAATAACAAATCTGACAAATCAATTTTAGGAAGTAACTGCTGAATGCGACGTCTAAAAGACTTATCTTCCTTTTTTTCATATGTCTTTTTAAGTCTAGAGACAACCAGGCGATCTGCATTTTCTATTCTGGCCATTTTAGAAGTAGGCCAACGATTTAGCGCTTCTTTATAAGACAGTTCCAAATCGTTCTTTAACCATAAAGACATTTCATTTGCTGAAGAAGGAAGATCTAGTTGTTCTAATAAAACGTATTTTTGTTGAACCCAAGTTTTCTCATCAATCAAGCAATCCATAGGATTGTTATATAAGACACTCTGAGGAATATAAATATCATGGCGTTTTAAAGATTGAATTAACAATTCGACAGCTGCAATCAATACACATTTATTAGTTTGTTCAGGGTATTCATGAATGTAATAAATCCATTTCTTTGGAAGAGTATGTTTAATAGCTCCAAACATTTTGTAAGTAATCGGCTTAGGAAATCTATTATTAATGAAGGTCCAGAGTTCCTTACAGTTGTTACCGTAGTCATTGCTGTCAAATGTTAGTGTAGTTAAAATATCCGGAATAAATTTTCTGAACTTTCGATAAGTGTTCAGAAGTTCAGAAATGGCTATTGGTTCACGATCATTTTTAACCAATAGCCGAACTTGCGATACAGCTTCGGTAACATTTTCCTCAGAATATTTTTCTAAGATACGATCGCGAAGGGATAGTTCATTAGTATCAGAATGACTGGACATTACTAAATCTACAATATCTGAAAGTGTCGATGCGGCTCGATCTAGATCTTTTATGGTACGAAGACGTTCTTTAGATTCCTTATTTTTGGCGCGTCTAAAAACAGTTTCAAAAAAATTAGATAGTGCTAAAATTTGTTCATCCATAGCCTTACGTTTGTATATGAAAATAAATGCCACTAACAACGCCAGTTTTTTCTGTTCACTCATTCGTTGAATTAATTGAGCTTTAGCTTTAAATGCATAATTTGCAAGAACTTTTATTTTCCCTTCAGGAATAGATTCCATCTTCCATTTTTCAGTAGAGAAAGCTTGAAATTGCTTTAGTCGGTCAAAACCTCTGGCTATTTCTTTATGACTATCGTCAGCTAACGGGGTTCTCAAAATGTCCATTTTGATTATTGCCCCATAAACTGGAGTTCCAATTAATTCTAAATGATTGAGAAGCCGCTTTCTCTCATCTTCAGTTGGAACCAAAGACAATTGTCGGTATAAATGCTCTTCAGCTTTTTCAATTGCACTAGCAACAAAACGAGAAAAAGTAGTAATTCCAGGTAAAACAATCTTTTCATCCAGACATTTTTTTAGAAGCATATCAAACAACATATCTGAAGATTCTGTTGTATACAGCGCTCTATTTAAAAGCCAGTTAGCTAGGTATGTTTCTATTTCCGGTTGGTTGAAATCTTGATATCCATAATGTGATTTTATCAATTTTGTGTGCTGATACCTGGTCTGTCTCCTGCTATAGTAGATAATTTCTCCAGGATCAATATTTAGTTGAGTTGCTACATAACTCAATACATTTTGGGGAATATTGGTAAGATCTAATATAAAAGTTCCTAAAAAACGTAGTGAGACTAACTGTAGTGCAAAACCTAATCTAGTAGCTGGTCGTCGTATAGTCTCCATCAATTCTAAATCTTTTTCATGCAAATAAAAAAATTGGTTTAATTGTTCTGTACTAGGTTCTCCTAAATAAATGCCAAATGCTTTTTTGTTACTTTTGATTTCATCCATTTAAACCCTCCATGAAGTAAATTTTAAGTCTACATAAAATTTATTTTTAAAAATGCTATGATAGCAGTAAAACTACAAGTAAATTTTACATGTAAATTATATCACTTTTAAAAAGGAGTTTTTTATGGGAAAAATTGGCTATATTCGAGTATCTTCACAAGATCAAAATTTGGATCGACAATTGGCAATGATGGAAGGACTTAACATTGATAAATTATTCCAAGAAAAAGCCAGTGGTAAAGATACTGAGCGTCCTGAGTTTCAAAAATTACTAAATTATATCCGTGAAGGTGATTGCGTCATCGTTACATCACTAGATCGTTTAGGAAGAGATTATGAAGATATAAAAAATACAGTTGCTTTTATGAAACAGAAAAAAGTAGCGTTAAAAATATTAGATGCACAGTTTTTAGATTTTAATACTGGAAATGAACTCCTGGATACCGCTATGTTCGATATGTTTTTATCACTGCTAAGTTATATTGCACAAAACGAGCGTGAGAAAATTCGTGAACGTCAGCGGCAAGGAGTATTATTGGCTCAAAAAGCCGGCCGATATAAGGGACGACCAATCGAGTATTCTATTAACTCAACAGATCCGCAAAAACGCTTAGTTTTTAAAACCGTGGTGGACATGTTAAAGCAAGGCATTCCAGTTGCAGAGATTGCAAAAGAAAACGGGATCTCTCGACCAACTATTTATAAAATAAAGAAAGCGAATGATTTGTAGAAATATACTACATTCATTCGCTTTTCTACCGCACTATTTCGTTTCTATGTTCCATGTACCCCGTATCGGCGATGGCATTTAGGACAGTAAAAGTAATTTTTTTGATAAACACTTTTTGCTAATTCCCCACAGTCACACTCCACGTGAAAAGCAATATTTCGATTAAAACTAGTTATTTCAATGCCCCAACGATCATAAGATTTTCGCTTCATAAAAATTTTCCTCCTTGTAAATTTTACTAACGATTATAAATACCGTTGCCATTCTTTCAACTGTTGACTAATTAACGCATAAAATTCGACTTCTGATAAAATGGTAATCTCATGACCTAACGCAATCAAGTCCCGCGCGGTTTGTTCCTTTTTTGTATAGAGAGAATCATCAAACAACGACTTAGAATACTGACCACAAACCAGGAAATTTGTTTTTGAAGTAACACTTGATTGACAATGGCCGTTTAAAGAGTGAACCAAACCGATGGCTTGGGTTCGTGTCATTTGCTGCAGCGTTCCAGTAAAAACGACCCTTTGATTCGTTAAGTCCATTTTCAAACTCTCCCTTCCCGTCTAATAGCTGTTATATCTATCAAGAAAAGTGGTGCAAGGTATGTTCATATTCTTTCACCCGTCGATAAAAGGTATTTCGTTTCATGCCCAATTGATCCATAGCATAGACTGCAGTTATCTTTCCTGCTTTCCAGTCAGAATAGATCGCAGGAAATTCAGGAGGTAAAGCAATTTTCTTTCTGCCGAATTTTACACCCTTTTGTTTCGCAGCTTCTACGCCTTCTCTTTGCCGGCTATTAATTCGTTTCCGCTCGTCTTCGGCCATATAGCTGAGTAATTGCAGAATTAAGTCAGAGATAAGCGTCTCTAACCCATCTAGTTGCTTGTAACTAGCAGTATCTAACAGAGGCATGTCTAACACAGAAATATCAATCTGCTTTTCCTTAGTTAATTCTCGCCATTCTTCTAAAATCATTTGTTTATTTCTGCCTAGTCTATCTAATGATTGTAGATAGAGTAAATCTCCTTTTCGAAACATCCGTTTCATTAATTGATATTCAGGGCGTTTAAAATCTTTGCCGCTGGCTTTTTCTACAAATATATATTCTTCAGGGATTCCTAATTCCTTCGCGGAAATCAGTTGTCGTTCGATCGATTGATCATAACTACTGACCCGGATATAAAAAAATTTTCTCATCGTTTTTATCTACCCTTTTTTCACTAAAATTGTTTCAAAACAATCAGATTAAATCAGAAACGTTTCAAATTGTATTATGTGGTTATTATGCCATACATAAACAAAGAAAATCAAGGCATGTCAAAAAGTATACTTTTTGAAACAGTAAGTTTACACTCCCGCATGATTATATTTATTCCGCTAAAATACATAAAAATGGCAGGCCTTAACGGTCTGCCATTAAATAAACTAGTTATCCAGTTTTTCTTTTATGTCTTCCATGGTATATTTTATTTTTCACATCAGAATTTGACTTCTTTAACTTTTACAATTTTTTTAACACTATTATTCTATTACAACACTATATATTTCTAATTTAGGGTTAAAAATAAATCTTTTTGATACTTTTGCCTTTACAATATAATTGTATTCTTTCTTTTTTTCTTTGAAGTCGCTTGATTCAACTGTAACTTCAAACCACATTTCATTTGGAGACTCTTTTAATTTTTTTACTTGAAATGAATTATCTCTTGGATCATAAGGTGGTACTCTTTCAAACTCAGGAAGTTTTCTCTGTATTTGTTCTTCAGGAGTATTCGCAAAGTAATCTACTATCTTGACAGTTATTAAAAGTACTACTATTCCCAAAACTATAACAAACATAAAGATAATTCCACATCCAGAATTATTTTTATTATTTTGAGTCAGATTATTCCATTCTATTTCTTCCATAATCATCATGTCCTTTTACAATTCATATACTTATTTTATCGTATATATTTAAAAAGGAAAAGGACACTGTTTAAATAGTAAACGATTCTTAATTAAGTTTACTTCTATTTTCTTGAAATTGAATAATTTTTTCAGAAAATCCATTTGCAACTTTCCCCTCATCTCCAATAAAATCAAGATAAGTAAAATCTGTCCCAAGTGAATTATTAACTATTTTATCAATGAAAAATGAAATTATCCCTACACCTAAGATATCAACTGTTTCGTCATTTTCTAATAAACTATTTGTTACTGAAGCGATTTTATCTGAAGAACCAAATCTGTTCTTAACAAATTGATTAAATCTATCAATAGCACCCTTATCACAATAGTACGTTTTTAAAGCCGATAAAGCTGTTGAATCAGAATTTCTTTTTGCTAAGGTATAAACATTTACCGCGTCAACATCTTGGTATAAATCTTCTAGACTAAATGTTCCACCTGCAGCCGTACCTACTAATGCAAATACACCTTGCTCCATTTGTATTCCTAATTTCTTAACTTCACCCCAGCAAGTCATTAAATCTCCTAACCAACCTGCAAAGTCAGAAACACTATCATTGATTGTGTCGGCTAGAAACATCTGTGATTGTAACGTCACAATTAAGTGAGGCAAACCTATTATTGAACCAGTATTAGGATCTATAAAATAATTATACAGGCCCTCGCTATTAGTTAATTTATTCCTATATTCATCATAAATTTTTCTATCATGCTCTGTTACAGGAGAAGAAATGATGTCCCATGACAAACCAGAATAATTTACATATCTATAAAATGTCAAATGAGGGTTCCAAGGATTATCAAGACCAGCTTGTGATAGATATTGATACGCACGTACCATCTGATTTATAACCTTCTGATTGTATTTGGCAATGTAATTATCATTATTAGTATCATTTGATAACTCATTAAATCCGCTATCTCTACCCGATGTAGCGATTAAATCGATACCAACAGCTCCGTTGCCACTTCCTATGGTAAATTCAACAAATTGATCAAAAGACCATTGTCTAGGCATAGGAAAACCTAAATTCCCACTATAACCAGTCGACATATCTGAAACAAATGCAAACGAAGCATACCCGTTATTGATTATTTGAGAACAAACATTTCTTGTTCCGTAAACACCCGTTTGATACCCGCTATATGACATTACAGCAGATACCCCCTTAAAATATTCTCCAGCATATGCAAGAATTTCTTCCCCTAACATGTCTAGATCAACAGCAAAATAAATAACTGTTGTTAATGGTATATTTAGATTTTTTGCTGCATCTATAGCCTTCTTACCATCTGATAAGCCACGATCATAAGTAAAATAAGCTAATGCTGCACCTCCATCTTGATAGATAGGAAACACAGATAAATTTTTAGAAAAAATATTATTCAATTCCTCTGTAGTTAGATACTTATTTCGTTCATCTTTTCCAATTCCAACAGTACCAGTAAGATATCTACCAACTATTTTTATATCATTATCAACCAATGTTTGGATTTGAGATCTAGTTAATTGCGTAGAAGTATCTGCGCCATCTGCAGATCTTCTAATATCTCCAGCGCTAGACAATAGTCCTTTTATTACAACAACATCTGCTATTTCAGTATATTCAGGCAATACCATAAATTTTCGGAATGCCAGTACTTCTAAACCCATATATTTAGTGAAAATACCATCGAATGTACCGTCTTCAAAATAACCATTAACATATAATCCATATTGAATTATTCTTACATAGTTTCCCGAGTTACCTTCAGACACAGGATAAGTTTTACTAGTTGTCCCATTACCATAAGACCCTGTTGCTTCACTGGGAGAATATCCTAGTTCAGCTTGTAATGCAAAAATTAATGCTTGATTTGAATTTCTTTGATAAATACCATCACAAGGCATTATTCCCGTGTATTCTAAATAATTTACATTTAACCATTGCTGCATTTTTCTAATTTTACTATCTCCGCCGGGAACAAGAACAAAAGCACTCATATCAAATAACGCTTTGGCCCATTTCGCATCCAAAACTCCAGTTACAGCGCTTCCATTAAACCCTGCATCAGTCTGCAACTCTTTTACAGCAGTATCTAAATATGGAGTATATACCCCATCGAAGCCACCTGGATTAATCCCCTTGGTTCTGTTGCAAAGTTTTAAATCTACTATCAAATAAGGTAGAATAATAGAAAAAGATAGCAGGAGGAATGACGATGAATCATTTTAAAGGAAAGCAATTTCAGCAGGATGTGATTATTGTAGCCGTGGGCTACTATCTTCGTTATAACCTTAGCTATCGTGAAGTTCAAGAAATCTTATATGATCGTGGCATTAACGTTTCTCATACGACGATTTATCGTTGGGTGCAAGAATATGGCAAACTACTCTATCAAATTTGGAAAAAGAAAAATAAAAAATCCTTTTATTCATGGAAAATGGATGAAACGTACATCAAAATTAAAGGAAAATGGCATTATTTGTATCGAGCCATCGATGCAGATGGTTTAACCTTGGATATTTGGTTACGTAAAAAACGGGACACACAAGCAGCCTATGCTTTTCTTAAGCGGTTAGTGAAGCAGTTTGATGAACCGAAGGTTGTAGTCACAGATAAAGCCCCCTCTATTACAAGTGCCTTTAAGAAACTAAAAGAATACGGCTTTTATCAAGGGACAGAACATCGTACCATTAAATACCTGAATAATTTGATTGAACAAGACCATCGTCCAGTAAAGAGACGCAATAAATTCTATCGAAGTTTACGCACTGCCTCTACCACGATTAAAGGCATGGAAGCCATTCGAGGATTATATAAGAAAACCCGAAAAGAAGGCACTCTCTTCGGGTTTTCGGTCTGTACTGAAATCAAGGTATTATTGGGAATCCCAGCTTAAATCATAGATACCGTAAGGGATTTTATTCTTTATTTAAAACTTTGCAACAGAACCCTGACAGTTTAGCAGCAGACAAAGGAATCTTTGCCGTATTGAATGTCATCATCGGAATCAATGGTTTTGTCTGGAACGGTACACTAGCAATCGCCGGATTGATCTTTGCCTTTTCTTGGGGGTATAATCTTGCCCGAGCTTATGGAGTAAATGATCTAGCTGGGGGGATCGTTGGTTTAGCTACCTTGATTCAAGGTATTTCCTTTGGTCCAGCATTATCAGCAGCATTAGATGTGAATGTTCCTTCAAATGTCGCAGATGCAATCAATAGTTCTGAGATTGGTGCAACGATTGCAGATGGCACACTGTCAGTTGGATTATGGGGTTGGCTAAAACTAGATCATTTGAATGGAAACGCTTATTTTACAGTTATGATCATGGGAGCTATTTCAGTCATTATTTTTTGTAAATTGATGCTTGCCAACATTACGATCAAAATGCCTGATTCAGTACCACCAGCAGTATCTAAAGCATTTGCAGCCATTTTACCAGCGACGATCGCTTTATACGTCATTGCTATTATCAATTATATCGTAGGTCGTGTAGCTGATGGGCAACTGATCATTGATTTGGTGCAAAAATATATTGCAGAACCATTCCTAGGATTATCTCAAGGGTTGGGAGCAGTATTGATCGTCACAGTATTTGTTCAAGTATTCTGGTTCTTTGGTATTCATGGACCAAATGTATTGGCACCAGTGCTAGAGGGAATCTGGGGACAAGCACAACTAATCAATATTGATATTTTCCAAAAAGGTTATAACGGAAAAACTGGTACACCAGCCGTGTTAGATGCAATCGAAGATGGAAAAGCTTATATGTGGGTCCGCGGATCGTTCGATGCTTTTGCATGGTTTGGCGGATCAGGCGGAACGATCGTCTTACTGATAGCTATCTTGATTTTCTCTAAACGTGCAGATTATCTAACAGTAGCTAAATTATCCATTGGGCCTGGTATCTTCAATATCAACGAACCAGTGATGTTTGGTCTGCCAATCGTATTGAATGCAATCATGTTTATCCCATTCTTGATTGCTCCAGTAGTAGCAACAGCAATTGGATGGACAGCTACTTATCTTGGCCTAGTCGCTCCGGTATCGCAGCAAGTCACATGGGTAGTACCGCCGTTCTTATTGTCATTCTTAGCAACAGGAGCGGATTGGCGGGCACCGATCGTAACATTAGTATGTATGGTCGTGACTTTCTTGATTTGGGCACCATTTGTCATCTCTGCAAACAAAATGGACCCTGCCGCAGGCGAACAACAATAAGATGAACGTGAGGAGCGGGACGCTTTAAGTTTCGTTCCTCATAATGAATTTTCGAGGAGGAACTGAAATGATTACAATTGCCAGTGCAATGCAACAAGATGAAATCAAAGAATTGTTAGAAGGATACAATGAAGAAGGAATGACTTTTACATTTAAAGAAAAACAAGGAATCAAGCTGTTCTTTGAAACAAGTGCAGAAGATCCGGAAGTTGCGGCTAAAAAAGCAAAGGAACTAATCAAAGCACAGCCTTGGGGAACAGTCCTTTATTTTCAATCAACAGCTGTTTAGAAAATGGTTTAAAAAGATAGGATGGTTGAGATGATAAAAAACGGTTTATTTTTATGTAGTATTGGTTCTTTGATCGTGTTGTATAGTTTGAATCCACATTCGCAAAGGTATGATTTGTATAGTATGGTCACAGGTCTTTTTCTAACAGGATTAGGAATCTATTTCTTCATGAAGGGGAAAAAAAGAGAAGAAGCAAAGGAGAAAAATAACTAATGGAAATCACGAAAAAATTAAATATTCCAGCATCGTTTTTTTACGATAAAGTTATGGACTCTGTCCTTTTCGATGTACGTAAAGCGACCGGCAAATCAGTAACTAGAAAACAGCTGAAAAATTTGGAGTACGTCAAACAATTCTCGCAAAATAACCGGGCTCGCATAAAAATCGAAGAAGTCATTGAAAACCAGTCTTATAAGTTTCGTACATCGACAACGAAGAATGAATTCGTCGTTCATTATCAAATCAAACCATTGGACGATTCGACCTGTGAGGTTCATTACACAGAAAAAATGGAGTCTTATGGCATGCTTCAAAAGTTGAATGATATGCTTTTAGGAACAATCTTGATGTATTTTAAACGGAGACGTTTCAAAAAAATGCTAGATATGATCGAAGCAACGTATTAAATCAATGAAACATGGTACTATTTAGTTATTGAAAAATGAAGTAAGCTAGAAGGAATTTTTCATAGGAAGATAGATCTTTCCTGCGAATCCTCACTAGCTTTTTTGTAGGAAGGGGCAGCAAAATGACAAACAAAGTAAGAGAGCTAGGTGTATCTTCGATTGAGGAAATGTTTGATTTAGCCACTTATGCATTTAATGGGGCAGATACACCTGAAAGGCGAGAACGTTTTCGTACACTTGCGGAGAATTCTTGGAATTACGGATTTTTTGATGAGGAGGATCGGCTAACAAGTCAAGTCATGGCGACCCCTTTTCCAGTGAATTTTTACGGACAAGAGTACCTAATGGCCGGCATTGGCTATGTTGCTTCTTATCCAGAAGCAAGGGGACAAGGCGGGATCAATCAGATCATGGAAAAGATCCTTGAAGATTGCCGTGATCGTAAAGTAAGCTTATCTTATCTGGCGCCATTCTCCTATCCCTTCTATCGGCGCTATGGCTATGAACAATCATTTGATAAAATCAGTTATCAACTAAACAGTCGTGATGTGCCGTTTATCAAAAAAAAATCTGGAAAAATAAAGCGTATGGATTTTGAAGATGCAAAAGCTGCAATCAGAAGAATTTATGAACAGATGCCGGAAAACCAACGAGCTGGTCTGAAGCGCGAAGACTGGTGGTATACGTATAAATTCAAGCAAAAAGGCAATTACCAGTTTGCTTTGCATTTTGATGATAATGAGGAAGCAACGGGATATATCGTTTATCAGCTTGCAACGTCTTCCTTTATTATTGCGGAGTGGGGATTTTTGGATCATGATGCTTTTTGCAGCCTTGTTCGCTTCGTAAGTTCTCACAATGGTGCTTTTGAAACATTTGAATATTCATGCGGCTACGGCGGTAATGATCAAAATTATCTATTAGAAAATCCATTTGCTTCTGTAATGATCACACCTTATATGATGGCGAGGATCGTAGATATTTCTTTGTTTTTGGAAAATTATCCATTTAAAAAGAGACAAGCTGCATTTGCCCTACAAATAGAAGAAGATCATTATGCGAAATGGAATGAAGGAATCGTGGAAGTAACAATCGAAAATGGAAAAAATCATCTCTCAAAAGTAGAACAAACAAAACTCCCAATCGTTCGAGGAAGTATCCAACATATCACGCAGCTATTATTAGGGTATCGTAAAGTGGAAGAGTTGGTATTCCAAGAAAGAATACAGGTGACAAAAGAATATGAAGAAACGTTAAGCTCAATCTTGCCACAGCAACAGCCAATTCTTAATGACTATTTTTGATAAAAAACGGGTGATGACAATATTTTTGTCACCACCCTTTTGTTTTTCATTTGGCATTTGAAGGAAAATGTTAAAGTAAATCCTCTTTTTTCGTAAATTTGAATTTTTTGTTTTCTTTTGTTTTAGGGTTTTCTTTTTTGTGGTCTTGGATTGCTTCTTTCGTAATCTTTTCCCGATTTTTTTTAGATGAATCTAAGCGTTCTGCGTATACTTTTTCTTTTGGCTTATCATTCATTGGAAAGGACCTCCCTACATTATTTCATTCTACCTCTAGTTTATCATCTGTTAAGGACTAGTGGAAACGTTTTGCCTAACTTATAAGCTGATTTTTTTAGCAGATAAGCTTGCAAGTAAAAAACAAACAAGCTACAATTGATTTATTGAAATTGTTCCTGTAGCTCAGTAGGATAGAGCAATCGCCTCCTAAGCGATAGGTCGCTGGTTCAATTCCAGTCAGGAACGTATAAATAACCCCTGTATCCTTTGCGGTACAGGGGTTTGTTTTGTATTTGTGCCAAAAATGTGCCAAACTAGTTATCATTTTTATATAAACTATCGAACACAGTATTGATTTTTTCTTTATCCTGATCTTCAAGCTCTCGAACAATATGAAGATAAGTAGACATTGTAGTTTCTAAACTGCTATGTCCTAAACGTTTCGATACGCTAAGTATATTTACTCCTTGATAAAGTAAAATAGATGCATGTGTATGCCTTAGTCCATGCAAAGTAAATTGCTTTTCAATCCCTAATTCTTTTAATTTTTTGCGCAAATATTTGCTGACGGCGTTTGATGAAACTAATCCATTTTTTAAGTTGAAAAAAACAAAATTATGAGGGTTTTTGATTTCAAAATTCTCGAATAATTCTTTTTGATTGATTTTAAACTTTTTTAAGAGATCAATCGTATGTTTATCAATGGAAATTTTCCTATTTGAAGTTTCGTTTTTTGTTTTTCCCCATTCATTTAATTTATAATTCCATGTTTTATTAATAGTGATGATTTGATCTTCGAAATCGATATCTTCCCATGTTAATCCTAGAAGTTCAGCAAATCGCATTCCAGTGGCACCAGCAACTAACACGAGCATAGGAGAAGAGTACTGCGCAGAAAGGTTTTCTTCTACGAGTTTCATTAAAGATTTAAATTGATCATAATCTAAATATTTATCTTCTTTTGGCTTCAATGAATCTTTTCCTTTGATTACTGCTTTTCTAGTTGGATCAAACGGAATTAATCCTTCTTCTACGGCATCTTTCAACGACGCTCTAATATGGTTATTAAACTTAATAACGGTAGATTTTACATGGTCTTTAGCATACTTATTTAAAAAGCGTTGATATCCCACTCTATCTAAATCAGAAATCAATACCGCTGGCATATATTTCTTTATGTTCATTAACGTATCTTCGTATTTTCTATAAGTGATAGGAGATACTGTTCCTTCTTTATAAAGTTGCATCCAATCCTCAAAGTAATCTGATAATAATAGATTTTTGCGATCCCCTTTAAGGCCTTTGTTCAAGTTATATTCTAATTCGTTGGCGGCATCTTTTGCTTCTCCTTTTGTCTTAAATCCTGATTTTCTTATCTTCGTGTATTTTCCGTCATCTTTTTTGTATGAAATTTCGTATTGCCAACTATTTCCACGTTTGACTAATCTTGCCATAATTGAATCAGCTCTCTTTCTCTGATACAATAGGAACTATAAAGAAGCCCATTGTTTGGGTTTTATTATTTTTTGCACATCCTTTTTGCTTGCCGGCGCAAGGATGTGCTATTTGTCGTTTTAATGGTATAATTGGATGTGTATTAGATCATCCAATCAGAGGTGTTTATTATGATTAAAGTGATTTTTAAAAGAATAACTGAACTTCCAGAGTTTAGATTATTTGTTGATTATTGGTATGTCTGGTTTTTTATTGTTGCATTGCTGATAGGTCTAGATGTCATATTAGAAAGAAAACTTAAGTAAGAGTTGAGTTAATAAATTGAATTCCTAAATGAGATATTTTGTAGCCCATATTTTGTTTGCCGACATCACCTAATACTATGGAGCTAATCGTTTTTTCTAACAGACCAAAATCAGATAATCTATTTAAGCTACCATCTATTAGCTCTTGTGAATAGCCAGACATGCTGATATTTCCAGTGAAATTTTCGTTTCCACGACTCATTAAGCATGCTAACAATTGAATCTCAATCGATGTTAATTGATTCAGTACAAGAAGATAATACTCCTCGTTATCCCATGAAGCGTTGTTAATTCGAAGTAAACAATTCTTATAAAGATTTTTATACATATCTATTTTATTTTGTGCCTTTGATTTTTCTACCTCGTCATTTATCCCTTCGAATATTCCAATGAGTTGGTCCTTGTTCTCTAAGTTGAAAACATCTTCTGGAATTTGATCGCGAATGTTTTCTAATGATTCGTTTAAATTTTTGTAGAATTTCTCGATGCGTTTGAAACGCTTCTCGTTTTTAGACCCAAAAATAAAGTGACTGCACAACGCCACCAATATAAGGAATTGCTCCAATACCGCCTTCAACTATTAATTCAAGATATTCTTTTTTGGTTAGTTTTTCATTGCTATTATCCATAGTTACCTCCTATTTTGTCATTTCCTTTACAAGCATTGTGACTCCTGATGGCACTCTTTTGTATAGGTTTTATTATTGTGCACAATCTAACTCTTAGTGGGGCGTGGTTCATTTATTTTTTACTTACTTTACTATTAATCATATCCCATTGAGCATAGGATTTTTCTATGTTCGATCCTCTTGAACTAATTTCTCCTGTAAAAGTTACTTTATCGCCCTTTGTAAAGGTATCAGCATTGTTTAAGTCCTTCGCAAAAATTACATATGAAACTTTAGGTGTTGCAGAAATATCATTCCAACTTTTATCATCGTACTCTTTGTCTGCTATAATGGCTATTCTAGTAGTCATTGATTCGATAACAGTTCCTTCAAAAGTATATGTTTTACCACTAATATATTTAGTAAAAGCTGTATTTTGCTCAGTAGCTGGAGTAATAGAATAATAACTATCTAAGAAAGCACCCCAGTCATGATTATTTGTCTCTAAAAATTCTTCAAATTGAGTTAGGCTTTTATTGCTGCTGTTAGATGTAGTAGTTTGAGTATCAGATGATGAGCTTTCCTGTTTGTTATTGTCATTTGCCTCGTTTGATGAGGAAAGCGAGAAACCTACGGTAGTAAAAATAATCCCGATAATAAGGAGAATCATAGGTGTTTTCTTATTTGTTTTTTTGATAAATCTTACAATTAACATGATTAAACCTATAATAAATAAAACAATACCAGTAAAACCAAATATACCGTCCATTAATAGATCCTCTTTCTCTTTTGATATTGAATATTATAAACCAAGCAATTCTTTTTTCTTAAAATCGAATTCTTCTTGATTAATAATCCCTTCATCTAACAACTCTTTATACTTTTTAATTTCATCTGCACTTGAAATTTGTGTTTCTTTGGAATTATTATCTAATATAGATTGTTGCTTCTCTATATATTTTTTTAAATTTTCCATTTCATTCCAATATTTTTTTGTAAACATAACGGTGTTTTCATCTTTCGTGGCCGCTAATATACCTCCGCGACTTTCGTTTCCGCCTAGCAAGGTAAATTGTATATAACCATTACTCATACCTGGTTTTTTTAATTGTACGGCTGATATATTTTTAAAGGGGATAGTTTTTTCTCCTTTAATACCTTGATTAACTAAATTTATAAATCCTTTTCTAATAATTGAAATAGAATCATCAGTTACTTTAATCAAGGTTTTTCCTGGAGATTTTATTAAAATCTCTTTTTCCATTTTTTCTTCCTCATTTCTGTGATATGATTTTTTTTGTAGAAGCTCATATATGAGGAAAGAGCCCGTGTTGCAGCACGGGCTTTTTTAATGTTTTGCTGAAATCGGTTTTTTTAATAATTCTTGATGTATTCATACATATTGCCTTGCGTAAGAATATTTTTTCTTAAAATAGCATTGGCAGACAGCATAACAAGTGTATCTGAGCTTATTCTGAATAGAATAATACTCCATAAATTTTTCGAGATTAAACTGAGATTTATCAGTCAGTTCGTTCTCAATATAGATATTTAATAAAATTAGAATAGCTATTTTATCTGCTTCTGTTTCAAATTTTGAGTGAAAAGTTGTAGAAGTATCGTACAAAACTGAAAATTCAAAATGAGAGGCGCTGAAATGTGCAAGTTCATGAGATAAATGAAAGGCTTCTGCAGTTTCACCGTATAGATTTTCATTCAAAAAAATGATTCTGGGTTTTGGATAGTAGAAACCAGGCTCTTTCATCTCCATATAAACTACTTTCAAATTGTATTCGCTCAACATTTCTTTCAATTTCAAATACATACAAACCATCACTCCAACTATTCATTTTCCTCTAAAGCTTTAGCAATTGCAATCGCTTTACGCATTGTCTCCTTAGATATTTCTTTTCCATCAAAAGAAAAAACAGTATCGTCTTCTGATAAATCCACATGTTTAGGGGTTTCTCTTTCTTCTCTACCTAGAAGGTAGTCTACAGAGACATCGAAATAGTCAGCAATCCGACTTAATTCATCTGAATTAGGAGTATTATTTTTCCACTTTGCTAGATAACCGTTAGAATATCCAAAATTAATTTCTAACTGCCGTATAGATATCTTTTTCCTCTTCGCCAAGTCTTTTATTATTTCATAGGTATTCATCGATAAAACAACCTTTCTAAATGTTTACAAAAAAAGTTTAGAAAAATACGCAGAAATAATTTGACTAATTCTGAGTAATGAGCTATACTATATCTTGTAAACAGATTTAACAACTAAAAAGACAACAAAAAACACTATTGATATGTAAATGCAGACCGCCAAGAAAGCTTTAAAATCAATGTTTTTATGTCTTATTTAATTATGCTCTTAGTATAGAGTATTACTCAGATACTGTCAATTGAATTTAGAAAAAAGTTGTTAAATTTGTTTACGAATATAAAAGAAAGGAATGAGAAATATGAACACACCGCAAATTTTTAATTTCGAACAAAACGAAGTTCGGACAATTTTAGTAAATGATGAACCATATTTTGTAGGCAAAGACGTTGCGAGTGTTTTGGGTTATTCAAACACTAAAGATGCTTTGTCGCGGCATGTAGATTTGGAAGATAAGATGGGGTCGCGAATCACGACCTCAGGTCAATCAAGAGAGATGACAATCATCAACGAATCTGGTTTGTACAGTTTAATCTTAAAATCAAAACTTCCCTCTGCCAAAAAATTTAAACGTTGGGTAACAAGTGAAGTGTTGCCAGCAATTAGAAAACATGGAGGTTATCTAACTCCAGAAAAAGTAGAAGAAGCTTTGCTTAATCCAGATACAATCATTCAATTAGCAACTCAACTAAAAGAAGAAAGAACTGGAAGATTAATCGCAGAACAAAAGATTGCAGAGTACGAACCTAAAATCTCCTATTTAGATAGCATATTATCTTCTACAGATTCAGTAACAATTAGTCAGATTGCAGCAGATTATGGGATGTCTCCACAACAGATGAATAAATTACTTCATAAACTAGGTATTCAGAAAAAAGTCGGTAACCAATGGTTATTGTGCAAAAAACACATGAACCAAGGATACACAAAATCTCATACAACTGAGATCCCGAAAGCCGATGGTGGCACTAAAATTGTAATGAATACCAAATGGACACAGAAAGGGCGTCTATTTATCTACGAATTACTAAAAAAAGAAGGATATTACCCTCAAATGGATTTAGAGGAAATTGGTTAGAAAGGAGTTTTAGTATGACTGACATTGCAGAAATCACTCAACGAGATAGAGAAAAAATCAAAGAATATGTCGAAAGTTCAAAGTTCTTAACTTACACCATGCTTGCTGAAAGATTTGGAATTAGCAAAAGCTACTTATCTTTAATTTTAAACGGTAAAAAGACTTCTGCAGAAGCAAACAGAATTATAGATTCGATTATCACTATGTACGAATTGTAAAGGGAGGAACAGCTAATGCAATATCTAGAAGCAAAAATCCCAATTCCAGAAGGCTATGTAATTATCTCCCAAGTGGATTATGAGGAGTTAAAAAAAGCTGATGATACTGGTAGATGGATGACGTTGCCAGAAGTGCTAGAACGGATTAACAGAAAATATGATTGGTTTACTTCTAGAGTTTTAAAGAACCCAAGATATAGAAATATTATCGATATCGAGAAAAACAAAAATGGATTTGTCTATTATCCAGTTGAAGGAAGAGACACATATCTATTTTTAAGAAGTAAAACACTTGAATTTTTAGAAACAAATTTTTCGGAAATCTTAAGGAGGCAAGCGGATGGGAAAATTTAATAGAGCGCTAGTGTTCAGCGCACCGCTAATCATCTACGCTTTAGGACTTTGGGGAAGCAGGCAAGCGTTGATAGGAACGATTGTTTACATGGTTTGGATTTTTATGGGGCTTGATGAAGCTGAAGCTGAGTACAGAGCGAAAAAGCCAACCGAGGGGGCTGACTAAAAATGAATAGAAAAGAGAAACTAGAATGTATATTACTATTACTCAGTTTAATTCTTTCACTAATTTCTCTATTGGGAAGTTTGTATTTTTGATATCAACAATTTTGTGGATTTGGGTTCTATTTAGAGTAAATATCATTTTTGTTTGGTGATTAAGGAGTTTATTAAAATTAATTTTCCCTACTTCAAATGCAAGGTAACAAGATATAGCACTTTTAGGAGGAATATTTAGCGGTACAGCTTCAGAGTATATTCTATTATCATCGACTGATCCTCCTTTAGCAATTAATTTCTTAAATGGAGTAGCTGACCATCTGCGGTTTAAGTTAGCGGATGAAAGTTCTAAATTAACTAACATAGCTGGTTCTGTTGAATAGTTAGAAATGATTACTTTTGTATAAATCATATCTGCAGCGAAGTAAGAAGCATTAAGTTCAACTTCTAGTTGAGGGCGCATTCCTTTTATTTTTATCCCTGTTAAAAACGTACTCAATATAAAACTTATTATTGACATCCATTGAAAAATTGTTAAGTGAAAAAAATTCAAAATAAACACCACCAGTTTTTAACTAAATTATACCAAAAAGGAGAGAAGAAATAATGCAAGAATTAGTAATTTTGAAAAATAAAGAAGCTGTGACTACGAGCTTACAAGTGGCAGAAAGCTTCGAGAAAAAACATCAACATGTTTTAAGAGATATTGATGCACTAAAAAAAGATGTGTCCAATTTTGGACAGATGTTTGTAGAAGGTAATGAACCAGATTCATATGGCAGAAATCGACGAGTTTTCTTCATTAGTAGAGATGGATTTTTCTTGCTGGCTATGGGGTTTACAGGAAAGAAAGCTATCTACTTCAAACAAAAATACATTGAAGCATTCAACGAAATGGAAGATGTTATTCGCAAGAATACTGTTCCTCAAACAATTGAAGATATGATGATCTATCAATTAGAAGAAATGAAAGATGTTAAAAAAGATGTTTCCATGCTTAAAGATACTATGCGAATTAGCGGACAACAAGAGTTTGAAATTAAGCAAAAAGGAAATATGAAAGTTATGGGAGTTCTAGGGGGAAAAGAAAGCCGAGCTTATGAAGAAATCAGCAAAAAAGTATTCTCAAAATTTTGGTCTGAATTTAAACGTACCTTTTCAATCCCAAGATATGGCGAGTTACCTCGTAAGAGATTCGATGATGCTGTTTCATTTATTGAAATGTGGTTGCCAGAAACTGCGATCCGTATGGAAATTGATCAACTGAACAGACAACAGAGACTTTTTGGTGATGACAATGAATAGAGCTGAAGCGCTAAGAATAGGGACGGCAATTGCTAATTGCTGGTGGAAATACTATAAACCAATCATCCTAAGCCAACAACATATTGACAAGCAAAAAGCATGGCAACAAATAAAAAAGTGACTCCGCCGGCAAGCAAAGAGTCACAAAGAAAACACATCATAAGGAGATTTTAGCATATGGAAAAAGAACTTTCCACTCTAGATCAATATTTGATTGATCCTGATTGGGGCAAGCCGAAAATTGAGGAAACAAGTGGTCGAAAAATCAGACGAAATCTTTTGACGAATGAAGAACTAGCTTGGGATCAAGATGATTTAGGCAACCATGTAACTATTTGGGATCATGTTTATCTTATCCATCTATCGAAGCATTCGAATAAACCTGAATATATTTACGTCATCGAAGATGGCTTGATTGATGCGCTAGAAGAGTACGACAGAGATAACTTGATTGATATCTCTTATTACGGACCAGGTAAGAAATACATTGCTGAAATGGAGGCAGAATTTGATGAGTGAAATCAAAGGGACAACGAACTTTGAAAAACTTTTTAGTCGTAAGTTAAATAAAATTCTCAAGAAAAAAGGAAATTTTGATTATTTATCTTGGGCTCACGCGTGGGAGATTATGAAAAAGAATGATCCACAGGCAACGGTAACTATTAATGAGTACAAACACTACAGGGTTGTTTCTGGAACTCATCAAGACTTTCTTGTTGAGGAATATAAACCTTTTCTTATGGATGAAACTGGGACTTATGTATCTGTCTCAGTAACGGTTAAAGGACACACGGAAACCGAATTATTTCCTGTTTTAGATTATCGAAACCAACCAGTTGTTAAACCAAATGCAATGCAAATCAATAACTCATTGAAGCGATGCTTTGTGAAAGCATTGGCTCTACACGGACTGGGATTATATGTATTTCAAGGGGAAGATATTCCAACACCACCTAGAATCGATACAAAGAAATTAAACATGCTAGAGACGATTCTAGAAGCTTTCAATGAGCAGATGGGTAAAGATATGACCAAAACCTTAATCGAATATGTTAATGAGCAGACAGATAAATTAGGGCTCTTAGCTGATAACGTTGAAACTATTGAACAGTTAAGCTATGAGCAATGTGCCTTGATGGAGCGAGCAATAGCAGCTAAGAGAAAAGAATTAGATAAGAAGTGATATGAGTGTTTAAACCATTAATCGATTCATATTCAGCGGTTCTGAAAAAGTTCAAAGGAAAAGACATAAGCGCAACCATCAATGAGGAAGTGAACATTGATCGACTAAAGACGATGTATGACGGCTACGATGGTGATCGAGTCATTGAAATTCGTTTTATTGATCCTAGACGTTTCACCGTACAGCAACGAAACTTCATCTATGCGCTGATAGGCGATATTTTTATCGATACAGGCATGCCAACGGACTTCTGGAAGGAATTCTTCTACTTTCGTTTTGAAGGTGTCACAGGGCGCAAAATAAGCCTGAAAGACGAATCGAATACAACTGTGAGTGATGCCAATGTCTTAGCAAATATCATCTTAGATTTCATCTTTGAACATCATATTCCTTTCAAAGAAGGCTATGAGATTTTACCTGCGAATCAAGAATATTACTTCTACAAATGCATCACAAAAAGAGTCTGCTGCATCTGTGGCAAAACAGGAGCTGACATCGATCACTTTGACAAAGCGCTAGGAAGACGAAAGCGCAAAGAAGTTGATCATGCAGAGTACACATTTGCAGCACTCTGCAGAATCCATCACACAGAGAAGCACAAAATAGGTGTGATTAATTTCAAAAATAAATATCAAATCAAAGGGATCAAATTAAACCAGAAAACAATCAAAAAGTTAAATATTGGAGGGTAAAAATGACAGAACATCGAAGTTATTATGCGATTATACCAGCCAACGTAAGGTACGACAAAAGACTTAAACCAAATACTAAGTTGTTATACGGAGAGATAACGGCCTTGTGTAATGAAAGAGGCTTTTGTTGGGCAGGCAATGAGTACTTTGCAGATTTATATGGTGTGAATAAAGAGACCATATCGCGATGGGTAAGTGATTTGATTAAGTTTGGATACTTGAATCGGGAAATCATTTACAAAGAGGGTACCAATCAAATAATCAATAGGTACCTACGAATTAATCAATACCCTATTGACGAAAAACGCAATACCCCTATTGACGAAAAAGTCAAAGATAATAATACATCTATTAATAATACATTTAATAATACAAAAGAATATATAAGAGAGTTACCGCCTTCGAAAAAATCGAAGGCTAAGCCCGTCCGTCATAAATACGGAGAGTATAAAAATGTTCTTTTGTCAGATGAGCAGATGGAGAAACTCAAAACAGAATTCCCTAATGATTACCAAGAGCGAATCGAACGACTGTCAGAGTATTGTGAATCATCTGGTAAGACTTATAAAAACTATTTGGCAACTATTCGAAGTTGGGCAAGGAAAGAAAAAAGTGAACCTAAGAACGCAAGCAGTGGATACAAGCGCACAGGAAGACGAGAGAAGCTTCCTGAATGGGCAATCGACCAAGAAGCCTATCTCAAGAAAAAAGCGCTAGAACGAGCTAATAGACAATCAAAAGCACCATTCTAAGAGGTGGAAAAATGAAGATCGATTATCTAGAACTAATTAATGAAATAGCGAATTATAAAAAGGGCGAGGAATTAGACGTCCTGAGAGACGTATATGATCAACTCGAAGAAGCTGGAATTGAAGGAATTAAGAATGATCGTTCGAGTTGGAGTAAGCTCAGATACTATTTCGCACTTTATATCGATACAACACAATTAAGAAATTTAGCATATACCAAATTACTATTTGTTGATTGTGTTAAAGGCTTGCAAAAACATCTTAATGAACTTGAGCAGGTGTAATCAGATGGACCTAAAGACATTTACAGCACAGATTGAACTAATGCATCAAGAAGCTTTAAGACAAAGTGTATCGTACGAAGACAAGTGGCTCAACACGTTCCATGGCGGACGTGAGAGCGCACTTGATCAAGTACTCAAATTACTGAAAGGAGAATGTCGGGATGGATAAGAAAGCGGCAATGCAGCGAATTATCGAATTGACTTATTCAGAAGATTGGCAAAATGACAAAGAAGCTGCTTCAGAAGTGATGAGGCTTGGAAGAGCGATGTGGGCAGACAAGAGCAACAAGCCAAGACCACGAAAAATCGCAATTTGGCACGGTGACAAACTTCTAGTGATAGGGACAGCTGAACAGTTAGCAAGTCTCACAGGCTTGCACGAGAAAATCGTGAGGAAAAGAGCAAGGTGTGGCTACACAGACGCTAAGAAGAGAACGTTTAGATACGTGGAGGAATCATCATGACAACAGAAGAAGTGATTCAAATGCGTATTCGAAGCCTTCAGCGTGAGATTGACGATCTGGAACGAACAAAGGCAGTGATGGTCAATGAAACGGCGAGAAAGGCAATCGATTTGCACATAGAGAATTTAAGAAGGGAAATCCATCGATTGGAGGAATGAGCGTGGATAAGAAAGCAGCAATGAAAAGAATTGCTGAATTAACCAAGTCAGAATCTTGGCAAGAAGACAAAGAAATAGTTGCAGAAGTCCAAAAGCTCGGTAAATCAATGTGGACTGAAAAGCCCAAACGGAGAACGCCGAGAAAAATTGCAATCTGGCATGATGACCGAATTTTAGTAACAGGTACTGCTGAACAGTTATCTGAAATTACTGGATTAAGCAAAAACATTATCTGGGATAGAGCTAGGAGCTTATGGATTGATTCAAAAGGACGACAGTTTAGGTATGTGGAGGAGAGATAATGGATCTCATTACACAATACAGTGACATCATCCTCAAGAAAATCATGATGAAGATTCAGAAAGATAAAAAATCAAAAGAACGAGCTGAATTAGTTAAGTTAGAAATGGCTGAAACAGGAGCAGGAGTGCGAAGTAGCAGGCATTGGAAAGCAGCAGCAAACATTGAATTTTATTACAACGAAATTCAAAAAGGGTTCGATCAGATGCGTGAGCTGGATCGGCAAACAAATTGGAGCAAGAAACTTCATCAAGATCGTTTCAAATTTGTAGAGAAGTATAAAGAAATATTAGAAGAGTATTTGAGGAGGACAGCAAATGATAAAAAAACTCGTTCAATTCAGCATGGATTTATATGATATCGAATCAGGAGCAACACTATCTGTGGAATCGGACCATCTAATCATAAATTTTGGTGGAAAGCGCCAGATTATTTTGTGGGTAGTTGATGATGTACTGTTTCCAGAAATTGTTCATGATTTCGAAGAATCAAAAGCGGTTGAGTTTGAAATAGTGAAAAAAGTAATGGAATTGATTGAAAAATACGAGGAGGACAGCGAATGATACCGAAGTTTAGAGCGTGGGATAAACGAAAGAACGTAATGAGAGATGTAGCCGTCTTGCATTTTACTAAAAACGGCAAAACAAACTTTATTGAATATTGGATAAATCCTACCGAATTGAAATCATATCACGTGCGAAACATCGACCTCATGCAATCCACAGGAATGAAAGATAAGAATGGTGTGGATATATTTGAAGGGGATATAGTATTAGTCAGCGTGCGAAATGGCTTCGATTACTTAGATAATAAAGTCTGTATTGTCAAAAATTCAATAGATTATTCCGGATTAGTTTGTGCCACTGTTGATGAAGACTTAGAGTATCAAATTTTTAACACAGAGCTGTTTGAAGAATACACGTACGAAGTCACCGGAAATATATACGAGAATAGCGAGTTATTGGAGGAACAGCGATGAATAAACAGGAAGCAATCAAAAAGTTAGAAAGTATTAAAGCGATAGGAAATGATGCAATAGCTGCTTGCTATAACGAGAGTATAAATTCAGGTATTACGTTAATGAAAAAAATAGACGAACCGCAGAAACCAGTTATTCCACAACTCGTGGCCGGTTGGCTTGAGAAATCTACGGACCCTTTTACAAAAGCTGAAAAAATAGCGTATTTAATCAAATCTAAAGATGGTGATTCATATTATTTCTGTGATTGGTTTGTACGAGATGGCATAGTGACGCAAGAGCAAGGAGAAGAATTACTCGCTTGGGCAACAAGACAATCATATGAAACACTATTGAGCCTATACAACGGCTACGAGGTTGAGAAAGAGCCGTTATGGGCAATAAAGAATGCCGATGGAAACTATCTTACTAAATGTGCTTTATGGGGAAAAGATGGAGTAAATTATAGTTTTGAATGCAATCCATCTCATCGATTGCTTTTCACTGATAAAGCAACAGCGGATGCTGCAGCATTGTTGGTGAATGGAACAGTGGAAGAGGTGGTAGAAAGATGAAACTAAAAGACGGATTTTACGCTAGCAGTCACGGTATCGGCGGTTTAATGCTAGATATGCCGACAAAGAACCCTAAAACACGCAAGAAATCAAAATTCAAAGTAGGTGACATGGTCCGCTGTGAAGCAGAAGAGTTCGTTTATCCGTTCAGAGGATACGTTAAAAAGATACTGTCAAACTCAGCAATCATTCGTATTGAAAATACAATGAAGTGTGATCGTTCGACTGCAAAACACAAGCATTATTTAGCTGTAGCGAGATTAGTTGACATGGAAGTAATCAAGAGCAAATAAAAAAAGCCGGATCGCTCCGACTGATTCAATAAATCCAACACATTTATTATATCACATAAAGGAGCGGTTTGACTTGATGCAATTGTTACGAGAGGTAGATTTCAAACAGACAAGATGTAATGCGAGAGATGTGCTGAAGAACTTTCGGCGTTTGGAGCGGATGGCAGGTCGCTCTTTGATAGATATTAAGTCGCCGATTATAACGGATATGCCGAAGGCACCGAAGCATGGCAATAAGGCAGAAGACGCGATTATTCAGATGATGGATATAGAAACGGAGAGAGATGCGATTCTAGCGGCTTTGATGGCTCTTAGTCTGATTAGTCGTCAGATACTCTACTACAGCTTCTGTGTGCCAGATAGCTTCTCAAACTACAGAATTAGCCGTGAAGTGGGTTATTCAGAAAGAAGTATACAACGGATGAAGTCGGAAGCTCTAATAGAGTTTGCAGAAGCATATAAACACGGAAAAATAATTGCTTATAAATAATTTGGCGGTTTTTTGGCGGAATGATGGCGGTTTTTAGACATTTACCAGTGTTATTATGGTAGTGTCGAAAGATTAGGAAACAGGATCGACAAAATAAACGAAGGGAGGCAATCTCCCTCATCGTTTTAAACTTCTTCTTAGATAGACAGCAACTAATTATGAAGAAAAGGATGTGAATTCAACTCCTCCTAAATTCTTCATCGGTTGCTGTTTATTTTGATTAGACAGCAGCACTCACAAAACTAAACATGTTCTTGTCGTCTTTCAACTGCTGCTGTCTATTAATTTATGTATTGGAGGGAAGAAAAATGAAATTATCAGTAGAAGGCACTCCAGAAGAAATACAAGAATTGCTCCAAGCTATTGGTAGTAGCAAGGAGCAAAAGGTAAGTGTTTCTAATTCAGATATTGACGGTATTTGCAATTGTTTAAACAGAGAAAAAATATCTAATCCTTACTAAGAGAAAATATGTTCGTTAATGAATTTCCAATTTTCCTCTGTAGCTCTACCTTGATAATTTTTTTGCAGTTCACAGATGAATAAGGAATCGTTATTATCAAGTACTGTATTTAATTTTTCACACATTTGATTTGGATTCAAATTAGTTTTAACTAACCAAAAAGATTTTTGTAGCTTTATATATGCCCCAAATTCTTTTATTATTTCAAATACTTTATCATACTTTTGCCCTGGGTTATTAAGATCATAACTAATCATGTAGGGTTTATACATGTTGTCTTGCACATCCTTGTTTTATATTTCAGCGGACCACTCGCTGATAAATAAAATTATACGCTTAGTATTTATTTTCACAATATTAATTTATCGTAATAACTTTTGAGTAAATAGAACAAAAAACCTGCACTAGTTTCCGCTAGTACAGGCAGTGACTATATCGGTTGATAATCTAGCATATATTAAAAATAATTGCAAGAAAAGAAATTTATAGTGGTTTATACCAAATTATCAAAGCAATGTTATTTTGTTGCTGTCTATTGTTTTTTAATTATTCACACGATAACTAAAGGTGGGTGAAGAGAAATGATTCCATTAATAATTTCAATTTTTGCGCTCTGTCTTAATGTCTATATGATTGGATTTAAAAATGGGCAAAATAAAAAATAGTAGCAGCCAAGAATAATTTTATAGTGTCACTGTGGCGGAAAGGGTAGACGCTAAGCATGTGTGCTAGGTCAATGCTTCGGCAACCATGCAAGGTTCGATTCCTTGCCAGCGACATTAAATGCCTATGACGGTTACGACTACCGAAAAAAGATCGTTAAGAAGCTATACGGTGCTACGTACGGCAATGTAGTAAGTGTGCTATCTGTACACCACCAAGCTTCGGTCACTGTGGCGGAAGTAGAAGACGCAGCGGTAAATGGCGAGTAGCCTCGTGAGAGCCTGGTAAGTTCTCGTGAGTGGTGCAATCCCACTCCAGCGACTTTAAGCAACCGAGGCATCGGCGGTTTAAAAATATAGGGGTGCGCAATTTCGTACGCGTTTTGTGCATCGTGCAAGTTACTATTACATATTAGATCACTCTTTGAGTGGTCTTTTTATTTTTGCACAAAGGAGGAAACAACAATGTATAGACCACAATACTTAGAACAGAAGTATGAAGTAATCACTGTTCATAAAGGTAATGGCGAAAAAGTATATGAGTATAGAAGACCAATAAAGAGCGATACATATAAACGAAAGGAAAACAATGAAGTTATTCCATTGTATGGCAAAAGAATAGCTAAGCATTAAATAAGATTGCGAAAGGAGACGGAACATGACCGAGGAATTCTATAGATGGCTATTACAGTTGACAAGAGAAGATCGTTTGGTTAAGTTCTATCAGTCTCCTAAATGGCGCAGGCTTAGAGAGAAAGCGATGAAACGAGATCACTATGAATGCCAAGAGTGTAGAAGACTAGGTAAGTATCATAGAGTAGAGAACGTTCATCATATAAAGGAAGTCAAGGATAGACCTGACTTAGCTTTAGATTTAGATAATCTTATTTGTTTATGTGTTGAACATCATAATGAAGTTCATGGCAGATATCTTACAGCATTAGATAAACAAGAGAAGAAGATAGAAAGCTTTGCTAACTTCGATGCAAGTGAAAGGTGGTAAGTGCATGATCATCAATGATAATGGCAGAGAGTATGATACAGAAAAGATTGAAGAGTATTCATCTTATACTCAGGGATTAATTAAACGTTTGATATACGTTCGCTATGTAGGTATTAGGGATCTGTTATCAGATAACTGTTGTAGTAAATACAAAGTGAATCAAGTAAGAGAAGCGTTGAATAAAGATAATAACGTCGAAAGAATAAAAAATGTTTTTGGATATAGTATTGAAGAGATTAATTATTACATTGACTTCGCTGAAGCTTTCATTCCGATGGTGAGATAACCCCCCCTTAAAATAAATCGCAAATTTTTTGGGGGTGATGAAACGGAGGGGGCTGTCAGGAAAAGAGATTTTTTCGAACTTTATCATGAAAGGAGGGCTAAAATGTTTAAAAACGAATTGTCTCAAAATCGCTACAGAGAAAAATTACGCCGCTCTTTAATAAGCCAATTGGAAAGTCAGAAAACAAATATTGAGCCATTCTTAGATAATGTTGATCGTTATATCAGTTTATGGGAAACGGCGATATCACTGGAAGAAGATATATCCGAGAACGGCATTAGACTGGAGAATGGTAAAAAGAATGAATCAGTAGCGTTGCTTGTTTCTGTCAACAAACAAATGGGATTGATGTTGGATAAACTTGCCATTACTCCTGAATTGGTAGGTGAAGCAAATGAATCAATTCCTGAGTTATAAGCATATTGAAAATTGGTTCAAAGCTATAGAAGAAGGCACTATCAAGGTATGCAAAGAGCAATTATTGCTAAAAAATTATCTAGAAGAAAGAGTCTTTACTAGAGAAGATATTTACTTCGATAAGCAGATGGTAGAGGATTCAATCAATATACCAGCACAATACTTTCCATTCGAATTAATTCCGTGGGAAAAATTTCTACAATGTTTTATTTATGGTGTTCGATGGAAAAAAGATAAAACACTAGTGTTCAATAGATATCTTTCATTAATGGGACGTGGTAATGGTAAAACTGGTTTTGCTTCTTGGAACAACTTCTTTCTACTAACCGCTAAACACGGTATTAAAAATTATGATATTGATATCTATGCCAATAATGAAAGCCAAGCAAAGACTAGTTTTGATGATGTATTTAAAGTAATTAAAGATCATCCTGATTTAGATAAAAAAGTATTTAAAGCTACGAAGGAAGTTATTCAAAATATCGCTACAAACAGCAAACTTCGTTATAACACGGCAAATGCTAGAACAAAAGATGGGAAGCGACCAGGTGCAAACCGCTTTGATGAAATTCACGAAAATGAAGATTATTCAATGATAAATGTGGCTACTTCTGGTGGTGGTAAAATTCGAGATTATAGAGAATTTTATGATACAACTAATGGTCATGTTCGTGGTGGTCCGCTTGATGACATTATAGAAGAATCAAAAATGATTCTTTCTGGAGAACTTGGAATTGACAAGGATGGAGCAGAATTTTCTAGTTTGTTTCCATTTATTTGTCGCTTGGATAACGATAATGAAGTTGATGATCCCGACATGTGGGAAAAAGCTTGTCCAACTATTAATTACAATGCAGATTTAAAACGGAAAATGTTTCAAGAATACTCTCAAATGCAACGTAATGCTGGTTTAAGACTTACGTTCATGACCAAACGAATGAACAGACCTATGGAAGATACACGATTTGCTGTTGCTTCATATGATGATGTTCTGCATACGAAAGAAAAAGAATTTCCTGAAAAAATGGATGAAGTGATAGGAACAGTCGATTTTGCTGATAGACGAGATTTTGCCAGCGTTGGGTTGCTAGGAAAATACGATAAAGATGTTTATTTTACACAACATACTTTTATCCACGAATCAGCCCTTCGATTACAAAACATCAAACGAGAGGTTATAGATATTTCTATAGATCAAGGAAAATCACAGATCGTTCATGGAAAAAATATAGAAGCTGATTATATTGTAGGTTGGTTTCTTGAAATGAGTAATAAATATTATATTAAAAAAATCGCTATGGATATGTACCGTGCAAAAATATTGAAGCCCGCTTTAGAAGAAGCAGGTTTTACTGTGGAAATTGTTCGAAGCGGATCTGTTACACATGGTATGTTAAAAGATCTGGTTGATGACCTTTTTATTAATCAACGTTTATTTTTTGGTGACGATGCGATTATGCGTTGGTATTGCATGAATGTATATGAAGAGCATATTTCTAATGGAAATATACGCTATGAAAAAATAGAACCTGAAACTAGAAAAACGGATGGCTTTTTTTCATTCCTTCATGGTTTGAATTTTTTAGATGATATTTATGATTCTGCTCCTGTAACAGTCACAAATAGCTCAGTAGAAAATACAGGAACTGGATTTACTCCTCTAGTATTCTAACTTGAAAGGAGGTGAGAAAGTGGGGATTTTTCAAAAGGCGGTAGGATACTTCACAAAAAAAGCAACGGTTCCTTTAGAAGAATACTTTTGTAAATTGCAAGTTGATTTTGTGTATCGAAAATTTGCGATTGAAACTTGTATTGATTTGATTGCAAATGCGATGAGTAAAGCGGAATTCAAGTCATATGAAGATGGAAAAAATAAAAAGAATGATCTTTACTATAGGCTGAATGTAGCTCCTAATAAGAAAAATAATGCAACAGAATTTAGAAAAAAACTGATCAGGAGATTAATATTCTACAATGAAGTATTGATCGTTTCTCCGTCTAATAATTCTAGCGAAATATTTATTGCGGATAGTTGGGATGTCACAGAATATGCATTGAAAGATGATGTGTTTTCTCAAGTGCAAATTAACAACATAGTCCTTGATAGAGAATTTCTAGAAAGTGATGTTATCTATATAAAATACGCAGATCAACAAATTAGGCAACTAGTCGATGCGTATTATCAAGCGTATGGGAAACTCATTTCTAGTGCCATGAATGTTTACAAGCGCTCTAACGCTCGTAGATACGTACTGAAAGGGAATTTATTCCGACCGCAAGACAATACAACACAAGATCAAATCAATAAAATGATGACATCACAATTTAAGGCTTTTATGGAAGCTGATAATGCAGGTGCGGTATTTCAATTACAAAATGAGTACACATTAGAAGATTTCAGCGGAAACTTCCAAAGCAATTCAAGAGATATAAAAAACTTAATAGACGACATCTTTGAGATGACAGCAGCAGCGTTTCACGTTCCGAAAAACCTACTAAAGGGAGACATGAGTGGGTTATCGGATCAAGTGGACGCTTTTTTAATGTTCGAAATCATACCGATTGCTGAACTTATTCAGGATGCGTTTAACGCTAGTCTCTATGAAGTAGAAGAATACTTGTCAGGGAATTTTGTACGTGTGGATACAACTATGATCAAGATTACTAGCTTCAAAGATTTGGTTGACGCTATTGATGTAGGCATTAGAAATGGAGTATTTACAATCAACGAAGGAAGAGAACGCGTTGGAAATGATCGCTCTGATAAGGCGATGGCAGATGAAATATTTATAACTAAAAACAATCAACAAGTATCGAAAGGAGGTGAGGCGAATGACGACAATGAAAACATTTCTAGCAGTAAAGAATGAAGGCGCAGTACCGCAAATTTTTATTCAGGGATTTATTGGTTCTAGTTGGTTCTTTGAAGGGAATACTGACAAGGGAATCAAAAATATTTTGGATAGTCTAGGTGATCAAGAAGAAATTGAAGTAGTAATTAATTCAAACGGTGGAGACGTATTTCAAGGGATTGCTATTGGGAACTTACTTAAGTCAAATAAAGCAAAAGTTAACGTTGTGATTAACGGCTTAGCCGCTAGTGCTGCTTCAATTATCGCAATGGCTGGCGATACTATAAAAATCTACAACAATGCACAATTGATGATTCACCGCGCTTCCACATACGGAGAAGGAAATGTCGATGACTTCCGTACGATTGCTGACCAACTGGAATCAATTGATAAATCGGTAAAGGCTTCATATAAAACACGATTCAATGGCACAGATGAAGCATTGCAAGAACTTCTTGAAAAAGAATCGTTTATGGATGCAGAAACAGCTTTGAGTTATGGATTGGTCGATGAAATTATCGATGCAGAAAATAGCTCAGGTACTGAAGCTAAAAAAGAACAAAGCGTTGAAGAAATTTTGAATGACGTTAAAGAAAAAAGAGCAGAAAAAATTGCTGCATTTACAGCAGCATTAAATAAAACATTTGGACAAGGAGATGTAAAATAATGACAGTTAAAAATTTAAAAGGTGTAACAGCTGCAAGCGACCAATTGATGAAAGCTTTTAAAGATGGTAACGAAGAATCTTTTAGCGCAGCTATGGTAAGCTTATCTAAGGAAATTCAGGATAAAATTTTAGAAGAAGCAACAGCAAAAAATCAAGATCAATTAGTATTAATGAACCGTGGTCAGCGTGTATTAACTACACAAGAAACAAAATTCTATAACGAAGTAGTGAAAAACGAAGGTTTTGCAGGGGTCGAAGAATTAGTGCCAGCTACTGTATTTGAACGTGTATTTGAAGATTTAGAACAATCTCATCCACTATTGCAAAAAATTACTTTTGTTAACACAACTGGTGTAACAGAATGGATTGTGTCACGTGGAGTCAATCCAGCATGGTGGGGTAAACTTTGCGAAGCTGTTAAAAAAGTTTTAGATAATGGCTTTGATGTAATTAACATGAAGCAGTTCAAGCTATCAGGTTATATTCCTGTATGTAAGGCAATGCTTGATTTAGGTCCAGTATGGTTAGATCGTTATGTCCGTACTGTTTTAGTAGAATCATTGAGAATTGCATTAGAACAAGCAATTGTTGATGGTACTGGTAAAGATATGCCAGTCGGAATGATGCGTGACATGAGCAAACAAACTAGCGGAGAATATGCTGAAAAAAAAGCAGAACCTATTACAGCTTTAGATGCTGTAACTATGGGCGGTTTGATGGCGCGACTATCAAAATTCAATATCGAAGGTGTGAATGATCCGATTTATCGTAATGTGAATCCTTCTGATGTGGTCCTAATTGTGAATCCAACTGATTACTGGTCTAAAGTATTCCCAGCTAAGACTGTACTAACTGCTAATGGAGAATACGTACAAGTATTGCCAGTACCAGTTTCAGATTTGCAGTCAACGGCTGTGCCAGAAGGAAAAGCAGTTATTGGGGTAGCCTCAGATTACTTCATGGGTGTAGGATCTACACTAAAAATTGAAGCTTCAGATGAATACCATTTTGTTGAAGACGAACGCATTTATCTAGCTAAACAATATGCAAACGGTCAACCTAAACGTAACGATAGTTTCATTGTATTAGATATTAGCGCTTTGGGAACTACTACTACAACTACAAAACCAACAACCACAACAACTACAACACAAGCGTAGGTGATCAGAATGAAGTATATTCTTTGTCAGCCGGCAATCAATCGGTTTAAATGGGAGCTTGAAGTTTGTTTAACTAATCTGAAGAAACTAGGAATCAAAGATATCGTATTGCTTTTCAGCAGACACGATGATCAGATTCCTATTTTTTTTGAGAAGGAATATGGTGTTGAAGTTCATGTGTACGATGATCTGCGGGACGACAAAGAGTATATTCCTTCGATTAAACCATATTTATGGTGGAAATATTTAGAAGAAGATCATTCGCGTGAGGACGACCGATATTTCTATATCGATTCGGATGTCATTTTCAATAAAAGAATTAATTTGCGCAAATTGCCTTCTAAAGATGATGTTTGGTATTGTAGCGACTGCTGTAGTTATCTAAGTCTTGATTATATTAGAAGCTGTGAAAACGGAGAAAATATTCTAAAAGATATGGCAAACATTGTAAATGTTACAGTAGAATCTTTGGAAACTATAAACACTAATTCAGGAGGCGCACAGTGGGTTATTAACCGTCCTAAAGCGAATTATTGGAAAAAGGTTTATCTGGATTCTAATCGGCTATATCGCTACCTTAGAGGGCAAAAAACAAATATACAAATCTGGACAGCCGAGATGTGGGCACAGCTTTGGAACATGATGTATTTCAATATTGGTCCTAAAGTTCACGAGGAATTAGACTTTTGTTTTGCTACTGATCCAATAGAAAAAGTTAAAGAAGTAAAAATCTTACACAATGCTGGAGTAACAACAAACGATGAAGATTTATTTTTCAAAGGGAGATACGTGACTTCTACGCCTTTTGATGAAGATTTATCATTTGTAAACAAGAAAAAATGCTCTTACGCATATGTTAAAGCAATTAAGGCGGTGGTTAGATGACGCCTGAACAAGTGACTGAAGAATTGCTAATAGCTGTGAAGGATAATATTTACGTTACCTGGAACGAAGAAGATGAGTCAATTAAAAAGATGATAGCTAAAAATGCTGTTTATCTTCAAAGTAAAGTGAGTACAACACTTTCTTTTTCTCCTGAAAGCTTAGAATACGGATTGCTAATCGAAAGATGTAGATACGACTGGAATCGTGCTTTAGATGAGTTTGAACAAAATTTCGCTAGTGAGTTATTAGGTTTCATTCAACATTATGCGCTACAAGAATATATTGCAGGTGATGTGAATGGCGAATAATCGTAGACTCGAAGAAACATTCAACGATGGTTGGTTAAAGATTTTGACGCAAACTACCAAAAGAAATGAACTAGGAAAAAAGATTGGTGTAGAAGATACAGAAATCACTTCTTTAAAATTTAGAAATCTTTCCATGAGAGATAGTGATATAACAGCTATGGATGCGATGGGATCGAAATTAACTAAGAAAGTAAAGACTCCATTTCATCCAATCGCCAAGAAATTTAATAAAGATCAATATTTTATCGTAATCGATAGTATGCGTTACAACGTTATCTATGCCGATTACGATAATTTTTATATCTATTTTTATCTTGAAAGTGTGGGTGAATATGGTGATTGATAATTCTAAAGAAAAAGAACGTTTAAATAAGCAAATTTCTGCTATCAAAACTTCCTTAGAAGAGCATTTTGGCCTCAAACTCTTTCAAGACTCCGTAGGCGAGGATGAGCTACCTGATGATTTTAATTACTTCATTCTCGAAACAGGAGAAATAGAAATGATCACTGAGCCAAAATATAGCGTGGGTCAAAATCTATATCTAACTTTCTATTCAGAAAATAGAGAAGATTTAACAGGAGACTCACTAGATATTATTTCATTGATTCAAAATCGTTCGATTCGTTTTCAGAGAATGGATCCCAATCATTTAAAACTAGAGAACCAAGATCGCTATATCGATCAATTGGTATTTACGTTTAGACGATTATTGAAGAGTGATTGTCATGGCTAAAAATAGTTGGGAGCTAAAAATAAATGGACATGATGAACTTCTTGTGCGGATGGAACGCTATTCAAGCGAGAGCGAACGACTGATTAACGAAGCATTGAAATCAAAAGGTTCGGCTATTGCAGTGGATAGGATTACAGAAAAAATTCCTGTTTCTGAAGCAGATTTAAGAAGAGGGCACCAACACGCAAAAAATAGTCGTCCACTTAAGACTCAATACATTAATTTGGGTTTCATCATTAGACCTACAAGAAAATTTGAGTATTTAAAATATCCTGATTTGGGGATAGGTACTTCTAAAAGAAATCAGCCGGACGAATTTATGAGAAGAGGATTAGGTCTTGCACTTGATCCAATTACAGAACTTCTGATTCGTCAATTCGATAAATTAAATAAATAGGGGGAACAACAATGGCTAAAACAAAAACTGTAGTAACAACGTTCGATAACGTAAGTATCAAACGAATTGCTTTTAATTTTAAGAACGCAGGAAATGCAATCGCAACGAATTGTAACGGACAATTAGATGGCGAAACAGAAATGCAAACGGTGGTTAAAAAATGTGGAGCGACAGAAGTAAAATCAAAATCTAAACCAATCAATATGACGGTAACAATTACTGCACATGTACCGATGGAAGTTTATCGACGTTTCAATGGGTTGAAACAAGATGGACGTATTAAACCAGGCATTTACTCTTACGGTCCTGATTCCGTAGGCGAAGATTTCTCACTTGCTGCAGAGATCGTGGATGACTTCGAAGAAAATAGAAAGTTAGTTGGTATGTTAGCATGCACTTCGAATACAGGATTAACATTCTCTATTGAAAATGGTGCGGATGAAGTAGCTGCGTTAGAACTAGAAACAAAAGTTATGCAAGATGAATTTGGTAAATTTTATCATGAAGCAATTGTTGCAGAACTTGAAGAAGACTTAACAGATCAATGGATGACGAATCTATCTGCTGATGTGATTAAAAAAACTTCAGTTGTGACAACTACGGCCACTCAATCACAGTAAAAAAAACGGAGGTAGCGAAATGAACGAAGATTACTCAAAAATTGAACTAAACGATGGAACAATTTTGAATTTAGAACCTAAACTGAATATCAAGAAATTATTGATGATCAATAGAGATTTTAACACAGACGAGTTTGCAAAAATGACTGTGGGAAAAGGATCCATGGATATTTCTGTTATTCAAGGTGCAAAGGCTGTGTATATTGCTTACCGCCAAGCGAACATGACTGATTATATTTCATTCGATGAATTTATCGATAAATGGGATTTTGATATGGCTACTGCCAGCTATATTTATCAATTGATGATGTTCAAACAAGCACGCGATGCTTATCAAAAAGAATTTGAAAAAGCAAATAAGGAAAAAAAGCTTCAAAAGTAAAAATTCCAAAGCTCTTAGTTGAAACGTGGGTCGATGTCTATTCGATGTTGACCGACGTTTTTTCTATGCCTTCAGATTTGGTTTTAAGCGATATCTGTTTAGATGACATTTTGCAAATGGCTTACAACAAGAGTGCTTATGAAGGATGGAAAAACTATGCAATAAACCAATCCCAGAAAAACTAAAGAAAGGAGGTAAAAAATGGCTAAAAAGAGAACAGAAGCAGAAGTAACTTTCATAGCTAACGATGACGGATTGAAATCTACGTTAAAAGAAATCAGTGCTGAATTAACTAAAAATAGAGCAGAATTAAAACTAGAACAAGCTCAATTACAACAGACTGGTTCTGAATCAGACAAGTTAGGAAGTAAATTATCTTCTTTAGAAAAGCAGTATGAATTACAAAGTCAAAAAGTTGAAGTAACTAGCCAACGTTTAGCCAATGCGAAAAAATATTATGGAGAAAATTCCACCGAAGTTAAGAAACTTGAAAGAGAACTGATTAATCAACAAACAGCGCAACAACGTTTGTCAAACGAAATTGATAAAACGAGTAATGCACTAGCTCAAGCAAAAGGCGAAATACAGACGTACGAGTCTACAATGCAACAGTTGGATAGCGAACAAAAAAATGTTCAAGCTAGTGCTTCTCTGATTGAATCCGAATACAAAAAATGGCAAGCAACTGCTGGTCAATCAGCTTCTGAAGCCGAGAAATTAGCGAAAGCCCAAGAATATGTTTCTCAACAATCTGAAAATGCGGAGAAAACGATAGATATCCTAAGACGACAGTTAGAAGCTACACAGTCTGAATTTGGCGCTACATCCACAGAAGCAATGCAGATGGAAGCGAAGCTTAATGATGCTGAACGTGAATTTGAAGAGTTAGGACAAGCTGCTAAAAATGTAGATACAACTAACTTGGACGATATCGGAAGCAAAATAGATATGAATAATTTAATGGAAGCTTCTGACGTTTTAAGCGACATTGGCGATAAGCTTACAGAATTAGGGAAACAAGCAGTGGACTCTGCTAACAGTGTAGGTAGTTCCCAGAGTAAGATACAAGCTAATTTTGGTTTGTCTAAACAAGAGGCTGAAGAATTAACGAATGTAGCCAGAGACATTTATTATAAAGGTTTTGGAGAATCGTTAGATCAGTCCACAGATGCATTGATTTTGGTAAAGCGTAATTTAGGAGATTTAAATAATCAAGATTTACAAAATATCACGGAACAAGCTATGGTCCTAGAAAACACCATGGGCGCTGATATGGATGAAACGTTACGTGGTGTAAATGGCTTAATGGTCAATTTCGGCTTGAGTGCTCAAGATGCAATGGATTTAATGGTTTCGGGTACTCAAAACGGTTTAGATAAAACGCACGAATTAGGCGACAATATGGCAGAATATAGCCAATTATGGAGTCAAATGGGATATTCAGCTGATGAAACGTTCGGAATGCTTCAAAATGGTTTAGATGCGGGTGCTTATAACCTTGATAAAGTCAATGACTTAGTTAAGGAAATGGGAATATCGTTAACAGATGGTCGATTTGAGCAAAACATGGATATGTTTAGTGAAAGTACTAGAAAAGCTTTTGAAGAGTGGAAAAATGGCGGAGGAACACAAAAAGACGTTATTAATTCCATGATTCAAGATTTTAGCAATATGGATGGTCAATACGACCAATTAAATAAAGCTTCGACAATTTGGTCTGCGCTTGGCGAAGATAATGCGATGAAAGTTGTCCAATCTTTAACTGATGTTAACCATACATTTGATGATGTTAGTGGATCTGCACAAAAAATGAATGAAGATTCTACTACTCCGTTGCAAGAGTTGAACGGGAAAATAGCTGAATTAAAGGATTCATTAGCTCCTATAGGCAACACAATCATAGATGCACTCGAACCAGTAATTGATTTTCTAGGAAAGATGGCTGATGCGTTTAATAATCTTCCACAACCAGTACAGGATTTCATTGTTGCTATAGGTGGTCTTACAGCAGCATTTGGCATACTGTTACCGGCAATACTAGCCGTGTCATATTTATTTGGTCCGATGATGCTTATAATTGGAGGAATTATAGCTGTTATAGCAGGCGTTATTGTGGCAATTAAGAACTGGGGTGCAATTACTGACTGGTTTAGTGGTTTATGGAAAAAATTTACTGATTGGTTGGGTGATACTTGGGAAAGTATAAAAGACGGAGCCTCATCAGTTTGGGATGGGGTTAAAGAAACCTGGTCTGGATTTGTAGATTGGGTTCAAGATATTTGGCAAGGAGTTTCTGATTGGTTTGGAGAGCTATGGAGCGGATTAGTTGAAGGAGCTTCCAACATCTGGCAAGGAGTCCAAGAAACTTGGCAAACATTCGTTGATTGGGTTTCAAATATTTGGAACGGAGTCAAAGAAGTATGGTCGATTATTTGGGCAGACATTGTAGGAATTGTTCAAATACCATGGACATTAATAACGTCATTGATTCAAGCTGGTATTAATATTATCGTGGGTATTTTTGATGTAGCTGGACAGTTATTGGGCGCAGCTTGGCAAGCTGTTTGGACACCTATTTCTGATTTCCTTAAAAATACTTGGGATACTATGACACAATGGATAAGTATCGCTTGGAATGGGATTGTAACTACATTCCATACTATATTTGATCCAGTAGTGGCATGGTGGAATGGTATATGGACAGCTATTAGTACTACGGCTTCAAATATTTGGAATTCAATTAGTGCAACAGCTTCTAGTATTTGGAACAGTATCAAGAATACAATCACTAGCTTGGTACAAGCAGCTGCTACAGTAATTCAAAATATTTGGTCAACTGTATCTAGTTGGTTAGGTGGAATTTGGAATTCAATCAGCTCTACAGCATCAAATATCTGGAATAGTGTGACTAGTAGTATAAGCAATGCTATAAACGCAGCTAAAAGTGCCATTCAAAGTGTTTGGAATAGTATATCTTCGTGGATTAGCGGAATTTGGAACGGTATCAAAAATACTGCTTTGAATCTTTGGAATGGAATTACAAGCACTATTAGCTCTAAAGTAAACGATGGAAAAAATGCAATTTCAAGCGGTTGGTCCAATCTAACAGGTATTGTTTCCGACATATTCAATAATGTTAAAAGTACAATTGCTAACATATGGGAAGGCATCAAAAAGACTGTTAGCGCTCCAATTGATTGGATTAGAGACAAAATCAGTGGCATTTTTGATAATTTGAATATTTCTATACCACATATTCCGTTACCGGAATTTATCATGGAAGGCAGCTTTAACCCGCTAAAAGGTCAAATCCCCCATTTGCGTGTAAAATGGCATGCTAAAGGAGGTATCTTTACTAAACCAACTTTACTAGGTGGAATGAACGGTGTCGGTGAAGCAGGACCTGAAGCAGTTTTACCTTTGAAAAGATCTGTTTTGCAAGAAATTGGTGATCGTATCTTGAGTAGCACATCAGTTTCATCTAGGGCACAAACGATTCAACCTGTGAATAACTACGAATTCAATTTCACAATTGATGGTAACGCAGATGAGGTTACTATGAAGCAAACAACTCAACAAATCATTGATAGCATTACAAAAATTCAAAATGATAATGCTTCGGCATGGCGTTAAACAGGAGAGTATTTCTCCTGTTTTTTTAGTATTAAAAAGGATGTGAAAAAATGACTGATTGTATACATTCTATAATCGATGGATTTCCTGATTATTTGCATAAATTGGCTTTAGCTGAAAGACCAACCATACCTTCTCCAAAAAGACAGAGAGTTGAAACTTCTGTTTTAGGTAGGTTAGGTGGCTTAGTACAAGATTACTCGTTTGAAGATATGTCGTTTACATTGCACTATAACTATTTAGAGGATGTGGAAGACCATCAAGCGTTCAAGCAATCGTTTTATATCATGCGTCATTGGTTAAACTATGCAAAGAAATTAGAATTCTCTGACGATCCCAACGTCTATTACGTTATCCAGACTATCGATATTGGGGATGCAGAAAACGATATTGTTGAATGGGGAGAGTTCGATGTAAATATTACTGCGAAACCATTCGCAAGAGTTCAAGAAGATGTACCTATAACCGTAGATAAACCACAGTCATTTAACTTGCTGAATAATAGTTTAGAAGAAAGTTTTCCAAAGATTATCATCACTCCTTCAGCTACTTCATGCCAGTTCATCTTAAATGATTATGTGTTTAGTTTCGAAGGCTTAGTAGCAGGAACTGATGTAGTCATTGATAGTGATTTGATGCTTTGCTACGAAGAGCAATCGGACGGAGATATTTTAGATCGGTCCAACAAAATGAAGACCATGCAATATCCGACATTGCAAGTGGATATCAATCATTTTAATTGCACTGGTTTGAGCAAAATACAAATTTATCGTAACGGGTTAAGGTAGGTGAAATAGATGATCGATAATTTAATAACTATTTACGATAAAAATGACGCGAATAATTTAGCTGAACATTTATATGATACGCAAGGTTTAGGCGCTTTGTCAGACTGGTTAACAGCTACTGTTAGCAATAAACTAAACGGAGCCGAGATATTTCAGGGTACTTATTCAATAAACGGAACTAATGCAGATTTGATTGTAGAAGGACGTATTATTCAGTGTTATGTAGATGAAAATCGAGCAAAACAGCGTCTACGGATTTATTATGCAAAAACTTCTGTAATAGGCAATACGATAGAAGTAAAAGCTGAACCTATTTTCAATGATATAAGAAAATCGGTGTTGAATAAATATGACAGCGGAACAGAAAAGATCACTGCTACTCAGGCATGGCAAAACGCAAAAGTTTTAGCGAAACCAGCTATCCCTTCGCAGTTTTCTTTCTCGTCATTAGTAGATACGCTTGCTAATGTGAAGATAGAAAAGGCGAATTTTTTAGAATTCTTTGGTGGAAAAGAGGGATCTATTCTAGATCGATTTCATGGTGAGTTTCTAAAAGATAATAACACATTACGTCATGAAAAAAGTCTAGGTACGGATCATAAAATCAAAGCGATTTATACTAAAAACTTAACTGGTCTTGACTTAGAGATTGATGCTCAAAGTGTTTTAGTTGGAGTTTATCCATTCATTAGCAGCTCTTCAGAAGGAGAAGACGAGATCACTCTACCAGAAGAAGTTATTTTCACGGATTACGTGGATGATTATCCTGCTGGATATGTTTCTTTTGTTGATTTTAAAGACAAAGCGACTGATGTAGCCACATTAAGGGAAGCTGCTAAAGACTGGTTGAAAACAAACATAGATAAACAAAAACCACAAGTGAGTGGTTCGATTGAATTAGTACCATTGAGGCATCAAAGAGGCTATGAAAAATTTGTTGATCTAGAAAAAGTTTCGATGGGTGACGGAGTAGATGTGTATCATCCACAGTTAAAAGTGAATATGTCAGCGAGAATTGTGGAATATACGTTTAATGTTCTAACCAATTCATACGATAAATTAGTTGTAGGAAACGTCAAAACAAACTTCTTAGAAAACACAGAGAATAATGTCAGCAATTTGATTAATGATGCCATTGATCAATTGAAAAACGGTGGCGAAATCAGTGATTTACTCAATGATATTGTAGATCATCAAACTGATATGATTACTGGTCAAAATGGTGGTTATGTTTTATTAGATCCTAAAGAAGCGCCTAGTCGTATTTTGATTATGGACACACCAGATAAGAATACCGCAAGGAATGTTTTACAAATCAACAATGCTGGTATTGGTTTTTCTAAAACTGGCATTAATGGAACATATGAAACGGCATGGACGTTAGATGGCGGATTCAATGCCTCGTTTATTACGGCTGGTGAAATAGTAGGAATTACTATTAGAGGTACTACATTAATTAGTGATGGTGCTGATTATAGAACAAGTATTGCTAATGGCAAAATGACTTGGTACTCAAAAAAAGTTAACAAAGATATTATGGAGCTAGAAGCACGTGATTATGTAAGTGCTGATGCCGGTATTGTATCATACACCATGAAAACTGGTGGTGGTTTCATGATTAGAAATCCACAGGGTAACTTGGTTTTTAGTACGTGGGATAATGGTAATAACAGACCGTTTCTATCTTTTGGTGCGCCCAATTTCAGGTATAGCAATGCTAGTTATGTAACTTCTGGCGACGGTAGTTCTTTAAGCATTAATGGTAGTGCGGGTAACTCATGGGAATTTAAGGTAGCTGGTAGGACTATGAAATTTACTAGTGATGGTATGCTAACGTTACCAGGTTGTTTTTTTGGTTCATGGGAAGATGGGAAACTTGCTAGGTTTGAACAATCAACGGTACAAGTATATAAAGATTTTACTGTTAGAGGTACTAAAAACTCAACTGTACCAACAGAACATTATGGACAACGACTATTGAACGCTTATGAAACTCCAGAATATTATTTCGCTGATTATGGGGAAGCCGTTACAGGTGACAATGGTAAAGTTCGTGTTGATATTGACCCCATGTTTGCTGAAACAGTAAATCTAAGTCGGTATATGACACATGTGACACCTACAGAACTAGTTTTGTGTGCTGTTACTCATGAAGATATTGACCATTTCATCATTGAAACTAGTAAGCCAAACGTATTAGTTAGATGGAATTTAGTGGCACACCGTCTAGGGTATGAAGATATTAGATTAAAAGAGGATACAGCATATGATAGCACAGTGCTTGACCAAAAACGTTTTTAAAACGAAGACAAGGAGGTATATAAATGGCTAGCAGTTTATATAATTTGGCTTTAGATTTCAGCAAAGAATTAAACTACACCAAAGCTATTATGGCTCGTCAAGGTGATAAAGGGATTACGGTGACGGTTAAACCGTTTCTAAATGGCTTGCAGATGGATACGAGTGGCGGAACATTTACTTTAAAAGGAACAACACCATCTAACCGTTACGTAGATAATGTTGCAACTAGTGTAACTAGTGAAGAAGTCACGTTTTCTCTTGATGGCACATTTATGAGTGAAGCAGGATATTATAAACACTGCTACGTAGAATATAGAAAAGACAATCAAATTTTAACAACGCAAGATATCATTTTTTTCTCACTAGGAGTGTCTGACATTTCGCAAGGCCAAGCCGATGAATATGTTTCGCAATTAGAAGAGTTGATTCGAAAGTACAACGAAACTTTTGATGCTTTTATGGCTGAAATCAAAGGTAGAGTGGATAGCTTAAATCAACAGATTACTGATTTAACTGGTCAAGCTAAAACGCTACAAGACAAGTTAGATGCTCTGAAAGAAGAAATTTCTAAGTTAGGTAACTTACAAGTGATGTACAGTAACAGCATCGACTTCGGGGACTATGATTATTCGGAGAACCCGAATTTAATGCCATATATTACAGAACCTTGGGTTGGACCTTTGTTAGGTAATGGACATACAGTTAAAGATAGTGTTAAAAGGGTTATAACTCATACTAAAACTAGAACAGCTAATTCCGGCGACATATTATCGCTTGGCTTAGGTATTCCGTGTACAGCGGAAGCTAATAATAGGTATCTTATAACCACTTTACGACCATCTACGACATACACATTAAGCGTTACTATGAGTGTCGGTTCAGATTGGACTGGAGAGACCAATACTATAGGGGTTAGGCTTAGATATTTAAATGAACAAGGTGGTATAGAACTGCCCATTAATGCATTAATACCAGCAAATGTAGAACGCGATAAAATGGTCACTCATACATTTACTGGTATAACAAAAGATAATGTAACTAGCATAACAAACTGTTATGTTGAAATATTCTCACTTAATAGTGAATATAAAGGAACGGTTAGTGTCAGCTATGACGTTAAGTTAAAAGCACACTACCCTAACTTACTAGATGGCCCTTACTGGTTAGGTAAAGTTCCTTTAGGCGAGAATATTGCTGACCCTACAGTTGTCTTTCCACACAAAACTAGTGAATATATGGTTTATGGTAGACGCAATACAGAAAACTATATCGCTGACCAAACATATACCATATCAATGAAAGCAACTAAACTAACAGTTCAATCGTTTGCCGTGTATATTGCTGCTGGCCGCGTTAAAGTAGGAGACATGAAGCCTACTGAGGGGTTAGCTAATACATGGGAGTTAACTTTTACTGTAACTAAGCAACATATAGATAGTGGGGTAACTAATTATCTGGAAATATACCAATACCCGTCAGCTACAAAAGGAGCTGTTCAAATTGAGTGGCTCAAACTAGAAAAAGGCAATACTCGAACCCCGAATATTAGTGAGTATAAATATCGTGGTACTGGTATGCGTGATTCAAACAATCCAAAAGATTATGTTTGGGATCTAGCACCAGAATATGTCGAAGATAATTTGGCCACAGATATTAAAATTTCTGAAATTACTGGTAAAGCAAACAATTATACCGATGGGAAAGTATCGGAGATTAATTCGCAGTTGACTGCTTCAATTAATGAAGTAGACACCACAGCTAAGGATGCTCAAACAAAAGCGAATGCTAATGCGACTGCTATAGATGAATTAGACAATAAGATCGATGAACGCATTAATGATACAGCTACTACCACATTAACAGTTACAAACGGGAATACCGGATCAGCAAAGCTTTATCGTGAAGGAAAAACAGTTTCTATATATTTTGTGGCTTTAAACGGAAAAAGCAGTGGTGGAAATGATTCAACGATACTAACAATTCCAGAAGGCTATCGGCCACCAATTAGTTTTGAGCAACTGGTTGGCTCGATAGACCGTTCTACTTTGAACAGTGCTCAGTTATCTATTGGTGCAGATGGAGCCATTAAATGGCGAAGAAACTCAAGTTATGGATCGGATTATACCTTTGCAATTACTTACACGATTTAGAAAAGCGTGAATCGATATGAAGGCAGCATATAGACCAATTGAACCTTACGGATTCGAGCAAATCATTGTGAATGATGAAGAACATTTACCGGAAGAATGCACAGAAGTCGAACCACCGATTCCAAATTGGAAACCGAAATTCAATTACTGGGAGGGAAATAAATGAAAAACATTTGGAAATATGGACGTACTGGCGGAGAGTACGCAGGAAAAGTATTGGACGACATGCTTGTATCCGTTCCTTACACAGATCAGCCACCGCTTGAAGGAATTCGTGCTGATGGCGAACCGTTAACAATCGCTGATCAAATGTTTGATCCTAAATTGAATCAATGGATTATTTTAGCGAACGCACTAGATCACAACGATTTAAACAATCTCAAAGCAATGTATGAGTCGTTAGAAAATGAGAACGGCGATTTAAAACAGATCAATGCCAAACTCATGCTAAGCGATGTAGCAATTAAACAGGAAAATACTGCATTGAAAGAAAAAGCGGATAGTTTAGCACAAATCAATTCAAAAATGATGCTTGCTTCGTTACAAAATAGCAAAGACATTTCAGAAATTAAAGAGCAACTAAATCCAGCTTCAAAGGGAGGTGAGTAGTATGTTTAGTTTTAGCGATGTGAAAATGATGTATGATTGGGGCTGTTTCACTAACGAACAAGTAATGGTTTTCGTTCCGTTGTGCATTACTGAAGAAAAAGCAGATAAAATCATTAGCAAAGAAGAGAGCGCATCTTAATTGATGTGCTTTTTATTTTGATTCAAGGAGTTGTCACATGATTAATTTAGGGGAATGGGGAGCGATAGCAGGATCAATAACCGCTATCGTTTCTTTGATTTTATTAGTAATAAAACCAATTACTGCATCTTTCTCGAAGATTACTGAGACTCTTTCAAAAGTAAGTCACAATTTAGATTTGCTGACTAAAGATTTAGAATCGAGCAAATCAGATCGATTGATGATTCATGAAGAACTAAAGAAACACGATGAAAGATTAGATACACATGCAGAAAAATTGGTAGAACACACGCAACAAATTAAAACTTTATTTAGGGAGAGAAGAAAATGAATAATAAAACGTTCGAAGTACTAAAATGGTTCGCACTGGTAATTATTCCCGCACTAGCTACTTTCGTGGGGTTAGTTGGTAAAGCGCTCAATTGGCAGTACACAGATATCTGTGTTGTCATCATTACTGGTTTTGGCGCGTTTTTAGGGAGTGTGTTGGGTGTATCAAATCGAACCTACAAAATGTTCTCGGCTGAAAGCGAAGAAGGAGGAAACAAATGAAAAAGAAAATTACTATTACTGCGATGAGCCTGTTAACGGCTCTTTTTTTATTACCCATTAATACGTTTGCTTATACTATTAATGACGAGTATAATTTAGCGCCGAATCAAGGAGACTCCAGATTAGCAATTCCTAACAAAATTATTTTGCACGAAACTGGAATAGATGCACCAGCAAGAAACGTAGCCGCCAACATGAAAAATAATTATAACGGAAGCAATCCTTATACTACAGATGTTATTGGTGACGGTGGGATTGTTTACCGTGTGGGTGAGCAAGGATATGTTTCGTGGGGAGCTGGTAACGCTAATCCTTATGCGCCTGTACAGATTGAATTACAGCGCACATATGATAAAGCATTGTTTGAAAAAAACTATCGAGCTTATATTGAATATACAAGAGATAGTGCAAAAAAATATGGAATTCCATTGACTCTTGATCAAGGAACTTCTTTATTTACAAAAGGAATCATTTCTCATTTGTGGGTGACAAATTATGTTTGGGGGAACCACACAGATCCATATGGTTACTTATCGCAAATGGGAGTTAGCAAAGAAAAGCTTGCTTATGATTTAGCTCATGGATTTACCGATGAAAATCCAACAACTTCTGAAAACAAGCCTGTCATTGATCCAACACGAGCTGGTGCAGCTAATCCTACGCTGACAGATGGAACAAATCACGCCCACATTGATCAGTTTGGGGAAATCGAAAACGCAAACTTGCATGTGGCTGGATGGCACATTGCTAACTATAAATACGAGTATATTTTCATTATGGACTACAATACTGGGAAAGAATTAGCTCGAGTAAGAGCTGATGGAATTTATAGACCAGATGTAAACCAAGCTTATAATACTTCTGGAAATGTTGGTTATCATGTATCTTTCAATATGCGTAATTTTCCTAGTAAGAAAGTCTATGTAATGATGCGGGCAACGAATGATCCAGAGGGAAACACTAAAGGCGGTGCGCAAGATTTCCATGACAAACGTTGGTATTTAAATATTCCTAAACGATAAAAATAGCTCCTCGTTGAGGAGCAGTACATAACTATATTGACAACTATAAAAATTATTCGATAAAATAGTGATGTTATCGCATATCTTCACTATCACCCATAAATAGTCACACTCCAAGCTATGCGATAACAGGTTTGTTGCCACACATTCTACTGGTTGATTGTTTATGGCTTTATGTGGCAACAACCAGTACCCTTAGCTCAGTTGGTCAGAGCAGACGGCTCATAACCGTCCGGTCGTAGGTTCGAGTCCTACAGGGTACATTAACGTAGCCATTTGAATCGTTCTGTGTTAGAATTTTTTTGAAGAGTATTATACAAGCTAAAGCTTTTCTTCATTGCCACTCAAATGAGTGGCTTTTTTATGTATCCTTTTATGGATTAATGAAAGGATGTTTCACATAGTTATACTTCTGTATATTTGAAAAGTTTTACTTTGATTTTTAAATAGAAAGACATTTGGGTTAAATTGTGAGATAATAATAAAGAAGAGTTTAAAGCGCACCCCAAACCACTTCCCCATAAGTGTGTTACGCTTTAAACTCTTTTATATTTGAAGCCATTAAAAAGCATACCATATTTTTGAAAAAAAGTGAGAAAAAAGGCTTACAATTGGAGTGGTAGTTAATTAGTGACTTATTTTTGATTTTATAGCACTGATACTATAAAATATAGATATCATCATATTACACAATCTTAATACTAACTTAAAAAATATCTCCTTTCACAAGTATGGTGATAAAATTCGTTCCGGGCTACCTTTTTAGGTAGCCTACTTTAATCTTTATACCTTTCTGGATCAACGAAAGTATACTTTATATAGTCATAACGCCGATGATCGCTACGTGCGTCCGGCACGTCAGTCATGAATCGGCTACACTAGACTAGACAGAAAAAATAAGGTGTGTAGAATAATAAAAAACACACTGGAGGATTTTTCATGTCAAGACGTCAACGAAGAACCTATTCAAAAGAATTCAAACAACAAATCGTCGATCTCTATCTCGCTGGTAAGCCTCGCGCAGAAATTATTCGAGAGTATGAGCTTACGCCTTCTTCTTTCGATAAATGGATGAAGCAAGCACAATCAACGGGCTCATTCAAAGAAAGAGACAACTTAACACCAGAACAAGCAGAATTGATCGCACTAAGAAAGAAAAATAAGCAACTCGAAATGGAGAATGATATTTTAAAGCAAGCGGCGCTGATATTCGGACGAAAAGACAAGTAATTGATGCCAACAAGCATAAATATTCCATATCAGCGATGTGCAAAATTCTAAATATTTCTCGTCAAACCTACTATTATCAAGCGAAACCGATCGAAAATGAGTCCGACTTAGAAGAGATCGTTCAGGAAGAGTTTATTCGAAACCGAAAGGCTTACGGTACCCGAAAATTGAAGAAGTGTTTAGCAAAGCGTGGGCTTCAACTCAGTCGGCGCCGAATCGGTCGAATCATGAAACGCCGCGGATTGACATCTACCTATACGATCGCTCATTTTAAAGGGCAACGAACAGCTTGTAATGAAGCGAAAACAGCGAATGTATTAGATCGGACCTTTACACAAGAACAGCCATTGGAAGCCATCGTTACGGATCTTACTTATGTTCGCGTGGGGAAAAAGTGGCATTATATCTGCTTAATACTTGATTTGTTTAATCGAGAAATTATTGGTTATTCCTGTGGTGAGAAGAAAGATGCCTCATTGGTAAAAGAAGCCTTTGGACGGATACCGTATTCTTTAACAGACGTCAAGCTTTTTCATACAGACCGGGGAAAGGAATTTGATAACCAAACCATTCATGAGATTCTGAATGGTTTTGGAATTACTCGTTCATTGAGTAGGAAGGGTTGTCCGTATGATAATGCCGTTGTGGAATCAACCTATAAATCTGTCAAAGTAGAATTCGTGCATCAATACCAATTTGAGACACTGGCACAGCTACGTCTAGAATTGTTTGATTATGTGCATTGGTGGAACTATCTACGCTTACATGGCACGTTGGCGTATGAAACACCGATCCAAATTCGACAACAGAGATTGGCGAAGCGAATCCTTGATAATGAGCGCGGATCTGATACCTCTGGAGAGGCAGCGTAATTGAATGATTGTGCTTCTGCCGGAGAAAATCAGATCCGAGGATGCTCATTGTCAAGGGCAATCGTAGCCATAACACCGCAGCATTCACAACACCTTATAATTTTTGTCAAAAAAAGTGTTGCCATTCCACTTTTTTAAATATGCGTTCTCTGCTCTTAAACGAATAACTTCTTCTTCAAGAGACTCATCTTTAAGTTTTTTAGGAATGTTTAGCTTGGAATTCATACTAATTTTTCTGCCCCTTTTTTGGCTCTCAAGTGAAGAAGCACCGCCTTCTTCATATTGCTCTATCCATTTACTTAGAGTTCTATTTGAACCGATATTAAATTTTTTAGCAGTTTCTTGGATAGAAAGACCATTTGTTTCCATATATTCTATAACATCAAGTTTAAATTTTGTAGTGTAGCTTTTGCCACCTCCAACCAAGCCTTCCCAACCATGATAGTTATAAATCCTTACCCAATGTCTAACCAGTGTACGATTTATTTGATATTTATGTGCAAGATATTTGTAGCCGCCTTCGTTATTTAAATAGTCTGAAACTACTTTTTTCTTAAAAACAAATGTATATTTCCGCAAAAAAAGCACCCCTTTTAATTAGATTTCTAGTCTAACTTTTGGGGTGCACATCATTTTTGAGGGGAAGTACATATAGTTGTTGATATAGTTGCTAATATTGTTAGCTAATTTGTTAGTAAAACTGTATACGAATTTAGATAGTAAAAAAACAGTTTGTTCCTTATATAGAGGCACTTTTACTACTGATTAAATGTCAGATATGCTTACAAATATACTTATAAATATGCTTACAAAATTAGCTAATATTTCCGTTGACAAAGCTTTGTTACTATTGTTAAACTAAATTGACTAGCAAAAGTGAAACATAAATTTATTAAATAAATGTAAAAATTAGGAGAAATCAATGTCTTATAGAGTACAATTAATAATTTCAGAAGATGTAGAAAGTCAGCAATTTGGCACTAATGTTATTAATAAAGTAATTAATCCAGCTCTTTCTATTAATGCGCCTTTAATTCCTACTGCTTTATCATTTTCTGTAACAGCTGTGGTGTCTGAGATAGAGGATACAGAAAAGATAAAAATAGTAGAAATTGAAGTTTTAAACAAGAATGAAAAACAAATTTTTTCTACGGGTGAAGTATCGGTAAGCTTGCCTCCTCAAGTTAACGATATAAACTTTAATATAAACGCCAGAAATGTCTTGGTTGAAGAAGCAGGAGAGCATTATGCTGTTGTTAAATTTAATGGAACTGAGATTGGAAGGCAAATCTTTGATATCAAGGTCAACAAACCAGTGGAAAAAAATTAAGGAGACGATACGGATGCTTGATATAGTACCATCAAATACACATCGGAGTGGTAGCTTAATAAATTTTGCTGCGATTTTTGCTTGCGCATCGGTAATTCTAGCATCTCCAGTTGTTGTGGATGCAAGTTCTACTCCGAAAACTAAAAATGATAATCAACTTGTAATTACTACAAAAAATGAGATTAACACAATTTCAAGTAATGATGGCAAAATTTTTGATGTGATAAATACGGTTTTAAAAAGAAAAGCTGAAATCAATATAAAATATGATGAAGATTTAAACTTGTATTTCTTTGTTATCAAAACAACATCTGAATTGTTTTCCTCAGATTACGATGTTTTGGATACTCTCGATAATGTATTATCTGACTATAAATATATGGGGAAATCTGTAGTAGCAACTTTGGGGGAATAAAATGTTTGACTTTAATGAATATTTATCTATTTCCAAACAAATTGAATCAGATGATAAATATAATTCTAAAGAATCTTATAGAAGAACTGCTGTTTCAAGAGCATACTACAGTGCTTTTAAAAAATCTGATGAGTATTTGAAAGAAAATTATGATATTATTTATAATGGAAGTAGCGGAAAAGGAAGCCACCAAACCGTTTGGAATTTGTTTTCAACAGTTAAGGAATTGAATACCTTAGGAATACATAATAGTGGGTATAGAATGTTAGAGAAAAGAAAATGTGCTGACTATATTCCTAATGAAACCATTACGAAAACAGATATGGCGCTGATGAATCGAGAAGCAGAAAAAATAATAAACAAACTCACCTAATGAATTTCAAGCGAGTTTGTTTGTTATTTTTTTATTTAATCTTTGTATCTTTCTGGATCAACGAAAGTATACTTTATATAGTCATAACGCCGATGATCGCTACGTGCGTCCGGCACGTCAGTCACGATATCAAACAAAAAGTATACACCCTTCTTCATTCTAGTTTTCGCAGCAGGAATTTTGAAATAGTTCTTATTAGAATAGTAGAGATTGATTAATAAGCTATCTTCGATTGCTAAAAAGAAAACTTCTGAATTCCATACTTTATAAAAATCTTTGATAAATCTATTCGAAGGGTCAAATTTAAACCATAATTGTGTTTTTCCTTCCATCAGCATAAAAGTTCACCTCAAAAAGAGTATACGAACGAATGTTCTTTTTGTGAAGGCGGAATTTAATATACTGAATAATAGAAAACAAGTACTTGTGCCAAATTATGTGCCAAAAAAATTCGAATTCAACAAAATGTAAACAAATAGAAAACCTTCTATATTAAGATTTCCTGCAATAACAAACACAACAGAAGACGTGTAATAGTTAGTCAGGAACGTACAAATAACCCCTGTATCCTTTGCGGTACAGGGGGTTATTTTGTATAAGTAGACATTGTAGTTTCTAAACTGCTATGTCCTAAACGTTTCGATACGCTAAGTATATTTACTCCTTGATAAAGTAAAATAGATGCATGCGTATGTCTTAGTCCCTCAATAAACAGTCGAAGAGAAAATAGGCAAAAATTGATTACTAAAGAAAAACTTACTAGGTCGACGGTGTAGTTGATTTTCATACTTCAACAGATTCGAATTAAACGATTTCGATTGGCTTATACCAGTCCTATCCGACGAAAGATATATCGTTCTTAACTCTAGCGGTATAACTTGAAGCTTTACGTAAAGCCAATGGGAATGAACTGGAGATGACTTTTTATTATTTTTAGTAATAGCTGATGGGTTAATACTTACAACTTTCCTTTTCAAAGTACCATATAAAAAAACGGTGGGGTTGTTTAGCGAAATAAAGGATCTAAGCCAATAGCTTAGATCCTTTATTCTATGCTTTATATTATTTTTTGCATGTGTGCGAAAGTATACTCAAGCCCAATCGCCATTTCGGAAAATCGGTACTGTAGAGCCATCTTCACGGATTCCGTCGATATCCATCTTGTCAGATCCTACCATGAAATCTACGTGGGTTTGACTTCTATTCAATCCAGCTTCTGCTAATTCTTCATCGGACATTTCTGTACCGCCTTTCACACTGAAGGCATAAGCAGAACCTAGTGCTAAGTGATTCGATGCGTTTTCATCAAATAATGTATTGAAAAAGATGATGCCAGATTGAGAAATAGGTGAAGGGTCAGGTACAAGTGCGACTTCTCCTAAACGACGCGCACCTTCATCTGTATCAAGCAGTTTTGCTAAGACATCTTCTCCTTGTTCGGCAGAAAAATCAATGACTTTTCCATCTTTAAAAGTAAATTTCATACCCGAGATGATGGTGCCAGCATAACTCAGTGGCTTTGTACTTGAAATGTAACCATCTACTCGATGACTGTCAGGTGCTGTGAACACTTCTTCCGTCGGCATATTTGCCATGAATTTTTCTCCACGAGCATTATAGCTTCCAGCGCCTTCCCAAAGATGGTTTTTAGGCAATCCGATAATGATATCTGTACCGGGAGCAGTATAGTGCAGGGCAGAAAATTGTTCTCGATTCAATTCTTCTGCTTTTTTTGCTAATTTTTCATCATGCTTCTTCCATGCTAAGACAGGGTCTTCTTCATAGACACGAGTCGTTTTGAAAATCTGATCCCATAATGCCTCAACTTGTTTTTCTTCTGGCAGTTCTGGGAAGACTTTTGCTGCCCATTGTTTACCAGCCGCAGCCACGACAGTCCAACTGACTTTATTTGCTTGAGTTGCCTTGCGTAAATTCATTAGTGCTTTGCCAGCCGCTGATTGATAAGACGGCTACTCGATGGCTATCTACACCAGCAAATGCATCGGGATCGGCAGAAACAACACTGATCCTGCTTGCTCCTTTTTCAAGCCATTCATCCGCTTGATCGATTTTAGATTGTGGTACATTCTCAATACGATCCGTTGCAGCATGTAAAAGAAATTCTCTTTGGATCTGGTCGTCAGTCCATTGAACGATAACCTCAGCGGCTCCTAGTTTATAAGCTTCTTGTGTGATCAATCGAGCAAGGGGTGCCTGTTCCACGCTGATCTGTAAAACAACTGTGTGTCCTTTTTCTGTGGCTACGCCAGTTTCTGCAATTAAGCGTGCATATTTTTTTAGAAGTTCATTAAAATCAGATAACATAATAAAAATTCCTCCTCACCATTTTTTCTGGTAACTATTAGCATGATACCATTTAATTATGATTCAAACAATGAGGCCTTTAAATAAAAAAAAGAGGTTATTTTTTTAAGGTTAAGTTTCATGATATATGTTACTACTTGCTATTTCAGCTTGTGAAGAAAATCAAAAACTAATTTTGCATATCAAAAAAAACATGTTACAATGAAATTAATCAATGGTGGAAGCGTTATAAAAAAATTAAGGAGATTAAAAAAATATGGCAAGAAAAAAGACGATTACTAGAGAACAGATTTTGGCAGCTGCTTATGAAGTAGCTGCCACCGATGGATTTACACGATTTACTGCGAGAAACATCGCGAACAAAATGAATTGTTCCACGCAACCGATTTATCTTGAGTTTAAAAATATGGATGACTTGAGACAAGCTCTTTTTGAGCAGATCTATGATCATTTACAATATGAAGTGTTCACTGTTGAGCATACAGGGAATACGATTATCGATCTTGCTTTTAATTATCTTAATTGTCAAATTAAGTTAGACAGATCATCAATACTTACGTAACTCAAAAATACTTCCAAAGGTGTTCGATAATCCAGTGATTTTCTAGGAATATTATTTCGTTTAGATGCGACAGATTGAATAAAAAATTCATCTACTGAATTGAAATCCATAGATTTCAATAAACCATCTCTACGTAACAATCCGTTAGAATTCTCGTTTAGGCCTCTTTGAGACGGCGTTCCTGGATCAGCGAAATAAATGGCAATATCATTGACATTACTGATCTGTTTCCAATTTGAAAATTCCTTTCCACAATCAAAAGTGATGGATTTGAATAGGTTTTTCGGTACAGATTCAAACCATTGATTTAATTTTTTTTCAATATCAATCGCTTGTCTACCACACGGTTTCAATGTGATGATAACTTTTGATAATCGTTCAACTAAGGTAATTACAGCACTTTTATGTTTCAGACCTACGATAGTGTCACCTTCAAGGTGACCAAACTCATTTGAGAATTGGCTATAATCCTTTTCACGTTCATGAATAGAGCGGCGGAAAGTTTGTTTTCCACGTCTTTCTTGATGTCCATTCGGTTTACGCTTGCCTTTCATCGGTAAGTCAGAAGAATCAAATAGCCCCTTTTTGAACATACGATAAATGGTACGAGCAGAACAACTAATAGGAAACGCTGCACGACCAACAATCACATCGGGTGTCCATCCTTGAACAACCTTTCTTTGAATATATTCTGATTGTTCCTCGGGTAAAACAAGCGGACGTCTACCACAGTTTGATTTGTTTTTCTTATACTGTTGATAATATTCTAAGGCTGATTTTCCTTGCTTGAAGAACAGATATACTTTATGGATCGTTTGTCTTGAACGATTCAAGCAATGGGCAGTTTTAGCAACAGATTGATTCATTTTGAAATAAGACTCTATTATTACAAGTTCATCCGTTGTAAGATGGGTATAGGTCATTTGTACTCACTCCTTATAATTCTTTGGTCGGAACTATTTTGAGTGTAGCACAAATGACTTTTTTAGTTGTCTAGCTTAATTTTACAATCGGCGTTATATCCATTTTGCAAGAAGAGAGAAGAAGTTGTATCGTTCACTGTACTTAGAAGAATATGGTGGAGGAAAAGAGATGCAGAATTTCTCTTATACTTACTTTGTGAATACAGTGAAACGCGATCCAGCTTATGTGAATCTTTCAGAAGAGCAGATCGAATCTTTGTATAATGGGACATGGATCATAGCTACTGGGATCGCAGCTTTGATGTCTTCAAGCATCATCCATCCAACTGATGAACAGATTGAAAAGATGATACAAGACAGTATAGATGCTATCTTGAAATTCAAAGAACCAATAGAAATCGATTGAATATACTCAAAAGTTCCACAAATCAGTAGATAACAAGAGATGTGTCAAAATAAGGAAAAGTTCGTTTTTCTTACAGCGTATGCATTTTTAACTCCCGAAGAACTCTTCCATGAATGCAATGAATAAAAGAGCCGTACAGATTGAATAAATCTGGATGGCTCTTTTATTGCAAGTATATTAAATTTTTGCGACTAGTTCTTTAGCGAAAGCTTCTAAATTTTCGATATCTTCTTCTTCAGCATTCAGATCCACTTTAACATTTTCGGCTCCTTTTGATGCGCCTGTTTTTGCAAAAGCAGCATCGAAATCATCCACCGATTTGCAGAATTCATCGTAAAAAGTATCACCAGATCCGCAGACACCGTAAATTTTTCCCGATAGATCCAATTCTTGCAAGTCTTCATAAAAGTCTACGATCTCATCAGGCAGATCGCCATCATCGTATGTATAAGTAGCTACTACGCAAATATCTGCCTCCTCGAATTCATCTGCATCTACTTGGGTACATTCGTTGATTTCGACTTCGATATCCAGATTTTCAAATGCTTCTGCAACAATATCGGCGATTTCTTCAGTGTTTCCTGTCATGCTAGCATATACGATTTTTGCTAAAGCCATGATGTGCCTCCTCGTTTATAATTATTTAACAATTATGAATTATACCAAAACATCATTGAAAAGAAAATAAAACCTAGAGACACCTGGGGAATGTCATTTGGCTAAATGTATGCCGCTATGTTAAAATGAGAGGGATTTGTAAAAAGGAGACGAAAATATGATTACTTTAAAATCAGCACGTGAAATTGAAATGATGGCAGAATCTGGAGCTTTATTAGCAGATGTACATAAAAATCTGCGTGATTTTATAAAACCAGGAATCACAAGTTGGGATATTGAGGTATTTGTCAGAAACTATATCGAGAGTCATGGCGGAATTGCTGCGCAAATTGGCTTTGAAGGGTATGAATATGCGACTTGTATCAGTATAAATGATGAAATTTGTCATGGATTCCCTCGTAAAAAGCCTTTGAAAAACGGTGATTTGGTAAAAGTCGATATGTGTATCGATTTGAAAGGCGGCATTTCTGATTCTTGTTGGGCCTATGTAGTTGGAGAATCTACACCTGAGATCGACCGATTGATGGAAGTAACGAAGAAAGCTTTGTACATCGGTATTGAGCAAGCACAAGTAGGGAATCGGATTGGTGACATCGGTCATGCTATCCAAACTTATGTAGAAGGCGAAAATCTAGCGATCGTTCGTGATTTTATTGGTCATGGCGTTGGTCCTACGATTCATGAAGAACCAGCAGTTCCTCATTACGGAGAAGCTGGAAAAGGGTTGCGGTTGAAAGAAGGCATGGTTATCACGATCGAACCTATGGTTAATACCGGAACTTGGAAAATGAAAATGGATCCTAACGGCTGGACTGCGTATACAAGAGACGGCGGACTTTCTTGCCAATATGAACATACATTGGCTATTACTAAAGATGGTCCAAGAATTTTGACATCACAAGGAGAAGAAGGCACTTATTGATCTATCCAGTCAATAGGTACGGGAGAGGTACATGAAAGTTTGGAACAAAATAAAACAAAATGAAAATCTGATGCGCTTTATTGAGACGACTCAAAAGCGCATCACTGATTCAGAAATGAGTACGACCTCTGTCGTCGTTGCTTATTATTTACTCTTGTCTTTATTTCCATTGATTATTGCTTTTGGTAATATTTTACCGTTTCTCCACATCGATCAAGAGACTGTACTGACCTATTTACGAGAAGTGATTCCTGAGACCGTTTACCAGTTTATCGGTCCTGCAATCAAAGACCTTTTGACACAAAGTTCAGGAGGCTTGTTATCCGTTTCTGCATTAGCGGCTTTATGGTCTGCAAGTCAAAGTATCAATGCTTTGCAAATTGCGATGAATAAAGCGTATGGCGTAGAAAATAGAAAAAATTTTTTGATCGTCCGTTTCTTCTCACTAATTGTCATTGTCTTGTTCATGATTGCTATTAGTGGGGTAACTATCGTTCTTGGGTTGGGACAGCTGATTTTGGATGCTATTCAGCCAATCGTACAAATACCCGTGAACTTTATCGATCAGTTCCAAACTTTGAAGTGGCCAATCACATTGGTAGCTTTATTTGTCATCATGTTCTTGATTTATTTAATTGTCCCTAATGCTCAGTTGAAGTTGAAGACGATCATTCCGGGCACGATCTTCGCTACTGTCGGCTGGATGCTGTTATCACAAGTGTTTAGTATCTATGCTAGGTATTTTGCAACGAGGATCAGCGGTTATCAGATCATAGGAAGTTTTATTGTACTCATGCTTTGGCTTAATTTTGCTGCTACGATCATCATTTTGGGCGGAATCATCAATGCAGTTGTTCAAGAATACGTGACGGGTCATCAAATCAAAAAACGTCGAGATCCAAGCCGAAAATGGTTCAATAAATTGAAAACTAAATTTTCTCATAAAAAAAAGTAGAAACAAGAGTTCTTATTGTAAATTTATATCAGTAATTTATAATAATTATGACTCTTAATTAAAGTAGGTGCCCATATGCTTGTTTCTTTTAGTATGGTTATAAGATTTTTTCTGACAATTTTATTATCACTGATATTAACACCTGTATTCAAAATCATTTCAGTACAAACAGGTATGGTCGACAAACCAAATGAAAGAAGAATAAATAAAGTTCCAATGCCTTCAGCGGGCGGACTGCCTATCTTTATTTCATTTGTTATATCGACTTTATTCTTATTCCGTAAAATTATCCCTCAATCGTATATTGTACCGATCTTGATTGCTTCTTTAGTAATCATAGTCACAGGAGTGCTCGATGATAAATATGAGCTGACACCTAAACAAAAAAGTATAGGGATCTTGATTGCTTCTCTTATTATTTATTTTGTAGCAGATATACGTATTGATTCCTTCACGCTTCCTTTTATTGGATATATCCAACTAGGCTGGCTTAGTTTTCCCGTAACGATTTTTTGGATCTTCGGTATCACGAATGCGGTCAATCTGATTGACGGTTTGGATGGGCTGGCGGCAGGGATTTCATTGATCGGTTTAATTACGATAGGAATCATTGGATATTTTTTCCTCCATGCTTCTACAGTGTATATTCCAGTTGTTATTTTCTGTCTTGTAGCAAGTATTATCGGTTTTTTTCCTTACAATTTTTATCCGGCAAAGATTTATTTAGGCGATACAGGAGCTCTATTCCTAGGGTTTATGATGGCCGTCCTTTCACTACAAGGGCTGAAGAACGTGACTTTTGTTTCATCGATTTCTTTGCTGATCGTCATGGGAGTGCCGGTAACAGACACGTTTTTTGCTATCATTAGGAGAAAAGCAAACCGTGTTTCTTTTTCTACAGCAGATAAAAAACATCTTCATCACCGACTAATCAGTTTAGGCTTTACTCATAAAGGTGCTGTCCTGACGATTTATGCGATGGCTTTGATGTTTTCTTTCACAGCTATGGTCATGAATTATACTGGAAGAATCGGAACGATCATATTGATTATTGCCATGTTGTTTGCTGCAATTTTATTATTTGAATTGATTGGTCTGATCAATGAGAAACATCAGTTTATTTTAAAAACATTGCGATTTTTAGGGAATAAAGAGTACCGTACGCAAGTAAAACAGAAATATTTGAAGAAATGGAACCGTCATATAGATGAATAACAAATTAAACCAGCCGATCCTTATTAGTATTGTGACGGCAAACAGTGATAAAATTTTTCGGACACTAGATAATTTTATTTCAACTGTAAAAGATGAAACAGCAGTAAAAATCCGAATTTTTGACAACAATTCACTTCCCGAGTACAAAAAAAGACTAACAGAGTATAGGAAATATCCCTACATCGATATCTATTTTCATGATGAAAATTCCGGATTTGGTTATGGACATAATCACAATCTGATAGCTAGCGATTCTCGCTATGGCATTATTTGTAACCCAGATATTTTAGTGGATGAAGAGACAGTTACAGCATTGGTCTTGTTATTGAAAGAACATCCGGAATGTGCGATGTTAGCACCTAAGATTCTTAATGAAGATGGAACAACTCAGCACCTCATCCGTGAGCAGCTGGCTGTTTTTGATTACGTTTTGCGCTTTGTGCCTTTCAAATGGGTCAAAAAAAAGTTTGACAAACGACTGGCTGTGTTTGAATGCCGAGGATTGCCTACTGATGCTAATAGTTATGTACGGATGATCTCAGGTAGTTTTATGGTAGCTGATATTGATAAATTTAAAGAGATAAAGGGGTTTGATGAGCGTTTCTTCATGTACTTTGAAGACAACGACTTGTGTTTGAGTTTTGAAAAAGCAGGTTACAAGTTATTGTACACACCCTTTTATGCAGTTATCCATTTTTACGGGAAGGGTGCGCATCGAAATGCAAAACTGTTTCGCGTGTTTTTGACTTCTATGATGAAATTTTTCAATAAGTGGGGGTGGCGTTTTTTCTGATGAAACCAGAAATATTAGTAGTCGTTGTGCTTTATCAGCAACTATTCAGTCAATCTCCAGCTTATGGACCATTAAGCAAAGCACTTAGCGAAAAGCAAATTCAGCTTATTATTTACGATAATAGTCCTCAAAGGCAGCAAAATGAGCTGTTTGAAAAAGAAAATATCGTTTATCATCATGATCCGCAAAATCCTGGTTTAGCGGTGGCTTATAATTTTGCGTTGTCTCAAGCAGATGAAGGAACACGTTGTCTCGTCACTCTGGATCAGGATACGAGGCTAGTCGACGATTATTTTGAACTATTGCGTAAAGTAACCTTTACAGATGAATGTGTTGCTGCAGTTCCGATGATTTTTTCTGGGAGCCGACAAGTTTCTCCCCTATATTCAGATCGTTATATCAATCGTACAGCTCAAGCAGTAGAAGTTGAAGGCCCAACAGCTGAACGAATCATGGCAATCAATTCAGGTGTTGCCTGGTCTGTCAAATTTCTAAAAAAGATTGGCGGGTTTAATCCTGCTTTTTCTTTAGATTTTTTGGATCATTGGCTGTTTTGGAAAGTGGATCAGTTGGAAAAAACTGTGGAGATCCTTCCTGTACGAATGGAACATGATCTTTCGGTTTTAGACTATGAAAAAGTTTCAAGTAATCGATACCGTTCTATTTTACAAGCAGAAAATCGATTTTATCATGAATATGATCAAAGGCATTTATCCAGTCACCGACGACAATTATTGTTAAGAACAGCTAAACAGTTCTTGACCGTCAAAAACCGGCATATCTGGCGGATGACTTTGCGCTCATATGTTAAGAATTGGAAGGTGTGAATTCGTGCGTTCGGTTTGTATAGCTACCTTTAATGGAGGCAGATATTTAAGAGAGCAGTTAGATAGTATTTTATCTCAGCTTTCAGCAGAAGATGAAGTAGTCATTTCTGATGATGGGTCAGTAGATGATACATGGGATATATTAACTGAATACGCAGAAAAAGATAAGCGAATCCAGCTTTTTTCGGGGCCTCGTCAAGGATTGATCGCTAATTTTGGTTATGCGATCCAGCAGACGAAAGGAGATCTAATCTTTTTGGCAGACCAAGATGATGTTTGGTTGGAGACAAAAGTGAAAAAGATCACTGACTATTTTGAGCAGAATCCGGATCAGCTAGTAGTAGTTTCTGATTTAATCATTGTGGACAGCGAGCTGCAAGAGATCCATGATTCGTATTTTTCGTTTCGAAATTCCAAAGAAGGATGGCTTAATAATGTGATAAGAAGTCACTATATTGGTGCTGGTATGGCTTTCCGGTCTTCTTTAAAACCCGATATTTTGCCGATCCCGTCAGAAGTGCCGATGCATGATATGTGGATTGGTTTGCTGGGAGGAAAGAAGACTGGGTTCCTAAGAGAACCGTTAACTCTGTACCGAAGACATGATTTAAACGCGAGTGAGATTGAAACACATTCTAAATTACGGCAAAAAATTTCTTGGCGTGTTCATCTGATTACGGCGTTGATCAAACGAAAATGGTTTAAACGTTGATAAAAGATGTTTAAATCCTTAATATTTCCATGACAAATATAACAATTGATGAGATAATAACAAAGTGAAATTTGAAATCAAAAAGGAGAGCAGATATCCATGAAGGGAATCATTCTTGCTGGGGGCAGCGGAACACGTCTGTACCCTTTAACAAAGGCAACATCGAAACAATTGATGCCGATTTATGACAAACCAATGATTTATTATCCAATGTCTACTCTGATGTTGGCGGGAATCAAAGAAATTCTGATTATTTCAACGCCACAAGATACACCACGTTTCAAGGAATTATTTGGAAACGGAAATGATTTAGGACTGCAGATCGAATATGCAGTACAAGAAAGTCCAGATGGATTGGCACAAGCGTTTATCATTGGAGAAGAATTTATTGGAGATGATAGTGTCTGCTTGGTATTAGGGGACAATATTTACTATGGTGGCGGTCTGTCTAAAATGTTGCAACGAGCAGCTTCAAAAGATACAGGCGCGACAGTATTTGGCTATCATGTCAATGATCCAGAACGCTTTGGTGTAGTAGAATTTGATGAGAATATGCAAGCTTTGTCGATTGAAGAAAAGCCTGCTCAGCCAAAATCAAATTACGCTGTAACTGGCCTTTATTTTTATGACAATGAGGTAATTTCTATCGCTAAAGGTATCAAACCTTCAGAACGTGGAGAACTAGAGATTACGGATGTCAATAAAGCATATTTGGATAAAGGAAAACTATCCGTAGAACTTATGGGACGCGGATTTGCTTGGCTTGATACAGGAACACATGAATCATTGCTTGAAGCATCTACCTTTATCGAAACAATTGAAAAACGTCAGAACTTAAAAGTGGCTTGTTTGGAAGAAATTGCTTACCGTATGGGCTACATCGATAAGGAACAATTGCTGGCCCTTGCACAGCCATTGAAAAAAAATCAATACGGTCAATATTTATTGAATTTGGCCGCTGAATAAGGAGTCCTTACAGATGAAAGTAACAGATACAAAATTAACAGATGTCAAAATCGTAGAAATGGACGTCTTTGGCGATCATCGCGGTTTCTTCACAGAAAGTTATTCAAAAGCAAAATTTGCAGAACATGGATTGAAATATGACTTTGTTCAAGACAACCATTCACTATCAGCTGAAGCTGGTGTCCTTCGGGGGCTTCATTTCCAAAAAGGAGAAGCTGCACAGACAAAATTGATTCGGGTAGTCACTGGAGCAGTTTTAGATGTAGTAGTGGATATCCGCAAAGGTAGCCCGACTTATGGTCAATGGGACGGATTTATCTTATCTGAACATAATCATCGACAGTTGCTTGTACCTAAAGGATATGCCCATGGATTCGTTACTTTGACACCAAATGTGAACTTCCTTTATAAGTGTGATAATTACTATAATGCAGAAGCAGATGGGGGCATCGCATTTGATGATCCAGATTTAGCGATTGATTGGCCAATTGATCCATCAAGAGCGATTATGTCGGAAAAAGATCACCGTCATCCGACATTAAAAGAATTTGAAGCAGAAAATCCATTTGTTTACGGAGAAATCTAAGAATTAAGGAGAAATTTTCTTATGAAAAACATCATTGTTACCGGAGGTGCCGGATTCATCGGCTCTAATTTCGTTCATTACGTGGTAAACAATCATCCAGAAGTGCATGTCACTGTTTTGGATAAACTGACTTATGCAGGAAACAAAGAGAACTTGGCTGGACTTCCTAGCGATCGCGTAGAATTGGTCGTAGGAGATGTTGCAGATGCAGAATTAGTGGACCGTCTAGTAAAAGAAGCGGACGCAGTTGTTCATTACGCGGCAGAATCCCATAACGATAATTCATTAAAAGATCCTTTCCCATTTGTACAAACGAATATCATTGGTACGTATACACTTTTAGAAGCTTGCCGCAAGTATGATGTACGCTATCATCACGTATCTACTGACGAGGTTTACGGCGATCTTCCATTACGTGAAGACCTGCCAGGACATGGGGAAGGCGAAGGAGAAAAATTCACTGCGGAAACACCATATAATCCTTCAAGTCCATATTCTTCTACAAAAGCTGGTTCAGATCTGTTAGTAAAAGCATGGGTGCGTTCTTTTGGCTTACGTGCAACCATTTCAAACTGTTCAAACAACTATGGTCCTTATCAGCATATTGAAAAATTTATTCCTCGCCAAGTAACGAATATCTTAAGCGGTATTCGTCCAAAATTATATGGCGAAGGAAAGAATGTTCGTGACTGGATCCATACGAATGATCATTCTTCAGCAGTGTGGCTGATTTTGACGAAAGGCAGAATTGGCGAAACCTATCTGATCGGTGCAGACGGTGAAGAAGATAATAAGACCGTGATGGAATTGATCTTAGAAATGATGGGTCAACCAAAAGATGCGTACGACCATGTAAACGACCGTGCAGGACACGACTTGCGTTATGCAATCGATTCGACAAAATTACGGGAAGAGTTAGGATGGAAGCCTGAGTTTACGAACTTCCGTGATGGGTTGGCTGACACGATCAAATGGTACGAAGAACATGAAGACTGGTGGAAAAAAGAAAAAGAGGCCGTTGAAGCAGCATATGCCAAAAATGGACAATAATACAGAGAAAATGTCACTGTATTAATGGAAAAACACATGTGAGGCAGGCGCTCGCCTGTCTCTTTTTTAAAATAAAAATCAAGGAGCGGATAATCATATGTTTTTATTAACTGGAGGAAATGGGCAACTAGGTACAGAATTGCGCCATTTATTAGATGAAAAAAATCTGCAATATGTTTCAACAGATGCAAAAGACTTGGATATCACAGATGCCGAGAAAACAATGGCTTACATCACAGAATTAAAACCTGATGTTATTTTCCATTGTGCAGCTTACACAGCAGTAGATAAAGCAGAAGAAGAAGCAAAAGAATTAGATGAGAAGATCAATGTTGATGGTACAAGAAATGTAGCACTTGCAGCAAAAGCTGTGAATGCTCAATTCGTCTATATCAGTACAGACTATGTTTTCGATGGAAAAAACAAAAATGTAGAATACGAAGTAGACGACCAAACGAATCCACTAAATGAATATGGTCGTACGAAATTATTAGGCGAAAAAGCAGTAGAAGAGATTTTAGAAGACTATTATATCATACGAACTTCTTGGGTTTTCGGGATCTATGGACACAATTTCGTCTTCACGATGCAACGCCTAGCGGAAACCCGCGACAAACTGACTGTAGTAAATGACCAGTTTGGGCGACCAACTTGGACACGTACTTTGGCAGAATTTATGGTATATGTCATCGAAGAAAAAGCACCATTTGGTATTTATCATTTGTCGAACGAAAATAGCTGTTCTTGGTATGAATTCGCAAAAGAAATATTGAAAGATACAGATGTAGAAGTTGCACCTGTTACGTCAGAAGAATTTCCGCAAAAAGCAACACGTCCGCAGTATTCAGTCATGAGCCTGAAAAAGACAGAAGAGTTAGGATTTGTCATACCAACTTGGCAAGAAGCACTTGCGCAAATGCTGGAAGCTGCCAAAAAAATGAATAAGTAATTTCCTTTTATCAAATAGAATTTGGAGCATGATATGGAAAAACAAACAAGAAGTGCACGACGAAAAGAAAAGCCAAAAGCGAACCAGGCAGATTCGAATTTGGTGCTTGACCTGTTTCTAAAACTCCGCTATCTTATTGGCGTTTTAGTCATCGTGGTCATCGTTACTTTTAATTTAAACGGAAGTTCACTTGGTGTTTGGGATAAATATGTGTCGCAAAGAGACGATGGGAAAAAAACTGATGTGATTTTTGGACAGAATCGGGAAGTGCGGTCAGACGAATGGCTGGTGCAGACACCTTTTTACCTCTCACAAGCTGAAGAGGACTTTCCGTTGGTGAACGAGGATTATTCATTAAACGGACAAAACATGATCATTGCGTATAATTCTCCTGCAAAGGATATTACGGTTATCGGAAAACCATTCAACTGGGGATTCTTTTTCCTCGGAAGAGATCGAGGACTTTCCTTTTATTGGGCGATGAAATTAGTCGTCATGGTCTTGCTTGGATTCGAAGTACTGATGATATTAACGAAGAGAAAAAAAGCTCTATCGCTAATCGGTGCATTTGCGCTGACATTTTCTCCAGCAGTCCAGTGGTGGTTCATGCAACATGTGGGCGATTTGATTTTCTTTACTTTGGGACTGATGACTGCTTTTTATCATTATTTCTACAATCATGATAAAAAATGGCTACGAACGTTGATGATGCTTTTGGTGGTTATTTTCGGTATTGGGTTTATTTTAGTGATTTACCCAGCCCATCAAGTGATGCTGGCGTACTTGCTGATTTTTTATTTTGTTGGCCTGCTTATTTACTATAGCAAGAAAGTTTCATGGGATCTGTTGGATGTAGTGTTGATTGGAGGGGCAGTTTTATTTATTGGCGGAGTCATGGTTCATTTCTGGCTAACGTCAAAAGACGCATTGTTAGCTTCTTTGAATACCTTATATCCAGGAAAACGGGTAAGTACTGGAGGAAAGTGGACGATTGGCGAATTTTTTTCTTTCCTTACAAATTGGAAAATTCCTTTTGAAGATATCAACTATTCGAATAACTCTGAAGTGGCCCTGTTCTATCACTTTTTTCCAACTGTATTCCTAGCAAGTCCATTTGTGTTATTTGGCAAAAAAGATAGCGAACAAAAGTTACTGGGACGTATTTTGATGATTTTTTGTCTGTTTTCTATCTTTTGGATTACCGTTGGGTTGCCAAAATGGCTAGCAGAAATCACTCTGCTGTCTTATGTTCCTCCATTAAGAGCCATCCTTACTTTTAGTTTTGCGGCTTGTTTATTATCGATCTGGTTTATCGCTTATATTTGGAGAGAAGATGTTATTCCTATTTGGTATAAATTCATTTTGTTGGCAGTAAATGCATGGTCTTATTTCTATGCGATTACGCATTCGAAAATAGATAATTATTTTTCGGATTTTGAAACCATCGCAGTTGCTGTGTTGGGAACAGTGATTTTAGCATTTGCATTATTTGGCTGGAGACGCTTGTTTTACCTCGCTTTTGCCGCCTTAGTTATCGTATCTGGCTTTTTCGTCAATCCAGTCGTAGAAGGTACAGGAGCGATTTTTGAAAAAACACTGGCAAAAGAAATCCAAAAAATCGATCAACAAGATCCTGGTAAAGTTTGGTTGTCTGAAGATGAATTATATAACTTCACCCCAACATTGGGAGTGAAATCCTTCAATACAGTACGCTTTTATCCAGATATAGCTGCATGGAAGGAAATCGATCCGAAAGAAGAATACGAGAAGTATTATAATCGGTATGCTCATACAAGAGCTTTTATCGCTAAGGAAGATACAAAGTTCATTTTAGATCGTCCAGATATGTTTTCGGTCACGTTGAATTTTGAAGACGCAGAAAAATTAGGGATCGACTATGTGATCAGTAAACGACCATTAACTGATTACAACCAATTATATGAAGCGCAGTTCACGCAGCTATATGGACCGGATAAAGACGGTTATATGATTTTTAAAGTAGAATATCCGGATTATCCAGATGTACCACAAACACAAACTCAGGAAAATCAGCTAGTCGTACAGTAATAGGCTAGCTGAGAATAATCCTGAAATATTAGTAGAAAGGAGAGTGGAGATAATTCAAGCAATCGTACAAAAATTTGTCAACAAAATGAGTGTCGGTTTCTTGCTTTTGTTGCTGACGCTAGTCTTTTTTGTTTGTACAGCAGGGTTAGGTTTTCCAGCAACTTTGTTTATATATAACAATAGTTCATTACTTATCGCTTTTAGTGTGGCTATTTTGCTCATTTTAAATGTTTATAAAGCAAAAGGCGTCGATTTTCTTTATCTAGGTGTTGCGCTTGCCCTTTTCATTTTCTTTTCTTACTTTCGGGAATTAAGAAATGAGTCTTTATTTGGAGATTTACTGTTTCCTTTGATTATTTTATTTTGTTTAGTAATTAAATGGATCGAGTGGACAAAATGGGATCGCGGTATTTATCTGATTGTCTTTACGGTCTTCCTCGGAATCACGTTATATCGTGTATTTACAGAGATCCAAGTACCAGAAGGACAAAGCATCTGGGCTCCAGGCAATTCGCTTTCTGATATTTGGATCAATACGAATACAATCGGAAGTTCTTTGATGACTCTTGCTTTATTGATCAGTGGATTTGCCAGTTCTTTTGAACGATGGTATGTACGAATCATCGGTGCAGTAGCAGTTGTTGCAGCTTTTCTCGGGATTTGGGTCTGCCAATCTAGAGGTGCATTAGTCGCGTTGATTGTTTTTGCGATATTGGATCTTTTACCTAAATCGTTGATGCGTGTCATTCGTGCGCCATTTATTGCTTACACGGTTACGATTCTTTTAGCTTTGCCGATTTCTTATCTGGCGGCTGTCTCTGAAAAAGTCAATTTGTTTACCGGTCGAGAAGATATTTGGCATAAATTCTATCAGACGCTAGGAGAAAAATCTGAACAAGTTTTACTAGGAATGAAAACATTTATCTTCCAACGAGGAAACCAATTTTTAGGAAACCACAATAGTTATAATTCTATTTTGAATATCTATGGATTGATAGGATTTGGGATTGCTACTTTGCTGCTTATCCTTTTTATTGGTCGCTTAACGTTGAAAGCAGATTTATCCAACGGGCAGATGACTTTTATCTGGGCCTTTTTTGCGGTGATGATGCAGTCATTTATGGAGGATACATTGACTTCATACCCATGGGTTCCGATTATTTATATCCTGTTGGCTATGGCCGTTCATCGATATGATGAACCAGAAGTTGCGGAGGAATTCTATGTTATGGAAGAGGCATATGACGATATGACTTATGATGATACATCTTATGAGGAACAACCAGATAGCGCTCATTCTTCCAGGATCCAACGCTATCATTGATAGGCACAAAATACGAGAGAGGCTGTGACAACCGTCGCAGCCTTTTTTGGCTCTTCGTCAAATCGTGTTGGTGAAGACAAATTTGAATAAAACTTAGTCCGATATGCGGCGCGTTCTGTGCGCCGCATATTTTTTTAGTTTTCAAAGATCAGACCTTGTTGTAAATAGATCCGTGCCCGAAAGTTATAAAAGTTGCGATAACCAAACGCAATTCGTTTAATCAGCTTGATCTTGTTATTCAGCCCCTCAGTGACGCCGTTTGAGTGGGACACCTTAAAGGCATTTGAAATACCCGATTGGTAGCGATGGAAGATCGTGAATTTCTTTTTAAACGACTGAGGTAACGTAGATGAAATTGTTTTAAGGGTTTCTTGAAAGCCTTCCGTACCTCGTTTAACGAAATAATAGCGTAATAATTGACAAAAATGATACGCAGTTCGCAATTCTTCGTTGTAGCTTAACAGCTCATCAACGATTTCTGTTTGACTAATTGGTCGTTTAAACAGTCGATGATAATGCCGTTTGAGTGGCTCCCATGTCGTGGAATCTTTGAGTAAGAGTTTCCAATATCGCTTGAGCCGACGGTACTTCTTCTGATTTTCAGAGTGTGAGGTTCGAAAACGATTCATGATCTGGACACGTAATTGATTGAAGCTGCGATTGATGTGTTGGACAATATGAAAGCGGTCAGTTACGATCTCCGCATTTGGAAAGACTGTTTTAAGCAACTGACAATAGCTGGCATTCATGTCCATCACTAGGTACTTGACCTTTAAACGGGCTTTTCTAGGAAAGCGCAGGAAGTATTGAGTTAGTTTGTAAAGTCTGCGATCTTCAAGGATCGTAAATAGCTGATGGGTTGTCCCATCAACACAAATAAAACTCATGGAACCAGAAACAGACTTCATTGATTTGAACTCATCCATACACAACACCGTCGGAAGGAAGTTCATACGTGGCTGGTAATGCTTCGTTGCTTCACGCAAGATCCGTGTCACCGTCCCATCCGAGACGAAGTACTTCTTAGCGATTAGTTTACGTGATTGATTTTCGTACAGTTCCATGAGAATCGCCTGCTTCAGTTCCTTTGTTAGTTGATGATGTTCATCAACTAAGTCCGTTTTCGCAGAAAAGGTCCTTCCACAATCATGGCAGAGAAAACGGGTACGTTTTAATTCTAAAATAGTTAACTTTTCTTTGACTTTCAACATCTGAGTGCGTGTCGTATAGGAACCGTTGCGGATAATACGAACCGATCGACAGTGTTCACAATAGGAAGGAGAGTCATCCAATTTTCCTTTAATAAACTGCGCTTGAACGCCTTTATATTCTTTTTCAATCAGCCATTCTTCATCAAAAAATAAATGTTTATCTGTTAATCCGAGTAATTTTCTAGTATGATTATCCATTGAGAGACTCCTTTGGTAGGATGACGTTTTGGTCGACTAAATTTTACCAAAAGTGAGTCTCTTTTTGAGTTTAAACGAAGAAAAAGTGTTAGTAGAAAATCGCCTTCGATTTTCCACCAACACAAAATATTATAGAACCCCTTTTTTGGTTTATTGCAATTGTCTAGCATCTTCTGTAAAATAGAAACGTTAGAGAAAATCTTGTATCATAGAAAATTAAGAAAGAAATAAGAACGCAGCTCGGTACCAAAAATATGGTAAAATGGCACTTGACTGTAATTCACTGAAATCGCTTGGAGGAACACAAATGTTTAAAGATTTGTATTTATTTATGAAAGACATTTATCAGAATAGAAAATTACTGCTACAGTTTTCGATCAATGACTTCAAATCAAGATATGCAGGATCGTTTTTAGGAATCTTATGGGCGTTTATCAATCCGCTATTTACTGTATTGATTTATTGGCTGGTATTTGGTGTTGGACTGAAAGCACAAATGATCGATGCAAAATACCCATTTATCGTATATTTAGTTACCGGGATGATTCCCTGGTTCTTCTTCTCAGATGCATTTGCATCAACTACGGTTGTTTTTCGGGAATATACTTATTTAGTAAAGAAAGTCGTATTCAATATTCGTATCTTGCCCACGACGAAAATCCTATCCAATCTGTACACCCATTTATTCTTCATTCTGATTGGCATAGCTGTCGCGCTTATAAATGGTATATATCCTTCAGCAATGTCTTTACAGCTGATTTATTATTTATTTTGCATGTGTGCTTTCTTGACAGGATTGACTTGGCTGACGGCATCGATCCAACCATTTTTACCTGATATCATGCAATTAATTACGATCGTGCTGCAGTTGATCATGTGGACATTACCGATATTATGGAGCCCTAATCAGTTTGATTCAGGTCTTGTAAGCATATTGAAATTAAATCCGCTGTACTATGTTGTTCAAGGTTATCGTGAGTCATTTTTAAGTGAAGCTTGGTTCTGGGAGCATGGAACATATACTTTGTATTTCTGGGTTTTCACGTTAGTAATGTTCGTAATCGGCTCTGCAGTGTTCCGTAGATTGAAACCACATTTTTCAGATGTGCTGTAAGGAGAATAGCTATGACAGAATATGCAATTAGACTAAAAGATATCACAAAATCTTATAATATGTACGCAAAACCTTCGGATCGATTTCGTGAAGCCCTCAATCCTTTTAAGAAATCCTATCATGATGTATTTTATGCGTTGAAAAACGTGAATGTAGAAATAAAAAAAGGTGAGATGATCGGTTTCGTGGGAGAAAACGGATCGGGAAAATCTACAATGTTGAAAATCATTACGGGAGTACTGACACCAACATCCGGCACGATGGAAATCGAAGGAAAAATCTCAGCTTTGCTAGAACTAGGATCAGGATTCAATCCTGAGTATTCTGGCTATGAAAATATCTATTTAAATGGAATGGTTCTAGGATTTTCAAGAGAAGAAGTCGATGAAATGGTCGATGATATCATTGAATTTGCTGATATTGGCGACCATATTTATCAACCTGTAAAAACCTATTCAAGTGGGATGTTCGTTCGTCTAGCTTTTGCTGTAGCGATCAATGTGAATCCTGATATTTTGATTGTGGATGAAGCATTGGCAGTAGGAGATCTTGAATTCCAACTGAAATGTATGGAAAAATTTACAGAAATTAAGAACTCGGGAAAAACGATTTTATTCGTTTCTCATGATATTAGTTCGATTCGCCGTTTTTGTGATCGTTCCTATTGGTTGAAAAATGGAGAAGTTGTCGAATATGGTGATACGATGGAAGTAACGACGAATTACGAAAACTTTTTGAAGAAAAAATCAGTTAAAACAGTAGATCGAAATAAAAACCAAGTAGAACGCTTCGCAGCTCCAGATATCGTAGACGTGACGAAAGCCGAATTGTTGGATAAAAATAAAAATCCAGTGGATATGCTGGAACAAGGAGAAAAACTATACGTTAAAGTAACCTATGAAGTAAAAGACGATACAATCAAAAATCCAGTTTTAGGAATTGCTCTGCGTACAGTCGACAATTTTTATGTGTGCGGACTCAATACTCTACTAGATGGTATCAAGATCCCTTGGAAAAAAGGTGAGAATATCTTTTATCTGGAGTATGAAAAGTTAGGTTTGTTAGCTGGTGAATATTATTTTGACGTTGCGGTCTTTGAAGAAAATGCAACGGTTCCTTTGGTATACAAGACAAAATACATGAACTTGTTTGTCAGCGGTTCTTATATCGGAGAAGGCATCGTGGTCTTAGACCATAAATGGGAAGAAGGGACTCATAGCAATGAAATATGATTTTGAAATGGACCTAGATGAACAAAGCAGTGTGGGAAAAATTGCCGCACAGATCAAACCAGGAAGTAAAGTTTTAGAGTTTGGTCCCGGAAACGGTCGATTAACGAAACATTTGATCGGAGCAAAACAATGTGAAGTGAGCATTGTTGAGCTAGATAAGGAATTATTCGATTTTGTCAGCGAATTTGCCCAAGATGGATTTTATGGAGATATCGAAAGTTTTGAATGGGCAAACTATTATGCTGGACAGACATTTGATTACGTCTTGTTTGCGGATGTTTTAGAACATTTAGTAGATCCTGGAAAAACATTGAAGAAAGTCAGAGAATTTTTGAATGAAGAAGGAGAGATCCTGATTACATTCCCTAACTTAGCACATAATTCTGTCATGATCGATTTGTTCAATAATCAATTGCCTTGGGCTTCTTATGGTCTCCTAGATGAAACCCATAATTCTTTTTATACTCATGATGGTTTCCAAAAAGTTTTTGAAAAAGCCGGATTATTCATTAATATTGAAGATTACTTGTACTTGGCTGTAGGAGATACAGAATTAAAATCAACTTATGAAGAGTTGCCGGAAGCTGTACGCTATGATTTCAAAATGCGACCATTTGGTGAAGTCTACCAATACTTTTTCTCATTGATGAAACATCCAGTAGTACAAACTTCCATTGCACAGCCACAAAACTCTAATTATGTAAAAGTACTAGAAGTAACCCAGCAAACGAAACAAGATGAAACAATCCAACAAATACCATTCAATAATTTCACAGGGGAAAATGAGACACTAAGTTTCCCCGTGTCAGAAGCAACAGAAAGAATGGTGTTTCGCTTCGCACAGCAACCTAGCTTTATCGAATTCAGTGCAGAAGCTGCTGGAGAAAAACTCATATTTATCGATTCAAATGCTGTAGTCAAAACAGTAAATGATTGTTATTTGTTTGATGGGAAAGAAATACCAGAGTTCGCTCTAACGGATATTTCTGGGAAAGAAGTGACTATCCATTGTCACTATCGCTTTATCGGGGAATTGACACCAACAATGAAAGAATTGCTGGAAACAATTCGTCCTATGGCTGAAGTCACAAAGCAGCTTTCTGAGAAAAATGATGAATTAGAAAGAGAAAATCAGCATCTTCTTGAGGAAAATACAAGACTAGACCATACGTTAAAAACAACCACAAATCGCTATTGCACATTGTTGGAAAGTGATGAATGGACGATCAAACATAGACTAGGACGACGTAAGAAAAAAACATCGAAAAAAATACAAGAAAAAGAGCTTTCTATATGTATTGATGAGAAAATATGGGATGCAGAAACAAAAATATTAAAAATCATCGGATGGGGAATCGCTAATTCGGATCGCCAGCCATTGTCCTATAAGTTATCAGCTGACCAATCGCCATTTTTCGAAGCAATTCCTGTTTCACGAGATGAAGTCAATCAAGCAGAACAGCTCGCAAAAGGAACAGAAGCGGGATTTGAATTACGAATCCTTTGCGAGCAAGAACGTTCATTCTTAGTGGAAGCAGTAGCTCAAAATGGTCAATCATGGATCATTGAAATGTAAATAATGATTAACTTATAAAGATAAGGAGTAAACGAATCGTGCAAAAAAAAGAAATTGCCGTATTTATCGATCAAATCACTCGTGAACGGGCCACTGGCGATTTGCTTATTGTGGGCTGGGCAATTGATGAAGTGACCAAAGAAATCCCTACGATAAAGGTAGAAAAAGAAAATGTGATTGCTGAAGCAACACATGTCGTAAGATTGGATATCAATCATTTATATAATCTTGATGTTAAGACCCAAAGCGGTTTTAAGATACGTTTATCCGGGAAAATGAGAGGAAAAGCGATCTTAGATTTTCAAACGGCAAAACATCAAAATGGCATAGCTGTGAAACTAAATGGTAAATACCCTTATGATGACGGCATTGAATCTTCATGGGAAAGAAAAAAAAGATTACTGAAAAAAGGGATAAATTATGCAAGGACTCATGGCGTAAAAAAAACAATCCGCCGGGTCAAACTGGAATTGAAACCAGGATCGATCGACTATGCAGAGTGGATCAGTCGTCACGAGAAACCTGATCTGAAAGAGCAAAGGAAAGAAGCACAAGGGTTTGCATACCGTCCATTGATTTCCATACTTATGCCTGTCTATAACGTTGAAATCAAATGGCTCGAAAAATGCATTGATTCGGTATTGGATCAAACGTATGATCACTGGGAACTATGTATCAGTGATGATGCTTCTACTGATCCAGCTATCCGAAAGTGTCTGGAATCCTATCAAGCAAAGGATGATAGAATCAAAGTTGTTTTCCGACAAGAAAATGGACATATCAGTCTGGCAACTAATTCTGCGTTGGAAATGGCAGAAGGAGAATTTATAGCGCTCTTAGATAATGATGATGAATTACCGCCATTTGCATTATATGAAGTGGCAAAAGTGCTAAACATACATCCAGAACTGGATTTGATCTACAGTGACGAAGATAAAATCGATGCAGATGGCAATCGCTTTGATCCGCACTTCAAAGCAGACTGGTCTCCCGATACATTGATGGGAAATAATTATATCTCTCACTTAGGCGTATATCGAACAAGTATTGTGAAAAAGCTTGGCGGTTTCCGTAAAGGCTACGAAGGCTCTCAAGATTATGATTTGGTCCTTCGTGTGACAGAACAAATCCCTGCAGATCATATTTACCATATTGACCGAGTCTTGTATCATTGGCGGACGATCCCAGGATCAACCGCAAGTAATGGTGAAGCCAAAAGTTATATCTATGATTCTGGAGTGAAAGCATTGACAGATGCCCTGTCTAGAAGGAATATCAAAGGAAGCGTACGTCCTGGCAGAATTTCTGGATTTTATGAGATTGCTTATGACGTCTTGCAAGAGGATTTGGTCAGCGTGATCATTCCAACGAAGAATGGCTATGAAGATCTAAAAACTTGTGTGGATTCGATTATCGAAAAAACGTCTTATCCAAATTATGAAATCATTATTGCAGATAATGGAAGTACAGATCCTAAAATGCAGGAATTATTTGCAGAATACAAGCATCAGCTGAAAGACCGATTTATCGTTGAATTAATTGACATTCCATTCAATTATTCACGTATCAACAATCTGGCAGCAGAAAAAGCAAACGGCAAATACTTTTTATTCTTGAATAACGATACAGAAGTGATTGAACCTGACTGGATGACAGCGATGGTTTCTTATGCACAGTTTGATCGAATCGGCTGTGTAGGAGCAAAACTGTTTTATCCAGATGATACAACGCAGCATGCAGGAGTATTATTAGGAATCGGTGGTGTTGCAGGACATGCATTGAATAACTATGATCGAACACATTGTGGTTATTTCGGCCGATTGGTCATTGACGTCAATTACTTAGCAGTCACTGCAGCTTGTATGATGGTCAAGGCAGCTGACTTCAATGCTGTCAATGGATTTGATGAAACATTAGAAGTAGCATTCAATGATGTTGACTTGTGTTTGAAAGTTTATGAACTGGGTCGTTACAATGTCTATGCACATCAAGCAGAATTGTATCATTTCGAATCTAAATCAAGAGGTTATGAAGATACACCAGAAAAACAAAGACGTTTTGCCGGGGAAATAAAAAAAATGCAAGATAAGTGGCCTTCTTATATTGCTCATGACCCATTTTATAACGATAATCTAACTAAAGAAGGAATCGGCGATTTTTCATTGAGACCTGATTGATTAAAAGAACTGTATTTTCATTTTTATTGATGAAAATACAGTTTTTTTAGTATATGAAAATTGTAACTTGTGACCGAAGAGATGATAGGAAGAACACCCATTCAGTAGGAAGAATGTGATACGATTTTTGTCCAACTCTCTGTTAGGCAGAAATATACATATAAACATACAATAGTCACCTTTTCTAGTTTCTTTTAATTTATTTTACAATTTGGTTATTCACTAGGTTTTTAAACTTTGCTATGGTAAGATGATAGAGGCATTATTTTATGGTTAGGAGTGTATATATGAATAAAAATGGGGAGTGGAATGCGGCACGTAGGATATTCATTATCATCATGGATGTACTTGTATTGAATGTGTCGATCTATCTTAGCTTTTTGCTGAAGTTCCAAGGAGAAGTCCCAGCAAGAAACTTAGAGACCTTTCAGCATTCAGCAGTTTTTATTTCCATTATCTTTATTGCGTTGAATATTTTGTTAGGAGCTTATGTATTCTATAGCCGAGTGATCAGTGATATCGTCTTCATTACTGTTATTGGACAGGTGCTGATAGCATTGGGGATCATGGTAGTTACTTTTGCTGGACGTTGGTTTGCATTTCCGCGTGGCGTCATCGTGCTCTCGTTTATACTTGGCACGATATTACTTAGCGTTTATCGGATAGTTGTTTATAAACTATACTTAAGAGTCAGTCGTGATAAGAAAGTCCTTATCGTAGGTTTGGAGAAAGATGTCGCACCAGCTATCCAAAACTTTCAATCTAAGAAAAACAACAAACATAAAGTTGAAGCAGTAGTGATCGACAAGTATTACGAAAACACAAAAAAATTGATTGATGATATCGATATTGTCTACTTGGCTTCTAAAATCCCAGAAGACGAAAAAATCAATATTTATCAATTAGTAACTAAAAAAGAGAAGAAGCTATTTTTAAATACAACTTTTGAAAATTTAACGATGATCAATCCGAACATCATGAATTTCGAAGATGAAAGTATCATTGAAGCTTCCGGTTTCAAAATTCAGCCGGAATATGAATTATTCAAACGTCTTTTTGATATCATCGTTTCGCTTATTTTACTGATTCTTGCTTCACCTTTTATGCTAATCACAGCGATTTTGGTAAAAACAACTTCACCTGGACCAATTATTTATAAACAAGTACGTATTACGAAAAATCAAAAGGAATTTTCAATCTATAAATTTCGTTCCATGAGTGTAACAGCTGAAGCAAAATCAGGACCGGTCTTGGCAAAGAGCAATGATGCACGTGTGACACCAGTAGGCAAATTTATCCGTGCCGTACGTTTTGACGAATTACCTCAAATCTTTAATGTATTGAAAGGCGATATGTCGATCGTCGGACCACGTCCAGAAAGACCATTTTTCGTTGATCAGTTCAATGAAGAAAATCCTTATTATTATTTAAGACACAATGTACGTGCAGGGATTACCGGATATGCACAAGTATACGGAAAATATGTATCAGATTATAATAGTAAACTACGTTTTGATTTGTTGTATATCAAAAAGTATTCCTTACTATTAGATTTGAAGATTTTACTTCAAACAATCAAAATCTTATTTGATAAGATGTCCTCACAAGGACTAGATGAAGATGAAAATATCCGTTCGTTAGCAGAAATCGACTTTTCACAAGAGAAAATTTATCGCTAGATGGGAAAAATTTTGAGCAAAGAAGTAGGAGAGAACATTGGAAAATAAAAATATAAGTATGCTGCTTTCTTTATATGATAAAGAAAAACCAGAGTATTTAAAGGAAGCATTAACTAGTATTTTTGAGCAAACAGTAATGCCAAAAGAAATTGTATTAGTTTATGACGGCCCTATAAATGAAAAACTTCAAGTAGTTGTCACTTATTTCCAACAAAAAGATCCTCACTTGTTTACAGTTGTAAAATTAGAAAAAAATCAAGGATTGGGGATTGCTTTAGCAATTGGATTAGAACATACGAAAAATCGCTTAGTAGCCAGAATGGATACAGATGATATCATGGAACCCCAACGATTAGAAAAACAATTAGAGATCTTCCAAAAAGATCCAGAAATAGCGATTGTTGGGAGTAATATTGAGGAATTTACTGGCACGCTTAGCAATGTTATCGGAAGAAGGATTGTACCTGAATATAATGATGAAATCCGTGTGTTTTCGAAAAGAAGAAATCCCTTTAATCATATGACAGTCATGTTTGATAAAAATGCTATTTTAGAAGTGGGAAACTATCGCCCATTAATTGGATTTGAAGATTATTATTTGTGGGTAAGACTGTTGAAGGCGGGATATAAAGGGTATAATATCCAAGAGATTCTAGTCCATGCTAGAGCAGGTGCTGACATGTATGCTAGACGTGGAGGAAGTAAATATCTTTTACCAGGAATTAAAGGCCGATATCGCGTATGGAAAGATGGTCTAGGATCACTAAAAGATTTTCTGATAGTTATTTGCGGACATCTTGTAATTAGTTTATTACCGAATAAAATTAGGGGAAAAGTATATGAATCAAAACTTAGAAAAACAAACTAAACTTTCTATAATCATACCTTTTTACAATGCAAAAAATACTTTAAAAAGAGCTGTAGACAGCGTCTTAACGCAAGGTTATCCCAATATTGAAATCTTGTTAATTGATGATGGATCTACAGATGGTAGTAGTGACATTGGTGACGAAATTGCTAATCTAGAGAGTAAAGTAGCATGTTATCACTTGGAAAACGCTGGTCCATCAGTTGCTAGGAATTGTGGGATAAAAGAAGCAACTGGAAATTTGGTAGGATTTTTAGATAGTGACGATTATTTTTTACCTGATTGTTTTAATAATGTTTTGAAAGACTACCATAGGAATTACCCCGATATCATTGCTTTTGGATTAAGTAAAGGAAAAAATATAGAAAATGCAAATTTATTTGTTCCCGAAAAGAAGATTGGTTGTTCAAGTGAAGAAGCAATTGAGCAAATGTTTAGAAGTAAGGCAGTGGATTTTTACGTATGGAATAAATTTTTTAAAAGGGAATTATTCAATCATATAGTTTTTCCAGAAAATAAATTATATGAGGATATGGTTCCTATGTATGAAGCTTTTAGAGCGGCTAGTAAAATTGATATTTTGCCATTTTCAGGTATTTTTTATTATCAAAATAATGATAGCATCGTTTATCAGTCTTTTAATTCAAAACAGTATGATAATATTTTGCAAAGAAAAATATTAGTTGATGAAGTAAAGAAAGATTATCCTCGACTTATTAATTTGGCCAATGCTCGATTAGTAGACGGATACCTTTCAACAGGGTTTAAAATTACTGGCAAGAATCAAAATCAGAAAGAAAAGCAAAAATATTATAATCAGTCTAAAAGAGAAATAAAAAGTATATATTCAAAAATAAGAAGTAACAATGAGATATCAATTGCTAAAAAATTAGCTTTATTTTTATACTTAATTAATCCTAAAACTTATTTTATTTTATATAAAAAAGTTCTAAAAAAATAAAGTTTTTTTCGATATGTTATTTTTTATGTTTATTAACTTCGGAAGACTAAAATTGTTACTGGTAATGATACATTTGTAAAAATAAAAAAGATGATTTTTAGGAAGTGAAGAGAGTGCATAAAATTAGTGTTATAGTACCCGCATATAACGTAGAAGACTATTTAGAAAACTGCTTAGAATCTATTTCCAACCAGACACATTCAAATATTGAAATAATAGTAGTCAATGATGGTTCCCCGGATCGAAGTGGGGAAATTGCAGAAGAATATAAAAAGAAAGATATGCGATTAAAAGTGATACATCAAGTGAATGGTGGTTTAAGTGCGGCTAGGAATTCTGGTCTTGATTCTGCAACAGGAGATTTTGTGTGCTTTATTGACAGCGATGATTGGATAGAACCAGACTATCTTGAGTTACTATATTTTGGCACGCAAACTTATGGAGCAGATATCTCGGTGCTAAAAATAAAAAAGATTTCAAGTTTAGAACAACTAAAAGAACATACAATTGCTGAGAGAAAATGGGAAATATTTGATAGAGAACAAGCAATGAAAAACTTATTTATAAATAATAAAATTGGCTATTCTGCAAATAATAAATTATTCAATAGAAATTTATTTGATAATATAAGATTCCCACTGGGTAAATTAATGGAAGATAAGGCTACTACTTATTTGCTGATCGATCATTCCGAAAAAGTTGCTGTCAATTCATCTGCTAAATATCACTATTACCAAAGCCCTAAAAGTATACTGAGAGGAAGCTTCAATCCTAGAATTTTTGATTCTTTTGAAGTCCATGAAGATATACTAATATTCATAGATAAGTTTTATCCGGAATTATCAATTAATGTTAGAACTCGCTATGTCTATGAAGCAATAAGGATGATGATGACAATGATTAAAAATAACTATACCAATAAAGAAGATTATTTACGTTCTATAAATATTTTACAACGCTTTGAAAAAGAAGTGAAAATTGATCCCGACTTTTCACCAAAATTAAAAAAATTAGTAAAGTTTTTATTAATAAATAAAAACTTGCCTTACTATATGTCAAGTAGTAAGATAGCAAGTAAATTCTTGATTAAGATAGAATCTGTGAGGTAAGAGATGAAGAATATAAAAAAATTTTTTTCAAGGAATATTTTCCCGGTTTTTATTAAAATATTACCTATTCAAAAAAATTTAATTGTATTTTCAAGTTTTGGCGGGCGTAACTATTCTGGAAATCCAAGAGTTATTTCAGAGAAAATTCATGAAAAAAAATTGAATTACAGAATTATTTGGTTAATCAAAAAAGAAGCGATTATAACTGATTTACCAGATTATATTAAAAGAATTGACTCCGATTCTTTTTTAGCTGCCTTTTATTTATATACAGCTAAGTATTGGATAGACGATAGTCGGAAAACGATTAAGTATGCAAAAAGGAAAAAACAACTTTATTTTCAAACATGGCACGGAACGCCTTTAAAAAAAATTGAATTTGATGCAAAAGATAAGTTACCTAAACGTTACCTAAGCTATGCGAAAAAAGATAGTGAGTCAATTACATATTTATTATCTGGTAATCGCTATAGTTCTAAGAAGTATGTTTCAGCATTCAATATCGTTCCTTCTAAAATATTAGAAGTAGGAACTCCTAGAAACGATGAATTAGCCTCTAGTAAAGAGCAAGTGTTTGACTTGAAAAAGAAACAAATCAATGTCTTATTTGCTCCAACTTTTCGAAATAATATTGAGGACAACGGAATTACGCAACTAGAATGGTTAGGTGTGGATAACTTACGTGAATTTTTTAAAAAGCAACAACAAGAATTAAATTTTATGACTAAATTTCATCCTAATGTTCATAGTAAATTAGCAACTGATTCTAAAAGTATAGAATATATGAAAAAACATCAAATTACTTTAATTAATGATGGGATTCCTCTTGAAATGCTTTTTGAAGAGATAGATGTTTTAATCACAGATTATTCATCTATTTTTTTCGATTTTGCGCTAACAAAAAAACCAATTATTCTTTTTAACTATGATGAAAAAGAATATAGCTTAGAAAGAGGTTTTTATATACAGTTAAGTGAGTTACCAATTATAAGCGTACAAGATAGTTATGGCCTTGTTGATGTTTTTAAAAACCAACAAGAAAAGCTTTTGAAAAGTTCTCAAGAGTTACTTGATTATATTGGAAATTATGAAACAGGAGCAAGTACAGAAAAGGTTCTTGAGTTGATAGAGAGGGATATAAAGTGAAAAAAACAGTAAAAGATATATTTTATAATGCGATATATCAAGTCTTTTTGATTGTTTTACCCTTACTTACTATACCTATACTTAGTCGTAGAATTGGTTCAACTGGTTTAGGGATTTATGGGTATGTTTTCTCAATATCACAGTTTTTAATGACTGTCATTGCTGTGGGAATGAATCCTTTTCGTATTCGAAATATCGCTAAATCAAGGAAAGATAAAAAAGCACTATCTTTACAATTCTGGAATATTTACTTTATTCAATTTTTAATAGGCTTGAGTGTTTCCTTTCTCTATATAGCCTATATTTATTTTTTTGATGTAAAGTATAAAAATTTATACTTAATTCAATTGATATTTATTGTAGGGCTAACATTAGATATTTCTTGGTTTTTTCAAGGAATTGAAGAATTTTCGAAAGTGGTTATTAGAAATACAGTTATCAAATTATCATCGGTATTGTTAATAATCATTTTTGTTTCAACTAAAGATGATTTGTGGATTTACGTGTTCATTACTTCAATTACTAACTTTTTAGGAAGTTTAGTTTTCTGGTTAAGTATCCACGGAAAAGTAGGTAAACCAATCTTTAACTCTAATGTTTTTAAACAGTTGTGGAAACCAGCTTTTATTATTTTGACTCCTCAGTTGTTTATGCAAGTGTACACAACTTTAGACAAAACGATAGTTGGGTATTTTGTGGATCCAACGGAATTATCTTATTATGATCAGTCTCAAAAAATTGCTCGTATTATATTGGCAGTCTTAACATCAATTACTATTGTTATGTTGCCTAAAATATCTAAAGCACAGGCAGAGGGGAAATCAGAAAATATTTTAGTTTACACAAAAAAATCTTTTGATTACACGATTATCATTGCATTAATTCTTTTTAGTGTGGTGTTTATCAATACAAAAGAATTTGTTCCATGGTTTTTTGGGGAGAATTTCAAACCGATGACAATAAACATGCTTATTTCTTGTCTAATTATAGTTGTTAGTCCAATTGGTGGAGTTTTTGCTAACCAATTTGCAATTGCTATAGAAAAAGATAAGGAGTATGCTTATCCAATGATCATTGGTGCGATTGTAAGTATTATTGGAAATGTAGCTTTTGTGCCTACTTATGGCGCTGTAGCGGCTACGATCGTACTCGTGGTAGTAGAATTATTAGTCTTTTTCTTTAGAGTATTTTTTGTACGAAAAGAAATAAAAATATCCTATTTCTTTGGGAAGAACGTTATCTTATTTTTTATAGTCAATCTTACTTTGACTACTTGGGCCTATTACTTTCTTCCACAATTATTCTCTTCTTCATTTTTAGATATGGCAATTAAATCAATAATGATTTTCATTATTTATCTTCCGTTTGTTTATTTTCTTTTTCCAGATATACGAAATGAAATAAGAAAGATTACTCGAAAATAAAATAATGTTGTAAAAAAGTAGTTCTTTGTCAAATCGGGCTGATAAGGTCATTTATGAACAACAAAGTTAGTAAGAGTTACTAGCTTTTAATGCATAGCTGATTAACCTGTTGATTAGAAAAATCCACAAGCGCATATTGGTAAAACTGCGAAACCCATAAGCAAATCGTTTCAATGTTTTGATATGTGTGCGAAGATTCTCTAATTTTGTTATTAGAATACTTTTTCGAAAATGCTAGTTAAAAGCCTTTTTCAGATATGAAAAAGGCTTTTTGAGATAGTGAAGTTTCGAGGGAACTTCTTTGGTCGTTTCTCGAAGTAGCTAGCTGTTTCTTGTGATAATTGCTAAGCAGCTTTTGATAAACTGCTTAGCAATTTTAAGTTCATAAGAGATTGAGGGTAGACGATCAACTACTTCACTTTCTGTTAAATAGCGCCATTGAAAATTCTGCCATTTCTTGAATGTTGTGTAATCCAACTCGTCATCTGATTTTAGAAGTAATTTATACAAAGGTTTCAATTGTCGATAGTACTTAGCTTGTGAAGTGTCTTTTTGATTCAACTGCTTCATCACACGTTTTCGAACACGATCGAAAAACTTGTTCAAGTGTTGTCCAATGTGAAAGCAATCAATGATGATTTGGGCGTTTGGAAAGGACTCTTTGACTAATGAAAAATAAGGGGCATTCATATTTGTGACAATGTATCGAACCCCCATATGAGCTTTTCTTGTAAAACGCATGAAATAAGCAATCAAATCTTTTTTTCTCCGGCTGGACAAAATGTCAAAGAGCTTCCCTGTCTCTCTATTCATACAAGAAAAGGAGAACTTTCCATGGGAAATTGAAAGAGAGCGAAACTCGTCGAATAGTAAACAATGAGGTAAATAGTCTAGCATCTGTCGCAGCATTGCCGATAGAGCAGATAATGTCCGTTGAAATGTCGTTACTGAAAGATCACAACGTTTCGTAAGTGTCTTTAACGCTTGACGCTCGGTCAACTCTTCTAATATCGTGTAATGAACTTGTTTCGAAATAAAACATGAAGGAACGACAAGATACGTATGAGCAGTAAAATATTTTCCGCATGATTGGTAGTGGTAATGTTGTTTTCTAAGACGCAAATAGGTTTATTTATTCCCACTGCGATTTAAGATAATCATTGAAATCTTCTTGCCGTTTTTCACGAGCTGCTTCGCAGTTTCTTTACAAAATAGACAATGTCTAAAAGTGCGAACTAATGTACCTTCGATTACGATGGCTTTCTTGTCCTTATAAAAAGTTTTTTGAAAAGAATTAATTTCAATATTTTTATCTTTAATAGTGAAGTGCTCTTTGATAGAACGAGAAATGGATATACAAAATCTTCCTTTCAGATTGATGTTTTAGACGACTCTATTTTATCGAAATTTTTGTATGTCTGTTTTTTTTACAAGAAAATCTAGGATCGACAGAAAATTCTATCAGTCCTAGAAATTATAGAGCCATTTTTTTACGTCTTATCCAGATATATTGTTCTTTCATTGTTTAAAAAATATTATTTATCACTATTTAAAGAATTAAGTTCGTTCTTTATTTGAGTTGTAGAGATCTCAGGTGTTCTTGGTAAATAAATTACTTGTGCATCTGTTAGTTGTTCAAGTTCATCAAATTGTCCAGCCCAATCATCGCCCATCACGAAATAATCTGCATGGTATTCTTTTATATCTTTTACTTTTTGTTCCCAATTTTCTTCAGGAATAACTAAATCAACGTAGCGAATAGCTTCAAGTAACTGTTTTCTTTTTTCATAACTAAAATAACATTTTTTTTGTTTCGCATTCCAATTGAATTCATCTGTAGAAAGGGCAACAATAAGATAATCTCCATATTGTTTTGCTCGTTTCAGTAAATTGATATGCCCGTAGTGAAGCAAATCAAAGGTACCGTAAGTAATTACTCTTTTCATCTTTCACCTCTCGAAATTCATTAATATACATTGTTAGTTTAGCATTTTTTTGTTAGAATTGAAAGAACCAGTTTATCCTAAAAAGGATAAGAAATGTTTATGAGAAATAGGTGGATGGAGGAAAAATGTTGAATGAAAAATTTTTAAAATATGTGAAAGGTTGGTATTTTATTTATTTTGGTTTTATTCTAATGTTACGAGCAATAGGCCCGTATTTACTATTACCTACTAGATATGATACTTTACTTTTTTGGCCTGCTGGAATAGCGGGAGTTGTCTTGATCATTATAGATGCAATTATTGCATTTAGAGAAAAAAATCTTAAAAAATATGATTGGCTATTAATTGCTTTTATTGGCGCGATGCTAGTAAGCAGTTTAATGAATTTAAAATATGGATATAGCGAAAATATCAAGTTAATCATGTGGCAATTAATCTTTTTCTTTATGATTTATCAGTTTGGCAAAGACTACAGTAGTAACTTTTTTTTCAAAGTATTTACTTGGATACTTTCATTGGTATGGTTTTTAGCTAATTTAGTATCATTATACTGGTTTGTCATTCAATATGGCATAAAAATTCCAATAAAATATAAGTATTACCCAGTTCGTTTAGGGTGGTTAGGCAACCGTTTATTTGGTGTATATACAGATCCAAATTTTGGTGCGGTTATATCATTAATTGTCATCATTATTGCTATATATTATTTGGTCACTTACAAGCATTTAAATCTTCTATTTAAAATATTTTTTGCAATTAATATTTTTATTCAATTCTCGTTTATTGCTTTATCGGGCTCACGCACCACATTAGTTTGTTTATTAATAGCAACTTTTGTTTTTAGTTTCTTTACAAGTTATAGTAGTCGTTTTCTTAAAACTAATACTTTAAAAAGATGGCTAACTGCATTAGTAGTAGGATTGCTAAGTATAATTGCGATGTATTATGTAACAGATATAACTGCTCAAGCATGGGCACATGTTCCGCATATTACAGAAATAAAAAAAGATATATCTGATTCATCAGGAACAACTAGCAGCAATAAAGTTGATTTAAAACGCCCTGACACTGATGGCGGGGATGTTTCTAATTTAAGGTTTGGACTTTGGAAAAGTGCAATTGAAATATTCAAGAGTAAGCCGATATCCGGCGGTTCTCCAGGATACTATATTGAATACGCACATGATAAACTACCATATACATTAATGGGAAAAGATACTTTAACTGCTCATAATTTTATTTTCTTAGTTATGGCTGCTACAGGAGGATTAGGTCTATTGACATTGTTAACCTTCTTATTTATCCAATGCTTTAAAACTTTGCGTTATTGTTTCACACAACCAAATCTAGTAAAAGATAAGCACTTTTTTGCTATTTTAATGATTCTTACAATAGCAGTTTCGGCATTATTTATCACAGAACTCATTTTGGTTAGTACGATAGGTTCATTTATTTTTTGGGGATATCTGGGTTCTATCCAAAAAACTATATCTAAAGAAGAAGGAGTAACTAATTGAAACTATTTTTAGGTATATAAAGTAGAAAAGAAAACTAGTTATCCCAACTTCAACAAATTTTATAGTTTTTACAATATAAAAATGGTAAACTAACTTTATTAAGTATGAGAATGCATAATTGGAGTGAATTTGATGGATACTATATTGATTACTGGTGGAGCTGGTTTTATCGGTTCAACGCTAGCGAATTATTTGGGAAAAGAAAACAAAATCGTAGTAGTCGACGATTTATCAATGGGAAAAAAAGAAAACTTGGATATGGAGAAACAAGTGACTTTCATTGAGGGGGATGTATCAGATCCTCAATTGATGGAAAGAATCATGAAACAGTATCAGTTTGCCTATATTTTTCATTTAGCTGCTGTAGCTAGTGTGGCAGATTCTGTAGAACGTCCTCTAGAAACTCATCGTGTAAATTTTGACAGTGCGCTTTTATTGCTTGAATTGGTACGAAAATATCAATCTGGTTTAAAACGATTGGTATTTAGTTCATCAGCTGCAGTTTATGGCGATGAACCAACGTTGCCAAAAAAAGAAGAATCGGTCATCCGTCCTTTAACACCATATGCCATCGATAAGTTTGCATCAGAACAATATGTTTTGGATTACTGTCATTTATATGATGTTCCGACTAGTGCTGTCCGATTTTTTAACGTTTATGGTCCAAATCAAAATCCTAACTCTCCATATAGCGGAGTTATTTCGATTCTAGTGGACCGATACAAAAAACAATTGGCAGGAGAAAAAACAGAATTTACTTTATTTGGTGATGGTAGCCAATCTAGAGACTTCGTTTATATAGAAGATGTTATACAAGCACTTTTACTTGTTGCTAAGGAAGAAAAAGCTTTAGGACAGCAATTCAATGTCGGTACAGGAAAAAGCACTACGCTACTTGAATTGATTCATTCAATTGATCAAATCTTAGGAACAGAGCTAGCGCTTAAATATGAAGCGGAGCGTTCAGGGGATATTCGTGATTCTTTAGCGGATATTTCAAAGATCCGTTCTTTAGGTTATCAACCCAAATTTGATATATTGAACGGAATGGAACGTTATTTAAAGACAGAAATCGATTGAAACAAAAAACCAGCATCCTGCTGGTTTTTTTGTCTCGACTTAGCTTTTTAAATTAACACCTTCCATCAGTTCGTAAATCTGATTTCTTAAATCAGTGGCCGGCAATTTGATGTTTTTATCAGATTGGATATTACTTTCCATGACGATTGCATCTTTTGTGTCTTTTTTCATCGCCGCTACTGCATGGAATCGATTGATATTTCCCTGAGCAAGGATATAATCATTTCCACTGTAAACACCGCCGCTGTAAGGATGTTTATCACCATTATTTTGCCACAATGAGAAAAGTAGTTCTTTTGGTATAATATCGCCAGACAGAACACTGGTAAAGAATTTGTTCAAGTCATAAACAGACATACTTATATTTCCTGTGCCTAATTCATTTCGGATGTCTGTTTCAGGCTCGACCAATGCTTTTGAATAATCGTCAGTTGCAGACATTTGGTAAGATACAGCATGCTGAGGGGAATTTTTTACATTTTCATAAAAATCTGTATGTTCTAGATGGAGTGGCCGAATGATTTCTTTTTTTAAAAGAGTTTCATAAGGCTGATTCATTAGTTTGATCAATACCCCTGTAAGCAATGTATAATTTAATGGTTCATAATGATACGTATCATAACCAGTAAATTTCAAATGATGAAGGGCAAACTGAATGATCTCACTATCTGACATAGGTTTTTTTGGAGAAGCGGTTCGATGAAGACCAGAGCGCATGTAAAGCATATTTTTGATTGAGATTTGCTGACTTCCAGGAATCTGAGGATAAAATTCAGATAGCTTTGTGTCAAAAGTTATCTTGCCAGATTGAATTTGTTTTAGGATAAGTAAAGCAGTCATCGCTTTTTGGATCGAACCGATTTGATAGTAAAGAGAAGGAGAATTCGATTCTTTTATGCGTAGATTTGCGTACCCATATCCTTTTTCTAATATCACTCGATTATTTTTGCGTACATAAATCGAACCGATATAATCTGATTTTTGCAGTAATTGATCAATTTTGCTGGCAAGCATCTGCTCATTAGATGTTAAATTGGAAGCAAGTTGTGCGGGTTCCGTTTTATAAATTTGTGGTTGAGGTTGTTTTGTTAATTGCCATCCTGTAATGATGCCTGTTGAAAAGAAGCTGACAGCCAGCAACAAAACTGCGAGAAAAGAAAGAGAGATCTGCTGTTTTTTTTGATGTTTTCCTTTTGCCATATTAAATCCTTTCTATCCATTTTTAACTATTTTTCATTGTAATCCTCAAAAAGAGCATTTGCCACTTACAATTTTGACATAATATTTGGTAAAATAATTCACGGCAGTAGAAATTTCATGTATAATAAACAGAGTTACGAAGATGATAGTAAGGAGGAGTTGTTTTGTCAGGAAACAAACAACACCCAAGCAAAGACAAAAAAGAAGCCAGTAAGGCAGCTACAGCAGATATAATCGACAAGCGGAGAAATCTGCGTAAAAAAGAAGATAAGATCGTGAGGAAGATCATTTTAGTGATCGCTCTTACATTATTGATTATTGGCGGATTTCTCGGGTTTACCGTATATCGTTATGTAGATAGCGGGTTGAAGCCTTTAGATAAATCGGACGACCAATTAGTCCAAGTGGAAATCCCAAACGGCTCTTCTAATAAGCAGATTGGCGAAATTTTGGAGAAAGACAATATTATTAAAAGTGGGATTGTTTTCAATTATTATACAAAATTTAAAAACTTAACTGGCTTTCAAGCTGGTTATTATCAGTTAGCGCCTAATATGACTCTTGATGAGATTGGCAAGCAGTTGCAAGAAGGCGGCACATCTGAGCCAACAAAAGTTGCAGATGGGAAAATTGCCATTCCAGAAGGCTACGACATCGATCAGATTGCTGAGCGGGTAGCGAAGGTAACAGGTAAAGACAAGAAAGAATTTTTAGATTTAGTAAATGATGAGACTTTCTTTAACGAGTTGTATCAAAAATTCCCAGAATTGTTGGAAAGTGCCTCTAAAGCTGAGAACACAAAATACCGTTTGGAAGGCTACTTATTCCCAGCTACTTATGATTACTACACGAGTACTTCGCTTAAGGATCTTGTGATTGAGATGGTGAACAAGACAAATACGGTCATGCAAAACTATTATTCAGCTATCAAACAGAAAAATTTGACTGTACAAGAAGTTTTAACTTTGGCTTCTCTAGTTGAAAAAGAAGGCGTAAAAGAAAATGATCGTAAAAATATTGCACAAGTCTTCTTTAACCGAATCAAGGCAAATATGCCACTTCAGTCAGATATCTCTGTTTTATATGCATTAGGAGAACATAAAGAATTGGTGACGTATGAAGATACAGCTGTAGATTCACCATACAATTTGTATACCAATACCGGCTATGGGCCTGGTCCTTTTGACAATCCAAGCGAAAAGGCAATCAAGGCAGTATTAGAACCAGCAGAAAATGACTATTATTATTTCGTAGCAGATACGAGCACTGGAAATGTTTATTTCGCTAAAACGTATGAAGAACATATGGAACTAGTGCAAAAATATGTAAATAATTCTTAGAAAAACAGGGGCTAGTCATTGATCATTTTTAGAAAAACATTTACATTTTAAGAAAAGCGTGGTAATCTTTTTTGGACTATATTCCTCAAAAGATTACCTTTTGCGGTATTTTATCGAAAAAAGGAGACGTTACACATGGTAGAGAAAGTTTATCCAATGACTCTAGAAGGTAAAGAAAAATTAGAAAAAGAATTAGAAGAACTAAAAACAGTTAAACGCGGAGAAATCATTGAACGAATCAAAATCGCTCGCGGTTTCGGAGATCTTTCCGAAAACTCCGAATACGAATCAGCTAAAGATGAACAAGCATTTGTTGAAGGAAGAATCACAACAATTGAAAATATGATCCGTTTTGCACAAATCATCGATAATGACGGCGTAGATGCAGATGAGGTATCGATCGGTAAAACAGTTACGTTCATCGAGTTGCCTGATGGAGATGAAGAAGAGTACACGATTGTCGGAAGTGCTGAAGCAGACCCGTTTTCTGGAAAGATTTCCAATGATTCTCCTATCGCGCAAGCATTGATTGGCAAACGTAAAAATGATGAAGTAACCATTGCTACACCAGGTGGCGATATGTTAGTTAAAATCGTCAAAGTAGAACAAGCGTAGTCTGACTGAAAGATCTAGAGAGTTCATCTTACTGATGACGCACTCTAGATCTTTTCTCTTTGAGTATTGCAGGTTTCACTGAACGATCTTACATCTAAAGTCCTATAGCCAACAGTCAAAAAAATAGGTATGATGAAATGAGAATGTGTCAGGAGGGAGAAAAAGCGATGAATAGTTCTTGGCGTTTTTTTGTGGTAGTCGAAGCACTGCTGCTGTTATTTGCTGTTTGGCAAATCGTAAACAATACTGGACTTTTGCTTTTAGTAATATTCGGTATTTTCAATATATATCTAGCTATGCGCAAATATCCTCGTACTAAATTTCAAAATTTTCAATTGATCTTAGGGAGCTTGGTCATTTTTTTTAGCTTAGTCAACAGTCCTGCTTTATGGATGATGGTTGTATTGGCCGTTTTATTTATCGGGCTGAAAGGTGTAGAGATTTCAGGAATAGATTTGACAAAAAATGCTTTTTGGCGAAAAAAACAGATCATGATGGTCCAAACAGAGCAATTAAAAACACATAATAATGAGCGTAAAAGACAGCAATTATTTGGTAACCAACGTATTGGAAACGACGTCTATGAATGGGATGATATCAACATTGCCATCATTTCTGGTGATACTATCATCGATTTGGGTAATACACTTTTGCCAAAAGATGATAATATTGTGATTGTAAGAAAAGGGATAGGCAGAACACGGATCTTAGTACCCCTGGGAGTGGCTATTCGTTTAGAGCATGCGACATTAGTAGGAAATGTCTTGTTTGAAGAAGAGCAGTTTTCCTTAAAAAACGAACAGATCAAAATCTGCAGCAGTGATTATGATGAAAATCCTCGCAGATTGAAGATCATTACCAATACCTTGGTTGGAGATGTCGAGGTGATACGAATATGATGGGAAGAATATCCAAAGCAATGCTAGCTGTTTATTCGGGGATTGCGGCTTTCCTTATTATTCTATTTTCACTTTTCACTTATTTTTATGCCAGTAACCAAAGTCATTGGTGGGGAGAATTGCTGCGTGCGCGTTTATTATACGTTCCGCTTATCTTCCATTTGATGGCAATTTCATTAGGTGTAGGATTGATCGTATTTCTATTGTTATCACTTATTCAAAAGGCAAAATACGGGAAAATCGAAGAAAAGCTTCGTGCACTTTCTTCTGGCAATTATGAATCCAAACTTTTGCATCAGCCGATCCCAAGCGCGTCGGATGATCTGTACATCAAAGATATTGATATGGAAATTGCTAAAATAAAAGAAAAAATGATCGAAGTATCCAGTGAATTACAGATTATGACTAGCCGTCCTCAATATGTAGATGGACAAACCAAAGAAGAGATTTTAGAATTAGAAAGGCATCGATTAGCTCGTGAGCTTCATGATTCAGTTTCACAGCAATTATTTGCAGCGATGATGATGATGTCGGCATTGACGGAGCAAGCAGAAAAAAGTGAGACACCAGAAATGTTCCGTAAGCAGTTGAAAATGGTGGCAGAGATCATCAACGCTTCCCAGTCTGAGATGCGTGCGCTGCTTCTTCATCTGCGTCCAGTCAATTTAGAAGAAAAAAGTTTAAAACAAGGCATTGAGCAGTTATTGAAGGAATTGCAGAATAAAATCCAGATTTCGCTAAAATGGGATGTAGAAGATGTAAAATTAACTAGTTCCATTGAGGATCACTTGTTCCGAATCGTTCAAGAATTGTTATCAAACACATTAAGACATGCTAAGGCTAATGAATTAGAAGTCTATTTGCATAAAATAGATAACAATCTTTTATTACGTATCATTGACGACGGGACAGGATTTAATATGAATGAAACCAAAACGGGAAGTTATGGATTGAACAATATCAAAGAACGAGTAGCTGGTATTGGTGGAACAGTAAAAATCATTAGTTTTAAAGGGCAAGGTACGAGCGTGGAGATCAAGGTCCCTTTGATGAAGGAGGCATAGATAAAGATGATAAAAGTTTTATTAGTAGATGACCATGAAATGGTACGCTTAGGCGTCTCTTCTTATTTATCTATCCAAGAAGACATTGAAGTGATTGGAGAAGCTGAAAATGGACGTCAAGGCTATGAAAAGGCGATGGCACTTCGACCAGATGTCATTTTAATGGATCTAGTCATGGAAGAAATGGATGGCATCGAATCAACAAAAGCAATCTTAAAAGATTGTCCAAAAGCCAAAATCATTATCGTCACAAGTTTTATTGATGATGAAAAAGTTTATCCTGCAATTGAAGCAGGAGCAGCAGGATATTTGTTGAAGACGTCTACCGCACATGAAATAGCTGATGCTATAAGGGCTACGCAACGCGGCGAGCGAGTATTGGAACCTGAAGTGACAACAAAAATGATGGAAAAAATGAGTCGGCGAAATGATCCAGTATTGCATGAAGAATTAACGAATCGAGAAAATGAAATTTTGATGCTGATTTCTGAAGGGAAAAGTAATCAGGAAATCGCGGATGAATTGTTTATCACACTGAAAACAGTTAAAACGCATGTGTCGAATATATTAGCTAAGTTAGAGGTAGAAGACCGAACTCAAGCAGCTATCTATGCGTTTAAACATGGTTTGGTGAAATAAAAACGATGATAAAGAGGATAATCAAAAGCTGAGAAAATAACTATTATTTTTCTTGGCTTTTTTACAATAATGATGCTTGCTTTTGTTTTTGGAAAGGCTTTGTTATACTGAGAAAAGAAGATACTAAAGGAGGAAAATGGTGAAACAAAATTTTGCAATTGTAGGCCTTGGACGATTTGGCGGAAGCATCTGCCGTACACTGATCGAAGCTGGACAAGAAGTACTGGCTATTGACAGTAATGAAGATCGAGTCAATGAATATATGAATATAGCCACTCATGCTGTTGTGGCAAATGCACAGGATGAGATGACACTTCGTTCATTAGGTATAAGAAATTTCGATCATGTAATTGTCGCTATTGGAGAAGATATCCAAGCCAGTATCTTAGTTACTCTGATGGTAAAGGAAATGGGCGTACCGAATATTTTAGCAAAAGCCCAAAATGAGTACCATGCCCGTGTACTAGAGAAGATCGGAGCAGATCGTGTCGTACACCCTGAGCGAGACATGGGGATACGGATTGCACATAACTTAGTATCAAAGAATATTCTAGACTACTTAGAGCTGTCAGATAAATATTCTTTAGCAGAAATCCGAGTCTCCAATCCTAAATTTTTCAACAAAACATTAGCTGAATTAAATTTCAGGCAACGTTTTGACTTAACAGTAGTCGCCATACGAAGAGTAGATCAAACGGTTATCGCTTCTCCTGCAGCAGATGAATATGTTCGCGAAAATGATAATCTACTGGTGATTGGAGAGACAGGCGATGTGGATATTCTAGACGATAAGATGAATCAATAGAAAGAAAAGAGAAAGTAGGTTGTTGGGATGGAATTAACGGTAACGCCAAAAGCACAAAAGTGGTTTGACTCAGAAATTGATCTGCCAGAAACTTACGGAATACGTTTTTTTGGAAAAGTCTACGGCAAAACAGAGGTTCATGATGGTTTTTCGATTGGAATGTCAGTTGAACAGCCAGAACATCCTGTAAAGAAAGTGGAAATGGATGGGACACTTTTTTTTATCGAGGAAGCAGATGAATGGTTCTTTAAAGGATATGATTTACTTGTTGATTATGATCCCAACCTGGAGGAGCCAACCTATCACTTTAAAAAACAATAAAAAAAGAGAGGGTGACACAAGTTTTGTGGCTCTTTGTCAATAAGGACTGATGGGTTGTACAAAATCAAATCTGGGTCAGAATGAACCTCATTCTGGCTCAGATTTTTTGTTATCTTACTTTGATTAATTGATTGATCAAAAAGATTCTAATTCTCATGTTCTCAAATGATTTAAATCCGTAGGATACTCGTTTCATTGTCTTTATATGGGTATTCTTCGCTTCTATTTTTCCATTGGTGTAAGGATAGATCATCGCGTTGGTGATGCCTTCTTCATAGGTCAGAAGGTTTTGGAGCTTTTCCCGAAAGCCGTCATCTAACGTTTCGGGAAGTTCTGCCAATAAGGAGAAAAATAAGTCAGGGTCTTTGTCTCGAAAGGCTTCAACTAATTCATGAAAATAGGGATACGCCTCCTTCAGGGACGTAGAAAAGCCAAGCAATCGATCAATCATCATCGCTTCCGTAAGAAATGGGTATTTTGGTGCTCGAAAACTTTTCCATGTTTTGTATTCATAATGGTTGATGTTTGCACGATTTTTTAGCAAAAAGCGCCAGTTCTTTTTCAGTTTTTCTGCCTGACTTTTCTGTCCTACTTTACGAAGTTCATTCATTTCACGGATACGCAACTCATTAAAGGCTTGATTCATGTGTTTGATAATATGAAACCGATCAATCACTACTTTCGCATTTGGCAGAATACGTTTGGTAAGCTGGAAGTAGGCGGCGTTCATGTCTGTGACTAAAAATTTTACTTCTTCAGGATTAGCGCAGCCTAAGAAATAGCTTGTTAATCGAGGCAATTTACGCGTAGGCAAGACATCAATTAATTGTCCTGTTTCGCCATCTGCGCAAATAAAGCTCATTTTATCTTCTATGGAAGCGTGCGAACGAAATTCATCAACCATCAATACTCTGGGGAGAATCCTCTTAGATTGCTTTGGTAAGTAGCTTTTAAACTCTTTCAACGTACGAATAACGGTGGTCAAAGATACCTGACAATTTTTCGCAATAAAAGATAAAGATACTTTTTCAGTCAGTAAAGAAGCAATTTTATATCTGACATGATTCGCGATTGAATGTCTGGGTTGAACAAAATAACTTTGAGCCGTCCAATGGGTTCGACAGTTTTTACAGGTATAGCGCTGCTTTTTTAAGCGCATAACCAAAGGCATGTGATTGTATTGTTCAAAGCGGACAATCGTTTCCTTCTTCCCATTTTTCACTACAATTACTTTCCCGTTTCCATCTACCACAGTAGAACCACAATTTCTACAGGTATGGGGAGCAGGTGAGAAAACAGCATCGACGATCAACGTCTTTTTCTTCTGAAAGGTCTCGTAAGAGACCTCTGTAATCATCAAATCTTTCTCTATTAATCGCAGCATTTTTTTGATAGAATCATTCATATAGCATATCGTCCTCTCAGTTGTTTATTTTGTCGTGATTTAATCATACTAGAGAACGATATGTTTTTTAATACTCTTAATTGTCAAATTAAGTTAGACAGATCATCAATACTTACGTAACTCAAAAATACTTCCAAAGGTGTTCGATAATCCAGTGATTTTCTAGGAATATTATTTCGTTTAGATGCGACAGATTGAATAAAAAATTCATCTACTGAATTGAAATCCATAGATTTCAATAAACCATCTCTACGTAACAATCCGTTAGAATTCTCGTTTAGGCCTCTTTGAGACGGCGTTCCTGGATCAGCGAAATAAATGGCAATATCATTGACATTACTGATCTGTTTCCAATTTGAAAATTCCTTTCCACAATCAAAAGTGATGGATTTGAATAGGTTTTTCGGTACAGATTCAAACCATTGATTTAATTTTTTTTCAATATCAATCGCTTGTCTACCACACGGTTTCAATGTGATGATAACTTTTGATAATCGTTCAACTAAGGTAATTACAGCACTTTTATGTTTCAGACCTACGATAGTGTCACCTTCAAGGTGACCAAACTCATTTGAGAATTGGCTATAATCCTTTTCACGTTCATGAATAGAGCGGCGGAAAGTTTGTTTTCCACGTCTTTCTTGATGTCCATTCGGTTTACGCTTGCCTTTCATCGGTAAGTCAGAAGAATCAAATAGCCCCTTTTTGAACATACGATAAATGGTACGAGCAGAACAACTAATAGGAAACGCTGCACGACCAACAATCACATCGGGTGTCCATCCTTGAACAACCTTTCTTTGAATATATTCTGATTGTTCCTCGGGTAAAACAAGCGGACGTCTACCACAGTTTGATTTGTTTTTCTTATACTGTTGATAATATTCTAAGGCTGATTTTCCTTGCTTGAAGAACAGATATACTTTATGGATCGTTTGTCTTGAACGATTCAAGCAATGGGCAGTTTTAGCAACAGATTGATTCATTTTGAAATAAGACTCTATTATTACAAGTTCATCCGTTGTAAGATGGGTATAGGTCATTTGTACTCACTCCTTATAATTCTTTGGTCGGAACTATTTTGAGTGTAGCACAAATGACTTTTTTAGTTGTCTAGCTTAATTTTACAATCGGCGTACCTAAAATAAAAATGGGGCTGAAGAATCAATTCTGATTCATCAGTCCCATAAATTATAGAGCCAGTTTTGTCACCTTCTCTTTGTTCTTTTGAAAATATTGTTTTCAGCTATTAATATCCTGCAGACAATTTTACTTGATTGGTTTGAAGCTCATGGGTGGCAAAGTAGCTTTTCAGATTGGTTAAAAAAATAGCCATTAATTTCTTTTGAAAATCAGGTGTCAAACCTGCAATGTGGGAAGTAATCAGTACATTGTCCATTTTCCAAAGAGGATGATCTTGTGGAAGAGGCTCTTCCTCAAAAACGTCTAATGCTGCAAAGGAAAGTTGCTGGTTATTTAAAGCCTGCACCAGATCTTGTGTCTTAACAGAAGCACCACGGCCAACATTGATGAATACAGATTTTGGATCAAAGTGTTCAAACATATGCTGATCAAAGAGCCCAGTTGTTTCCTCCGTTAGAGGTAAGATATTGACTACGAAATCTACTTCAGGAAGAACTTCCTTTAGTTGATTTAAAGAAAAAGTCTTTTCCATTCCTTCTGCTGGATGACCGGATGTATTGATTCCATAGCAGTTCATGTCTAATGCTTTGCATTTTTTTGCAATCATTTTTCCAATATGGCCAGTTCCAATGATTAGTATTTTTTTTCCTTGGATAGATTGGTAATGGACCGATGAACCTAACCATTTCATGTCACTCTGTGCTTTTTGTGCTTGAAAAAGACCACGAGAATACCCAAGGATGATTCCTAAGACATGCTCCGTAATCGATTCACTGTGGATGCCACTACCATTTGAAAGTAAAATATGTTTCTTTGAAAAAGTCTCAAGGGGTAGCTGATCAACACCAGCTGAGATAGATTGGACCCATTTCAAGGTAGAAGAGGCTAATAGTTTTTCTTGGTAGTCTGAGTTCCAGCCCAAACTGATCTCTACATTTTGTAGATCCTCTGGTTGTAATTCTGTTTTAAAGATATAACCAGGCGCTATAGTATGGATTTCTTCGATAAATTCATCACGAAATGGACGATCTGCATAAATGATTCTTTCTGACATAGTTAATTTCCCGCCTTTCTTTACTCTAAGTGTAGCGCATACAAGAAGAACTTTGAAGCGCCTTGCTTGTTTTTTGAGAAAGAAATATTTTTCAAATAAAAAAGGGGCTGTGACAAAAAAATGTCACAACCTCTAAAAGGGTCTATTGAAGTAGAAATAACGAGTTGTCTTTATTTCTTAATTGATCGATATTTTTGCCCATCCTTTGACAGCTTGAGCAAAAATAAAGATTCCTGCAAAAGCAATGAAGGCGCTTGTGTCAAAAGAAGGAAGAAAGACCATCAAGATTGTTGCAATTATAGTAGGCAATGAAATTGAATAGATCAATGTTTTTAAACAATCAAGAAAAGTAGCTTTTGTTAGTCGAAAGCGTGCATAGAGAAAAGCAGCAATGTTGGTAAATAGCAAAGTGATCAGCAGATTCAGAAAACTAGGATAAATAGAAAATATAAATGTCAGGACTTTTATCCAAAGTGGTATAGATGCTTTACTTAAAAAAGAACGGAGCTCCTTACCTGTTAAGTTTTTTAAAGATTCATTGGTGTAGGGAAGTTCTAATTGGTTATTGTTCAACAAAGCAGAAGTCGTGCCTGTATTAGGAAGAGCTATGATAAGTTTGTTTTTTAACATCCCGACACTAACAAAATTCCCCATCAAATCAGTAGAGATGTCCTGTTCTGTTCGTTTTCCCTCTGGATCAAATGTGAAGATAATGGAGTTTGTTTGGTAAATGAATCCTTCTTTTTCTTCGGTTTGAAGCTGCCCGTTTTGGATTGTAAAATCAGGAATGCGAGTAGCAATCTTTTGCCCATCCAATTGAATGTTGTTTAAGACTTGAAAAACTTGAAAAGAGATTGGCAAAGCCATAATTATACTCAAAACTAAAAGATAGACAATGGCTTTCCAAAATGGGACATTTCTCGTCTCCTTTAGGTCTTTGAATCGTATAAAGGAACTGATAATTAATTGTTTTGTTGTCATAAGTACTCCTCATCTAGTAGTGTCATCACTTGCAATTCTAGCGAAGTATCAAGTGAAATACAAGTGCTTTAGGGAAACATCTGAATGATTGGTGAAATATCAAAAAAATGTTATTCTTGTCTAAAGACTATCCAATATAAATAAAATGGAGGAAGGAATAGTGCCTACACAGCCACAGAGATCATCAAAAAAACTATTTGGAGTAGTGGTTTTGAATGCGGTGATCACTTTATCAGAATTTATTGGAGGGATTATGTCAGGGAGTTTGTCTCTTGTTTCAGATGCTTTCCATAACCTTAGTGATACATTGGCAATTATTTTTTCTTACGGGGCACAAAAAATGGCCCGAAAAGAAGCAAATAAAAAACGTACGTATGGCTACCAGCGTTTAGAAATATTGAGTGCTTTCATCAACTCATTCATATTGATCATATTATCCTTGTTTTTAACCGTTGAAGCATTCAAGCGGTTCACTTCACCAGAAAAGATAAATAGTCATTTGATGCTAACAGTAGCAGTTATTGGATTGCTCGCGAATTTGTTCTCAGTATTATTATTACGACAAGAAGCAGATGAAAGTTTGAATATAAAATCTAGTTATTTGCATTTGTTAAGTGATACACTGTCTTCGGTAAGTGTGATTATCGGAGCAATTTTGATCCGTTTTTTCGATATCTACTGGATCGATCCAGTTATTACACTGATCATTTCGATATATATATTGATAGAAGCGATAATGGTGATCAAAAAAGCTGCCGCTATTTTGATACAAAGTGCACCTGCTATTGACTATGAAAAAATGGAACAAGAAATTGAAGCAATCGATGGGGTAAAGAATGTTCATCATGTCCATATTTGGCAGTATAGCGAAAAGATAATTATTTTCGACGGACATATTGATTTTGAAGATCAGCTACTAAGCGAGATTGAAAAGATATATCCTCGTATAATTTCTTTATTAAAATTAAAATATGGTATTACACATGTGACGATCCAAGCAGAGACAAAGGCAAAGGATCAAAAAAAATTAATTTTTTTAAATAAAGATGAAAGTTATTGAAATATAGAGTATGATAAATAAGAATTTTTAATAAGGTAGGTTGGCTCATGAAGCAGTATCGACAGTTAAAAGGATATTTAGAAGCAAAAGGATATTGGGAGATACTAGTCTATCTCTTTTTTGGTGGTTTGGCTACGATTGTAAATTTTGTTAGTTTTGCTCTCGCACGCCAATATTTTGATTTAAGTATGGCCTTATCCAATTCTATTTCGTGGTTTTGTTCTGTATTGTTTGCTTTTGTAACGAACAAACTTTGGGTATTCCATTCAAAATCACCGAATTTTACACATGCACTTATTGAATGCGGTAAGTTCTTCTTCTACCGTATCCTTTCTTACGGATTGGACATGGGGGCAATGGTATTGTTGATCAATGTTATGAACAGCAATGAGTATGTGGCGAAAATCATCACTCAAATTATTGTTATCCTAGCGAACTATATTTTCAGCAAGTTGTTTATTTTTAAAGAAACTGAGGTTTTTGAAGAAGAAGTAGGTCAAAGTGAAAAAGACGACTAGGCATAACAATTGAAGAATTTCCTTCTCTTTGTTACTCTTTGTAATGTAGACATTATAAAGAAAACATTGAGGAGGAATTTTTTTATGACTTACACATTACCAGATCTACCTTATGCATATGACGCATTGGAACCTTATATTGACGAAGAAACGATGCATCTGCATCATGATAAGCATCACAATACTTATGTGACGAATTTAAATGCAGCAATTGAGAAATACCCAGAATTAGGCGAAAAAACAATAGAAGAATTATTATCTGATATGGACGCTATTCCAACAGATATCAAGACAGCTGTACGTAACAATGGTGGCGGACATGCTAACCATTCATTTTTCTGGGAAATCATGGCACCAAATGCTGGTGGCGAACCTACAGGAGAAATAAAAGAAGCGATTAATGAAGCTTTTGGTGATTTTTCTTCTTTTAAAGAAGAATTCAAAAAAGCAGCCGCTGGACGATTTGGTTCTGGATGGGCTTGGCTTGTAATGGAAAATGGAAAATTAGCTATTACCTCTACTGCAAATCAAGATTCTCCATTGATGGAAGGAAAGACACCAATTCTAGGTTTGGACGTTTGGGAACATGCTTATTATTTGAAATATAAAAATGTCCGACCAGATTATATTGCAGCATTCTGGAATGTTATTAATTGGGATGAAGTAAACAAACGTTTCGAAGCAGCAAAATAACCATTTCCTCCGTCATATCAGTCTTAAAAATAATTTGGAAAATAAAAGAGCGAAAGCTTGCTAGCGTTTTCTAAATTGGGTATAATGTTCTTGCAAGGTTACTTGCAAGAACTTTTTTGGAGGCTATACATTTATGGAACACGGAACGGTTAAATGGTTCAACAATGAAAAAGGATTTGGGTTTATTACAGTAGACGGCGGAGATGACGTATTTGTTCATTTCTCAGCAATTCAAGGAGACGGCTTCAAGAGCCTAGAAGAAGGTCAAGAAGTAGAATTCACGATTGTTGAAGGTGCACGCGGACCTCAAGCTGCTGAAGTGACTAAATTATAATAATTTGTTGAATAAAGACACGACTTCTTAGAGAGTCGTGTCTTTTTGTCTATTTATGAAGTTTTTAGATTTTTTGGCTAAGTAAATGCATTTGTTCACTTGACATGTCCTAACTAATTATCAAGCAAGGAACATTTTCTTCGTTAGTAATGGATTTTAAAGAAATTTCAGTTTTTGGATGTTGAATAAAAGACCATTTGTGAAACCACTAGTATACATACTCATTACCATGTCAATTCTATTACTTTAAAAGAAAATCGTTTTACTTTGAAGAGGAGCATATCTATCCATTAAAAGATGATGGTAATGAAATCACTAGTTCGAGTCATTTTAAGAGCCATGCAGTGAGCTGGAAATAAAACGAATAGAAGATGGGTTTAACAAAAGGACCAGTCATAGGAAGAAATTTTCGTGAAATCGAATGATAATCTGAACGGTAGGCAAAGACTGTTAAAAAGATGGGAAAGGTATGTGCGATCATTTTACTGCACGATTATTTGGAAAATACCTTGTTGTTCGCTTTTTCTGGAAAAAATACGTAAAAAAAGATAAAACGATTGCGAACTGCGTGTATTCGGTCTTTCGATCTTTTTCACGGTATGGTATGATAGTTAAGAATTTTGAGAAATTTTAAAAAATAGTAATCGTTACACAAAAATGTTTTTTAAAGTTTTCTTATGATTAAAAAGTGAATTTGCTGATTGAACAGTTATATGAGACAATATTTTAGAAAATGTGAAACAGAGGTGTATTATGAAGCGATGGCAAAAAGTTCTATTAACCTTGTTAGGGGTATTTGTTTTGCTGATTGCCGGATTATCAGCATACGGAATCAGATTTATGGGAGAAGCGAGCCAAACAGTAAACAAAATTTCTAAAAACTCTAATCGAATATCCTCCAAACGTTCTGAGAGAGTAAGCATTGATGACAAAGAACCTTTTTCGGTTTTGCTATTAGGTTTAGATACCGGTGGATTAGGAAGAACGGAACAAGGACGTTCTGATACGATGATGGTAGTAACAGTTAATCCGAAACAAAAAAAATCAACGATCATCAGTTTGGACCGAGATATTTATACGAATATCGTAGGTTATGGAACGGTAGATAAATTAAATCATGCCTATGCATTTGGTGGTGTCGAAATGGCCATGGATTCAATTGAGCAACTGCTCGATATTCCTATTGATCATTATGTAACGATCAATTTGGATGGCATGGAAGATTTGATCAATGCGGTCGGTGGCATCAAAGTGAATAATAAAATTGACTTTACTTTGGATGGTGTCCATGTACCAGTAGGTGAACAAACATTGAATGGAGAAAAAGGTTTAGCCTATTCTCGAATGCGACACGAAGATCCAGAAGGCGATATCGGTCGACAACGTCGTCAGCGGGAAGTAGTGACGAAAATCGTCAATAAAGTTTTAAGTTTAGATGGCGTAAGCAATTATAGAAAAATTTTAAAAGCAGTTGAGAACAATGTGACGACGGACTTAGATTGGGATGACATGCTTGATGTAGCGACGAACTACACCCCTGCGTTTGAAACAATCAAACAAGACCAGTTGCAAGGCGAAGGACAAATGATCAATGATATCTACTATCAAATTTTAGGAAAAAATGATCTTCTTTCGATCCAAAATGAACTGAAGAAACAATTAAATATAAAAACAAGCGATACATTACCTAATTTGAAAAATGAGAATGCTTCAATGATGTTCTTTGATGATTCGGAAGATGGCGATTCGACAAACGGTGATGGATCGAATAGTGAAGGGTACACCGATTATTCTTCCTATTCAGAAAACACATATGATCAGTACCAAGATCCGAATACCTATTATCAGCAAACAGAAGATACAAGTCAGTACTATACACCAAGTCAAGATACTCAAAGTTATGATCCTTACGCTGGACAGGAACAAAATGGTTATGGTTATGACCAGAATAATGAGTATGGAACAACAAGTGGGTACTAGAAAAAAATAGTTTGGTTAATAAAGAGTGCCACCTAAATTAGACAAAAAATCTAACTTAGGTGGCACTTTTTCTATGTGTTAAATTACAGGACGTCTCTTTTTAGCGCTTAGTTTAAAAAATAAATTGAATAATTCAATAGAGTTGCGAATAGTACCCATAAATAATAAGGAATCATGAGCCACATTGCCAGGCGATGATGTAGCCACAACTGATACATAAGCACTGACAAGAAAATAACTAAAAGTGTAATATCGATTGCTGCAATGAAAATATTTCTTAAATCGCCGATTGTAAAATTAAGCTAGACAACTAAAAAAGTCATTTGTGCTACACTCAAAATAGTTCCGACCAAAGAATTATAAGGAGTGAGTACAAATGACCTATACCCATCTTACAACGGATGAACTTGTAATAATAGAGTCTTATTTCAAAATGAATCAATCTGTTGCTAAAACTGCCCATTGCTTGAATCGTTCAAGACAAACGATCCATAAAGTATATCTGTTCTTCAAGCAAGGAAAATCAGCCTTAGAATATTATCAACAGTATAAGAAAAACAAATCAAACTGTGGTAGACGTCCGCTTGTTTTACCCGAGGAACAATCAGAATATATTCAAAGAAAGGTTGTTCAAGGATGGACACCCGATGTGATTGTTGGTCGTGCAGCGTTTCCTATTAGTTGTTCTGCTCGTACCATTTATCGTATGTTCAAAAAGGGGCTATTTGATTCTTCTGACTTACCGATGAAAGGCAAGCGTAAACCGAATGGACATCAAGAAAGACGTGGAAAACAAACTTTCCGCCGCTCTATTCATGAACGTGAAAAGGATTATAGCCAATTCTCAAATGAGTTTGGTCACCTTGAAGGTGACACTATCGTAGGTCTGAAACATAAAAGTGCTGTAATTACCTTAGTTGAACGATTATCAAAAGTTATCATCACATTGAAACCGTGTGGTAGACAAGCGATTGATATTGAAAAAAAATTAAATCAATGGTTTGAATCTGTACCGAAAAACCTATTCAAATCCATCACTTTTGATTGTGGAAAGGAATTTTCAAATTGGAAACAGATCAGTAATGTCAATGATATTGCCATTTATTTCGCTGATCCAGGAACGCCGTCTCAAAGAGGCCTAAACGAGAATTCTAACGGATTGTTACGTAGAGATGGTTTATTGAAATCTATGGATTTCAATTCAGTAGATGAATTTTTTATTCAATCTGTCGCATCTAAACGAAATAATATTCCTAGAAAATCACTGGATTATCGAACACCTTTGGAAGTATTTTTGAGTTACGTAAGTATTGATGATCTGTCTAACTTAATTTGACAATTAAGAAATTAAAAAATAGAGCAGACCATATAAAATTAAAAATGAACTGAATCACAAAAAGACCGACAAGATTGTTTCGCTGTTTTTTGTTGTTGTGATTAAGTAACAAATAAAGAGAAATACCCATCAATATATACAGTAAGGTCCACATCGGCCCAAATATCCAGCTAGGTGGTGCAAATGGTGGAAGTTGCAAAGAATAGTAATATTCTCCGGGATTTCCGCTAAGCAACCCTGATAAAAAGCCTAATATGACAATTCCTATAACACAAACCCAAAAACGAATATCTTTTATCATCTTCATTTTACTAACTCCTTTCTATAATAGTAGTTTACCATGAAGGCTCACAGCAAGACCTGTATTTAGTTTGTGAAGTAAGAAAAAAATTGATAATTGTTGTTATTAAAAAGTTGAACATTTGTTTATATGAATGATGTTTTTGAAAAAGATCATATGATTTGATTCTCATGTTTTCTATTTGTACTTTTCTCGTCTACTTCTGTTATAATCTGCATCTTACTTTTTTCACCTTTTTTACTTCAACATAAAATTATAAAAGCATAATGTTTGTGTTAATACAATAAAGCGTTTACAATGTGGTTATCAAATGAAGGAGGTTTCTACATGAAAAAGATTAGTACGTTATTGTTTATTGGGTTAGTTAGTTTAGGGTTGTTCGGTTTTAGCATTCCAGGTTTTGCGCATGGTTATATTACTTCTCCAGGAAGCCGTGCATACCTAGGAACATCAGCAGCAGGAAACTTAAATCAAAATGTCGGAAGAGCACAATGGGAACCGCAAAGTATCGAAGCTACCAAAAATACATTCATTGATGGAAAAATTGCTAGTGCAGGAGTCAGCGGCTTTGAGCCTTTAGATGAACAGACATCTAACAGATGGCATAAAAACATGGTTAATCCAGGAACATTAAATATTACTTGGAATTTAACAGCACAACATCGGACAAGTACTTGGGATTACTACATTACCAAACCAACTTGGAATCCTAATCAACCTTTGAAATTTAGTGATTTTGAATTGATCACAAAAATAGACGACAAAGCAACTGTTCCACCAAAAACAGTCAACCAAACGATCACACTTCCGCAGGATCGAAAAGGATATAATGTGATTTTAGCAGTATGGAATATCAGCGATACGACAAATGCATTTTATCAAGTGATAGACGTGAATATCCAATAATAATCAAAAAGGGCTGTGACAAAAACTATGTCACAACCCTTTTTTTAAATAAATAGTGTCCTCCTGTTAACTCTTCGGTCACAAGTACAGTATTCATAAAACATGAAGAGCTATTTTTGTTTGGCTGTTCTTATTACTTGATACAGGGCAGACTTTTTCACAACCTCTTTCATTTAGTCAGCGAGTCTCGTCATCTTCACGACAACTTCACAACGTGCAGTCTGAGGAAACATGTCGACGGACTGTAAATATTCAATCTTGAACTTTTTACTTAAATTAACCAGATCTCTGGCAAGTGTAGAAACATTACAGGAGATATAAACAAGTTTTTTTGGAGGGTATTTCAATAATGATTGGATCAATGCGTTATCCAAACCCGTACGTGGTGGATCTACGATGATACCATCAGGCTGAAAACCTTCATTCAACCATTTAGGCAGAACTTGCTCTGCTGTCCCGACTTCATATCGAGTGTTGTGATATCCTAATCTTTCCGCATTTTTTTTTGCATCAGCGATTGCTTGAGGAACGGTATCCATTCCCCGTACTTCTTTGGCTTGTTTTGCTACACTTAAGCCGATCGTCCCAACTCCGCAATAAGCATCCACGATCGTTTCATTAGGCTGGACATCTAATGCTTTGATTCCTTCGCCATAAAGCAATTCGGTCTGCTGAGGATTGAGTTGAAAGAAGGCACGAGGAGAAAGATCGAAAGTCACTTCATTGATTTGTTCTTCAATGGCTTCTTTTCCCCATAAGTGGATCGTTTCATCCCCCATCACGAGAGACGTTTTTTGTGCCTGGACATTTTGCATGATTGAAACAACTTCGGGCAGTCGTTCATTGATCTCACGGATCATTGCGTTTTTTTGCGGGAATTTTTTACTGCGAGTAATAAAAACAACTTGTAACTCCCCAGTTTTAACACCGATTCTAACCATGATTGTGCGGAAGATTCCACTGTTTGTCCGTTCATCATAGATGGGTGCATCAAATTTATTCAATAGTTGAACAACAGTATTCATTACTTTTTGTGTTCGAGGTTCTTGAACCAAGCAGTCTGTTATAGGGACTAACTGATGAGAGTTTGCTTCGTATAAACCAGCTTCAATTTTTTGAGTCTGCTTATTTTTTCGTAACTGAAATTGTGCTTTGTTTCTATAATGCCAAGGCTCATCCATCCCGATCGTCGGCAAAAGTTGATAAGATCGAAAGCCTGCTGGTTTGAATTTTTCCAATGCTTGCAAAAGCAGATCCTTTTTAAAATCCAATTGAGCTTGATAAGCTAAGTGTTGTAATTGACAGCCACCGCATTCATAGTAAACAGGACATGGTGCCACTACGCGATCTTTGCTTGTTTTTTTGACTTTTATTAATTCTCCTTCTGCATAGCGAGGAGTTGCTTTCGTGATTTTCACTAGTACTTCTTCTTTTGGTAGTGCATATGGAACAAATATGATCAACCGTTTGAAATAACCGATTCCTTCACCATTTATGCCTAAACGCTTGATTTTCAAAGGAACCGTTTGTCCAGTTTTGACAATTGTTTCTGCCATAAGTATCTCCCTTTTTCTTTTTTCTGTGGTTTATTCTAACATATAATACCTGATTACGGGGATTTTCTGTGGTATGATAGAGAATATATGTTCGAGGAGGATGTTTATGTTAACCGTTACGAGAATCAGTAAAGGCAAAGGCCCTTTCTATCGCGTAGATTTATCTGAAGGAGAAGCTTTACAAGTATCTGAAGATGTATTAGTACGCTATCGATTATTAAAAGGACGGGAATTAGACGAAGAAACTATCCAAGAGATCAAGAAGAGTAGCGGAGCTGATTTCGGTTTTCACCTAGCAATGAATTACTTAAGTTATCAGTTGCGATCGGAAAAAGAAATCCGAACATACTTAAAAGAAAAGGAAATCCTTCAAGAAGATCGAAATAAAATCGTAGCCCGCTTAAAAGAATTGGACCTTGTCGATGATTTGGTCTATGGGGAAAGTTATGTGCGCACGAATATGCGCTTAAGTGACAAAGGACCAAAGAAATTAGCGCAGCAGATGCAGCAAAAAGGTTTGAAACCTGAAATCATTGAACAAGCGCTCAGCCAATATACATTTGAAGACCAAGTTCAAAATGCACATCAGACAGCCGAAAAAGCGTTTGGAAAAAATCACGGAAAAAGCCAAAAAGAATTATTGAGAAAAATCCAACAAACATTGATGACGAAAGGCTTTTCTCAAGAAGTGATCCAACAAGCGATAGCTGATCTTCCGCAAGAAGCAGATCAAGAAATAGAATATGATTATTTAGTCAAACAAGGAGATAAACTATGGCGAAGAAATTTAAGGTTTGAACCTAAAAAAAGAAATCTAAAAGTAAAGCAAAGCTTATATCAAAAAGGATTTGATTTGGATATGATCCAGCGATTCATTACGGAAAAGGAAGAGGAAAGTGAATAAAGAATGGGAAAAATGGACAGATAAAGAAACAAAAGAATTTCAAGATCAGTTCATTCAATGGTATGAACAAGAAAAAAGAAACCTGCCTTGGCGCTATAATCGTGATCCTTATCGTATCTGGATCTCTGAGATCATGCTTCAGCAAACCAGAGTAGACACAGTGATCGATTATTTTTATCGTTTCATGGAATGGTTTCCTACAATTGAAGAGCTAGCAAATGCTCCAGAAGAAAAGCTTTTAAAAGCATGGGAGGGCCTTGGTTATTACTCAAGAGCCCGGAACATCCAAGCTGCTGCTAAACAGATCATGTCAGAATTTGATGGGGAAATGCCGCAAACGCCTGAAGAAATTAGCTCATTGAAGGGAATAGGACCATATACGACAGGCGCGATTGCAAGTATCGCATTTGGACTTCCAGAACCTGCAGTTGACGGCAACGTGATGCGAGTAGTCAGCAGATTGTTTTGCATTGAAGCAGACATCGCAAAAGCTTCTAGCAGGAAAATCTTTGATGAAGCGATGCGGAAAATCATTGATGAAAAGCATCCAGGTGAATTCAACCAAGCAATGATGGATCTAGGTTCAGCTATCTGTACACCAACTTCTCCAAAGTGTGAGACTTGTCCGATCCAAGCCTTTTGTTTAGCTAACAAACGAGGAATCCAAACGAGTTTTCCTGTAAAAACAAAAAAAGCAAAGCCAAAAGACGTTTATTATATCAGTGCAGCTCTTCAAAATCATTCTGGAGCGTATTATTTTGAAGAAAGAGATAGCCAAAAATTGCTGGCGAATATGTGGACATTTCCAATGATGGAAGTGACACAAGAGGAGTATGAGCGATTGAAAAAAGAATGGGAAACAAAGCCAGAAATCGATCTGTTTGATGACCTAGTAGCAGAAGAAGAGCAAAATCTCCCATTTGAAAAGCAGGAACTCTTTGTTTGGCAGACACGACATTTAGGAGAAGTTACTCATATTTTTAGTCATCTGAAATGGCATGTTCTCCTTTTTTACGGACGGGCAACCGAGGGAGCAGAACAAGAATTTACCGAGAACAAAACTTCGAAGTGGTTGAAGCCTGATGCATTTGATTCGGTCGTTTTTCCTAAGGTCCAAATGAAACTGGTAGATCAGTTAGAGAAAAATCGAAACAATAGGAATCCTTTCTAGGCAAAGCTCATTTTTATTGATATAATAATTATGATGTCGGTGTAATGAACACCCAAACACAAAGCACAAAATGCTGCTTAAGGAAGGGTTGCTATGGGAGTTCCAAAAGAAGGAGAGTTTGTGACGATCCAAAGTTACAAGCACGACGGCAAATTGCATCGAACGTGGCGAGATACCATGGTATTAAAAACAAGCGAACACTCTATGATCGGCGTGAATGATCACACATTAGTCACTGAATCTGATGGACGCCGATGGGTAACGCGCGAACCAGCGATTGTTTATTTTCATAAAAAATACTGGTTCAATGTAATAGCAATGATCAGAGAAAAGGGGGTTTCCTATTATTGTAATCTAGCTTCACCTTTTTTGCTGGACGATGAGGCCTTGAAATATATCGACTATGACTTGGATATCAAGGTATTTCCTGACGGCGAGAAACGACTATTGGATGTCGATGAATATGAGATGCACAGCAAAATGATGAATTACCCGAACGATATTGACTTCATCCTAAAAGAAAATGTGAAGATTCTGGTTGACTGGATCAATAATGGAGATGGCCCGTTCTCGGAAGGCTATATTGATATTTGGTATAACCGTTACAAGCAATTGTCGCGTAAGTAAACACAAAAAAGAACAGTAAGCCAGTGAGAGATTTTTCTCAAAAGCTTGCTGTTTTTTGCTTTTTTCGAAATAAATTTTTATAAAGTCTTTTTCATATAAATATGAGGCATGCCAGCATCTTCAAAAGGATCGCCGTAAGCTGTATATCCTAGTTTTTCGTAAAAAGTTTCAGCTGTGGACTGTGCCCCTAATAAAATCGTATTATAGCCTTGATTCTTAGCAAAGTTTTCTGCTTCTTCAATCAATATTTTTCCTAACCCTTGGTGTCTGTATTCAGAAAGAATCGCCATCCGCTGTAATTTCATTTTTCCGTTTTCTAAAGGCAAAAGACGTACAGTTCCTTGCGGTTCTTTTTTATCTGAGTACAGGACGAAGTGGATACAATGGGCTTCATCTTTGTCTATTTCTCGAGACAAAGGCACACCCTGTTCGACTACAAAAACTTGATGCCTGATCCGTACAGCATCTAAGTAAATATTGCTCATTGTATCTTTTGTTTGTACAACTTTCATGGTCTAGCCACCTTCCTTTCGTATAGTATACTGGAAAATAAAACAAATAAAAAGTATGGCAAGTTTTCAAAAATAAAAAAAGAATAAAAGAATTTTTAACGAATATAATATATACTAGTAAGAAAGAAAGGAGGAAATCTATTGTTTGAAAAACTTAGACAGTCTAAACTAATGTTTTGGTCGCTTGAATTATTGATCATAGCTGCATTGATCATGATTTCATCAGAAATAAACTTTATTTTCGAACCGATCGGGACATTTTTTTCCACGTTATTTGCACCTGTACTGATTGCAGGCTTTCTTTACTATTTATTGAATCCTATTGTCAAGCTGTTGATGAAAGCAAAAATCAAAAGAATATGGGCTGTCGCAATTGTGCTGCTCCTTTTAGTTGCAGCAATTATTTGGATTTTACTTAGTGTCATCCCAAGTCTAGTACAGCAAATTTCCTCATTGGCATCTAATATGCCTGATTTCATCAAACAGGTAGAAAGCTGGTTAAAAGAGGTAGCCGAATTGCCTTTGTTCAAGGAAGTAGATATCAATAAATATTTTGAGCAATTAGACATTTCTTACGGGACAATCATTCAGCAATTCCTTAGTGGAGTATCCAATAGTTTAGGTTCGATCGTTGGAACGATCGCTTCGGCAACCGTAGTAATCATTACAGCACCATTCATCTTGTTCTATATGTTGAAAGACGGAGAAAAACTAGTGCCAAACATCCAACAGTTTTTCCCAGAAAAAAGAAGAAACCAAATTGTGGAGTTATTGGGGCAACTGAATAAAACATTGGCTAATTACATTAGCGGACAAGCAATCGAATGTTTATTCGTTGGTACCTTCACATTTTTAGGATATATGGTAATTGGTGTGGATTATGCTTTCTTATTTGGGGTCATTGCGGGATTGACAAACCTAATTCCATATTTAGGACCTTATCTAGGACTAGCACCTGCATTTCTAGTAACAGTCTTCAATGATCCGGTAAAAGCATTACTTTGTTGTGTGGTTGTGCTAATCGTCCAACAGTTGGATGGGAATATCATTTATCCTAATGTAATTGGGAAATCACTGAAAATCCATCCATTAACGATCATTATCGTTCTTCTAGTAGCTGGAAATATTGCCGGATTGCTTGGTATCTTCTTAGGTGTTCCTTTTTACGCAATCTGCAAGACGATCATTTCCTATATAATCAAAATCGTCAAAGAAGACAAGCAAAATGAAAACAAGAAGAAAATTGCTACGACCTCGTAGGTAGTTTTAGTACACTTGTTTTTATTGCAAAGAAAATTGCTTTGTGATACCATTTTAACGTGGCTATAGTGCCACGTTTTTTTCTATCGTAAACTAAAAATTAATTTTATAAGGAGAGAATGCGATTATGAATGCTGACCCTGAGAGTCAGTCGCTGTTAGCGCAGATTTTATTATTGATCGTTTTGACATTGATCAATGCTTTTTTAGCAGCTTCCGAAATTGCTGTTGTTTCGATCAATAAGAATCGAATCGAGCAAAAAGCTGATGAAGGAGATGTGAAATCTCAAAAGCTTTTAAAAATATTGCAGAATCCAAATAATTTCCTATCGACAATCCAAGTAGGAATCACTTTGGTCAACATTTTGTCTGGTGCTTCACTAGCTAATACTTTATCGGAACGGTTAGCTCCGGTATTAGGTGGCGGCACAGCGGCAAAAAATATTGCAAATATCATTGTGCTGGCTATTTTGACCTATGTATCGATTGTTTTTGGAGAATTGTACCCTAAACGTATTGCTTTAAATAAATCAGAAGAAGTCGCAAAGTTCACTTCAGGGCTGATACGCTTGATTGGTGTAGTAGCTAAGCCCTTCGTCTGGCTGCTTTCTGCTTCCACAAGTTTATTGGCGCGTATCACGCCGATGACTTTTGATGATGAAGATTCAAAAATGACCAGAGATGAAATGCGTTATATGCTTGAAAACGAAGGCGTATTGAATAATGAAGAATTAGAAATGCTCCAAGGGGTTTTTTCTCTTGATACGAAAGTTGCCCGAGAAGTCATGGTCCCACGAACGGATGCATTTATGATTGATATCAACGACACTGTGGAAGAAAATGTGAATGAAGTTTTATCCGAAAACTATTCAAGAATCCCTGTTTATAACGAAGACAAAGATAAAGTAGTCGGAATCCTTCATACAAAGAATTTACTAAAAGCTGCCCATAAATTCGGCTTTGATAATTTAGATATCAAGAAAATCATGCAGGAGCCTTTATTCGTTCCTGAAACGGTCTTTATTGATGATCTGTTATATGAAATGAAAAAGACGCAGAATCAGATGGCTATTTTATTAGATGAATATGGCGGCGTCGTTGGGTTAGCAACACTAGAAGACCTTTTAGAAGAAATCGTCGGAGAAATCGATGATGAATCAGATGAAGTTGAGAATCTTTATGAAAAAATCGATGAACACGAATATATCATCCAAGGACGTATGCTGATTGATGAGTTCAATGAAGCTTTTGACAGTGATCTGCATATGAGTGATGTAGATACGATGGCTGGTTATTTGATTACAGCATTAGGCATGATTCCGGATGAAGGCGAAAAGTTATCGTTTGATGTCGATAATATTACGCTGGTTTCTGAAGAAATGGAAGGTTCTCGAATCCTTAAAATCCGTGTCATTTTTCATGATCCGGAAGAAACAGAAGCGGAACCTGAAGAAGAACGAAGATACTTCAGAAAAGAATTCGAAGATGACGAGCCAAGAAGATAATTGGAAACTTGGTTATGAAAGACGTGTTGCTTGAATAAACAAGCAACACGTCTTTTCTTTTAGTCAGCTGACAAAAAAATATTTGACTCTTATGGTTTGGTGGCTTTTTCATTCGCTGAATCCATGCTATACTGATTCAGTTGTAGTAGTTGACAAAGGTTGTGAAAAAGCTATCCTGCATTAAGTAATAAGAGCAGCCAAGCAAAAACAGCTTTTCGTATTTTTGGCTTGGGTGGGCTTATTGCTGATAGGCTGTCTCTAGAACGCCGTTTACTCGGAAAAAGAGACTGCTACACGGCTTTTGTCACAGCCCTATATGAAATTGTCTTTCTTTAAGAGATCGGACAATCTGTGCCTAGAGAAAATATAAATAATTGAATGGAAGAAATGGAGTTAGGTTATGAATAATCCAAAATTAAAGCAACAAGTGGACAATCGCAGAACTTTTGCGATCATTTCCCATCCGGATGCTGGGAAAACAACGATTACAGAACAATTACTATTGTTTGGTGGGGCTATCCGTCAAGCCGGGACCGTAAAAGGCAAAAAAACAGGTAATTTTGCCAAATCAGACTGGATGGAAATCGAGAAACAACGTGGGATTTCTGTTACTAGTTCTGTTATGCAGTTTGATTATCAAGGGAAACGAGTAAATATCTTGGATACACCAGGACATGAAGATTTTTCTGAAGATACTTATCGTACTTTGATGGCCGTGGATAGTGCGGTCATGGTAATCGATAGTGCAAAAGGGATCGAAGCACAGACAAAGAAATTATTCCAAGTTGTAAAAAAACGTGGCATCCCGATATTTACTTTTATCAACAAACTAGATCGTGATGGTCGTGAACCATTGGAATTGTTAGAAGAATTAGAAGAGCTATTAGATATCGAATCTTATCCGATGAATTGGCCAATCGGTATGGGTAAAGGGCTAGAAGGTCTTTATGATATCTACCATAATCGTGTAGAGTTTTATCGTCCGGAAAATTATCAGGATGAACGATTAGTAGAATTGGATGAAGATGGACTGCTTCCCGAAAATCATCCTCTAACTGAAAATTCCTTATATGAACAAGTCTTAGAAGAAGTAGAACTAATCAAAGAGGCTGGAGATGCATTTAATCAAGAAAAAATTGCTCGTGGCGATCAGACACCAGTATTTTTTGGTTCTGCATTGACTAACTTCGGTGTACAGACTTTTTTAGAGACTTTCGTTGAATTGGCACCAGCTCCTTATGGACACAAAACACAAGATGATCAGATGGTAAGTCCTTATGAGGAAGAATTTTCAGGTTTCGTATTCAAGATCCAAGCAAATATGAATCCAGCCCATCGTGACCGAATCGCTTTTGTCCGAATCTGTTCTGGAACATTCGAACGAGGAATGGATGTCTGGTTGGAACGTACAAATAAAAAACTGAAATTAAGCAATGTCACACAATTTATGGCAGATTCGAGAGAAAACGTCGAAAAAGCAGTAGCAGGCGATATCATCGGTGTATATGATACAGGCAATTATCAGATTGGGGATACATTGTTCGAAGGAAAACTAAAAGTTGCTTATGAAGAACTCCCTTCATTTACTCCAGAGCTGTTTATGAAAGTGACTGCAAAAAATGTCATGAAACAAAAATCCTTCCACAAAGGAATCTATCAATTAGTTCAAGAAGGAGCGATTCAGCTTTATAAAACATATCTAACGGAAGAATATATCATTGGAGCTGTTGGTCAGCTACAATTCGAAGTATTCCAATATCGTATGTTAAATGAGTATAACGCCGAAGTAATCATGTCTCCAATGGGACACAAAATCGCTCGCTGGATCGATCCAGAAGATTTGGATGAGAAGATGAGTTCAAGTCGCAATATCTTGGCTCGTGACCGTTTCGACCAACCGTTGTTCTTATTCGAGAACCAATTTGCAGAACGCTGGTTTGCGGATAAATATCCCAATGTAAAATTAAAAAGTTTGATGTAAAGAAGTCTTGACACAAGCTGCCCTGCATCAAGTAATAAGAATAGCCAAACAAAAACAGCCTCTCATATTTTGTTTAGAGCCGTGACGGATTTTCCGTGACGGCTCTTTTTACTATATTAAAATCATAGAAATGTCTAGGCTCTTTGTCAAATGATGTTGGTAAAGAGAAATCTTAGAATAATTTGGACAGAACAGAAAGAAGAAAACCTCTTTCTGTTCTGTTTATTTGGTTAAAAATGTTTTGCCATGACGAATCATAATTCGTAGTTTGAAATTGTAAAAGTTGCGAAAGCCGTACGCATTGCGTTTTAATACTTTGATGTGGTTGTTTAAGCATTCCAATGGTCCGTTTGAATAGCTGTAGTGAAGCGCATTTTGGATCTGTGGCAGAAACTTTTTAAACGTTCGTAAAGTGGTTGTATAGGTTTCTGGCAGACCGCTAATGTCTCTAGTTAAACAATCCTCAAATAGTGACTGATCTCTTTTCTTTACCGCATAAAGAATGTCTTGGTATAACTGATAGCCTTGGCGTAAGTTGGGACAAGCAGCTAACAGTCGATCGGCAATCTCACTTTCAGTCAAATAATCTTTAAAACTGGCACGCCAAACCCGTTTTTCATAGTTTAACTTTGCTTCTTCTTTTTGTAGGAGTTTCCAATAGCGCTTCAATTTTTTCCCTAACCCTCGTTGAGAGTGGGAATTTCCTTTAAGTCGTACCGTGGTTTCTTTCACTCGATGATTCAAGAAAGTTCTGCCAATATGTTGGACGATGTGGAAACGATCGATGATCAACTGAGCATTCGGGAAAAGCTTTTTCACCAACGAAACATAAGGCGCATACATATCAATAACAATCAATTGAACGGCTTCACGAGTCGCTAATGAAAACCGAGAAAAATAGCGTTCTAAATAAGGCAAGCGTCGATTTTCGACAATATCCAATAATGCATGGCTTTGTCCGTCCATCATGATAAAACTCATTGCACTGGCAACACTTCGAACCGATTTGAATTCATCAAAGCATAAGACCTTTGGCAAAGTCTGTTTGAAAGGATTCAATGGGCGGTAGAATCGCTTCATGACACGATAGACCGAAGAAGTGGAAATATTTTTCTGACGAGCGATTTCCGTCATGGAAGTATTCTCTTTTAAGCGAGCAATGACAGACCAACGAACTTTTTGACTAATGAAACAGTGTTTTTCAGCAACAGAGGTATCCGCTACGAATGTTCTTTGGCAAGACTTACATTTAAATCGTTGTTTCTTCAGCTCCAGATAAGTGCGATACTCAGACACATCATTCAGTAACAACCGAACGGTTGTCGTCCCCCAACGAATGATCCTAGAGGGGACGACACAAAGACAATGGGAACACTCTTCTGGCTTGTACAGAAGAGTTCCTTTGTAAATCAAGCAAATTTGCCCTTTGTATTTTTCTTTAGTTAAACAATTTTCCTCGAAATAGATATTTAGGTCTAGAATATTTAGGGTATCTTTGATAAGCTGAGTATGAGACATCTTGAATCCTCCTATGAATTGGTAGCCAAATTAATTCTAAAGGATTTCAGGGTGTCTTTTCTATATTTTTTTATACAAAAAAGATGTTGGTGAAGTTCACCAACATCAAAAAGTATAGAGCCAATGTCTAATCAAAAAAATATAAAAATTATTTTGCGTACATATGATTAAAGAAAGGAGAGTGTGACACATGGAAACAGAATGGCAAAGACGTGAAAGAAAAAAACAGAAAAAAGAAGAGATGTTACGATTATGTCGATTATTAGATGTAAAAGACTGGGACAAAAACGAGCAAATTGCACAAAAAGTACGATCAATCATCCATAAAGAGGAAAAAGTTAAAAATAAAGACACGCGTAGAACTGAAAATGAAAAGAGAAAAGTACAAAAGAAAAGAGAAAAATCAAAAAGCTAGAAAGAAAAAGAGGCTGAGACAGAAGCGTTTAACTCCAAGAAATAAGCTGGAATTCACAAAAATTTGAAAAGCAATTTTCGTGAATTTCAGCTTATTTCCGAAGGAGTTGCTTCTGCTTTCGCCGTTTATACGTGTTTAGAGCGTGAGACAAAAGTGTTCTTTACTTTTGTCCCACGCTCTTTAATTATTATGTTCAAAATTTGTTTACACGGCTAATGTAGCGCCTAATTCATGTTTTGGAATCGAGATTTCAACAAGGCCTGCCAATTCGATTACTTTGATTTCATCCTCGTGGTAAACGGCGTCTTTGATTTTATCTAAGAAATAATTTTTAGCATCTTCGATTTCTTTCGGCTGGATTTTACGTTTGTCATTGATCAGCAGAATTTCATTATGTTCAGGGGCTTCAGTGTAGACAATAGTGGTATTTCCGGCTGTGTAGACCTTGACTAGATGGGCATCAGTGTTTTCAAGCTGGTTTAATACAAGACGGGAATGGCTGTTTGTTACATTTACCAATTTCATGGCGCTCACCTCTTTTATGTATTTTTAATTGCTTGTTTCTCTTATTATAATTTCTTTTTTATAAAATGAACAGTATTTTGACTTTTCTGAAAAAAGAATGAGACGGCATTTCTCAAAGAAATACCGTCTCACGCTATAAAACTGGATTTATTCAGCCGTTTCTTCGGCTGATTCTTTAGCCAAACGTTCTGGTTTAGAAGTAACGATGATTTTTCCATCTTTATCCAGTTTTGCTTTCAACTCATGGATAGAAGGGTGATCAAGATAAAATTCAGCGATACCATCTTCGATTTGTTCTTGGATCGTGCGTCGAAGAGGACGAGCACCCATAGATGGATCATAGCCTAAGTCAACTAATTTTTCTTTGACATTCGTAGGAACTTCGATGTGAAGTTGCTGTGCTGCCAGCATTTGGTTGACATCGTCTAGCATTAGTGTGACGATTGTCATCAAGTTTTCTTTTGATAATGCACTGAATTCGATGATCCCGTCAAAACGGTTCAGAAATTCTGGTGTAAAGTAGTTGTTTAATTGGTTCAATACAGAACGAGTAACACCTTCGCGTGCCGCACCAAAACCAACGTTTGCTTCTACTTTACCAGTTCCGGCATTACTTGTCATAATGATGATCGTATCTTTAAAGCTGACCGTTCTTCCTTGTGCATCTGTCAATCGACCATCATCTAAGATTTGCAAGAACATATGCAAAACATCTGGATGAGCTTTTTCTACTTCATCTAACAAGACAAGACTGTAAGGATTTCTCCGTACTTTTTCTGTTAATTGACCAGCTTCTTCGTATCCGACATAACCTGGAGGAGAACCAATCAATTTAGAGACACTATGTTTTTCCATATATTCAGACATATCGAAACGAATCATTGAATCTTGTGAACCGAATAGTTCGTAGGCAAGTTGTTTCGCAAGCTCTGTTTTACCTACACCAGTTGGTCCAACAAATAAGAAGGAGCCGATTGGACGATTCTGTTTGTTTAATCCAACACGGTTTCGGCGAATCGCTTTCGCTACTCGATCTACAGCGTTATCTTGTCCGATGACATGAGCTTTCAAGTCATCTGCTAAGTTTTTCAGTTGTGTCTGTTCTTTTTCTTTTAATTCACCCACTGGAATACCTGTCCGTTGTTCAACGATTTTTTCCATATCTTTTTCGGTAATCACAGGTGTTTCCTCTTCAGTGAGCTGACGTTCTTTCATTTTTTGAAGTTTATTGATCTGATCGCGATAATAAGCTGCTTTTTCGAAATCTTCTTCTCGAGAAGCTAAAACTTTTTGTTCTTCTGCTTCTTGCAGTTTTTTCTCGATTGTTTTAGGATCAACGATTTGGATCGTCAAGTTTTTCTTAGAACCTGTTTCATCTAGCAAATCGATGGCTTTATCCGGCAAGAAGCGATCTTGGACGTAACGATTGGATAAAGTTGCGGCTGCTTCGATGGCCTCATCAGTATATTTTACATGATGATAGTCTTCATAACGTTTTTGCAAACCTTTCAAAATACTGATCGTTTCTTCGACAGTTGGTTCATCTACCCGTACAGGTTGCATACGACGTTCTAAAGCAGCGTCTTTTTCGATGATGCGGTACTCATTTAAGGTAGTAGCACCAACCATTTGCAATTCTCCTCGAGCTAAAGCTGGTTTTAAAATATTACCAGCATCCATATTTCCATCACCAGCAGAACCAGCACCGACGATTTCGTGAACTTCATCTATGAATAGGATCACATTTTCTGCTTGACGGATCTCTTCAATCAATTTTTGCATACGTTCTTCAAATTGTCCTCGTATACCAGTACCTTGGACTAAAGATACGACATCTAAACGAATGACTTCTTTGTCCATTAATTTTTGCGGTACATCACCATCTACGATTTTTTGTGCTAAACCTTCAACAACTGCTGTTTTACCAACACCTGGTTCTCCAATCAAGACAGGATTGTTCTTGGTTCGGCGATTTAAAATTTCAATGACTCGTTTGATTTCGTCATCGCGTCCGATCACAGGATCGATATCACCTTGTCGTGCTTGTTCTGTGATATTGATTCCGTATTCTCCCAATAAACCTTCTGTATTGCCTTGAGGTGGCTGACCACCATTGAAGTTGTTGTTTCCGCCAAATTGTGTTGGTGGTGTTTGCTCATAATTTCCTTGCTGTTGCATTTGGCGAGACATGGAACGGAAAAGATCGTCCAAACTGCCAAATCCAAATGGATCATTTTGGGCCATATTAGTCAGACCTCCATTTTGTTGATTTTTGATTTTTTGATAACAGCTCTGACAGTAATCGAGTTGTGTCCGCTGACCATTGACAGTGGCATACAAGTGAATCGTTGCCTCATTCTTGCCGCAGTTTTGACAAAGCATGAATCATTCACGTCCTTTCACAAAAATGGGTACATCCATATTTTACATCTCGTTTTTCATGAGGTAAAAGAATAACCCCTAGTTTTTTAAGAGATTTATGAGGTAGAAAAGGTGAAATCTCTATTGACCATTCCTGACCTTTGACTCTTATTATACTAAAAATAAAAAGGGAAGCAAGTAATTCGTTTCATATGAAAACAAAGAGGGTCAAAGGAAAGAATGATAAACGTCAGGAGAAGAGAAAGCGACAAGAAAAAGGAAATAAACACGTTTGTTATAAAATGTGAAGAAAAGGATGAAAAAGAATCCGGAATAATTTGAATACTTTTATCTGAAATTGAATGAAAACTGTTGTATCTAACGAAAAAAAATGTTAATCTTTACAGATGAAAGGGTGGCATTTGTTAGGATTCTCTGAATTACTAAAAAAGAAAACCCTCACATAAAAACAACACTCACTTAAAGGAGACCGATTAATATGGAAAAGAAAGAATTTCACGTAGTAGCAGAAACTGGGATCCACGCTCGTCCAGCTACACTATTAGTACAAACAGCAAGCAAATTTAACTCTGATGTAAACTTAGAGTATAAAGGTAAATCAGTAAACTTGAAATCAATCATGGGCGTTATGTCTTTAGGTGTAGGTCAAGGTTCTGATGTTACTATTACTGCAGAAGGTGCTGACGAAGCTGATGCAATGGCAGCAATCGTTGAAACAATGAAGAAAGAAGGCTTATCTGAATAATGGTTGAAATGCTAAAAGGGATTGCCGCTAGTGACGGTGTAGCCGTTGCAAAAGCTTACCTGCTAGTTCAACCGGATTTAACATTCAGTAAGGCAACAGTAGAAGATACTGCGGCTGAAGAAGCTCGTTTGGATGCTGCATTAGCTAAATCTACTGAAGAATTGCAGCAAATTCGTGAAAAAGCAGCGCAAAGCTTAGGTGAAGCAGAAGCGCAAGTATTTGATGCCCATTTGATGGTTCTTTCAGATCCAGAAATGGTAGGTCAAATCAAGCAAAATATTAAAGACAACAGCGTAAATGCTGAATCAGCGCTAAAAGAAGTAACGGATATGTATATCGGTATGTTCGAAGCAATGGAAGATAATGCTTATATGCAAGAGCGTGCTGCAGATATTCGTGACGTTGCTAAACGTATTTTAGCGCACTTATTAGGCGTTACTTTACCAAATCCATCAATGATCAACGAAGAAGTGGTCGTTGTTGCACATGACTTGACTCCAAGTGATACAGCACAATTAGATCGCAATTTTGTAAAAGCGTTTGTAACAGACATTGGTGGACGTACTTCACATTCTGCTATCATGGCACGTTCTTTAGAAATTCCAGCAATCGTTGGGACAAAAGAAATTACTGCTAAAGTCAAAGAAGGCGATATTTTGGCTGTCAACGGGATCGAAGGCGATGTAATCATCGATCCTACAGATGAACAAAAAGCTGAATTTGAAAAAGCAGGTGCAGATTACGCAGCACAAAAAGCAGAATGGGAAAAATTAAAAAATGCAGAAACTGTCACAGCTGACGGCAAGCATTTTGAATTAGCTGCAAACATCGGAACACCAAAAGATCTAGTTGGTGTCCATAATAATGGTGGAGAAGCAGTTGGTCTGTACCGTACTGAATTCCTGTATATGGATTCTCCAGACTTCCCAACAGAAGATGACCAATATGAAGCTTACAAAGCTGTATTAGAAGGTATGGAAGGAAAACCTGTAGTTGTTCGTACAATGGACATCGGTGGAGATAAAGAACTACCATATCTGCAATTACCTCATGAAATGAATCCATTCTTAGGATATCGTGCATTGCGTATCAGTTTATCTGAACAAGGCGACGAAATGTTCCGTACACAAATGCGTGCATTGCTTCGTGCATCTGTTCATGGTAATTTACGTATCATGTTCCCTATGGTAGCTACACTCAAAGAATTCCGCGCAGCAAAAGCGATCTTTGAAGAAGAAAAACAAAAATTGATAAGTGAAGGCAAGGAAGTATCTGATACGATCCAAGTCGGCATCATGATCGAGATTCCAGCAGCAGCAGTCTTAGCAGACAAGTTTGCAAAAGAAGTAGATTTCTTCTCTGTAGGTACGAACGATTTGATTCAATACACAATGGCAGCAGACCGTATGAACGAACGCGTTTCTTACTTGTACCAACCATATAACCCATCAATTTTACGTTTGATCAAAAATGTAATTGATGCAGCACACGCTGAAGGAAAATGGGCAGGTATGTGTGGAGAAATGGCTGGAGATCAAACAGCTGTTCCATTGCTAGTAGGTATGGGTCTAGATGAGTTCTCAATGAGTGCGACATCTATTCTTAAAACGCGTAGTTTAATGAAACGCTTGGACACAGCGAAAATGGCTGAACTTGCTGATCGTGCATTGAAAGAATGCGATATGATGGAAGAAGTCGTTGAACTTGTTCATGAATATGTAAAATAAACAACGTATCAAAAGCTGGTGTGGCTTGTAAAAGAGCTACGCCAGTTTTTTTGTTCTTTTTTAAGAAAACGTTTTTGTCAGTAAGAATAGACAAAAATAGGGCTTAAGTTTGAGTGACAGTTTGTAGGCTATGTTATACTATATAAGTGAAGGGGGACGTAAGGTGAAGGTATTATTATATTTTGAAAGTGAAAAGATGCTTGCAAAATCTGGAATCGGGCGTGCGCTTGATCATCAAAAACGTGCTCTGACGGAAGTCGGTATCTCTTATACACTAGATGAAAAAGAAGATTATGACATCCTGCACATCAATACATACGGAATCAATAGTCATAATATGGTCAATAAAGCCAGAAGAGAAGGAAAAAAAGTTGTCTATCATGCGCATTCTACAGAGGAAGATTTCCGAAATTCCTTTATCGGATCGAACCAGCTTTCTCCTATCGTAAAAAAATATCTGGTAGGATTGTACCAAAAAGCGGACTATCTGATCACGCCAACACCTTATTCAAAACAGTTGTTGGAAAGCTATGGTATCCGTGTGCCGATTCAAGCTATTTCCAATGGGATCGACTTAGAGAAATATCACCCTGATCCAATGAAAGAACAAAAGTTCAGAGAATATTTCAAACTGTCTCCGGATCAAAAAGTAATCATTTGTGTCGGTTTGTTTTTCGAACGTAAAGGAATCATTGATTTCGTAGAAATTGCTAAGAAGATGCCCGAATACACATTTATTTGGTTTGGTCATGTTCCCATGTACTCGATTCCTCGGAACATCCGGAAAATTGTAAAAGAAGATCATCCTGAAAATGTCCTGTTTCCTGGTTACATTCGTGGAGAGATCATAGAAGGTGCGTATTCAGGTGCAGATCTATTCTTTTTCCCTTCTTATGAAGAGACAGAAGGGATCGTTGTTTTAGAAGCTTTAGCAAGCAAACAAAACGTACTTGTTCGAGATATTCCAGTGTATAATGGCTGGTTAGAAGATAGCAAGAACTGCTATATGGGGAAGACAAACGAAGAATTTATCCGACTGATCCAACAGATTACCAATCAAGAACTACCGAGTACGACACAAGCCGGTTATCAAACAGCAAAAGAGCGAAGTATCAATAAAATCGGTGAAGAACTTAAAAATGTATACGAAAGTGTACTGAATGAAAAAGTCTCTAGCAAATTAAAAAAAGTAAATCAGGTCAAGGACTAGTTTGGAGGCGAAAAACATGAAAATCGGCTTTTTTACCGATACCTACTTTCCGCAAGTCAGCGGAGTTGCTACATCGATCAAAACATTAAAACAAGAATTAGAAAGACATGGGCATGAAGTCTATATTTTTACAACGACCGATCCTAATGCGGATAAGTTGGAAAAAGATGTGATTCGAATGCCAAGTGTACCATTTATTTCTTTCAAGGATCGAAGAGTTGTTGTTAGAGGCATGTGGTATGCTTATTTGGTTGCCAAAGAACTAGAACTAGATCTTATTCATACCCATACAGAATTCGGAGCAGGGATACTTGGGAAGATGGTAGCTAAGAAGTTGAAAATACCTCTGATCCATACTTACCATACGATGTATGAAGACTACCTTCATTATATCGGTAAAGGAAAAGTGATCAGGCAATCCCATGTAAAATACTTGTCTAGATTATTTGCAAATCATACGACAGGTGTAGTTTGTCCAAGTGAACGTGTTATTGATACATTACGCAGCTATGGTGTAATAGCACCGCTTCGCGTGATTCCTACTGGTATCGACATTGAAAAATTCAAACGTTCTGATATCACTCAGCAGGATATCAGCAAATTAAGGGAGTCACTAGGTCTTCAGGAAAACCATTTGATGATTCTTTCTTTAAGCAGGATTTCTTATGAGAAAAATATCCAAGCCTTGATTAATGGGTTTCCTCAGGTCATCTCCGCTTATCCTAACGCCAGATTAGTTATCGTAGGAAAAGGACCTTATGTAGAAGAGTTAGAGGAATTGATCTCAGAACTGCAGTTAGAAGAATTTGTGCAGTTCACAGGAGAAGTGGACAACAATGATGTAGCACTTTATTATAAAGCGGCAGATTATTTTGTCAGTGCTTCTACTTCAGAAACACAAGGGCTTACTTATACAGAAGCGATGGCAGCCGGAACACCTTGTGTCGTGGAAGGAAATGCTTATTTGAACCGATTGTTCGATCATCCTTCATTAGGGAAAACTTTTGAAACCGACGAAGACTTTGCACCAGCACTTATTGATTATATTTCCAGTGAAGTTCCTAAAGATCCAAAAGTTTTAGAAGCTAAACTTTATGATATTTCATCTACACATTTCGGCGAAGCTATGATCGAATTTTATCAAGACATGGTTGTTTATCATGAAGAAGAGATGCGAAGAAAAGAAGAAGAAGACTCGATTGAACGAATCAAAATAAAATTAAATTCATTTAAAAGATAAAATTCAAACATTTTTTATGAAAAAATCCTTGTTTCTAGCGTATACTAGCATAGAAGCAAGGATTTTTGATTTTTAGGAGGTCGAAAAAATGAAACTTGGTTTTATCGGAACAGGCGTCATGGGAAGTGCTGTCGCACGCCATCTACTAGAAGCAGGACACGAAGTAGCTGTCTATAATCGGACAAAAGCAAAAGCTGATCCTTTAGTAACAGAAGGAGCTATCTGGGCAGATACACCAAAAGCGGTAGCAGAACAAAGTAATATTCTCTTTACAATGGTAGGTTACCCCAAAGATGTAGAAGAAATCTACTATGGACAGTCGGGGATTTTTTCTGCAGATATCTCAGGACATATTTTAGTTGATTTGACTACAAGTACACCAAGCCTGGCAGAAAAAATTGCAAAAACAGCAAAAGAAAAAGGCGCAGATGCGTTAGATGCACCGGTATCCGGTGGTGACTTAGGAGCAAAGAATGGTACACTGACGATCATGGTCGGTGGAGAAGAAGCCGTTTATGATCAAGTACTGCCTTTATTCAAAGAATTTGGTACGACATTTACATTGCATGGTTCTGCTGGGAAAGGTCAGCATACAAAAATGGCTAATCAGATCATGATTGCAGGTACGATGACAGGAATGACGGAAATGCTTGTCTATGCACAAAAAAACGGACTTGATTTAAAGAAAGTGATTGAGACGCTTTCAGGTGGAAGTGCAGCTAACTGGTCTTTAAGCAATTATTCTCCTCGTATTTTAAAAGAAGATTACACACCTGGTTTTTTTGTCAAACATTTTATCAAAGATTTAAAGATTGCATTAGAAGAAGCAGAAAAAATGGATCTTGTATTGCCAGCAACTACCCAAGCATTGAAACTATATGAAGAGTTGGCAGATAAAGGTTTTGAGAATGACGGAACCCAAGCTTTGATCAAACTTTGGTGGCCTGAAGGAAAAATACCAGAAAAAAAATCATAAAAAACGAGTTTTTTTAGAGAAAATCAATGCAAGTAGGCTATGCTTTTGATACAATATAACAGAAATAAGAAAAGGAGGACCTCCGATGACACATTCACAATTAGTCGCAATCATAAAACGACTGGAGGCTATGGTCGAGTCAGCAGATAATGAACTGCAAGTTCGCCGTTTTGAAAAAGAAGGCGTAGAGAAGTGTACAGTAACTTATGATAAAGCGACCGATACATTTGAATTAACTGAAACAGATACTCATCAGCAATACGAATTTGATAATATCGATATCGTAGCGATGGAAATCTATGACTTAATCCAATAAATTTTAGGATAATTGACATTTGAAGTTGAAGATGCCTAAAAGAAGCCGAGAAGCAACTAATTTAGTTGCTTTTCAGCTTCTTTTTTGTTTAACAGTTCAATTTCAAACTGTTCTTTTTCTAATTTTTTGCGGTAACTGATCAAGATTTGTACAGGATCGATTTCTTCTTTTGACAATTGACGTTTCAAAGATAAATGAGCTTCTTTCTTTTCATAATAGAAGTCAGGAGAAACGTCACCAGAGGTAATCATTGTTTCTGCAAGTTGACCATAACAAACGAGGTAGTGCTTTTTCTGACTCTCATCTGCTGCTAATGGCATGCTGAAGGTGAGCGATGGTGTTCTTAAAAACTGCTTTTGTTCCTGGATCCGTCTAATAAAATAAGTAACTAATTCGATATCTTTTTGAAGCATACCGGCTTTTTCGAAATTCAACTGATAGATGAAATGTTGTTGTCTTTTTTTCAAGTAAGTCAGTAGCTTTTTATTTCGGCCTTGAAACAGCCCTTGGAGTTCCTTTTTTTTCTGTTCAAAAGTCATTTCCTGTAGGTCAGGAAGCTGGACTCGCAAAGCTAACAAACTAATTTCAGACAACCAAGGCATTTGATAAGTTTCTTCCATTATACGCAAAATAGACGGCATTTTTTTATAGAGACGAAAAGGCCCGTATGTTCGAGCCGTAGGAGTATCTGTTAATACAAATCCCTTATTGGTAATATGTACATAATTATAATTACTGAAATAATTCATTTGTCGGTTATAAAAAGGACGGTAATGTTGGATCAATTGACACTCGAGCAATAAAGCATCTAATTCCGTGTCTACTACGACGAAATCAAAATCTGTTATATGATGAATCATACGTAATACTTTTTTTGAATGCTGTTTATTCTGATGAAAATAGCTGCTTACTCTATTTTTGAGCCGTTTTGCTTTACCAACATAGATGACCTTACCATCTCGGTCTTTCATAAGATAGACACCCGGCAGCATGGGGAGAGTTTTCATTTTTTCTTTTAACATAGGATCTCCTTTTACGCTTTGAATAAAAAGACTATAACAAATTTTGAAATAATGGACAAGTTTTAGGGAATTCTATAGTTCTGTTCACAGAAAATACTTTGATAATCAAAATATGTGAGATAGATGATTTTTCTAATAAAAGAAATTATAAATGCTGATTTATCAGTTGTTTTAAATGAGTAAAATCTTAAAAAAAGCTCATATAGTAAAAAAATGATCTTTTAAGGTTGCATTTTGAAAAAAGTTAAGATATAGTTTGAACATCAAAAGATTTGATAATCAAACTAATTAGTGGACGGTGGAACATGGAACCAGATTTAAAAACAGTAAATGATTATCTTGTTAGTGTCTTCAATGATATTTTGACAATCGAAGAGTCTGAGCTGAAAAAATCTCAATTCAAAGATCTGTCAATCACAGAGATGCACACGATCGAGGCAATCGGGATGTACAAGAAAAAAACAACTTCAGAAGTAGCCAAAGAACTATCAATTACTGTTGGGACCTTGACCACTGCTATTAACAAGTTAGTAAAAAAAGGCTATGTCGAACGTATCCGCAGTGAAGATGACCGCCGCGTTGTAAAGTTGGGACTAACGAAAAAAGGAAAGTTACTATTTCGGGTCCATCAGCATTTTCATCGTGAAATGGTCAAGAACATCTTAGACGGAATGGCTACGGAGGAACAGCATGCCTTGCTGGATGCACTGAAAAACTTGCACGACTTCTTGCAAGACTATAAGTGAGGATATTTAATGGAACAATTTGGAATGATTACTGCAACAGCCAGCGTCCTTCCTGAAAAGATTATTACTAATAATGATCTTTCCAAGATGATGGATACCTCTGATGAATGGATTTCGTCAAGGACGGGTATTCGTGAACGAAGATGTGTAACAAATCAGGAGACTTCTGATTTATGCATTTTAGTGGCGGAAAAATTGATAAAACAGAAAAATCTAAACCCTAAAGATTTGGATTTTATTTTAGTAGCAACAATGTCGCCCGATTACACGACACCATCTGTAGCAGCACAAGTACAAGGGAAATTGGGAGCAACTCATGCTATCGCTTTTGATATCAGTGCTGCGTGCTCAGGATTTGTTTATGCGTTAAGCATGGCTGAAAAAATGATCCGCTGCGGCTCAACTAAGGGACTGGTGATTGGTGGTGAAACACTATCTAAGCTAATCGATTGGTCTGATCGTACGACTGCTGTGTTGTTTGGCGATGGAGCAGGTGGGATTCTCTTAGAAGCGAATCCACAGAAAAAATTGCTGAAAGAAAAATTAGCAGCTGACGGTACCAGAAGTAGCTCATTGACCGCTGGCTACCAGCAAAATAAAAATCCGTTCTATTCAGAAGATTCAGAAGGTTCGTATTATTTGCAAATGACTGGCAGAGATATTTTTGATTTTGCCGTACGAGACGTTGCAAACAATATCCAAGAAGTCATGAAAGACAAACCAGTTGATTATCTGCTTTTGCATCAGGCAAACCTCAGAATTATTGAGAAAATTGCCCGAAAAGTAAAGATGCCGCAAGAAAAGTTCCTGACCAATATGGATAAATATGGGAATACATCTGCTGCAAGCATCCCTATCTTATTGGATGAAGCAGTTTCTAGTGGAAAGATCACCTTAGGAAAACAGCAGAAAGTAATATTTACAGGCTATGGCGGAGGTTTAACATGGGGAAGTATTCTCATGGAGTTGTAGACTGTTAAATTATAAAAATAAAAAGCAAACAATATCGGAGGAATATATTATTATGGTATTCGAAAAAATTCAAGAAATCATCGCAGAAGAATTAGGAAAAGAAACTGAAGAAATCAAATTGACTACTGACATCCAAGAAGACTTAGAAGCTGACAGCTTGGATTTATTCCAAATCATCAATGAAATTGAAGATGAATTTGACGTGAAAATCGAAACAGAAGACGGAATCAAAACGGTTCAAGATTTAGTGACTTACGTAGAAAAACAAACTGCATAATCATTAAAATTAGGTTGGGGGCTGGGACATTTCCTGAAATAGGAATGTCTCGGCCTTTTTGAATAGGAAGAATCAAACATATATTCTGGATATATTGGAGAAAAACATGAAAACAGCATTCTTATTTAGTGGCCAAGGTGCACAATATCAAGGTATGGGAAAAGATTTATATGAAGAAGCCGTTGTAAAGCAGACATTTGATGAAGCAAGTGAGATTCTCGGCTACGATATGGCTGAACTTTGCTTTACAGAAAATGAACGTTTGGATCAGACGCAATATACACAGCCAGCTATTCTAACAGTCAGCATCGCGTATTATCGCTTATTGAAGGAGCATGGAATCATCCCAGATGCAGCTTTAGGACTGAGTTTAGGAGAATATTCGGCATTAGTAGCTAGTAATGCGCTATCCTTCACTGAAGCAGTTGCGTTAGTAGCAAAAAGAGGCGCTTATATGACAGAAGCTACCCCAGCTGGAAGCGGGAAAATGGTTGCAGTGATGAATGCGCCGATTGAAACGATCGAGGAAAGCTGTCATGAAGCTAGCAAGTACGGCATCGTATCTCCTGCAAATTATAATACACCTCAGCAGATCGTGATTGGTGGCGAAGAAAAAGCAGTAGACGAAGCTGTTTTACTATTAAAAGAAAAAGGGTTCAAAAGAATGATCCCTCTAAATGTCAGCGGGCCTTTTCATACAGCTATTTTAGAACCGGCAGCAAAAAAACTGGCGAAGGACCTAAGTCAGATTCAATTCTCTGAACCTTCTTTTCCTATCATAAGCAACACAACAACGGAAATAATGAAGAAAGAAACAATCGCGGGACTACTTGAACAGCAAGTCATGCAACCTGTTCGTTTCTATGAGAGTATCCATAAGTTAAAAACAATCGGCATCGAACAAGTCATCGAAGTCGGCCCCGGAAAAGTATTAAGCGGATTTATGAAAAAAATCGATAAAACAATACCAGTTCTGCGTGTTGAGAATAAGCAGACATTTGATGAAACAATAGCAATACTATAAGGAGGAACGTTATGGATGTAAAAGGAAAAAATGTATTTATCACAGGTAGTACAAGAGGAATCGGCAAAGCGATGGCCTTAGCTTTTGCAAAAGCTGGAGCAAATATCATTTTGAATGGTCGCGGAGAGATTCCAAAAGAAAAGATAGAAGAAATCGAAGCATTCGGTGTAAAATGCGTAGGAGTTTCCGGTGACATCTCTGATTATGAGAAAGCGGGACAAATGATCAAAGAAGCAGAAGAAAAGCTTGGATCGATCCATGTGTTAGTAAACAATGCCGGAATCACAAATGACAAACTTGTGATGCGAATGGATGCAGAAGATTTCAAAAAATGTCTGGATATCAATTTGATTGGAACCTTCAATATGACGCAGCACGTATTGAAAAAAATGATGAAGCAGCGAGAAGGGGCCATCATTAATCTCTCTAGTGTATCTGGGTTGATTGGAAATATTGGTCAAGCAAATTATGCAGCTAGTAAAGCTGGCGTAGTAGGATTAACAAAATCTGTGGCACGAGAAGCTGCAACTAGAGGCATTACATGTAATGCCATTGCGCCAGGATTCATCACAACTGATATGACGGAAGTTTTAGCAGACAAAGTCAAGGAACAAGCGGAAAAGCAAATTCCGATGCAGCGTTTCGGACAAGTAGAAGATATTGCACAAACAGCAGTTTTCTTAGCACAAAATCCATATATCACCGGACAAGTCATCAATGTCGATGGCGGATTGGTCATGCACGGATAAGAAAAGGAGAGCAAACAAATGAATCGAGTGGTAATTACTGGCTATGGAGTCACTTCACCTATTGGAAATGACGCAGACAGCTTTTTGAATAGCTTAAAAGAGGGGACGAATGGCATCGCACCGATCACTAAATTTGATGCTTCAGAAACAGGGATTACCTTAGCGGGTGAAGTCAAAGATTTCCCTTACGATAAATATTTTATTAAAAAAGATAGCAAACGAATGGATATGTTTTCGATCTATGGAATCTACGCTGCTTTAGAAGCAATGGAGATGAGCGGTTTAGATAAAGAAAAAATGAATCAAGACCGGTTTGGCGTCATCATCGGATCTGGGATCGGTGGTCTTCCAACAATCGAAAACCAAGTTATTCGTCTACATGAAAAAGGTGCAAAACGAGTTTCTCCAATGTTCGTACCAATGGCGATTGCCAACATGGCAGCTGGAAATATTGCTTTGCGTGTAGGTGCAAAAGGTATTTGTACAGCTATCGTAACAGCTTGTGCTAGCGGAACGAATTCAATTGGGGAAGCATTCCGTAACATCAAACATGGCTATTCTGATGTCATTCTTGCTGGAGGAACAGAAGCAACGATTTGTGAGATGGGGATTGCTGGATTTGCAGCTTTAACAGCACTCTCAGAATCAACTGATCCTAATCGTGGTTCGATTCCGTTTGACGAAAATCGGAATGGTTTTGTGATGGGTGAAGGAGCAGGCGTTCTAGTTCTTGAATCTTTAGAACATGCACAAGCTCGCGGTGCCAAAATCTATGGAGAAATCGTTGGATACGGTGCAAACTGTGACGCTTACCATATGACAGCTCCTACTCCAGATGGTTCTGGTGCATCTAAAGCAATGAAGCTTGCGATGGAAGAAGCTGGTGTACAGCCGGAACAAGTCGGATATATCAATGCTCACGGAACAAGTACACCAGCCAATGACCAGGCAGAAGCAAAAGCAATCCAAATCGCATTAGGTGAAAATTTCAGAGATACTTACGTCAGCAGCACGAAATCGATGACTGGACATTTATTGGGAGCAGCCGGCGGGATCGAAGCCTTGGCAACTTTGCTGGCATTAGAACATCAATTTATCCCACCTACGATCAATGTAGAAAAACAAGATCCTGAGATTGACTTGACAGTTGTCAAAAACGAAAGCAAACCTGCAAGTTTTACTTATGCAATGAGTAATTCATTAGGGTTTGGCGGACATAATGCGGTTCTGTGCATGAAACGCTGGGAGGAATAATTTTGGATATCAATGAAATCAGAGAATTAGTCAGTCAATTTGATCAATCCTCGCTAACGGAATTCGATTTGCGTGAAGGTCAATTTGAATTGTATATGAATAAAAATAAAACAAGTCGAGGCATGAATATGGTTCAAACAAACGAAACGTTGCCAGTTTCGGAGCCAGTCAATGTCATATCTGAACAAGCAACAACTGCTCCAGAAATAATGAAAGAAAAAGAATCGGCAGTATTTGATGGAATCGAGGTTGTTTCGCCAATCGTGGGAATCGTTTATCTGCAACCAGCGCCCGACAAACCAGCTTTCAAAAAAGTAGGTGATCAAGTTGCCAAAGGAGAAGTTATCTGCATTATTGAAGCGATGAAACTGATGAATGAGATAACTAGTGAGGCCGACGGAGTGATCACAGAAATCCTTGTAGAAAACGAGTCAGTTGTCGAATATGGACAGCCACTCTTTAGGATTCAGCAAAAATAAGCAAAGCAGGAAAGAGGGAAAACAATGAACATACAAGAAATAAAAGAAATCATTCCACATCGTTATCCAATGCTTTTGATTGATCGAGTGGAAGAAATGGTTGAAGGAGAACGGATCGTTGCTAAGAAAAATGTAACGATCAATGAGCCCTTTTTTCAAGGACATTTTCCAGAAGAACCTGTTATGCCAGGGGTATTGATTGTTGAAGCAATGGCTCAAGCAGGAGCAGTTGCATTACTTTCTCTTGAACAATTCAAGGGAAAGACGGCTTATTTCGGCGGATTGGACAAAGCAAAATTCCGTAAGAAAGTTACACCGGGAGATACCTTATACCTTGAAGTTGAGATATTGAAAGTGAAAGCTTCAGCCGGAATAGGCAAAGGAATCGCTAAAGTAGACGGTAAAAAAGTAGCCGAAGCGGAATTAACCTTTATGATTGGATAGGTGAAATATGTTTTCTAAAGTATTGATAGCTAACCGCGGTGAAATCGCTGTACGTATCATTCGTGCATGCCGCGAACTAGGGATCCAAACCGTAGCGATATATTCAGAAGCAGATGCCGAAGCACTTCATACACAGTTAGCAGATGAAGCAATCTGCATTGGCCCGGCAAAAGCCGTTGATTCATATCTGAATGTTCAGGAAGTACTGAGCGCTGCAATCGTGACAAAAGCCGAAGCAATTCATCCAGGATTTGGTTTTTTATCTGAAAATAGCCGATTTGCCTCCATGTGTGAAGAGTGCAATATCACATTTATTGGTCCTAAAAGTGCAACGATCGATGCAATGGGAAATAAGATCAATGCGCGTCAATTGATGCAAGAAGCAAATGTCCCAGTCATTCCAGGAAGTACTGGTGTATTATCTACAGTAGAAGAAGCATTGGAAATAGCAGACAGAATTGGTTATCCAGTGATGCTGAAAGCAGCTGCAGGTGGTGGCGGGAAAGGCATTCGGAAAGTTCAATCAAAAGAAGAGCTCCCACAGCATTTTTCTTCAGCTCAGCAAGAAGCAGCAGCGGCATTTGGAAATGATGATATGTATTTGGAAAAAATCATTTATCCTGCTCGCCATATAGAAGTTCAGATCTTAGGTGATCGATTTGGTCATGTCATTCATTTAGGCGAGCGAGATTGTTCTTTACAACGCAACAATCAAAAAGTACTGGAAGAATCTCCTTCTGTAGTGATCTCACAAACAAAAAGAGAAGCACTAGGAGACGCTGCTGTTCGAGCAGCTAAAGCAGTCAATTATGAAAATGCCGGAACGATCGAGTTTCTGATGGATGAAGAAGGCGATTTTTATTTCATGGAAATGAATACTCGAATCCAAGTGGAACATCCAGTAACAGAAATGGTCACAGGAATCGATTTAGTAAAAAAACAGGTGGAGATAGCAGCCGGTGAGCCTTTGAATGTGTGTCAAGAAGAAGTAGTATTCCAAGGACACGCAATCGAATGCCGGATTAATGCAGAAAATCCTGCTTTCCATTTTGCTCCTTCTCCAGGGAAGATCCAAAACTTACTGCTTCCAGCAGGTGGGATGGGACTGCGAGTAGACAGTGCAGTTTACCCGGGATATACGATCCCGCCATATTATGATTCAATGATTGCAAAAATAATCGTCCATGGAAATACGCGTTTTGAAGCATTAATGAAGATGCAGCGAGCCTTAAGTGAATTTATCACAGAAGGAATCATCACGAACGCAGAATTTCAGATGGATTTGATTAGTCATCCTGCAGTCATAGCAGGTGATTACAGCACAGCATTTTTACAAGAAGAATTTTTACCGAATTGGACACCAGAAACGGAGATAGGAGGCGCATAGATGGCTCTGTTTAAGAAAAAGAAATATATTCGGATCAATCCTAATAGAGAGAGCAAACCTGCTAACTCGCCATCTGTTCCTGATAACATGTGGGCAAAGTGTCCAAATTGCAAACATATCCTTTATACGAAAGACATCGGTGAAGAAAAAGTATGCCCTCATTGCGGATACGCTTTTCGAATCGGTGCATGGCAGCGTCTAGCTTTGATTATTGATGAAAAAAGTTTTGAAGAATGGGATACGGATCTTGTAACCAAAGATCCGCTAGCATTTCCCGAATATACGGAAAAAATTAAAAAAATGCAAGATAAAACAGGACTTCATGAAGCAGTCCTCACTGGTAAAGCAACCATTCAGGGGATTCCCTTCATTATTGGAGTGATGGATCCTAATTTTATCATGGGAAGTATGGGAACGATTGTCGGAGAAAAGATCACCAGATTATTCGAACGAGCAACAAAGGAAAGTCTTCCAGTCGTCTTGTTCACAGCTTCAGGTGGCGCACGGATGCAAGAAGGAATCTTTTCTCTAATGCAGATGGCAAAAATCTCTGCTGCTGTCAAACGGCATAGCAATGAAGGTCTTTTTTATCTAACTGTTTTAACGGACCCGACGACCGGAGGAGTAACTGCCAGTTTTGCAATGGAAGGCGATATTATTCTAGCAGAACCCCAAAGCTTGATCGGTTTTGCTGGAAGACGCGTCATCGAACAGACGATCAAGCAGGAACTTCCAGAAGATTTCCAAAAGGCTGAATTCTTATTATCTCATGGTTTTGTCGATCAGATTGTTCCCCGCATGGAATTGAAACAGAAAATCCATACGCTTCTTGAATTGCATACACAGAAAGGATGGATAGATCGTGGATAAGACAGCACATGATGTCGTTCAGTTAGCAAGAGCTAAAGAACGATGGACAAGCTTGGATTTTTTTGAAGAGATCTTCGATTCTTTCGAGGAATGCCATGGTGATCGTTTATTTGCAGATGACGAAGCGATTGTTGGTGGAATCGCTCGATTAGATGGCAAACCGGTAACAGTGATCGGTATTCAAAAAGGACGGGATCTGCAGGAAAATATCCGCAGAAATTTTGGTTCTCCCCATCCTGAAGGCTATCGAAAAGCTTTACGACTGATGAAACAAGCGGAAAAGTTCAATAGACCGGTGATTACCTTGATCAATACAGCAGGTGCATATTGCGGTGTAGGAGCAGAAGAGCGCGGCGAAGGAGAGGCTATTGCCAGAAATCTGCTCGAAATGTCTGATTTAAAGGTACCGATCATCGCCATCATCATTGGTGAAGGTGGAAGTGGCGGTGCCCTTGCTCTAGGTTTAGCGGATGAAGTCTGGATGCTGGAAGAAACGATTTATGCTGTGCTTTCTCCAGAAGGATTTGCGTCGATTTTGTGGAAAGACGGTAGTCGCGCCGCAGAAGCAGCTGAGTTGATGAAAATTACTGCGCCAGAACTACGCGAGTTAGGAATCGTTGATCGAGTTATTCCTGAAACGTTCAACGGCGAGCAGTTGCCACGATATAAAGTCGCACACATTATGAAAAAAGCGTTGATTGAAAGATTGACGGAACTTGTTCGATTAGATCAGCATAAATTACTGGAAAAACGATACAAGAGGTTCCGCCAATATTAGTTGTTTTTTGTTTCTAAATTTTTCTGTGATCAATCTTTATTTTTGGTCATTTTGTAAAGAAATGCTTTTTCTGAAAGACGAACGAGTATAGAGGTAGTTTTTTTTGCTGATATGCAGTATAATACGGGGTTGAGGAGTACTTTATGTGCTCCTTCATTTTTTGCAGATGAGGAGACAGCATGTTTTCAAATTACAAACCAACATGGATGGTAGAAGCCATCTATCAGATTACACCTGCCCAATTAAAGAATCTAGGCATCAAAGCAGTATTGACCGATTTAGACAATACGTTGATTGCATGGAATAATCCAGATGGAACAGAAGAGTTGCTTACTTGGATTTTAGAAATGAAAAATGCAGGAATCCCTGTTGTTGTTGTTTCAAACAATAATTCAAAACGTGTCGCGCGAGCGATTGAAAAATTTGATCTTTTGTATGTTGCACGAGCAATGAAACCTTTAGCAAGAGGGATCAACATAGCAAAGAAACAATTGGATTTAGCAGATGATGAGATAGTAATGGTAGGCGATCAGATTATGACTGATATACGTGGAGCCAATCGTGCAGGGATACGTAGCATCCTTGTAAAACCCATTATCGCAACAGATAGTTGGAAGACACAATTTAATCGTTTTTGGGAAAAAAGAATTATGGCCTATCTATTAGCAAAACACCCTGATATGGGCTGGCGAGGTGGAATCGAATGACAGAAGAATTACAATGTATCGGCTGTGGTGCCGTTATACAAACAAACAAACCCGGTGAATTAGGATACACGCCGCAAACGGCTTTGGAAAAAGGTTTAGCTTCCGGGGAAGTCTATTGTCAGCGTTGTTTCAGATTACGCCATTATAATGAGATCCAAGATGTCTCATTGACGGATGACGACTTTTTGCGCTTACTGAATGAATTAGGGCAAAAAGATGCATTGATCGTCAATGTGGTGGATATTTTTGACTTCAATGGTTCACTAATCCCAGGACTACACCGTTTTGTCGGTGACAATCCAGTACTTTTAGTTGGGAACAAAGTGGATATATTACCTAAATCATTGAAAAAAACTAAATTAACACAATGGATGAAGGAACGTGCTTACGAAGCAGGAATTCGTCCAGTAGATGTATTATTAACTAGTGCTAAGAAATCTCATGAGATGACGGAACTATTAGAAAAAATCGAAGAATACCGCGATGGACGGGATGTCTATATCGTCGGAGTAACAAATGTCGGAAAATCGACGCTTATCAATCAAATCATCAAAAATACAGCGGGAGTACAAGATGTAATCACAACTTCGCAGTTTCCAGGAACGACCTTGGATAAAATCGAGATTCCTTTAGATGACGGGCATTTTTTGATTGATACACCGGGAATTATCCATCGCCATCAAATGGCGCACTACTTAGGTAAAAAAGATTTGCGGATCATTGCACCGTTAAAAGAAATCAAACCTAAAGTTTATCAGCTGAATGAAGGGCAAACACTTTTCTTGGGCGGACTTGCAAGATTTGATTTTATCAGCGGCAATCGTGCTTCATTTATTGCTTATGTGTCAAATGATGTAAATATTCATCGAACGAAACTGGAAAAAGCAGACGAATTTTATCAAAAACATGTAGGTGGATTATTACAGCCTCCTCGTCCTGATGAAGTCGAGGCATTTCCGGAGCTTGTTCGTTTTGAGTTTTCTGTGAAAGAAAAAACAGACATCGTTTTTGCCGGTCTAGGCTGGATCACTGTAACAGCGCCAGTAGTAATTGCGGGCTGGGCGCCAAAGGGTGTAGATGTATTGAAACGCAAAGCATTGATTTAAGGAAGAAGGAAAATTATGAGTTTAAGAGGAAAACAAAAGCGTTTTTTACGTAGCAAAGCGCATCATCTTCAGCCGATTTTTCAAATCGGAAAAGGTGGGATCAATTCAGCAATGATCGTTCAAATTGAAGAAGCTTTAGAAAAAAGAGAACTGATCAAAGTATCGTTACTTCAAAATACAGATGAGATTGCAGAAGAAGCAGCTCAAGTATTAGAAAAAGAAATAGATTGCGAAATCGTCCAAATCATTGGACGTGTTATTGTATTATACAAACCTTCCACAAAAGAAAAGTATCAAAGGCTATCAAAAGAAGTAAAAGCAATATAAGGAGTGACCATGATGAATACGCAAGCTAAGACATTTGTTCGTTCACAATTATTTCCTGAAGAAATGCCTCAATTCTTAGAGAAGAAAAAGCAAGTAGGGATCTTGGGCGGAACATTCAATCCCGTTCACCTTGCACATTTAGTGATGGCTGAACAAGCTGGCCGGAATTTAGGTCTTGACCGCGTATTTTTGATGCCTTCTTATCAGCCACCTCATGTTGATGAGAAACAGACGATTGATGCAAAACATCGACTCAACATGTTGGAATTAGCGGTGGAAGACAATCCTTTTTTGCAGATTGAAACGATTGAATTAGCTCGTGGTGGGAAAAGTTACACCTATGATACTATGAAGGAATTGACGCAAAACAATCCGGATACAGATTATTACTTTATTATCGGTGGGGATATGGTAGAATATTTGCCAAAATGGTATAAAATCGATGAGCTGACTTCTATGGTCAACTTTGTGGGTATACGTCGACCAGGATACACAACGGATACTCCATATCCTGTAATTTGGGTAGATGTACCTGAGATCGACATCAGTTCCACGAAAATACGTCAAAAGATCAAAGAAGGCTGTTCTATCCGCTACCTTGTTCCAGATAAAGTAATTGATTATATTCAAAATGAAGGGTTGTATGAATATGGACTATAGTAATGAATATACTGCTTATTCTAGAGAAAACCTGATGCAAAAAATACAGATGAGAATGAGCGAACAACGCTTCAAGCATGTGCTTGGAGTAGAAGAAACAGCCGTGGCTCTTGCCAAAAAATACGGTGCTTCTCCTGAAAAAGCTAGTATTGCTGCATTGACACATGATTATGCAAAAGAACGACCAGATGAGGAGTTCAAAATGGTAATCGTAAGAGACGGTTTTGATCCGGAGTTATTGAATTATAATAATGCAATCTGGCATGGTCTTGTTGGCGCTTCGTTTGTAGAGCGGGAATTAGGAATCACCGATGCAGAGATTCTTCATGCAATCCGGGTGCATACGACTGGGGCTGCTAAGATGAGTCTCCTTGACAAAATCATTTATGTAGCAGACTATATTGAACCAGGTCGAGATTTTCCTGGGGTACAAGATGCACGAGCCATTGCATGGGCTGATCTAGACGAAGCTGTAGCATTTGAAACAAAACATACATTGGCCCATTTGCTTGCGCAAGAACAACAGATTTATCCAAAAACAATCGAAACATATAATTACTGGGTAGCAAAAAAATAAGCTGCTCATATTAGGAGGAAATCATCATAGATAGTAAAGAACAATTAAAAATTGCGATTGAAGCAGCAGATTCAAAACGGGCAGAAGACATTATCGCTTTAGACGTTCGAAATGTTTCCTTGTTGGCAGATTATTTCATGATCTGTTCAGCAAATAGCGAACGTCAAATCAACGCAATTACAGAAGAAATCATTGATAAAGAAGAAGAAAACAAATATGAAGTAAAACGTATTGAAGGAAAAGAAGGCGGAAAATGGGTATTGATCGATCTTGGAGATGTGATCGTACATGTTTTCCATGCGCCAGAACGAAATTTCTATAATCTGGAAAAACTATGGTCAGATGCTCCGCTAGTCGATCTTAGTGAATGGTTGGATTAACATATGGCTTATGAAACATTTGCTTTCATTTACGATGAAGTGATGGACGAAACACTTTATCAGCAATGGTTAGCTTTTTCGAAACGTCATTTACAAGAAGACACAAAAAATATTTTGGAACTGGCATGCGGTACTGGAGCATTAGCGGTTGCCTTTGCAAAAGATGGATATAAAGTGACAGGGTTAGACCTTTCAGAAGAGATGTTGATGATTGCCAGCCAGCGAGCATATGAAGAAGACGCATCGATCCAATTTGTGGAAGGCAATATGCTCGATTTATCAGAAATCGGACAATATCAGGCAATTACCTGTTTTTCTGATTCGCTGTGCTATATGAAAAATAGACAAGAGGTACAGCAAGTGTTTGATGAAGTCTATCAAGCGTTAGAAGAAAATGGCCGATTTTTATTTGACGTACACTCCACCTATCAAGTAGATGAGGTTTTTCCAGAATATAGCTATCATTATCAAGGGGATAATTTTGCTTTTTTGTGGGATAGTTATCCAGGAAGCGAGAAACACAGCATCGAACATTTTCTTACCTTTTTCGTTGAAGAACAAGAAGGGTCTGGTCGATTTATTCGTGAAGATGAACTACATCAAGAGCGTACCTATCCATTGGAAAGTTATTTAAGAATGCTGGAAAACAGCGGCTTTTCGAAAGTCGAAGCATTTTCTGATTTTACAGACGAAGCAGCATCAGAGAAATCAAAGCGCTGGTTCTTTGTAGCATACAAAGACTAGCGGTTTTGCCTGCTCGAGTTAACAAGAAAAGAATAAATCTTCAACATAAATTATATATCCGAACGATATAGGCATTGCTCTTGCAGTGCAGCTTTTCGTCGCAGAAGTATTGTGTTTGCGAGAATAGTTTATATAGTTCGGGTATTTTTTCCGATTTTTGCCTTTTTTTACTTGTCTCTATTTCTTTTTTATCGATAACTATGAAGGAGGATGCGCATGAAAAGCTGCGGGATTATCGTAGAGTACAATCCTTTTCACAATGGACATCGCTATCATGTGGAAATGGCACGAAAAATAACAGGAGCAGAGGTCGTCATTGCTGTAATGAGCGGGAATTTTTTGCAAAGAGGCGAACCGGCTATCATCGATAAATGGCATCGCGCGAATGAAGCTTTACAAAATGGTGTGGATTTAGTAGTGGAGCTTCCCGTCGAATGGGCGGTTCAGTCAGCTGACTATTTTGCTAAAGGTGCAGTAAAAATCTTGCAAACACTGGACTGTGACAGTTTGTGTTTTGGAACAGAAGAAGAGACTTCGTTTGATTACAGCAGTTTCGGACGCTTTGTCCAAGAGAATCAAGATAGGATAGAAGAGGCATTTCAAGAACTGTCTGATCAAACGTATAGTTATCCGCAAAAAATGACTGAGGTTTTTCGCAGTCTGTATCCCGATATTACGCTTGATTTTTCTTCGCCAAATCATATCTTGGGATTAAGTTATGCAAAGGAAAATGCCAAGTATGTCCACCCTATGGAATTACATCCGATCCGACGTAAAAGTGCAGGCTATCATGAAAAAATCATCACAGATCAGAGGATAGCCAGTGCAACAGCCATTCGCCATGCGTTAGAAGAAGGAAAAAGAATAGCTGGACTTGTGCCGCCTCAGACAGAAGAAGATCTTTCAACTTGTTCGCTGCAGACTTGGGAATCTTATTGGCCGTATTTGCGTTATCGGTTGTTATCTTCTACTTTGCTGGAACTGACAGATATCTATCAGATGACCGAAGGAATAGAATCGCGCATGAAAACAGCAGCTGCAACTGCTGATAGTTTTGAGGATTTTGTGTCAAAGGTAAAAACAAAAAGATATACATGGACACGGATCCAACGATTATCTTGTTATGTCTTGCTGAATATCAAAAAGCAAGAGATTCCTGTCCAACAAAATAAAAATTATCTTCGACTACTTGGATTTACCGATGCTGGAAGAAGATTCTTAAAAGAAAAAAAAGAGATTTCTATTTATTCCCGAATCGGAAAAAAAGAGGCACAAGAAGCGGAACTGTTAGTTAGAAGTGATCAAATCTATCAATTGGGAGGCAATATTCCGGAACAGAATTTCGGGCAAATCCCAATCCGAGTATAGATAATTGACTAAAAATGAGAAGAATGAAGGAAGAAAGAAAAAAAGCTTCACAGAATCGTGATTCACAAGTATAATGGAACAGGACGTTTTTGCGTTATGAAACTATCAAATCAGAAAGCGAAGTGAAAATATGGGACGTAAATGGGCAAATATCGTAGCAAAGAAAACTGCTAAAGATGCTAATAATAGCCGGATTTATGCAAAATTTGGGATTGAAATCTACGCGGCAGCAAAATCAGGTGATCCTGATCCGCATGCAAACCAAAAACTACGTTTCGTCATTGATCGCGCTAAAACTTATAATGTACCAAAACATATTATTGACCGAGCAATCGAAAAAGCAAAAGGTGCAGGAGATGAAACATACTCTGAATTGCGCTATGAAGGATTTGGACCAAGCGGCTCAATGGTGATTGTTGATACATTGACGAACAATGTGAATCGAACAGCAGCAGACGTACGGGCAGCATTTGGGAAAAATGGCGGGAACATGGGTGTTTCCGGAGCGGTTTCTTACATGTTTGACAATACAGCAATCTTTGCTTTTGCAGGAGAAGACGCTGACGAGATCCTTGAATACCTAATGGAAAAAGACATCGATGTTCGCGATGTAATGGAAGAAGAAGGACAAATCATCGTTTACGGTGAAGTAGCGGATTTCCATAGTATACAAGAAGCATTAAAAGAAAAAGGAATCACTGATTTTTCAATCGCTGAGATCCAAATGATCCCTCAAAACGAGGTAACACTATCTCCAGAAGATCAAGAAACATTTGAAAAAATGATTGATGCACTGGAAGATCTAGAAGATGTACAGCATGTGTTCCATAATGTGGCATTAGAAGACTAAGCAACCAGTTTTAACGAAAAGTATTCAGTCTTTTTCGAAAAGCAAGACAATCTCACTAACAGATTGTCTTGCTTTTTTGTGTGATTTATTTTCTTTTCTAATTCAACCTGTGGTATGATGAGAGCATAAGTATCATGTGAAATGATATGAAGTATGTGGAAGATGGACGGGGAAGAATATGGAAGCAAAAATCACTTTAGAACCTTTTGAACGTATCTTAAGCGGTTACCGCAAAGTAGAAGAGTTAGCTGTGAACGTAACTGATTGTTCAAAATTAGCGCAAAAATACGCAAGATTCGGCGTTGAAGGCTATCGATTAGGAAACTATGTCGGTACAGGGTATCTGAACCGTTATTTAGAGTGTATGGTGGACCGCGCACCAATGCTGATTTATAGACAAAATTATCTGATTCCGCTGCTTTTTCGTCGTTCTGATTCAGCCTTTCGGTTATTTGAAGAAGAGTATCGGATGGAGGCTTTCTTTCTACTATTAGAGTGGAGCTTGAAACATCGTCCTGAAAAAATTCTTATCGAAAGAAATGAGAAGATAGACACGAAAAAAAATAAAGTGATCGATAGTGCATACCTAGCATTTCGTGTATCAGAGATTTTGGATTGTGGCGGCTATCCAATCAGCAATTTCCAATCAATTGACCAATTCATTGAATGGAATCGAATTTACCGATTGATCGACAATGGCGGGATTGGCCGTCATAGCAAGGTATTTGACCCAGAATATCCAGAAAACATGGAAGAACTGAAAATGATTATTTCGCTTGTCAAATTAAAATATCCTGAAACAGATTTGGATTTATATATAGAATAAATGACCTTAAATGATTGAATTACTTTTTCTGCAATTATTATTGTAAATAAAAAGACAACTGCTAACATTAATGATAGCAGTTGTCTTTTTACTTACAGTACTTTTTTCTCATAAGATGAAATATCCATATTGTTTAACAAAGGACTTTCATTATTGGAGGTAAAAAGGGTCAATTCATGCATCGCACGTGTACACATGGTGTAAAGGATCAATTTGTCTTGCTGAGAAGAAAAATGTTCTGCATCTACATCCCACAAGAAAACTCGGTCAAACTCCAGACCTTTTGCTAAAAAGGCTGGAAGTAAAATAATGGAACGCTTCATAAAGTCACTCTCATTTAAAATCAGCTGGACTTGTTGTTTCAACTCGTCTGGCAGTTGAGCATAAAGAGCTTCGCATTCTTCTTGTGTTTTAGCTATGATTGCTGTACGCCAATACCGGGCTTTTCCCTGAGTCGTTCGAATGGTATCTGCTAACCAATTCAATTTGATATCATCTGTTGTTCCTTGGATGAGCAAAGGAAGGTCTCCTTTTCTTGCTGTTGTTTCTACTTGATGTTCTTTCACAATAAAATGATTAGCAAAATCAGTGATTTCTTTTGTGGAGCGATAGCTTGTCGTTAATTGGAAACGAGTGACTTCACGGTCCACGAAAAGGTCTTCCAATGATCCAACGATCGTTTCATTTCCAAAGACATTTTGATTTAGATCTCCACAGAAAGTCAAATTTGCTTTTGGGAACAAGGCTTGCAGCAATGCCACTTGTGATGGTGCGAAATCCTGCATTTCATCAATAAAGATATAGCGAGCTTTGTGTGTAACCGTCACTGGATATGTTCGGCGCATCAGTAAAAAGAATAGTACAGCATCCTCTTGACGCAATTCTCTTTGACGCAAGTGTGTACGAACAGTTGTCAAATGTTCCTGCCACCTGGTCTCGCTGATTTTATGTCGTGTTAGAAGAGAAAGTGGCACAGTTTGTAGAAAGTGGAGATATTGTTTCGTTATATTGACAAATTGATAATTCATGATCCCTCGATGGATTCGACGGAATCTTTTACGTACGATTTGGTTGGCCAGTTTTTTACGTAATGAACGCTCCTTTTGTTCTGTATATTCAAGATTTGGATCTGTTGCGTATAGTTCTTGGAGCTGTTCTTCCGCCAGATCTTTGACCCATTGCTGACGTGTTTCGTCTTTTTGCAGACCGCCTAATTTTTTCAGGAGCTTCGTTTGTAATAGAGAAAGTCTATGATGTAAAGGTAATTGTTCATTTGTTTCTTTATACCATTGGCGAATCGATTCCTTTGATAGGATCGTACGGCCATTTATTTTCATATCACGGAACAAGGGACCGTAGTTTGTGATGCCTTGGATATAGCGATCAATCTGATCGACTAAGGTCAATCCGCTTTTCATCACTTGTATCGGATCTTTTTCCCCTAGCAAAAAACCACTTTCTTGTTGCTGTTCATCTAGTAAAGAAAACTCTGGCAGCAGCTGCACCAAATAATTTTTGAATGTCTGTGTAGGCACGCCGCTTTCACCTAATGAAGGCAATACAGTCGAGATGTAATCAGAAAACAAATGGTTGGGTGAAAATAGAAGAACGTTTTCAGCCTCGAGCCACTTGCGATTATGATACAACAGAAAAGCAATACGTTGAAGCAAAGCGGATGTCTTTCCACTTCCGGCGATTCCTTCAATCAGCATTACTTTACTTGTTGTGTCCCGAATGATTGCATTTTGTGCTTTTTGTATCGTAGAGACGATGTTTTTCATATGGTTGCTTGATGATTCATCCAATATCTCTAGCAAAAAGTCATCATTGATTACTTCCGACGTATCTACCATAGATAAAATACGTCCTTCTTGGATTTTAAATTGTCGTTTCAACTGCAGATCGACATCTATTCTATCTGTTTCAGTTTCATAAAATGCGGGACCAATCTCACCTTCATAATAAAGATTGGCAATTGGTGCGCGCCAGTCAATAACGATTGTTTCTTCTGCCAGATCTCTTAAAGAAGCGATACCTAGATATAATGTTTCTGTTTCACGGTCTTCTTTAAAGTCGATACGGGCAAAATAAGGACTATCTTTCATGACAGACAACGTTTGCAGGCGTTTTTGCTGTGCTTCAAGAGTATGGTATTTCAAAAGCAATTCCTGCTCATGTTGGCGATATTCAACAGCAGATTCATAAAAAGCTTCATTGGAACCAGCTCGAATCTTGTGATTAGCTGTGTCTTTTGTCGAATGATTCATTTCCTGAGTCAATTCTTGTTGTTTTGTATCCAGCATATTTTGTTCGATCTGGATTAGTTCGATCGTTTCATCCACGTGCGTTTGTTCTAGTTGTTTCTCATTCATCGCATGTTTGCTCCTTCCGCCGTAAATAACGAATTAAAAGTATAGCATAGTTTTTCGAAAAAAGGTACTTTTTAACTGATGAATCGAAAAAGTAATCCTTGCTGAATATTTTTGTTTGTAGAACTGATGAATTTTGGAAACGCTGATAGTGATAGTTGTTTTCAATTAAGGCCTATTGTTTTAAAAAGTGCTAGTCAAGGACTATGCTTAAGATGAAAGAGGCAGCTGGAAATTTATTACTAACCTCTCTAAGTCACATAAAAGAGGAGAAAAAACAATGACACATTTCAAAAAATTTTTACTTACTTTGCTTATTGGTGGGATAGCTTTATTAAGTGAATTTGTTTTTCACCAGCCGGCCCTTGCATTTGCGATTGTCGCATTTACTGGAGGGATTCTCGCCTTCTTGATGTTTTTGGAAATGATCAAGACGTTACGTTCAGGAAGATATGGCGTAGATGTATTAGCGATTACCGCAATCCTTGCAACATTAGCCGTCAAAGAATACTGGGCTAGTTTGATGATATTGATCATGCTTACGGGCGGAGATAGTCTAGAGGATTACGCGAATAAACGAGCGGGTAAAGAACTGCAGTCTTTGTTAGATAACACCCCAAGAATTGCCCATCGATTCAAAGAAGGAAAATTGCAGGATATAGTAATCGATGAAATAAATATTGATGACCAGTTACTAGTCAAGCCTGGCGAACTTGTACCCGCAGATGGTCGAGTGACCAAAGGAGAATCTTCGGTCGATGAATCTTCTTTGACAGGTGAGTCCCGCCCGGAAACCAAGAAACCTGGAGATCAGATTATGTCAGGGTCTTTAAATGGAGACGGATCGATCCAAATGATCGCTGAAAAACGTGCCGCAGACAGCCAGTATCAAATGATTATTAAACTAGTCGAAGAATCAAAAGAAAAGCCTGCCCGATTTGTCCGTTTAGCTGATCGTTATGCAGTCCCTTTCACGTTGATTGCTTATTTGATCGGTGGTATTTCTTGGTGGTTCTCAAAAGACCCTTTACGATTTGCTGAGGTACTGGTAGTGGCATCACCTTGTCCACTGATTCTAGCTGCGCCCATTGCTTTAGTTGCAGGAATGAGCCGTTCAAGTAAAAACGGGATCGTTGTAAAAACTGGAACAACGATTGAAAAGCTCGCACGTACAAAAACGATTGCTTTTGATAAAACAGGAACGCTTACCAAAGGGATATTGGAAGTAGAGGCGATTCAGCCAGTCAATGGAATAAAAAAAGAAGAGCTACTTCTGTATGCAGCTAGTGCAGAACAGGAATCTAGCCATATCTTAGCTCGTTCGTTAGTGAACAACGTGAAAAACAGCCAACTGTATCCTGTTAGTCAACTGAAAGAAGTGACCGGTCAAGGAATCCAAGCAGTAGTCAATAATCATGAAGTAAAGATTGGACGTGCCTCTTTTGTTTCAGCTGAAGAAATAGAAACGTCCAATACAGCAATCTATGTAACAATTGATCGATCTTTTGCAGGAACGATCCTATTTTCGGATCAGATTCGCCCAGAAGCAGCAAAGACAATCAAGGAGCTAAGAAAACTTGATGTGAAAAATTTGATGATGATCACCGGGGATGGATCTGCCATTGCTCAAACGATTGCAGAAAAAGTCCAATTAGATTCTGTACATGCCCGTAGCTTGCCTCAAGATAAACTGACCATTTTAGAAAGTATCCCTAAAGATCAAAGACCTGTTGCGATGGTAGGAGACGGCGTGAATGACGCACCAGCACTTGCTGCTGCAGATATCGGTATTGCAATGGGGGCTCATGGTTCTACAGCTGCTAGTGAAAGTGCAGATGCGGTCATCTTGAAAGATGATCTCTTGCGTGTAGCAAAAGCAGTAGTGATTTCAAGAGATACGATGAGAATAGCGAAACAGTCTGTACTGATTGGCATCTTTATTTGTATTTTTTTGATGTTAATTGCAAGTACGGGACTAATCCCCGCATTATTCGGAGCTGTTTTGCAAGAAGTCGTGGATACGGTCTCTATTTTGAGTGCCTTGAGAGCAAAAAAAGATCCAGCCATTTTTCCTGATTCAGTACCCAAGACAAACATAGTATGATAGAATCGAGTTGAAAAAAGAACGATCAGAAAGAGGAGAGAGCATTATGCCATTCGTACATGTCGAATTAGTAGAAGGTCGCAGTCCGGAACAATTAGAAAATATGATGAAAGATATCACGGAAGCTGTTCATAAAAACACGCAGGCACCAAAAGAACACATCCATGTCATCATCAATGAGATGAAAAAAGGAACATACGGTGTAAATGGGGAATGGAAAAAATAAGTTTAGTTTCCCACTTGATTTTTCTATTTATTAGTGGTTAAATAAACACATAATTGATTGATGAGAAAGCCAACTGAATTTGAGAGTCTTCGATAAGAGAGGAAAAGCTAGGCTGAAACTTTTCCAGGAGAAAACCAAAGGATGACCACTTTCGAAACCCTTGTTGAAGCAAGGGCGGTCGGACCGTTACAACGCTTGAGGAACGCATTTGCGTTTGAACATTAGGTGGAACCACGAACTTTTCGTCCTAGTATCTCTTTTCAAGAGATGCTAGGATTTTTTTGTTTTTCAGCTTGATGATCTGATCAATCAAAACATTTCAAGGAGGAAACTATTATGATAAAAATTACTTTTCCAGATGGTGCAGTCAAAGAATTTGAGTCTGGAACAACAACATTGGCAATTGCTGAAAGCATTTCAAAAAGCTTAGCAAAAAAAGCTTTAGCTGGTAAAGTGAACGGAAAACTCGTTGATTTGACTCGTCCAATCGAGGAAGATGCAAGTATTGAGATCATCACACCAGACCATGAAGATGCACTTGGCTTAGTCCGTCATTCAGCAGCTCATTTGATGGCCCAAGCCATGCGTCGCCTCTATCCAAATATCCACTTTGGCGTTGGACCAGCTATCGATTCAGGGTTTTACTACGATACAGATAATGGACAAAACCAAGTAACTGCAGAAGATTTGCCGGCAATCGAAGCAGAAATGATGAAAATCGTCAAAGAAAATCTGCCGATCGAACGCCGTGTTCTTTCAAAACAGGAAGCATTAGAAATTTTTGCAAGTGATCCGTACAAAGTAGAACTGATTAGTGAATTGCCAGAAGAAGAAGTGATTACTGCTTATCAACAAGGCGAATTCATCGATTTGTGTCGTGGACCACATGTTCCATCCACTGGCCGTATACAAGTATTTAAATTATTATCAGTGGCAGGTGCTTATTGGCGTGGAAACTCAAACAATCAAATGATGCAACGTGTATACGGGACAGCCTTTTTTGACAAGAAAGCTTTGAAAGAATATATCCGTCTCCGTGAAGAAGCAAAAGAAAGAGACCATCGTAAACTAGGAAAAGAACTTGACTTGTTCATGGTTTCCCCAGAAGTAGGTTCTGGTTTGCCATTCTGGCTTCCAAAAGGGGCAACAATCCGACGCACGATCGAACGTTATATCGTAGACAAAGAAGTTAGTCTAGGTTACCAACATGTATATACACCAATAATGGGAGATGTTGAGTTGTACAAAACATCTGGACACTGGGATCATTATCAAGAAGACATGTTCCCGCCAATGGATATGGGAGATGGCGAAATGCTTGTTCTTCGCCCAATGAACTGCCCTCATCACATGATGGTCTACAAAAACACGATCCATTCTTATCGTGAATTACCAATTCGTATCGCTGAATTAGGAATGATGCATCGCTATGAAAAATCAGGTGCTTTGTCAGGTTTACAACGTGTACGAGAAATGACGTTGAATGATGGTCATACATTTGTTCGTCCTGATCAAATCAAAGATGAATTTAAACGTACGCTTGAATTGATGGTGGCAGTATATGCTGACTTCAATATTACAGATTATCGTTTCCGCTTGAGCTATCGCGATCCAAACAATACAGATAAATATTTTGATGATGACGCAATGTGGGAAAAAGCCCAAGCAATGCTGAAAGCCGCTATGGATGAATTAGAACTAGATTACTTTGAAGCAGAAGGCGAGGCAGCCTTTTACGGACCAAAACTAGATGTTCAAGTCAAAACAGCTCTTGGTACAGAAGAAACATTATCAACTATACAATTAGACTTCTTATTGCCAGAGCGCTTTGATTTGACATATGTTGGAGAAGACGGGGAAAATACGCATCGTCCAGTAGTTATCCACCGCGGAATTGTTTCTACAATGGAACGTTTTGTCGCTTATTTAACAGAAGTATACAAAGGCGCTTTTCCAACATGGTTGGCACCTATACAAGCAACAATCATCCCTGTTTCTGTTGATGCACATGGCGATTATGCTTATGAAATCAAAGAACGTTTGCAAATGAAGGGGTTGCGTGTAGAAGTTGATGATCGTAATGAAAAAATGGGCTATAAGATACGTGCCTCTCAAACACAAAAGATCCCTTACCAATTAGTTGTTGGAGACAAGGAATTGGAAGATGCAACAGTGAACGTACGTCGTTATGGAAGTAAAGAAACAGCTGTAGAAGATTTGAATATCTTTATTGATGCTATGGAAGCAGAAGTCAAAAATTACAGCAGAGAAAACTAATAGGTAAATTTCCTGTAAAAAAGTAGTAGATAGAAAGCAATCCGAACAATAGATAACAGGTATTCCTCAAAGACACAGATGCTCAATAGAATCTGTGGGATTGATGGGATAAGATATTCTGTTGGGCGGATTGTTTTTTTGTTTTTTATCCAGTATACGACCGTGAATAAGGGTCTGATATGGTATACTTACATAGACTATCATTAAAAGGGTGGAGGAACTTATGAGCGTAATTAGTCGTATTGAAAGTATGATGGAAGATTATTCTTCAGCAGAAAAAAAGTTGGCCAACTACATTATCGGTAATATTGAGAAGGTCCCTACAATGACAGCTAATGAATTAGCAGAAGCTTCCGGGTTGAGTGCGCCGACAGTTGTACGTTTTTCCAAAAAAATCGGTTTTCAAAGTCTGACGGACTTCAAAATCACGATTTCAACAGAACTACAGACTGGAATCGATGAAGGTTTTAGTGATATAGAAGCAAATGAGTCCTTTTACTCTATCAAAAACAAACTTGGTAACAATGCACAAGTAGCGATAAAAGAAACAGTAGATATTCTAGAAGAAGAAACGATCCAAAAAGTCGTAGAGTGTTTGGAATCGGCAGAGACTGTTTTTTTATATGGGGTTGGCGCCTCTTCTTTAGTAGTAGAAGATATTCTGCAAAAATGGTCTCGTGTCGGTAAGCCAATCATTTTTGAAAAAGATATCCACGTCTTGCTCCCGCAACTTGTCAGCAATGAGAAAAAGAAAGTGCTTTGGCTTGTTTCAAACTCAGGTAGAAGTGCAGATGTAGTCGCATTAGCCGAGCTGGCGAAAAGCATGAATATCGAAATCATTGCGTTGACGCAATTTGGAAATAACCCGCTTAGCAAGATAGCCGATGTACTCGTACAAACATCTAGACCAAAAGAAATCACGAATCGAAGTGCGGCAACTAATTCACTTTTGGCCCAATTTGCTACGATCGATATCATTTTTTATTTCTATATGGCTAAAAACGAAAAGCTTAGCGAAAAAGTGAAAAAAACACGAGAAGCAATCCAAGAATATTTTATGGATTCGAAATAAAAACCTTACTATTTTTTATATAAGTTTTTTAGAATAACAAAACGTAGTTTTCCACAAATAAATGATCCATCAAAGTGTTTCACGACTTAAGAAAACATAATTTTCAAAAATAAGTTTATTTTTTAATGAAAAAAATAGTTGGATATGTAACTTTAAGTGATTGCTGTGAAACAAAAAGTTGATTTTATCTTGAAATTAGGTAAAGAATTTCTTGCTCCGCCCATTTTTTCTTTTTTATTAAGAAGTTTTTGGGTACAATGAAGCATGAATGTAAATAGGCGGAAGGATAGGAAATGATGAAAGATTTTATGAAAAAAATATTAAATACTTCTTGGTTAGAAAAAATAAGAAAAGGTGCACAAGAACCTAAGAACAAAACGTTTCGCCGGTCCCATGTTCCTTTTCGCTTAAATTTTCTTTTTTTCATTATATTTACGTTATTTGTTGCGTTGATTGCTAGATTGGGTTATTTGCAGATCGTGAACGGCGAAGAGATGGAGGCGCGAGTGAAGTCTACTTCTACGATTACGGTCCAAGAAAGTACTCCTCGCGGAATGATCTACGACTCCACAGGAAAAGCTTTAGTTACGAATAAAGCGAATCAGGCCATCACATATACGAGAGGAACACAAGTTACGGCTAAAGATTTGCTTGAAATCGCAACGAAGCTGAACTCGCTGATCGATGTTCCGGTAGATGAAAATCTGACAGATAGAGATAAAAAAGATTTTTGGCTGGCTGATCCCAAACATTTGAAAGAAGCCACAAAAAGACTTTCGGCAAAAGAAAAGCAATTAGGGAACAGCGAACAATATAGTGCGATGGTCAATAAAGTCACAGCTGATGAGATTAATTTAAACGAGGAGCAATTAAAAATTGCTACCATCTTTAAACGGATGAATAGTGCATATGAATTAAACACTGTCTATATCAAAAACTCTGGTGTTACTGATCAAGAGTTAGCTGTTGTGGCAGAACGCGCTTCTGAACTTCCAGGAGTTTCGACTGGCACAGACTGGACACGAGAATATAATGCAGCAAGTTCACTGAAAAGTATTCTTGGCAGTGTGACGACTGAAAAGCAAGGACTTCCAGCAGATGAAGCAGAGAAATACCTAGCAAAAGGTTATTCTCGGAATGACCGTGTAGGACAAAGTTATTTGGAAAAACAATATGAAGATGTCCTGCAAGGAACCAAAACCCAATATGAAGTTTCCCTTGATAATGAAGGAAATGTTTCGAATCAAAAAGAAATCTTCTCTGGGGAAAAAGGTTCTAATTTAATGTTATCTATGAATGCAGAATTCCAATCAAAAGTAGAAGAAATTTTGAAAAGGAATTATCAAACATTGATCAACAACGGCAAAGCACAGTATTCGCCTGGTGCTTATGCAGTGGCTATGAATCCTCAGACAGGAGAAGTGCTAGCAATGACTGGTTTCAGTCATGAACAAGGTTCCAAAGAAATCACCGAGAATGCTTTAGGCACGATTACTAGCGCCTTTGATCCAGGGTCTGTAGTCAAGGCTGGTACTTTGACAGCAGGCTGGGCAAGTAACGCGATCAGCGGAAATCAAGTTTTGATTGATGAGCCGATTCGTCTGCAAGGTGCTTCAGAAAAAAGCTCTGTCTTTAATCGAAGCGGACAAGTTGCTCTTGATGCAGTCAAAGCATCGGAATTGTCTTCTAATACGTATATGATCAAAGTGGCGTTAAAGATGTTAGGACTAGACTATACACCTGGAATGGGACTACCTAGTTTAGATGAAGAAGCTAAAGCTTATCAGCAATTGAGAGACTCTTTCAAAGAGTTTGGTCTTGGTACAACGACTGGGATCGATTTGCCGAATGAATCTCCTGGGATCTCACGTTCTGTTGATTATATGAAGAAGTTCAATGCGGATAATGGCAAAGAATGGTATGCTCCAGGTAACTTTACCGATTTGGCATTTGGACAGTTTGACACATATACACCAATCCAATTAGCTCAATATGCTTCAACAGTCGCTAATGGCGGGAAACGAGTACAGCCGCACCTAGTCAAAGCGATCTATGGCAATGACGAAAATGGAAACTTGGGTGAAGTGAAGAAAGAAATTGGCACAACAGTAGAAAATACGGTCAATATTTCTGCAGAAAATATGGCGATCCTCCGTGAAGGATTCCACCAAGTTGTCCATGGTACCGATCCTTACACAACAGCCAAACCATTAGCCAGTGCGAAAATGGACCTTTCCGCAAAAACAGGGACTGCAGAAACGGTTGCGGAAGGTCATCCAGATATTGCGACAGTCAATAGTAATATCGTGGCATACGGACCAACAGACAATCCGGAAATTGCCATCAGTGTTGTCTTGCCGAACTTATTAGACGAACAAGACCACATAAACTTGACGATTGCTAAAGAAATAATGGACGCGTATTATGATATGTTCATGGCAAAATAAAAAAGAGGTCGTGAAAAAGCCGCTTAGTTTCGAGTATGAAGAAAAATTTTGTGAAAATAGCTTCTCACATTTTTGCTTAAATTTGACTTCATACCGAGAAACTGGCTTTTGAACACCGTTTACTCGGCAAAAAAGGTTGTGACAAAAATTGTCACAACCTCTTTTTTGTGGAATCTAATTCTCTATTATAGTTTAAGTAGTTTTTCCAGATAAACAGCTAAACCGTCTTCCTGATTGCTCAAAGGAGTGACATCATTTGCAATGCCTTTGAGTTGGTCAGTACCGTTAGCCATAGCTACTCCCCAACCTGCATAATCCAACAATTCCAAATCATTATGCTCGTCACCAAAGGCAATGACGTCTTTTTGATCGATAGACAGGTAGTTAGCAATCTCTTGCACGCCTTTTGCTTTTTGGATTCCTTTTGAAACAATCTCTAAGATGGCAGTAGGTCCACCCCATGTCCGAACATCGACATAACTGCCAAATTGACGTGTTAATTCAGCAGATACAGCTCCTGCAAAACGTTTGTCTGTTCGGACAAGCAAAGATGTAGGATTTGTCGTCAAATTTTTAGGAGAAAGCAAATTCTTCTCTCCTGGACGAGAAGAAGCAAAAATTTTTTCATCAAAGAAATCAAAACTGTCAATAAAAAAAGTATCACGATTTTCAGCAGCGATAAAATCTAAATTTAGCTGCTTTTTTTGCGATAAGATTTCAAAAGCGATTTCACGATTGATCAACGTTTCTCTTTCACCATCCCAGTGCTGATTAGGGATGTGTACTAATGCGCCGTTAAAATTAACCATCGGTGTTGTTAATTCTAATTGTTGGTAAAACTGATGGCTCATTCGGAATGGGCGTCCTGTAGCAATACTGACATGATGACCGGCATTGATTGCTTTTTTTAGAGTCTCTTTTGTTTTAGATGTAATCATCGAATCTTGATTGAGGGTAGTTCCGTCCAGATCGATGGCAATTAATTTTTTATTCAATAAGGGTCCTTCCTTCCTCAACTAGCATTTGTTTTAGTCTAGCATATTTTAGGTAATTAACAAGAGCAATCAGCTATTCCTAACAAAAACTACAGTTATGGCTATATAAATAGCTAAACATAAGCTAAACACGAACGTTAAGTATTATTTTCGCTTTTTTTGTTAAAAAAACGTTGAAAAGCGAATGAAACGTCTATATAATTTGAAATTGTTCGATGGATTTGCCCTATTTTACTTATTTTTTATTATTATAGTTTTCCATCAGAAAAAAATTCAGGGAGTGGAACTTTTTATGGAAAAGTTTTTCGGTTTAAAGAAAAACAATACAAATGTATCAACTGAAATAATGGCGGGAGTAACGACATTCTTTGCCATGAGTTATATCTTATTCGTAAATCCGACGATTTTGTCAGCATCAGGTATGCCCTTCCAAGCAGTATTTCTAGCGACAATCATTGCATCGATTATTGGTACGCTGGTAATGGGATTGTTCGCAAATGTACCATATGCTCAGGCACCTGGTATGGGATTGAACGCATTTTTCACTTTTACGGTCGTTTTTGGGCTTGGTTATTCTTGGCAACAAGCCTTGGCAATGGTGTTTATTTGCGGATTAATCAATATTTTTATTACTGTCACAAATATTCGAAAAATGATTATTCGGGCGATTCCCGAAAGTCTTCAACATGCGATTGGTGGCGGGATCGGTATTTTCGTTGCGTATGTCGGAATCAAAAATGCAGGATTCTTATCTTTTTCAGCAGACCAGTCAGCTATTTCGAGCTCTGTCGTTGAAGGCGGAAAAGCGACAAATGTTACGATAAATGGTGGAATCGTCCCTGCGTTAGCCAACTTTGACAACGCTCCTATCTTATTGGCTGTGATTGGTTTGGTACTGACAGCCATTTTAGTTGTAAAAAATGTCCGTGGGGCTATTCTTATCGGTATCGTAGCGACCACAGTCCTTGGTATTTTTATGGGTGTTGTTGATTTAAGTTCCATTGATTGGCAAACGAATTCGTTAGGTAATTCATTTAAAGAATTAGGAACAACTTTCGGTGCAGCATTTGGTTCTGAAGGCATGCAATCTTTATTCAGTGATTCTTCCAAGATTCCTCAAGTATTGATGACGATCATCGCATTCAGTTTATCTGATACTTTCGATACGATCGGAACATTTATCGGTACAGGACGCCGCACAGGTATTTTCTCAAAAGAAGACGAGATCGCGTTGGAAGATGGTCGTGGGTTCAAAACAAAAATGGATAAAGCACTATTTGCCGATGCGATCGCTACTTCTGTGGGGGCTATCTTTGGTACATCGAATACAACAACTTATGTCGAATCTGCAGCTGGGATCGGGGCCGGTGGACGTACTGGTTTGACTTCAGTAGTAGTGGCAGTGCTATTCGCATTAAGTAGTTTATTCTCTCCACTGATCGCCATTGTACCAAATCAAGCAACTGCGCCAGCATTGATTTTAGTTGGAGTAATGATGATGGCTTCTTTTGCAGACATCAAATGGCTAGATATGGAAGAAGCTTTACCGGCCTTCTTTGCATCGATCTTTATGGGATTGTGCTATAGCATTTCCTATGGGATTGCAGCAGGATTTATTTTCTATACAATTGTGAAAGTAATCAAAGGAAAATACAATCAAGTTTCTGTTGCTTTGTGGATCGTTGATATTTTATTCATTATCAACTTCATCATTTTAACTAAAGAGAAGGGATTGGAACAGTATTTGTTCTGATCTCTTTTTGTTTTACATAAAAAGAACGTTACATATAAAATGACCTTTGCGGGATTTTTCTCTTTTTACTGGCGAGATCGTTGCTTGTTTATTCGAAAATAGGTATGATAAAAGAGACGAAAGAGGGATGATAGATGGAGATTAATTGGAGAAAAAATTTAGTGATTGCGTGGATTGGCTGTTTTTTCACTGGTGCAAGTATTAGTTTAGTTATGCCATTCATACCAGTTTATGTTGAGCAACTAGGAACACCAAAAGATCAAATCGAATTGTTTTCGGGACTAGCAATCTCTGTGACTGCTTTTGCATCTGCCGTGGTTGCACCAATCTGGGGAAATCTAGCTGATCGAAAAGGCCGAAAACTCATGATGATCCGTGCAGCAGCAGGGATGACATTAACAATGGGATCTTTGGCTTTTGTACCAAACGCGTATTGGCTTTTGATCATGCGGTTTTGGAATGGGATTTTGTCTGGATATATTCCAAATGCCACAGCGATGATTGCTTCACAGGCACCTAGAGAAAAGAGCGGATGGGCGTTAGGAACATTGTCTACCGGAGCGATTGCTGGAAATCTGATCGGACCTTCAATGGGCGGTGCACTGGCTCAGTGGTTTGGTATGGAAAATGTATTCTTGATCACAGGGGCTTTGTTGATGATCACAACGGTATTGACCATTTTCTTAGTCAAAGAAGATTTCCATCCAATCGAGAAAAAAGATCTGATAAGCACCAAAGAAATTTTTTCAAAAATGGATCATCTCTCTATTTTGATCGGTCTCTTCATTACGACCTTGATTTTACAGATAGGAATCACTACGATCAGCCCTATTTTGACCTTATATATTCGTGAATTGAGCGGAAGTACAGAAAATATCCTTTTTGTCAGCGGCTTGATTGTTTCGATAGCTGGTGTTTCCGCTGTCTTTTCTTCACCGAAACTAGGAAAACTAGGGGATAAGATTGGGAATCAAAAAGTTCTAATTGGAGGACTCATTTTATCATTTTGCTGTTATTTACCTATGGCATTCGTCACTACACCGCTCCAATTAGGTATACTTCGCTTTATTTTAGGCTTTTCAACTGGCGCTTTGATGCCTTCTGTCAATACACTGATCAGTAAGATTACGCCTCAAGAAGGAGTCAGCCGAATCTATAGCTACAATCAGATGTTTAGCAACTTTGGACAAGTTTTAGGTCCCATGCTAGGATCGACAGTCGCGCATGCTTATAATTACAGTGCTGTTTTTATTGTGACAAGTTTGTTTGTTCTGTCAAATATTCTTCTTTCTTTATTCAACTTTCGTAAAGTTCTTCGCAGCAGATTATAATGGTGGTGAGGAGTAGAAAATAAAAAAGAGCTTGAGAAATCTCAAGCTCTTGGCTGTTTTTTTACGAATGGGCAGAGGTTTCTTTTCTTGGCGCAACTGCACCAATCAAAAGGATAATGACACCCGCAATGAATGAAATGATTGTTGTCAAAGTAAAATCATATGTTCCGCTTGTTAATGCAGCACCAATATAACCGACTACTTGACCTAGAACGACAGCCCAGAATAATGTAACGATATATCGCATAAAGAACACCTCTTTTCTATCTTAATTTTACCAGATTTTCTTTGAATGTAAAGAAACGAGACCAAATCTCAATAAAATTTGAGTTCTTGCGAAAGAACTCATTCCTACAGATTACAAGCAAGCAAATGAAGTGGAATAATCAACTTCAGCGCCTGCTATCTTAATGAAAGTAAAAGGATCAAACCTTTTAACGCTAGTGAATTTTAACGAAAAAAAAGGCGGAATGCAAGATGTTTTTCCCACAACTTTATACAATTACTTCTTATTCTCTTTTACAAAGTACGATACGTATTCGAGAATATGTACAAGAAGCAAAAAAACAAGGCTACACTTCATTAGCCATAACGGATAAAGATGTCTTATACGGTGCACCTGAATTCTATCGTATTTGTGTAGAAGAAGGAGTACAGCCAATCATTGGATTACATCTTAGTTATACTTATGAAGAAAAAAATTATGGCTTGCTTGCGTACGCAAAAGATGAAATAGGTTATCAGCAGCTGATGAAACTTTCCAGCCGAAAAATGATCCAAGAAAAATTGGAACTTGCAGAAATGACAGAAACCGACCATCTAGCGTTTGTTGTTCCGGCAAATCATTCTGTTTCTGAGGCTTTCAATAAAGAGGATAACTTTTTCGGTCATTGGCAGTTTTTACTTGAAAATGTTTTTACTAGAAATTTTTATATCGGCTTGACAGAAAACACGCCTGATCAATTGCCTGAATGGTATCAGTATGTGATAAAAGAAAATTATTCGCTTTGTGCATTACATCCCATCGCTAGTTTACAACAAGAAGAACTTTTTGCACTTGAAGTGATGAAACATATCAAAGAGGGAAGCCAAATACCTTTAGAAAATTTATCTGCATCTTTACCACTAACAGCAAATGTCTATCTTCTTTCAGAACAAGAAATGATCAAACGATTCGAAAAAGCGGGTCTTTCCCAAGCTGTAATAGGCGCCCAGCGTTTAGCTGAATCGATTTCATTTGAATTCCAGTTCCATCAGAAATTACTTCCGCATTATCCAGTTCCTAATGGAAAACAAGCTGGAGAATATTTAAGAGAGTTATGCTATTCGCAAGTGGAACGCCGAATCACTGACTATACAAAGGAATACCAAGAACGTTTGGACTACGAGTTATCTGTCATCCATCAAATGGGATTCGATGATTATTTCTTGATCGTATGGGATGTAATGGCTTTTGCTCATAGAAACAAAATCGTTACCGGTGCAGGTCGTGGTTCTGCTGCGGGTTCATTAGTAGCCTATGTGTTAGAAATCACAGATGTGGATCCATTAGAATATGATTTGCTGTTCGAACGCTTTTTAAACCCCGAACGCTTTACGATGCCAGATATCGATTTGGATATTCCTGACAATCGACGTGAAGAAGTATTGAATTATGTTCGAGAAAAGTATGGACAATATCATATGGCACAAATCGCAACATTTGGCACAATGGCAGCAAAAATGGTTCTTAGAGATGCAGCTAGAGTGTTTGGTTTATCGCAAAGTGAAGCAAACCGCTGGTCAAAAGCAATACCCAATCAATTGAAAATCACATTGACCCAAGCTTATAAAACTTCGCATCAATTAGTAGAATTAGTTCAGGCAAGCGAAAAAAACCAACTTTTATTCAAAACTGCAGTGATTTTAGAAGGATTGCCAAGACATGTTTCGACTCACGCAGCAGGTGTAGTTATCAGCGATAAGAATCTACTTGAACTAGTTCCGCTCCAACGCGGTTCTGATGAAGCTTTTCTGACCCAGTATACGATGAATGAGGTAGAAGCAATCGGTCTTTTGAAAATGGACTTTTTAGGACTACGCAACTTATCGATTATTGATTTTACTTTGAAAGCTGTTAAGCGAGTAGAAGGGTATGAGATCCGATTAAAAGAGATCCCGCTAAATGATGCAAAAACGCTGCTCTTGTTTCAACGAGGCGAAACCTCAGGAGTATTTCAATTTGAATCTGCTGGTATCCGGAACGTTTTACGAAGATTAGATCCAGAAAACATCGAAGATATTGCCGCAGTCAATGCATTGTATCGACCAGGCCCTATGCAAAATATAGATACCTTCATTGCCAGGAAGAAAGGAAAAGAAGCCATTCGCTACCCAGATGATTCACTGATCCCGATTTTGAAAAACACATATGGAGTGATCGTCTATCAGGAACAAATCATGCAGATCGCCTCGACTATGGCTGGATTTACATTAGGGCAGTCAGATATTCTGCGACGGGCAGTGAGTAAAAAGAAAAAAGACGTATTAGATGAAGAAAAGTCGCATTTTGTATCAGGAGCATTACAACAGGGATATTCGGAAAAAACAGCAGCGACCGTATATGAATATATCGAAAAATTTGCAAACTATGGATTCAATCGGTCACATGCATTTGCTTATTCATTCGTGGGATTCCAAATGGCGTATCTAAAAGCCCATCATCCAGGTGCTTTCTTTACCAGCCTGATGAATTCTGTTCGGCATAACACATCAAAATTGAAAGAATATATTGCAGAAGCACGTAAAAATAAACTCAAACTTTCCTCGCCGTCCATTAATCAAAGTAATTCCAGTTTTGAGTTGGTCAATAAGGAAGAAATCAGATTCGGACTGACAGCGATAAAAGGTATTCGGCGTGATTTTGTAGAAGATATATTAAACGAAAGAAAACAAAATGGCCCGTTCCAGTCAGTGGATCAATTCCTCATACGGATCGATAAGCGTTGGCTGAAATTAGAGTTACTGCAATCACTGACAGCAGTAGGAGTTTTTGATGAATTATCTCCTAACAGGAAACAATTGATGCTTGATCTCGAAGGAAAAATCCAAAATATCGTTTACAGTGGTGGAAGTCTTGACTTGCTGGGAATCATGGCATTAAAAGAAGAAGAAGTCGCTGACTATACACTAGAAGAACGCTTGAAGCTGGAAGAGGAGTACTTAGGTATTTATTTGTCAGGTCATCCTGCAGAAGGGTTTGATCGTCTTCGTTTAGCTAAACAAGTTCAGCTGATTACAGATATCGTCCCTAATCAACCAGTCAATTTATTAGTGATGATCAAGGAAGTTAGAGAAATTCGGACAAAAAAAGGAGAACTGATGGCCTTTGTTGAAGGAACCGACAGTAGTGGAGAAATTTCTGTCACAGTTTTTCCAACTCTTTATCGTAAATATCGTAATTTGTTTGCCGTTGATCGAGTGATCTTTGTTCAAGGGCGGAGCGAAATCAGCAAATATAATCAGGAACTGCAACTAATTGGAGAAAGCTTTGCTGATCCTAACCAGTTAGAAGCCCAGTATCCTTCACAAACTTGCTATTTGCGTATTACAGAAGAACGGGAAGATCCCGAGATAATGAAACAATTACAAGTGATTTTTCAGAAACACCCAGGATATATACCAGTAGTTATGTATCACGAAAAAACGCAACGAAAAGTAGTTCTGTCAGATGCTTATTGGGTGGATGACAGCAAGAGTATAAAGGGGCAACTTATTTATCTGCTTGGCGAAGATAATGTGGTTTTCAAATAACTTACGGTAAAAAATACTACTTGCTTTCATTTTTTTTCATTTTTTTATCCGTAAATCAAGACAAGTGAGAAAAATAATGTTAGAATGTTAGTCGTGGTTAACGCAAAAATGGTTGTAAACCTAAGTCATACTTAGGATAAAGTATTTTAATGAGGTGAATGTTTATTATGAAACGCATCGGAATTTTGACCAGTGGCGGAGACGCACCTGGAATGAATGCAGCTGTTCGTGCCGTTGTTCGTAAAGGTATTTACGAAGGACTGGAAGTATACGGGATCAATTATGGTTTTGCCGGTTTAGTTGCTGGAGATATTCGTCGTCTTGATGTGGCAGATGTAGGTGACAAGATCCAACGTGGTGGTACATTCTTGTATTCTGCACGTTATCCAGAATTTGCAACTGAAGAAGGTCAATTAAAAGGAATCGAACAATTGAAAAAATTCGGAATCGAAGGTCTAGTGGTTATCGGAGGAGACGGCTCTTATCATGGCGCAATGGCTTTGACAAAACGCGGTTTCCCAGCAGTAGGTATTCCTGGAACAATCGATAATGATATTCCTGGGACTGATTTCACAATCGGTTTTGATACAGCAATCAATACAGTACTAGAATCAATTGACCGTATTCGTGACACAGCGACTTCTCATGTTCGTACATTCGTTATCGAAGTAATGGGACGCAATGCAGGAGACATCGCTTTATGGTCAGGTGTGGCTGGCGGAGCGGATGAAATCATCATCCCAGAACATGATTTTGATATGGCTTCAGTTGCTAAAAAAATCCAAGAAGGCCGCGATCGCGGGAAGAAACATTGCTTGATCATCTTGGCTGAAGGTGTAATGGGCGGAAATGAATTCGCTGAGAAACTTTCAGAATTTGGTGACTATCATACACGTGTATCTATCTTGGGACACGTTGTCCGTGGTGGAGCACCAAGCGCACGCGACCGCGTGTTGGCAAGTAAATTCGGTGCTTACGCTGTCGAATTGCTTCAAGAAGGAAAAGGTGGATTATGTGTCGGTATCCATGACAACGAAATCGTTGCGTCTGACATCATTGATACACTTGAAAACAACAAACATAAACCAGACTTATCACTATATGATCTAAATAATTCACTTTCATTTTAAGAGTGAAAGAAACCAAGCTATTTAAGCTGTGTACAGCTTTAAATAAACAAAATTGAATGGGAGAGTTTTTTAAATGAAAAAAACCAAAATCGTTAGTACATTAGGACCAGCAAGTAACTCAGTAGAAATTATTTCTCAATTGATTGAATCTGGGGCAAATGTCTTCCGCTTTAATTTTTCTCATGGTGACCATGAAGAACAATTATCACGTATGACTATGGTCCGTGAAGCAGTTAAAAAGACAGGAAAAGATGTCGGTATTCTTTTAGATACAAAAGGAGCTGAAATCCGTACAACTGTTCAAGGCACAACAGAAGCTGATTTTGGTCGTGCAGGATACATCAAATTTGAAGTAGGAGATCAAACACGCATCTCTATGGATCCTGAACATGTAGGTTCAAAAGAAAAAATCGCGGTTACTTACCCAGGATTATTTGACGATGTTCACGTTGGCGGACACATTTTATTTGATGATGGTTTGATCGATATGCAAATCATTGAAAAAGACGAAGCAAACCGTGAATTAGTCGTAGAAGTTAAAAATGCAGGTATGCTAGGATCACGTAAAGGGGTAAATGCACCAGGCGTTTCTATTAGTTTGCCAGGTATTACTCCAAAAGATGCTGACGATATTCGTTTTGGTTTAGACAACGATATCGACTTTATCGCTGCAAGTTTTGTACGTAAAGCACAAGACGTTCTAGATATCCGCGAAATCTTAGAAGAAAAAGACATGACTCATGTTCAAATCTTCCCTAAAATCGAATCTCAAGAAGGTATCGACAACATTGACGAAATCATCAAAGTTTCTGACGGTGTTATGATTGCCCGCGGAGATATGGGTGTTGAAATCCCAGCTGAACTAGTACCAATGGTTCAAAAACGCATTATCAAAAAATGTAATGCTGCTGGTATCCCAGTTATCACTGCTACACAAATGTTAGAATCAATGCAAGAAAACCCACGTCCAACACGTGCGGAAGCTTCTGACGTTGCTAACGCTGTATTTGATGGCACAGATGCAACAATGCTATCTGGTGAATCTGCAAACGGGGACTACCCAGTTGAAGCTGTTTCAACAATGGCACGTATCGACCAAGAAGCTGAAAATGCATTATCAGAATTAGGTACATTCCAATTGAACGAATTCGATAAAACAGATGTAACTGAAACAATCGGTTTATCTGTAGCTCGTGCTGCAAAAAATCTAGGCGTGAAAACAATCGTTGCTGCAACTGAATCAGGATACACTGCAAAAATGATTTCAAAATATCGTCCAGATGCAGATATCTTGGCTGTTACTTTTGACGAACGCACAAAACGTGGTTTGATGTTAAACTGGGGCGTTTACCCAACAGTTGCTGAAAAACCATCAACAACTGATGAAATGTTTGAACTAGCAGCTAAAAAAGCTGTTGAATTAGGTTTCGCATCAGAAGGCGATTTAATCTTGATCACTGCTGGTGTACCAGTTGGTGAACGCGGAACAACTAACGTGATGAAAATTCAAATGATTGGTTCTAAATTATTAGAAGCTCAAGGCGTTGGACAAAAATCTGTCGTTGCAAATGCAGTTATTGCTTCATCTGCTGAAGAAGCTGTAAAAAAAGCAAAAGACGGAATGGTTCTAGTTGTACCATCAACTGACAAAGAATATATGCCTGCAATCGAAAAAGCAGCTGCTGTTATCGTTGAAGAAGGCGGATTGACTTCTCACGCTGCAGTTGTAGGAATTGCACAAGATATTCCTGTAATCGTTGGTGCTAAAGGCGCAACAACAACAATTACAGAAGGTGAATTGATTACCGTTGATTCACGTCGCGGCATCGTTTACCGTGGCGAAACAACAGCTATCTAATTTAGCTTAATAAAAAATAAAAACAGCTCTTCTTTTACGAAGAGCTGTTTTTTTGTGCTGTAACGAATTCATGGATAACTTGGACTACTTGTTCTTGAAGAGGCGTGACGATCTGCTGTGTTCGTTTTGCCAATGAAATCAAGAAGCGAGGCTGAACTTCATCTGAAAGAGGGAGGCAAACTAAATGATCTTCAGGATGGACAGCAATCTCTGCCAAAAAACCGATACCCACATTTTCTCGGACCATACTCTTTAAAATCGTCAAGTCATTGCTTTGATAAACAACTTTTGGATGAGTATGTGTTTGTTTAGAAAGCTTAGTGAATGCTGCGGGGTGGACATAATGTTCGTTCAATAGTACAAACTGTTCATCTGCTATATCTTTGAAAGAGACAGTATCCTGCTTGGAAAGAGGATGTGTAGGTGGCACGACGATCATGAAACGTTTGTCCAAAAGTAACTCTGTTTCTAAATATTGATCCACGATTGGCTGTGTTGAGCCTAATACAGCTAAATCGATCCTCCCTTGTCGGATCATCCCGTATAAGTCCCGAGAGCCTCCATCGGTAATCTCAATTTGATTCATCAATTCATGCTTGATAAAGTAACTTGACAGTTTAGGAAAGTATTCATTGCCGATAATAGGAGGCATGCCAAAACGAAGCTTTTTCTTTTGCAACTGAGTGATTTCAGCTCTTGCAGTAGAAATCTCTTGGAGAATGGTTTGTGCATGGAGAAACAGCTGCTTTCCAGAAGGCGTGACGATTAATTCGTGATGCGATCGATCTCTTGTAATAAGTACGGTGTCAAACTCTTTTTCAAGACGTTGTAATGCATATGTAATAGTAGGTTGGCTCACACGGAAATAATTAGCCACTTTCGTAAAATTTTTTTGTTTGACGATTTGGACATAGTATTCGATATCTTTCGTGTTCATGAAGATCATCCGCTCCTTTAATGGAATAATGATTATTGTAAATGATTCTGAGGATGATAGCAAACAGAGGCTTTCTAATAAAGATTTTTCTGTTTTTTTATGAACTGCAAGGTGTCAAGAAAATTTCATTGACAACATGCTTTTTGCCCTGTATAATTGCTTTTGTTGCTTAGGAGTGATGAAAAATGAAATGGTCTTTATTGGAATTGAGAAAATACCAGGAGACACCGTTAACTTTTCATGAGACGCTCGACTTGAAAGCCGCTCTCATGAAGCGAGACAATTTAATACTTGATGTTGCGCCAGTGGAAGTCGAAGGTTTGGTCTCAGTTGATAAGAAAGGCTATATCGTTCATTACACTGTGCAGACGACTTTGACAGTTCCTTCAACACGTTCACTAGAACCTGTTGAACTGCCCATGGATTTTTCTGTAGACGAAGTATTCATGACAGAAGAACAATTCCAAAGTAGAGATGAACAAATGTCTGCAGATGAGATTTTGCTAATTGAAGGTCCATTATTGAATTTAGCAGAGTCGATTGAAGACAACATCTTATTGGCGATTCCAATGCGGGTATTGACAAAAGAAGAGGAAGCAGCAACAGAACTTCCAAAAGGCAATGATTGGGAAGTTGTTTCCGAAGAAGAATACCAGCGCAGAAAAATGGAAGAAGCCGAGAATAAAATTGATCCTCGTCTTGCAAAACTATCTGAACTTTTTGATTCTAAATCAAAAGACGACGATAACAAGTAAGATTGGAATATATTGTGTCTAATTTAGATACAAGACTTTACAAGGAGGTGTAGCAAAATGGCAGTACCAGCTAGAAGAACATCAAAAGCTAAAAAAGCAAAACGTCGTACACACTACAAATTGACAATCAAAGGGTTAAACGAATGTCCAAACTGTGGTGAAATGAAAAAAAGCCATCACGTATGTGCAAATTGTGGTTACTATGATGGTAAGGACGTAATGTCAAAAGAAGCTTAATACATTTTAATTAGAAAATGTAAAACCTCAAGGCTAACCATGGAGCCTTGAGGTTTATTTTTTTGTAGTCGGTAAATAAAAAATATGGGCTCTTTGTCAATAAGGACTGATGGGTTGTACAAAATCAAATCTGGGTCAGAATGAACCTCATTCTGGCTCAGATTTTTTGTTATCTTACTTTGATTAATTGATTGATCAAAAAGATTCTAATTCTCATGTTCTCAAATGATTTAAATCCGTAGGATACTCGTTTCATTGTCTTTATATGGGTATTCTTCGCTTCTATTTTTCCATTGGTGTAAGGATAGATCATCGCGTTGGTGATGCCTTCTTCATAGGTCAGAAGGTTTTGGAGCTTTTCCCGAAAGCCGTCATCTAACGTTTCGGGAAGTTCTGCCAATAAGGAGAAAAATAAGTCAGGGTCTTTGTCTCGAAAGGCTTCAACTAATTCATGAAAATAGGGATACGCCTCCTTCAGGGACGTAGAAAAGCCAAGCAATCGATCAATCATCATCGCTTCCGTAAGAAATGGGTATTTTGGTGCTCGAAAACTTTTCCATGTTTTGTATTCATAATGGTTGATGTTTGCACGATTTTTTAGCAAAAAGCGCCAGTTCTTTTTCAGTTTTTCTGCCTGACTTTTCTGTCCTACTTTACGAAGTTCATTCATTTCACGGATACGCAACTCATTAAAGGCTTGATTCATGTGTTTGATAATATGAAACCGATCAATCACTACTTTCGCATTTGGCAGAATACGTTTGGTAAGCTGGAAGTAGGCGGCGTTCATGTCTGTGACTAAAAATTTTACTTCTTCAGGATTAGCGCAGCCTAAGAAATAGCTTGTTAATCGAGGCAATTTACGCGTAGGCAAGACATCAATTAATTGTCCTGTTTCGCCATCTGCGCAAATAAAGCTCATTTTATCTTCTATGGAAGCGTGCGAACGAAATTCATCAACCATCAATACTCTGGGGAGAATCCTCTTAGATTGCTTTGGTAAGTAGCTTTTAAACTCTTTCAACGTACGAATAACGGTGGTCAAAGATACCTGACAATTTTTCGCAATAAAAGATAAAGATACTTTTTCAGTCAGTAAAGAAGCAATTTTATATCTGACATGATTCGCGATTGAATGTCTGGGTTGAACAAAATAACTTTGAGCCGTCCAATGGGTTCGACAGTTTTTACAGGTATAGCGCTGCTTTTTTAAGCGCATAACCAAAGGCATGTGATTGTATTGTTCAAAGCGGACAATCGTTTCCTTCTTCCCATTTTTCACTACAATTACTTTCCCGTTTCCATCTACCACAGTAGAACCACAATTTCTACAGGTATGGGGAGCAGGTGAGAAAACAGCATCGACGATCAACGTCTTTTTCTTCTGAAAGGTCTCGTAAGAGACCTCTGTAATCATCAAATCTTTCTCTATTAATCGCAGCATTTTTTTGATAGAATCATTCATATAGCATATCGTCCTCTCAGTTGTTTATTTTGTCGTGATTTAATCATACTAGAGAACGATATGTTTTTTAATACCTAAAATAAAAATGGGGCTGAAGAATCAATTCTGATTCATCAGTCCCATAAATTATAGAGCCAAAATATGTTGTTCTTTAGTTTGCAATGTAGCCGTGTTAAGCTATAATGTAAGAGATTAGGGAGAAATCCCGTATGTAGGAGGAGTTCATATGTCAAAACAACAAATCGGCGTTGTCGGTATGGCCGTTATGGGTAAAAATCTAGCCTTGAACATAGAAAGCCGCGGCTATTCAGTGGCTTTATTCAATCGTACAGGGGCTAAAACAACCGCTGTAGTAGAAGAACACCCAGATAAAAATTTCAAAGCAACATATACAATCGAAGAATTTGTAGAATCTATCGAGAAACCACGTCGGATCTTGCTAATGGTCAAAGCAGGACCGGCAACAGATGCAACAATCCAAGAGTTACTTCCTCACCTTGATAAAGGCGATATTTTGATTGACGGAGGAAATACATTCTTTAAAGATACGATGCGTCGTAATGAAGAGTTAGCCAACTCTGGCATCAACTTTATCGGTACAGGCGTTTCCGGTGGTGAAGAAGGAGCTTTAAAAGGACCTTCAATCATGCCTGGTGGACAAAAAGAAGCCTATGCGCTAGTTGCACCAATCTTAGAGCAAATTTCTGCAAAAGCAGAAGACGGAGCACCATGTGTCACATATATTGGCCCAAATGGAGCCGGACATTATGTGAAAATGGTACACAACGGTATTGAGTATGGAGATATGCAACTGATTGCTGAATCTTATGACTTAATGAAGAATATTTTAAACCTTTCAGTAGAAGAAATGGCTGATATCTTTAAAGAATGGAATCAAGGCGAATTAGACAGCTATTTGATAGAAATCACTGCTGACATTCTGACACGTAAAGACGATGAAGGAACAGGTAAACCAGTAGTAGATGTGATCCTTGATGCAGCTGGGAATAAAGGAACAGGTAAATGGACAAGCCAAAGCGCGCTTGACTTAGGTGTGCCACTTCCATTGATCACTGAATCTGTATTTGCCCGCTATATTTCTGCTTATAAAGAAGAACGCGTACAAGCAAGCAAGATTTTGTCTCGTACGAACGATTTTGAGTTCACGGGAGACAAAAAAGAATTGGTCGAAAAAATCCGAGAAGCGTTGTATTTCAGTAAAATCATGAGTTATGCCCAAGGATTTGCTCAATTACGTGTCGCTTCAAAAGAATTTGATTGGGACTTGCCATTTGGTGAAATCGCAAAAATCTGGCGCGCTGGATGTATCATCCGAGCTCGATTCTTGCAAAAAATTACGGATGCCTATGACAAAAATCCTGAGATCGAAAATTTATTGCTAGATGATTACTTCGTTGAAATCACGAAAAAATATCAGCAATCAGTCAGAGACGTCGTTGCCTTGGCTGTCCAAGCTGGCGTACCTGTACCGACTTTCTCATCAGCCATCGCTTACTTCGATTCATACAGAGCAGAACGTCTGCCTGCAAATATAATCCAAGCCCAACGCGATTACTTTGGCGCACATACCTATGAACGTGTCGACAAAGAAGGAATCTTCCATTACTCATGGTACCATGAAGAATAATAGTCTTTCGGCTGTTAGGAAATGAGAAAATAAAAAGAGGACGAAAGAGCTGAAGTCGATTGTTATGAGTAGACTTCAGCTCTTTTTTAAAATTGCTATCCATGATAAAATGACTATAGATTTTTAAGCATATTATCGGTATAATGATAGAGTTTTTAAAAAGCCAGTAGAATAGAAAGGATAAAATAATAAATGAGCAATATTCTAATCATTGAAGATGAAAAGAACTTGGCACGATTTGTCGAGCTAGAGTTGAAGCATGAAGGGTATAACGCAGAAGTCCACTACAACGGCCGAACTGGTTTAGATGCGGCATTAAATAATGAGTGGGATGCCATATTGTTGGATCTGATGCTCCCAGAATTGAACGGTTTAGAAGTCTGCAGACGTGTACGCCAAGTCAAAAATACACCAATCATTATGATGACTGCAAGAGATTCTGTGATCGATCGTGTATCTGGACTTGACCACGGAGCAGATGACTACATCGTCAAACCATTTGCTATCGAAGAATTATTAGCACGTCTTCGTGCATTGTTGCGTCGAATCGATATTGAAGGCGATAAAAATGTGGCTAAACAAACTACTATTACTTATCGCGATTTGACTATCGAAAAAGAAAACCGTGTCGTACGTCGCGGAAATGAAGTAATTGAACTAACAAAAAGAGAATACGAGTTGCTGCTTACTTTAATGGAAAACGTGAACGTGGTATTAGCACGTGACGTTTTACTAAATAAAGTGTGGGGATACGAAACAGAAGTTGAAACAAACGTAGTGGACGTATATATTCGTTATCTTCGCAACAAAATTGACGTTCCCGGGGAGGAAAGCTATATCCAAACTGTACGCGGAACAGGTTATGTGATGCGCTCGTGATAAAGCCGAAAAAATCGGAAAAAAGAGAACTGAAAGGGCCCTCCTTGACAATCAAGTGGGCCTTTGCGAGTTCTTTCTTCATATTCGTTGTGTTTACAATTTTCGCTGTCATTACCTATAAATCATCTATCAATCTGATTGTGGCAAAAGAAAGAAACAATGTAGAGCGTACGATTTCAGAAGTAGCTTCTCGTTTGGCTAACTCGGATGAAGAACTGACATTAGTAAATACGTATCGTAATCTGACGAAAGCGACAAATGACGGAGATGAGGTCGTAGATCATACTTCACTGGTCGAAGGAAACTTAATGAAGATCGATTCCTTTATAGCTGAGCTAGGGCAGCCATCAATGGATCTTTATGTTTATGATTTGGACGAGAACTTGATTTTTAAAACCCATGAAAACAGTCGAAACCTGATTCAGACTACACGTAAAGTTCCAACGATCGTTACACTAGAAGGAAAAACTGGCTTTTTATCTATCCAGCCTATATATTCTAAAGGTACAAGAGAAAAGATCGGCTATGCGCAAAGCTTCTATGAATTATCTTCTTTCTATGATATTCGAAATAAGCTATTATTGACTCTTATTGTTTTAGAAGTTGTTTCTTTGATCTTAAGTAGTATTTTAGGTTTCTTTTTATCTTCTTATTTCTTAAAACCACTCAAGGTACTCAGAGATACAATGGATACTATACGTAAAGATCCGCAATCAGATATCCACATGCCTGAAATCGACACAAATGATGAATTGGCAGATTTAGCTGAAATATTCAATGAGATGCTTGACCGTATGCGTTTGTATATTGAACAACAAGAGCAATTCGTGGAAGACGTATCTCATGAGTTAAGGACACCTGTTGCAATTATTGAAGGGCATCTTAGTCTGCTAAATCGTTGGGGGAAAGATGATCCTGAGATATTAGAAGAATCATTAAGCGCCAGCATGCAAGAAATTAGCCGTATGAAAAGCTTAGTTCAAGAGATGCTAGACTTATCAAGAGCAGAACAAGTAGATGTTCATTATGCGAATGAAACAACTAAAGGAAAAGAAGTCACCTATCAAGTTTATAATAATTTCAAGATATTATATCCAGACTATGTGATCACTTTAGATGATGATTTGACAAAAGAAGTGACCCTGCAAATTTATCGTAATCACTTTGAACAATTAATCATTATCATATTGGATAACGCAGTAAAGTATTCAACTACACGAAAAGAAGTCCATATCTCTATTTCTTCCACTCTGAATGAATTTGAGATCGCGATTCAGGACTTTGGCGAAGGAATACCCAAAGAAGACCTTAATAAGATCTTCAATCGTTTTTATCGAGTGGATAAAGCAAGAGCTAGAACGAAGGGTGGAAATGGTCTGGGGTTGTCTATCGCTAAACAACTGGTTGAAAACTATAAAGGACGTATCTTAGCAGAAAGTGTAGTAGGGCAAGGGACAATTTTTAGAATCTTTATTCCTATCGCAAAGGCAGAAGACAAGTAAAGCATGTGCTTTACTTGTTTTTTTATATATCCAACAAAGAATAAGGTACAAAATACAAGCAAGTTAGAAATTCAGGGATGTCATTATAAAAAAAACTAGCGAACAATTAAATAGAATAACATCCGTTAATTAAACGTAAGTAGCTTTTAGATGAACGAAAAAACAATGAAATGCTGTAATATTCGTGTTTAAAAATAATAAATAAAAATAGGGAATTTTCTATTGCAATTTTATAAAGAGATTGCTATATTATTATTTGTTCTAAATGATTCCTTTAAGGTGTCACTAAAAATTATAAAAAATAGGGTTGACGCACTTTTGATGTCATGTTATAATAACGAAGTCGTTTGGATGAGGTAGCTAATAAAGCTTGATTTTATCGAAAAAAACTTCGAAAAAGTTGTTGACAAATAACAATAAAGATGATATGATAATCAAGTCGCTGCTAATGAGTGACAAAGACGTTTAGAAAAAATAAACAAAGAAGTTGTTGACATTCTCTTCTGAATCTGATAAGATTAAAGAGTTGTTGAAACAAAAAGATTAGACCTTTGAAAACTGAACAAAGTAAGACAAACCAAATGTGTAGGGCGTCTTGATTCAATTCAAGACAACAAACATTTTTAACAAGCAAGCAATATGCTAGCAAACAAATTGAGCTTAACAATCGCAAGATTGTTCGAACTTTTTATGAGAGTTTGATCCTGGCTCAGGACGAACGCTGGCGGCGTGCCTAATACATGCAAGTCGAACGCTTCTTTTTCCACCGGAGCTTGCTCCACCGGAAAAAGAGGAGTGGCGAACGGGTGAGTAACACGTGGGTAACCTGCCCATCAGAAGGGGATAACACTTGGAAACAGGTGCTAATACCGTATAACAATCAAAACCGCATGGTTTTGATTTGAAAGGCGCTTTCGGGTGTCGCTGATGGATGGACCCGCGGTGCATTAGCTAGTTGGTGAGGTAACGGCTCACCAAGGCCACGATGCATAGCCGACCTGAGAGGGTGATCGGCCACATTGGGACTGAGACACGGCCCAAACTCCTACGGGAGGCAGCAGTAGGGAATCTTCGGCAATGGACGAAAGTCTGACCGAGCAACGCCGCGTGAGTGAAGAAGGTTTTCGGATCGTAAAACTCTGTTGTTAGAGAAGAACAAGGATGAGAGTAACTGTTCATCCCTTGACGGTATCTAACCAGAAAGCCACGGCTAACTACGTGCCAGCAGCCGCGGTAATACGTAGGTGGCAAGCGTTGTCCGGATTTATTGGGCGTAAAGCGAGCGCAGGCGGTTTCTTAAGTCTGATGTGAAAGCCCCCGGCTCAACCGGGGAGGGTCATTGGAAACTGGGAGACTTGAGTGCAGAAGAGGAGAGTGGAATTCCATGTGTAGCGGTGAAATGCGTAGATATATGGAGGAACACCAGTGGCGAAGGCGGCTCTCTGGTCTGTAACTGACGCTGAGGCTCGAAAGCGTGGGGAGCAAACAGGATTAGATACCCTGGTAGTCCACGCCGTAAACGATGAGTGCTAAGTGTTGGAGGGTT